>NZ_CAUTDQ010000001.1:0-125104 GCF_963537375.1 uncultured Gemella sp.
AAGAAAATATTGAAGATATCTACTTATTAGATATTCCAAATGGTAAAGAATATATTGAGAAATTAGTTAATTTAAAACCTAAGAAAATATATTTAATTTGTGAAGAAAAACAAATTTTATCGGACGTTTATTTAATAGATAAAGATAGGTTGATAAAACTATTTAACATTATTCTATCTATTCCAAATAAACAAATTAATATTGCACAGCAATTAGATAAATTGTTAACAACATTAAAAACAAATGTGGATAGTTTAAAAATCATGATTCAAATTTTTAGAGAATTAAATCTTATAACTTTTGAGAATAATACCATTAAATTGAATGAAAATTATAAAAAAGTTGATTTAAAACAATCAGAAAGCTTTGTTAGAATGGAAAGTATATTCGAAGTTGAACAGTTATTACTAAAAGAGAACATAACGAATATTAACAAAGCTTTTGATAAAAATTAAGGTGAAAAAAGGAGAATAAAATGAAAATATTATATTTTTGGGACGCATACTGTGGTTGGTGCTATGGTTTTGATAAATTATTTACTGAGTTTTATAAAAATCATACGGACATAGAAATCGATATTGTTTCTGGTGGATTATTTATTGGTGAAAACAGCAAAAAAATAGGAGAGTACACATATATAGCAGAAGGAAATAAACAAATTTCAGAAATGTATAATATTGAGTTTGGAGAAGAGTATAAGAAAGTACTTGAAGAAGGTGAAATGGTATTAAATTCACTTCATCCTGCGATTGCTTTAAATACAGTAAAAGAATTTATACCAAATTCAAAATTATTAGATTATGCATATGATATACAATGTAAGTTTTTTGTTGAAGGTAAAAGTTTAAGTGATATTGAAACATACTTAGAACTATGTGACAAATATGAAATCGATAGTTCTGATTTGGCCTTAAAACTTACAATTGCTTTTAAAAATACGAATCCGATTCATCCAGATTTTCTAAGAACACTTAACTTAGGTATAGAATCTTATCCTACTGCAGTATTAGAAAAAGATGGAGAATACTACGATTTACGTGGTTATGCTACAGAACCAGAAGATATCGAAATACATTATAATTTAATAACTAAAAGATTCTAATTATTAATAATAATTATTTTTTCATTGTGGCAAAAATATGAACATTATTTTGTAGAGTATAAGCTTATGAAATCAACCTTTTTCAAATTGATTTCATAAAAATATGCTCTATTTTTTTTTATATTTTGATGTTTTTACTTGTATCTTCTAACCTGTTGTAGTATAATGTAGCTATAATTAATCGATATTGATTATCATTGTTTTAATGGAGGAACGTCATGAACAAAAAATATAATAATAAATTAATAATTGGATTAGCAGTACCTATCTGTTTAAGTATAGGTTCAGTAGATTTCAATTATTCTAAACTAAATCTTGATTCTAATGTAGTTTACGCACAAGATCAACAGAGCACAGGTTTTAAAGTCTACGAACCAGAGATTGGAACAAGTGGATCTCTAGAGATTGCTGTTGAAGGTCAAGATACTTCAGATACTTTATTTAAGAGATACTGGAATAAAATTGATAAATTATTAATAGATGGAAAAGATTTCGGATTTAATAGTGAAGCATCTTCTTCAAAAAACTATTCTTTATTTGATAGTGTTATTTATGTTAATAATAGTGAAATAACTAATCATTATAATAAACAAGACAAACACAAAATAGAATTTATTTTTAAAGATGGATCAAAAGCTGTATATGAAGATAAAGGATATGTAGATCCAACAGCTAAACCAAAATTAATTAGTGAAGGTCTAAAAATTTTAGAACCACAATTAGATAATGATTCTCTAATCTTCTTCTTAGAAGGTTCTGATCTTTACAAAAACTACTGGTCAAAAGTATCTAAACTAACAGTAGATGGAAAAGATTTCGGATTCGATAAACAAAATACAAATAGTAAATTTTATAAATTATATAATGGAGAAGTAACTGCTTCAGATAAAGCTATTACTGAACATTATAAAAAACAAGATAAGCACAAAATTGAATTTACATTTGAAGATGGTTCTAAAACAACATATCAGGATACTGGTTATGTAGAACCAAGTAATGAAACGACTACACCATCAAAAGATAGTGATACTAGTTCTAATAAACCTGCTTCAAATGCTAAATACACAATTTCAAAACTAGACCAAGGTAAAAACTGGAAAGATGAAAAACACTTAACTTTAGAATTATCTGACACTTCTGTTTATGATAACTTTGTTGATGAAATTGCAAGTGTAACTTTAAATGGAACTACTGTGAATAAAGATGTATTCAAAGATAAAGTAGAAACATCAAAATATCTTGGAATTAGAATTTTTAACGAAGATTTAGTAAAAGCGTTAAAAGATTCAGATAATAAGCTAGAGGTTAAACTTGTTGATGGAACTATAATTTCATATCCAACGGCAACTGATAAAAAAGAAGATGCACAACCTACAGAACCAAAACAAGATACGCCAGCTACTAGCACATCATATGCTCAAAAAGATTTAGTTTCTAAAGTAGAAAAGAATGGTTATGGTGATGAATTAAATATTACACTTGTTGATGGATTTAAAGCAGAAGATGTTCTTAAAAATACTAAAGAAGTGGTTATTAATGGAAAATCATTTAATAAATCACTATTCAGTAAAAACTGGGCAGGGCATATTGTTACTTTCGATGATGGTGGAGAAAGCCTTAAAGCATTTAAAGCTTGGAACTTTGATGGAGATAATACAATTGTATTTAAAGCAAATGATGGAACTGAAAGTAAAACTTATACTACTGGAAACAAGGTAGCTGAAGAAAAACCAACACCAGAAAAAACTCCTGAAAAACAAGAAGAAAAAACTTATTCACTTACTGATAAATTAGAAGATGGTGAATATACTTTAGGATTTAACGCTTTATACGCTGATGGAAGACAAGGTACTTCAATGCTAGAAGGATTCTTTGACAAAAATGTAAAATTAGTAGTTAAAGATGGAAAAATGAGTATTACAATGTTAAATACATTATTTGCTCATGGTTTATATGATTTTGCCATTCAAAATAAAGGTAAATGGGAATCAGGGGTGAAAGAAAACTTTGGTGAGAAAAACTCTGCAGGTCAATATGACAGAGCATTATTTACTCTTCCGGTAGAAGATCTAGACCAAGTACATTTAGGTGGTGTTATAGTTTCTTATATGGGTTCTTTAGAAAGTGATAAAGGAAACTTTGATAAATATACTACAGTTAAACTTAAATTTAAACCTGAGATCAAAAAAGGATGGAATGGATTTGAGTTAGTAGAAAAAAATAATGAAGAACGTAAAAAAAGTGATGATCTTCTTCAGAAAAAATTAATCGCCAATGGGGTAGATACTAACAAAGACGGTAAAGTAACAGAAGATGAATTGAAAAACTTCACTGGTGATATCAACATCGGATCATTAGAGATTGATGGAAAAGTTGATAAAGGTGCTATATACAATTTAGATTTACTAAAACACATGGGACCTGGAGTTAAATCATTCTCTTCTGATAGTAATAACTTCGGCGAATTACCAGAAGACTTATTCAAAAATGCAGTTAATATCGAGCGTATTAACTTAGGAGGAAATGGTGTTACTAAATTACCTGAAAACCTATTTGCTAATAACAAAAAATTAAAAACTGTGAACTTGTCTTCTAATAACTTAGGTAATATCCCAGAAAACTTATTTGCAAATAATCCTGAATTAGATTCAGTTGAATTCAGTCAATCATGGTTATCAACATTACCAGCGAATGTTTTTGCTAATAATAAGAAGCTAAAAACTGTAAGTTTATCAAATAATAAAATTATTTCACTTCCAAATGATTTATTTAAAAACAATACAGGATTAACATTCTTATCTGTAACTGATAATGAACTTACTAAACTTCCAGATAGTATAGCTAATTTATCTTCTTTAACACAGTTATACGCAGCTAACAACAAATTAACATCACTTCCAGAAAATGGAGTTAATTTAACAAAATTAAATACTCTAGCTTTAAATAATAACCATATTGCTAGCTTATCTGATGAATTATGGAAAACACTTGCTAAAAATAAAGCAACTGTAAGATTAGTAAATAACCAAATTAGTAATATACCACTAGAATTAATTAAAGCAAATGGTAGTCTACATATACTTGATATTGCTAATAATAATTTACCAGCAACATTGCCATATAATGATTCTGATACAAAACTATTAGGAATTTCTCCTGAAGTAACACAAGGTTATTATCCACAAAAACAAGCTATCGAATTAAATGTTGTTGCAAAAGATAACAAAATTACAGTTCAACCTAAAGATGAGAAATTAACAATTCTTAATCTTCTACACTGGTATAGAGGTCGTTCTGAGTTTTATGGTGGAGAAGGTATCTTACAAGGTTTAGAAAAATATAAAGAATTCCTAAGTAAACAAACTAAACCTATGGCAGAATTACTTAAGAGTGATGATTATGGACGTAACTGGTATATTGTTACTAAGGTAGAACGTATTCGTGGCAATGAAATTAAAGAAATTAGTTCTTCAAGTGTTTCTAATGAAGATGATAAAAAATTAGAAATTACTGATAATGATATGAAAGCAGGAGATAAATATAGAATTACTAAAACTTTATTCGAGAAAAATGCTACTAATATCGATGATAAATTAGTTGAACTTATAACTACAGTTAATGCTGATGTTAAAAAAGAAGAACCGAAAGTAGAAGATAAAAAAGATGAGAAACCTGCTGAGCAACCTAAGGTTGAAGAAAAACCTCAGGTAACACCTGAACAGCCTAAATCAGAGGAAAATACTCAAACACCACCAGTTGAACAACCAAGTAATCCTACAAACGATGATAATCATGATGCTAAGCTTAGCAATCTAAAAGATACACTTGTTGCTAAATTACCTGGAGATGAAGAAGTAACTGTAAAATTCAAAGCTAAAGATGTTACTGGTATTCACTTTGTTGCTCAAAATTCTAACGAACAAAAAGTAAAAGAAGTAAAAGAATTAGTTAAGAATCTTGATGAGAATTTAAATGTTGTGAAAACTTTAGATCTATTCTTCACAGATGATAATGGAAATGTAATAAATAAAAATGGTGAAACTAGAGCAGTTACTGTAGCTGTTCTTGCTAAAGATAATGAAACATTAGAAGTTTATTATGTAAATGGTGACAAATTAGAAAAAGTCCCAAGTTCATATTCAGATGGGAAATTAACATTCTATACAGATCACTTCAGTACATATACTATTGTTTCAAGAACAAATAACAATACTAAAGTTGGAAACAATCCAATTTCACAAAGATTCAATAATATATTACCTAAAACAGGATTAACTGAAAATAGTGTTGGAGCATTATTACTAGGTATATTAGGTATTGGATTAGCTGCATTAGGCTTCAGAAGAAAAAAATAATTTAAAAATTTAATAATAATAATTACATAAGATATAAATAACGGATGTACTTAACAATTGCCAAGTATATCCGTTATTATTTGTTATTTAAGATACTATATTAATTATTTCATAAATAATATATCCCGAAAGAAGTATTAAAATGAAATTCATATACAATCTAAGTTTTTCTTTGAAAATTAGAGAAATAATATTGATAATTATTACTCCTATGCAAGCACCTAAAGTATTATCTATCAAATCTGTTATATCAGGGAACCCAATAGTCAAGATATATTGAGTAGATTCGTATATTAAACTTAATATAAACCCTAAAATTATAGCTCTTAAACCAGACGATTTAGGATATAGCATTTTGATATAAAAGCTAAAAGGTATAAAGAAAATAATATTAAGTAAAACTTCCACAATGTCAAAATTTCCAAATCTGTATGGTACTAGATTGATTGTTCTCCAAGTTACACCAGGATAAAGTAATACACGAGGATTATTTATCCATGAAATATTACTACTTAAAAGTAGGTTCCAATTCATTTTAGCTACTATTACCCAAGAAAGTATAAATAAATATACAAAAAATAGAAAAAATGTTAATTTTCTACTGTTTAGAAAAGATTTCAAAATATTCTCCTTCCTCTAATTACACTTATGATAATGTTAGCAAAACTTACTAAAATTTACTTAAATTTATTTTTTAATTATTAATTGGACTTGTTCTGTAATAATTCCCGCTTCACTTTTTAAATATAAAGTAAAATTCGTCTCACTATAATCAAATTTATTGTCTTTATCAAACATCACTTCATAATAAGAAGGATAATGAACAGTACCTATGTTTGTAGATAGTTCCTTATCATATTTATCCCACTTAATATTTTTATCTTCTTTAGAAACAATTAGAATTCTATATTTGTCATATACTTGACAATGACAACCATTAACGTTATCCGAATATGGACTATTTCCATCTAAATAGTCGATAATAATATCATATGCACTAGTGTCCTCACTATCAAATTTTTTATAAATATAATTCACAGCTGAATCAGTAAATGTAATTTTCATACTAAAATCTCCTTATATCGTATTTATAATATATTTTAACACATAACATAGAATACAAATAATAATTGATTTTATCAACTGGAGATTTTAAATTACTAAAATTCACAGAGTTCTAGATTATATAATACTATATAAGTAAATACTGAATATTATAAGTAGATTCGTAATCTAATAAATTACTGTTTCTTAGTGTATTAATAGTGTTTAAAATTGCTTATTTTGGGATTTTATAGTATAATAATTGAGTTAAGAAAACATTTAGGAGAAAAGAAAAATAAATGAATTTAGAAAAATACATTTCAATCGTAGAAAATTGGCCAAAAGAAGGAATTAGTTTTAAAGATATTACTACATTAATGGCAGATGGTGAGGCATATAAATATGCTACTGATCAAATCGTTAACTATGCAAAAGAAAAAAAAGTTGATGTTGTAGTTGGACCAGAAGCACGTGGTTTTATCATTGGATGTCCTGTATCTTATTCATTAGGTATTGGGTTCGTTCCTGTTAGAAAACCTAATAAATTACCTCGTGAAGTTATTTCTTACCAATATGATTTAGAATATGGTAGTAACACTTTAACAATGCACAAAGATGCTATTAAACCAGGTCAACGTGTTCTTATCACTGATGATTTATTAGCTACTGGTGGAACAATTGAAGCAACTATTAAATTAGTAGAAGAATTAGGAGGAATCGTAGTAGGTATTGCATTCTTAATCGAACTAGATGGTCTAAATGGAATGGACAAACTACAAGGTTATGATGTTCTTACATTACTAAAAATGTAATCTACTATGAAATAATTAAATAATATGACATTTGAACTTATAGAAAAGAAATATCTAAAAAATATTAATACAAATGCTTATCTTTATGAGCATACTAAAACTCGTGCTAGATTAGTTTTCTTTGAGAATGACGACATAAATAAAAGTTTTAGCATAAGTTTTAAAACTATCCCTTATAATGATAATGGTATTTTTCATATTTTAGAACATTCTGTTTTATGTGGTTCAGCGAAATATCCAGTAAAAGAACCTTTTGTAGAACTACTTAAAGGTTCTTTTAATACATTTTTAAATGCAATGACATTTCCTGATAAAACTATGTATCCAGTATCGTCTAAAAATGAGAAAGATTTAGAAATATTAATGGACATCTATTTAGATGCCGTATTTAATCCAAATTTAAAAGTTAATAAGAATATACTAGCACAAGAAGGTTGGCATTACCATTTAGAAAATAAAGAGGATGAACTTATATACAAAGGTGTAGTTTATAATGAAATGAAAGGTGCATACTCATCAGTAGATGAAGTTCTTGATCAATATGTAAGTGAACACTTATTTAGTGATACACCTTATAAATATTCTTCGGGAGGAAAACCGGAGGCTATTCCTTCAATAACACAAGAAGAATTTTTAGAAACATATAATTATAATTATCACCCAAGTAACAGTTATATCTTCTTATATGGTAATCTGAATGTAAACCAATATCTGGAACATATAGATAGTTATTTAAATAACTATGATTATAAAGATTATAGTGACTATAACTTATCACGTCAAAATAATTTTTCAAAAGAAATTGTTAAGCGAACTTATTTTAACGAAGAGCTAAGCAATAAGGCATATGTTGCATATAATTACATCCTTGGTGATAGTAATGAATTCAGTAGAATCGAAAATATTGATATTATAGATGATATACTTCTAGGAAGTAGTAATACTGAATTTAGAAAATATTTCATAGAAAATGATTTTTGTGAAGATGTTTATAGTTATGTTCAAAAAGATAGAAAAGAAACTGTCTATTCAATTATCTTCAAATATGTTAAAGATGATAAATTAGATAATCTTGATACTGAATACAAAAAACTTCTTAAGTCAATCATTGAAAAAGGTTTTGATTATGAGCAAGTACAAGCTTCAATCAATAAGAAAAATTTCTCAATTAAAGAAGAAATTAACAAAACTTCTGCACCAAAAGGTGTTTCTTACGCAATAAGATTATTAAGAACTTGGCTTTACAGTGAAGACAACATTTTATCTGCATTTGATTTAGATAAAGTTATAGCTGATTTACAAGAAAATTGTAAAGATAAAAAATATGAAAGTCTTGCAAAAGACTTCCTAATTAATAATGAGAAACAAGCTGTTTTACAGTTAATTCCAACTTTAGAAAAAGAGCAAAAAGAGAAAAATCTAGTTGAATACAAAGCTTCATTATCTGAAAATGAACTACAAGATATAGTCGAAAATACTAAATCTTTACAAAACTGGCAAAATAGTATAGATAAGAAAGAAGATCTTGAAAAAATTAAATGTGTTGATGCCAAAGAAGTTGAATTAAAAAATCCTTTTGAGGAAACATTATTTGAAACATATAGAGATTTAAAATTCTCTCATTATAATGCAGTAACAAATGGAATTTCTTATACTAAGTTACTTTTTGATATTACCGATTTTGAGCTAGAACAGCTTCAATACGCTTCAATTTTATCATATTTATTATTTAACTTTAATACAAAAAATAAAACTGAGGCAGAAGTTATTAAAGAAATAGGAGCAAATCTTGGTGGAGTTAGTTCATATGTAGATGTCTTTAGAAAACATAAAAGTGACGAATGCGAAGTTAAATTTATAATTAGTGCTAAAAATCTTGTTGAAAAATCAGAAGAATTAGCTAATATATTAGAAGAAACAACACTAAACGTTGATTTTGAAGATAAAGAAGCATTATACAACGTCCTATTAGAAGTTAAATTAATGCTAGAAAACAAATTCAAGAATTCAGGGCATGCATTTGTAGCACGTCGAATTAGTGGATTCTATAATCCACAAAGTAAGTTAGCATCATACCATGGTGAATATGACTTCTACTTATTCGTGGATAAGTTACTAGATAATTATGAAACTGACAATGAAAGTATAAGAGAAAATCTTTATAATGTAGCTAAATTAATTTTCAATAAATCTAGATTATTAACTAACTTTGTTGGAAGTAATAAAGAATATGATAATTTCAAACAAGTCATTACTAACTTCTTAGAGAAATATCCAGAAGATACAAATAGACAAAAAGGATTTGAAATAGAATTAGAAGAACATGGTTATTCTGAAGGATTTTACTTTGATTCTCTTGTGCAGTATGTAGGTGTTGGATACAATATTAAAGATTATACCGGAACTCATTTAGTACTGAGACATATCCTAAGTTTAGATTATTTATGGAATAATGTTCGTGTGAAAAATGGAGCATATGGTGCTGGAGCAATATTTAATAACTTTGGTGATTTTAACTTATGGTCTTATCGTGATCCTAACTTAGTTGAAACATTAGATATATATTACAATATTGATAACTATGTTCGAAACTTTGTTGCTGATGAACAAGATCTAAATAAATATATTATAGGTACATTGAATACTTTAGATGTATTGATGTCACCAAGTGCGTTAGCAACATATTCACTTAATAAATATTTAACAAATTCACCATTCAATATTTATGATGAACTTGTAAATGAAATTAAAAATACCACAGTTGAAAATATACAAAAATTAGCAACTGTATTTGAAAATATGAAATCTAAAGCCTATACTTGTGTGCTAGGTTCAAAAGAAAAAGTATTAGAAAATAAAGATTTATTCAATGAAACAATTGAATTAAAATAGAAAGGTGCATGAATGAGAGTTCGAAATAGAGCAGATGCTAGAGAGCGTCTAGAAAATAGTCCAGTTGTATTTTTACAACCTAAGGATAATAAGGGAAAATGGAAAGAAATTTTTGGGAATGATAATCCAATACACTTAGAAATAGGAAGTGGGAAAGGTAAGTTTATTCATACATTAGCAGAAAAACATCCAGATATTAACTTTATAGCTATGGAGGCTCAACCTACTGTATTAACGTTTCTATTAGATAAAGTAGAAGAAACTCACAGAGAAAATCTGAAACTAATTTCTGGTAATGCAGAAGATTTACTTGAATATTTTGCTGAAGGAGAAGTTGATCAACTTTATCTAAACTTCTCTGATCCATGGCCAAAAACAAGACATGAGAAAAGACGTTTAACATTCCACACATTTTTAGCTCGTTATGAAGCGATACTTAGTGGAGATAAAACTATTATACAAAAAACAGATAATCAAGGCTTATTTGAATATAGTCTAATGAGTTATGCAAAATACGGATTTACATTCAATAGATTATCATTAGACCTAACAAACAGTATTTATGAAAAAGATAATGTTCATACGGAATATGAAGATAAGTTCATTAAAAAAGGTAATAGAATATATATGGTAGAAGCTGTAAAAGTAAAATAACCAAATTTAGTTTACATAAAATTAATTATGTAAATTAAATACTTAGAATATACTATGTTTATAACATTTTACCTTAAAATTAATCGTTTTTACCTTGATTTTAAAAAAAATTTTATTTATAATAATATTAGTACAATTTAAAGGAGAAATACAATAATGATATCAGTTAATGATTTTAAAACTGGAGTTACTATCGAAGTTGATGGAAACATTTGGAAAGTAATGGAATTCCAACACGTTAAACCTGGTAAAGGAGCTGCTTTCGTACGTTCTAAATTAAGAAACATGCGTACAGGTGCAGTTAATGATAAAACATTCAGAGCTGGTGAGAAAGTAGCAAAAGCTCAAATCAATAACCAAAAAATGTCATACCTTTACTCAACAGGTGAAGCTTATGTATTTATGGATAACGCTACTTACGAGCAAATCGAAGTACCAGAAGCACAATTAGAATACGAATTAAACTTCTTAAAAGAAAATATGGAAGTTTCAATCTTAATGTTTGGTGATGAAATCTTAGGTATTGACTTACCAACAACAGTAGAACTTACTGTAACTGAAACTGAACCTGGTGTTAAAGGTGATACTGCACAAGGAGCTACTAAAGCTGCTACAGTAGAAACTGGATACACATTACAAGTACCTCTATTCGTTAAAGAAGGAGATGTATTAGTAATCAATACAGCAGAAGGTTCTTACGTATCAAGAGCATAATTTATGAATAATTTAAAAACTCTCTATTATTATATTACTATGATAGAGAGTTTTTTATAAACTGACAACATAGATATAGTTAATGAAAAGATATCACAGAAATTAAATTTTTATTCATTCAAAATTAATAAAGTAATATTAACAAAAGATGAATACATAGAAGAACTTAAAAATCTACCTAGTTGGTGGAATGATGATTTTTATAGAAAAGATGTACTATTTTATTGTGAAGATATAGATTATTCAATTATCAGAGAACGAATAAATAGTATGTCTTTAAACGACGAACAAGTTCACTTTGGAAAAAGAGCTGTTTTTTGGGGGAAATTTAATGAAAAGAATTATTTAAAAACGGCATATCATAAATATTTAATTAAAGAATCTTTCTATAAAGCTGTTACTATTAGAAACGGAAGAACTTTTATGAAAATCGCTGAGTTACTAGATAAAGAACACTAATTCTATAGTAAGCGTATATCTTTACTTGATATAGCTAATAATGATATAATTACCTAATGAAAAATTAAGGAGAATATAATGAAATTAGATAAAATATTAATCGGCTTAGGATTAATTATATATTCGATCCTAGCTTATTTTTTAGGAATTCATTCTTATAAATTGTTATTAGTTTTCTTAGGAATTAGCGTACTAATATTTTTAATAACAAAATTACATTTTGAACCCTTCTTATCAATACTTATAGTAGCAATTATTCTAGGATTATTTTTAGGCTTATCCCCTAGTTCAATAATTGATTCAGTAGAGAAGGGGACAGGATCTCTTCTAGGGCATCTATCACTAATCTTAGGATTAGGAGCTATGTTTGGAAGAATACTAGAAGAATTAGGAGCAGTAGAAATTACTGCAAAAAAAATGATTAGTCTATTCGGAATCAAGAGGATTCAATTAGGTCTTCTTATTGCTGGAATGTGTATTAGTTTTTCGTTATTTTTTGATGTAGCTTTTATTTTGGTAATACCAATTATTTTAGCAGTAGCTAAAGAATTAAATTTGGATAAAATATACTTAGCTTTACCAGCAAGTATTGGGGTTCTAACAATCCATGCACTATTCCCACCACATCCTAGTCCAAGTATTATTACTAAAACATTCCATCTTAATATGGCGGAAGTATTCTTCTATGGTTTAATAGTTGCAATACCAACAGCAATTATCGGTGGCCTATTATTAACTAATTCAAAAATGGTACAAACTAAACCTATCATACAAACAGAACAAAATAATATTAGTGTTTTAAAAATAGAGAAACAGCTGATGAGTTCTGGTTTTTCTATTATCCTAATGTTATTACCTGTTATATTAATTACTATTCCTACAGTAGCATTAAGTATAAATAGTTTACCAACTTACTTAAAAGATATATTAACAATTATTAGTAATCCAGTTACCGCATTGATAATCAGCTTATTAATAGCCATTTTGAAATTGATGATTGTAAAACATTTAAGGATTAGTAGTATTGCTCCATTGTTAAGTCAATCTATTAAAACAATTGCAGTCGTATTACTTATTAACGGTGCTGCTGGAGGTTTGAAACAGGTATTAGTAGATTCAAAGGTAACAGATGAGATAGTTCAAATAACTAGTGGTATGAACATATCACCAATACTAATAAGTTTCTTTGTTGCTGCCATCCTAAGAATATCACTAGGTAGTGCAACTATTGCAGCAATTACAACGTTAGCAATAGTAGAACCTTTAGTTCCGACTATCAGTTATTCACCGGTATTTATAATGTTGAGTATTACTGCAGGAAGTATGTTCTGTTCACACGTAAATGATCCTGGTTTCTGGTTATTTAAACAGTATTTAAATTTAGATTTTAAAACAACATTTAAAACTTGGACATTAGGTACGACTATAGCTTCTATAGTAGCATTTATTATAATATTGATTATGACTTCGATTACATAAAATATTTTTAAAATAAATAATATTTTTACTTGATATTTATGTTAAGGTATGTTATATTAATACTTGTGTATGTAGTAAATGTTATGAATAAACTATTTCCAAAAGGAGGATTAATTCATGGCAAAAGTTTGTTACGTTACTGGACGTAAAGCTCGTTCAGGAAATACTCGTTCACACGCAATGAACGCAAATAAAAGAAAATTCAAAGCTAATCTACAAAAAGTAACAATTTTAGTAGACGGACAACCTAAAAAAGTTTGGGTTTCTGCTAGAGCTTTAAAATCTGGAAAAGTTGAGCGTGTATAATTAAGCGATAAACTTTAAGCTATCTAAGGAAACTTAGATAGCTTTTTACATTATATTAATAAAATATATATAGAAATCAAGTAAAACATATGCTAAATTAGCTATAAATGTCAAATTAAGCATTTAAATCAATTTTAAGAGGTTTTATATCATTTTGGAGTAATTGTATTAAAAAATAATTTAGAAAGCTTATATGGTGTTTAAATAGGTCATTTTTTCTAGAATTTTCAAATTTGAAAGTGAAACTCATATATTATTAAATTATAGTTACTCATTAAATTGAAAAAATTAATTTAAAACAAAATAGATGAAATAAATAATCATTTATCAGAAACTAAAAATGAAATATTTTATTCTTTATCGAAATAAGGGGATTGAAGTATATTGAAAGAAACTAATAAATATGATATAATATATTTGTTCGTATAATACATATTATATGTATAATTAATAAACTATAGGAGAATGTAATAATACCAATGAATCAACGTGATTATTATAAACAAAAAATAAATAAAATACTTCCTGAATTCCCAGATTATATAGAAGACTTCATAGATACGTATTACGATAATTTATCACCACTTACATTACATAGATATTTAGAAACTTATAAGAATTTTCTAAACTGGACTATTAGAGAAACAATTTCAGATGCAGAAAATATAAAAGAAGTTCAACTATCTACTTTAGAAAATATATCTAAAAAAGAAATGGAAAGTTATTTTAAAAGTCTCTCTCGTGAACAAGTTAATGGAAAATATAGAAGTCAAACGACTGTAAACAATTATAAGGCTGCTATGAGGTCCCTGTATAAGTTTCTTACTGTTACAAGCGAGAATGAACAAGGACGAGCTTATTTTGAGCGAAATGTAATGCTTAAGATACCTATTAATCGTGTGAAAGAGACATTATCATCAAGATCAAAGAAAATTTCTGAAAAGATATTCTTAGACTCTCAAGACGAAGAATTCTTGCAGTATGTTGAATTTGAGTACGAGAAAACTTTATCAAAACATGGAAAGACATTCTTTTTACGTGATAAAGCACGAGATCTTGCGATATTAACGCTATTTTTAAAAAGTGGTATTCGTGTTAATGAACTTGCTAATTTAAAGGTTAAGGATATAGATTTTCTAAATAGTGAAATAAACGTCATTAGAAAAGGTAATAAAGTAGACACAGTTATAATAACAAAATCAGCATTAGATAGACTTAATGAATACATAACTTCCCTACCTTTTAAACTTAATAGAGAAGACTATGTCTTTATTAGTAAAAATAAAACTGGATTATCAATAAGAGCTATCCAAAAACTAGTTATGAAATATACCGATGCCTTTAATGTTCCTATGTCACCACATAAACTAAGACATAGTTACGGTACTAAACTAGCATTAAAAACAAACGGTAACATCCCAATCATTATGACTCAAATGGGACACTCTAACAGTGATACTTCAATGCTATATATTAATGAATCTAAAAAGATAATTAAACAATCTATTGATAAATTAGATGATTAGTATTGCAATATATCTCCAATTAAGTTAAAATATAAAAGTTATTAAATATATGGAGGTGAAAAATGGGTATTATTGTACAAGTTTTAGGATCACTATTAATTCTTATCGGCTTTGTATTTAGCCAGTTAGGAAAACTTAAAACTACATCACTTAGTTATTTATTACTAAATGCTATCGGAGCATTAATTCTTGGTATTGATGCCTTTGTTGGTAAACAATGGGGATTTGTTTTACTAGAAGGTGTTTGGTCAATAGTTGCTATTCACGGATTATATAATTATTTCAATAAAAAAGAAGTAAAATAAAGAATATAGTTTACATAAAATTATTTATGTAAACTATATTCTTTTATAATATTATCTATAAATTCTGTTTTTCCTTCAGTATATCCTTCTCTATCATATTTATATTCTTTTTCTAATTTTAACTTTAAAGCCTCATATTTCTTTGCAACTACTGGATGTTCTAATAATATTTTTTTGAATTCTACTTCAGTAATATCACCTTTTTTTCTTATATGAAGATGAAACACTTTATCTAGAAAACCTTTCTCGCCATATCCTTTAATTAAAAAAGCTCTATCATCTTCATTCCCACGTAATTCCCATTCTTTAGAAAGAATTTGAACTATTTTATCAAAATTTCTATCATCTATTGTTTCTATAAGTATATCTATTATATTTTTTGATTTTATATTTGGTATTGCAGAACTTCCAATATGATAAATATGTACAGGTATATCTTTAAGTAATTTTGATAATTTTACTTCCATTTCATCATACCATTTTATCCATTTATTATTATGACATACTAAAATAATAGGATATCTTTTCTTAAAACACTCATCTTTCAGAATATTATCCAATATAATCACACCTTTCTAATTTTTCTATTAAAAAAATGTTAGGATAGGAGATCCTATCACTAACATTATTTAAATACATGTAAAGAATTTTTGAAATATTCTAATCCTGATAAAATAGTCAATATTACAGAAATCCATAATAGGATATAATCTAGTTTAAAACCAATACTGTTAAAAATTGGATTACCTAATAAAATAAGAATAATAGCTAATAATTGGCTAATAGTTTTTAATTTACCTAGAATTCCTGCGGGTATTACTTCCCCTTTTTCTACAGCCAAAAGTCTAAGTCCTGTAACTGCAAATTCTCTTGCTATTACAACCACTACCATCCAACTATGCATTAAACCTAGTTCAACCATTACAATAAAGGCACTTCCGACTAGTAGTTTATCAGCTAATGGATCTAAGAATTTGCCCATATTAGTCACTAAATTATATTTTCTAGCAAGATATCCATCAATAAAATCTGTGAATGATGCAAACATAAAAATCAATGCTGCTATAAAAATATTAAGGGTTATATTTCGACCACCTAGGATAGAAATACTTCCTCCCATATTATATAATAAAAATACTATAAATATAGGTATTAATATTGTTCTAAATAATGTTATTTTATTTGGTAGATTCATTATTATTACTTACCCTTCTTGCATAAATTTAAATTCATTATAATTATAACATATTCTGTAATATGCTACAATAATAAAAACAGGATAAATACTCTTATTATCCTGTTTTTAAAAATTTATTCACTTGTTCCTGTTGTTTCACTAACTGCTGGAGTTGTTACATCAGGTGTAGTAGGTGTGACAGTAGCTGGTGTGCTTGGTGTAACAGTCGAATTTGAATCAGAGTTTCCTCCAGAAGGAGCTGTTGGACTATTTTGTACTCTTGGAGGAGTATACGAAGTCGTTCCTCTTTGTCTTTGAGGAGTTGGTACTTCAATTACTTCAGTATGTTGAACCTGTTCAGTAGTAGTATTACTATTGTTCGTTGTTGTAGCTGTTTGAGTTACTTCAGTAGTTGCAAGATTTGTTTTAATTAGTTGAGAAATTTCATTGTAGTCCTCTCCTTTTTCAAAAATTGTTTCTTTCTCTTTATCTACTAAAGTTTGCAGTTCAGTAAGATCTTTCTTAACATTAGTAACTTTTTCTGTATTAGTTTTATCTTCATTAGTTACCGTTAGAGAACTAATTTTATCTTTTAAACTATTTTTAATTTTTTCTCTCATCTCTTTGACTTGAGAATTATATTTTTCGTTAAGTTTATCTTTATTCTCTTTACTTATTTCTTCTTTATAAGTTAATAGACTTTTTAGTATATCAATTTTCTTACTTAATTCATTTTCTTTATTAAAGTTACTAGAACTTTCTTTTATTATTTTTTCAAATTTAGAATCTTCTTTCTTGGTTTCTGTAACTTTTGGTTTAACATTATTTAATGATTTTTGCTTTTGATAAGCATAAGCCGATAATCCGATAACCGCTAAAAGTACGATTATCAATAAACCAACTAGTACTTTATTATTTTTTCTCAATTTAATTTACCTCTCTTAATAATATCATTTTCCAGTTTACATAATATTATTTACGTAAACTATTTTACTCATAATCTTCTGCAAATTCCTTCTCTAAAAATACTTTTCTAGGCTTACTTCCATCAACTGGACCGATATAACCATCTTCTTCAAGCATATCTATTATTCTAGCTGCTCTATTATAACCAATTTTAAATCTACGTTGTAACAGTGAAGCTGAAGCTTTTTGTGTTTTTGCTATAAATAATAATACTTCTTTATATAGTGGATCTACATCATCCGCTGATGAACTACCACCTTGTGAACTTACTTCACTTGGTGTCATATTTGGATCATATTGAGCCTCTGACTGGCTCTTAACATAATCTACTACTTTTTCTACTTCCTCATCTGAAAGAAAAGCTCCTTGGATACGTACAGGTTTACTTGAATCAGCAGATAAGTAAAGCATATCACCTTTACCAAGCAGAGTTTCAGCTCCTGATTTGTCTAAAATTGTTCTTGAATCAATACTTGAACTTACTGCAAATGCTATTCTTGAAGGTATATTTGTTTTAATTACACCTGTTATAACATCTACAGACGGTCTCTGAGTAGCTATAATCATATGTATTCCTGCAGCACGTGCTTTCTGAGCTATTCGTGCTATTGATTCTTCTACTTCTTTAGATGACACCATCATCAAGTCAGCCAATTCATCAATAATTACTACTATATACGGTAGTTCTTTATAATCAGGATCTTTTGCTGCTATTTTATTATAGCCTTCCATATTTCTAACACGTGCTCTAGCAAACTCTCGATATCTATTTTCCATTTCTAAAACTACTTTATGAAGTACATCAGCAGCTTTTATTGGATCAGTTACAACTGATGTTAATAGATGCGGAATTCCATCATATATTGATAATTCTACCATTTTAGGATCTATCATTATTAATTTTACTTTATCTGGTTTATTTTTTAGTAATATGCTTGTAATTATAGTATTAACACATACTGATTTACCACTACCTGTTGATCCTGCAATTAATAAATGAGGTGTTTTATCGATTCTTGTAAAAATTGATTCACCTGATACATCTTTCCCCAAGGCAACTGATAGAGGCGAGTTATCCTCATCATTTACAAATACTTCCTTCATTGTTACTAATTCATTTACTGTATTTGGAATTTCAATACCAATTAATGACTTACCTGGAATAGGTGCTTCAATACGTACATCTTTGGCTGCAAGATTCAGCGCAATATCATTACTCAGATTCACAATCTTGCTTACCTTTGTTCCAGGAGTCGGCAAAATTTGAAATTGTGTAATTGAAGGACCTACTATTGCTTTAACTATTTTCACCTCAATACCAAAGTTATTAAATGTACTTTGTAATATTTTAGATTTTTCAACTACATCACCCTTAGTTATTGTTTGTTTTTTAACTGGACTATTAAGCAATGTAATTGGTGGTAGTTGATAATTATCATATGATTCTTCAGATACTTCTTCATTTAAAGATTCTTCAACAACATCAACACTTTTAACTTCTTTTTGCTTAGCTTGTTTTCTTGTGACTCTTTGTACAAGTTCTTCCTCAGGTTCTTCTTTAAATTCTCTAATATCTACCACTAAATCTTTATCTTTAATATTATTATATCTTTGCTCATTAGAATTTTCTTTTTTTGTATCTACATAATTATAATCGTCTATAATTTCATCGTCAAATTCGAGATACTCGTCATATTCTTCATCTACATATTCATTTTTATCAAAGGCATCAACAATTTGATGCTTTAATCTTAAAACAAGCGTTCTATAGTTAATATTAAAATATAGGAATACTGATGTAATAATTGCTGAAATAACTACTAATAAAGATCCATAGTATGATAATAAGTATATTAAAAATTTAACTGGATAGTAAGATATCAGTCCACCGCCATAAGTTAACACTTTACCATTATATATCTCTGTAAAACTAATATAAGTACTTTCTGCATTACCAACTAGTATTAACTGGAATAAGAAATCTATCAACACTAAGAACGTTACTACAATAACAGGTGTTTTGATTTTTTTATTCATAATATAATAAATTGGAGTAGCTACAATAATAATATATAGTATATAGCTAAAGCTACCAAATAGATATTTAAATAATGAATCAAAAAATTTACCTACAAATCCCATCTGAAGAACAGATAAAATTATAATAAGAACAGAAATTACAAAATACAATCCTCTGTATGTTTCTTTAGTTAAAACTGGAATTATATTTTTCTTAGGATTTTTCTTTGTAGCACCTTTTTTACCTTTGGAGTTAGTTGATTTTTTAGTTCCACTAGTTTTTTTTGATTTTTTTGTTTTTTTATTGCTCAATCTTCTCTCCTTTCTAGTCCTCTTCCACATAAACTGCTTCAGTAGGACAATTTATTTGTGCTTCAAGAACCAAACTTCTATATTTATCTGGAACTGCTTCCGTCATATTATTTTCATCTATAATGCAATACGCAATTCCATCTTCGTCATAATCATATATGTCAGGACAGATAGCATTACAATTTCCACAAGCAATACAATCTTCACGAATTATTCTAGTTTTCATCACTTTCTTCTTTCAAATATTGCGAAAATTTCTCTAATGATTGTTTTCTATGACTAATACTATTTTTTTGTTCAGCACTTAACTCTGCAAAAGTTTTATCTAAAGATGGAACATAGAATATTGGATCATATCCAAAACCATTCGTACCACGTTTTTCAAAAATAATTTCACCATGGCACTCACCTCTAAAAGTTAATTCTGTTCCATCAGGTTTTACAAGAGCTATAACAGAAACAAATTTAGCTTTTGATTTTTGTCCATTTAATTCTAAAAGCACTTTTTCTATATTTTTTTCATCAGTTTGCTCTTTAGAATATCTTGCAGAATATACACCGGGTCTCCCATCAAGTAGGTCAACACTTAATCCACTGTCATCAGAAATAGCTGTTTTCCCAGAGTATTTACTTATTGTACGAGCTTTTATTAATGCATTCTCTTCAAATGTAGCACCATCTTCTACAATTTCTTCTGTATAGTTAATATCCTTAAGAGTTAAGATATTATAATTTTCTAAAATACTTTTAATTTCTTCTACTTTGTGAGCATTATTAGATGCTAAAATTAATTCTTTCATTACTTTCTCCTATAAATCTACTACTTCTGCAATAATTTCTTTATTCAACCATTTAGAAGCTATATTATTAAAATTTTCACTAGCTTCAGATATGTAAAACTTATGATCTTTTTTATTAAATCTCTTTTGATGTAACTTTGCATATCCTAATACGGAGCTAACTTCTCGAGCAGCTTCTCGTCCTGAAGAAATAACCTTAATATTATTACCATAATATTCTTCTATATCTTTTTTCAAAATTGGATAATGCGTACAACCTAAAACAACTGTATCTACACCTAAGTTGCGTGTATTCTCTAAAGTTTCATGTATAATTTTCTTTGTTGCATCTTTATCAACGTTACCTTCTGATTCAATAAAAGGTACAAAAGCAGGACAAGCTTTATCAACGACTTGAATATCAGAATTAATATTCTCAATTTCAATATCATAAACTTTTGATTTTGCAGTAAATTTAGTACCTAAAACAAGAACCTTATTATTCTCAGTAGCCTGAATTGCACGTCTTGCACCAGGTTGTACTACTCCTATTATCGGTATGTCATATTTATCTTGAAGATAATTAAGTGCAGCTGCCGTTGCCGTATTACACGCTAGTACAACCATTTTAACACCTTTGTCAATTAAATATTTCACCGCTCTATCGGTATATTTAATTATCTCTTCTCTAGTTTTATCTCCGTAAGGGCAATTTTTCACATCACCGAAATAATAAATAGTTTCATTAGGTAGTTGTCTCATTATTTCTCGAGCAACCGTTAATCCTCCCACTCCACTATCGAATACTCCTATTGCATTATTCATACATAGCCTCTTTCTATTTAGAACCTAATATTTCTTCAAGTTCTAGTATTTTTTTATATGATTTCGTTTCAACTCCAATAAATTCTTTAAACAACATATTAAAAAATGAAAAGAGTCTAATTAAATCTTTATTTTCAATTTCTAAACTTTCCAAAAAATCGATATTTTTAATTGATAGGTAGTATGTAAGTTTTACGAGGTGATCATTCAATCCATAGACACTGTAGTCCGTATTAAATTTATCAACAAAACTATTTTTCTGAAAACTATAACCTACATAATCATAATCAGTTTTTTGATATTTAAACATAAAACCTTGCTCTTTTAATATTTTCGCTAAAAAATAGCTTACAACTATCTTTTCGGAAACATTACTTTCAATATTATTTAAACAAAGTTTTAATAGCTTATAAATATTAAAGGAGTTATCATTAACTAAATATGTGTATTCCAATATATTTGAAACATAACTATTTTTTATAACATCATAAACTATATTGGAATATGTATTTTCAATTTCCAAATTTGTAATTTTATTCATACCATTTGTAGGAAAATAGTTAATACTCACTTCGTATGGTGTACTAACTTTAATTTTCTTTTTGCTTTTATGAACATTCTCATAAAAAAAACTTTCTACATTTCCCTGTTCTGTTAAAACCTGTAAAATTTCATGATAATCTTTATAACGTATTTTTTTAATTATAATCCCCGTTATGTAATTTCTATTAGTCAAAAATATCATCCCTATAGCCTAAATCTCTAATTTGATTTGGTTTTGATCTCCAGTTATCAATAACTTTTACCCATAATTCTAGGAATATTTTTTCGCCAAGAAGAACCTCAATATCTTTTCTTGCTCTAGAACCAATTTCTTTTATCATTTTACCTTGTTTACCAATAATCATACCTTTTTGAGATTTTCTCTCAACTACGATAGTCGCAATAATATTTTTTTTCTTACCTGGTTGTTTTTCAATTCTATCGATAACAACAGCTATAGAATGTGGTATTTCCTGTTCTGTTAATTGTAGGACTTTTTCCCTAATAAATTCAGAAATTACAAAATACTCAGGTGAGTCTGTAATTACATCATCAGGATACATTTTAAAACTTGGTTGCAAGTATTTTTTTGTTGTATTTAGTAGATTATCTACATTTATTGATTTAAGAGCAGAAATAGGAACTATTTCAACAAAATCATATAAATCTTTATAAAATTCTATAATTTGGATTAATTGTTCCGGTGAAATTAGATCTATTTTGTTAATTAATAAAAATGTTGGTACTTTTAATTCTTTAACTATATTTATTAAATGTTGATCTCCAGGTCCAAACTTTTCACTTGCATTTATAATTAAATAAACTATTTCTGACTCTTGAATCGCACTACTTGCAAGTTTCATCATATAATCTCCAAGCCTATGCTTTGGCTTGTGGATTCCAGGAGTATCAATGAAAACGATTTGTGAATCATTATCAGTATATACACCATTAATAATATTTCTAGTAGTTTGTGGTTTATCTGACATGATTGCAATTTTTTGTTGTAGTATATTATTTAATAACGTAGATTTACCAGCATTAGGACGGCCAATAATAGTGACAAATCCAGTTTTAATTTGTTCTTCAAACATGCTTATCTCCTTAAACCAAATTTTTCTAAAATTTCATCTTGTTTTCCAAACATTTCTTTTTCATCTTCTTCAGTCATGTGATCATAACCAAGTAGATGTAAAAAACCATGTACTGCTAAGAAACCAATTTCTCTATCGAAACTATGTTCGTATTCTTTTGCTTGTTCATGTGCAATATCTACACAGATAATAACATCTCCAATAGAATTAATTTCATCTTCAAGTCCAATAATATCAATCTCGTCCCCTACTTCATCATTTAATGCAAAAGAAATAACATCAGTTGGAACATCTTTACCTCTATAATCACGGTTAATTTCTTGAATTTCTTCCTTACTAACAAAAGATAATGACATCTCAGTAATCTCAGTATCAACATTTTCATACTCCGCAGCACATTCTAACAATTTTAATAACATATCTTTAGTGCTGTCTTCTACTAAGTTGTTATCATCTATAATATCAACAAATGTCATGTTGTTCTCCTTTTATATTATTAATACGCAGGGAGTAAATCAAAATCAAGATTTTGAAGAATTCGATTTTGTCGATTACTCCCATAATATTTACTAGATATCTAAAAAGCTTTTATAAAAAATTTAGATATAAATAAACCTCTATTCTTATTAGTTCTCATTAATTTAGGATCTAATAAATTACAATCATATTATTGTAATTTATTAAAACTTTGTTGTCTAAGTGCTTCATAAATTATTAATGCCGCTGTATTAGATAAATTTAATGAACGAACATTTTCACTCATAGGTATACGTAATGCTTGCTCACTATATTTTTCTCGGAATTCTTTAGGCAATCCTTTAGTTTCCCTTCCAAAAATAAAATATATATCTTCATTTTCTTCATTAGAGAAATCAAAATCACAATAATTCTTTGAACCAAATTTAGTAATAAGATAATAATATTTATCATTAGTCGCTTCAAGAAATTCATCAAAACTATCCCAAACAACTAAATCTAAGTGTTCCCAATAATCTAAACCTGCACGTTTAACATGTTTATCATCAATAGAAAAACCTAAAGGTCTAATTAAATGCAATCTTGTATTAGTACCAACACATGTACGTGCGATATTACCTGTATTAGCTGGTATCTCTGGTTGAAATAAAACTATATTATTCATAATTTATTAAAATGGAAGTTTGCCACCAAACATTCTTCCTAGACCCTTTCTCTTAGATTTATCATTCATAAGTCCACCAAACTGTTTCATCATTTTTCTCATTTCTTCGAATTGCTTAATTAACTTATGAACCTCATTAATTGGTCTACCACTACCTTGTGCAATTCGTTTTCTTCGTGGTACATTAATGATATCTGGATTTTGTCTTTCTTCAATAGTCATAGATTTGATGATAGCTTCAATATAAACAAATTGCTTCTCATCAACTGCATCTAAATTCATATTTTTAAGTTTCCCCATACCTGGAATCATACCTAAAATATCTTTTAAACTACCCAGTTTCTTCACTTGTTCAAGTTGAGTTAAAAAGTCTTCGAAGGTAAAACTTTGATTAAGGATTTTTTCCTGCATTTTTTTAGCTTCATCTTCATCAATAGAAGCTTGAGCTTTTTCTATTAGAGTAAGGACATCACCCATACCTAAAATACGAGAAGCCATACGTTCTGGATGGAATATCTCTAGGTCGTTCATCTTTTCACCCATACCAACTAATTTAATCGGTTTACCAGTGATAGATTTAATGGATAAGGCTGCCCCACCACGTGTATCTCCATCAAGTTTCGTTAGTACTAATCCAGTGATATCTAGTTGTTCATCAAATGAACTTGCAATATTAACAGCTTCTTGTCCAATCATTGCATCTATTACAAGTAAAATTTCATCTGGAGTTGTTGCCGCTTTAATATCTTTTAATTCATCCATTAATAATTCATCGATGTGAAGACGCCCAGCAGTATCGATAATTACATAGTTAAAGTAATTTTCTTTAGCAAAGGCTAATCCTTCTTTAACAATATCTACAGGATCTTTATCAACATAGAAAACTTCAATATCAAGTTGTTTTCCTAAAGTTTTCAATTGTTGAACCGCTGCTGGTCTATAAACGTCAGCTGCAATAAGAAGCGGTTTTTTCTTCATAGTTTTTTTTACTTTAAGAGCTAACTTACCTGCTGTAGTTGTTTTCCCAGCCCCTTGAAGACCAACCATCATTACTGTTGTAATCTTACCACCTTGATTTAATTCAACGTTAGAACCACCAAGTAATTCAACAAGTTCTTCATTTACTATTTTTACAATTTGTTGAGCAGGAGTTAATGATTTCATAACTTCAGTTCCAACTGCTCTTTCACTAATTTTCTTAACAAATTCTTTTACTACTTTAAAGTTAACATCGGCTTCTAGTAATGCCAACCTAACTTCTCTCATCATTTCTTTAACATCAGCTTCAGAAACTTTTCCTTTTCCTGTAAGCTTCGCTATTGTATTTTGTAATCTTTCCGATAGATTTTCAAATGCCATAAAAGATTCTCCTAGTTTTCTAATTTTATCAATTCATCAACATATGTCAGTACTTCTGTATCATTCGTTGATTTTTTTATTTCATTTAGTAAAAACAATCTTTGATTGTTTAGTTTTATTAAATTTAACTTCTCCTCAAACTGTTCTAATTCTAACACTGTTCTTTTAATATTATTTGAAACAGCTTGTTTTGAAATATTGTAATTTTCCGATATCTCTGTTAATGATAAATCATTAAAATAATAATCATTTAAATATTGTTTTTGTTTATCACTAAGTAATTCAGAGTAAAAATCATAGAGTTGTGAAATTTTTATAACTTGTTCTATTTCCACAATCTTCCTCCAGTCATAAAATATAAATCTACATCCTTATATTATACGATAAAATCGCTATTTTTTCAAATTTTTATCGTATTTCTAAACAAATAAAATCAACTTGTAAAGCAATTTCTACAAGCTGATTAATTGAATCTATTAAATTAATTTTTACATGAAATCACATAAAATCTAAAGCTGAATTATCTATTGTTATAGTTATCTTCTCGTTTGAAAAACTGTCTGCAAAATAATCATTTATATACTTCAAAAGAGGATGTAATTTACTATATTCCTCATCATTATACCTTATTGCCAAATTATACTTGAACTCATTATTAATTTTATAGAATAAGCTTTTATTCGGACCAAGAATCGATGAACCACTAAGCTTTTTACTTATAAAGTTATAAATCATCTTTGCAACCTGTTCTGTTTTCACTTCATCATAACCTTTTATCATAATAAATGAAATTTTACAGAACGGCGGATAATCAATAAGTTTACGTCTATTTAATTCGTACTTATAAAATCTCTCATAACTATGATTAATTGCATAATCCAATATATTGCTCGCTATATTTGTTTGAAAGACAACTTCGCCTTCTTTTTCACTTCTTCCAGCTCTTCCTGCTGTTTGAACTAATAACTGAAATAGCTTCTCATTCGCTTTAAAACTCGGTATAGCTATCATACTGTCAATTGATAGTACTCCAACTAGAGTAATATTGGGGAAATCCAGACCTTTTGATATCATCTGTGTTCCCAATAGTATATCAGACTTATGATTTTTAAAATCAGTTAATAGTTTTTCATATGCTCCTTTTCGACTAGTTGTATCTGAATCCATCCTTGTTATTCTGACATCCGGAATATGTTGAATCAAAAATTCCTCTACCTTTTGAATTCCATAGTTACCTGAAACTAACTCTGGATGTTCGCAACATTTTTTTATATTTGAAATTTTTTTATGGTATCCACAAAAATGACAACGTAATGAATTGTCGTGTTTATGATAATTTAAACTTATATCACAGTTCTCGCATTTATATAAATGACCACAGGTAAAACAACGAATAAAATTAGTATATCCTCTTTTATTCATTAACAATAATACCTGTTCTTTTTTATCAATTTTTTCCTTAATTTTAAAAAGCAATTCATCAGCTATAACTTTTTCTTTATCTTCTGTATGAACAATACTAATTTTTGGTAAATTATTATTAAATCTATGCGTTAGAGTCAAAAGGTTACTCGAATTATTCTTCTCGAAATTATAATATAAATCAACCGATGGCGTTGCACTAGCATATACTACTGTACATTTGTTATATACACCACGTTTTTTTGCTATATCTTTAGCATCATATCTTGGTGATTCAGTTTGCTTATAACTATTTTCATGTTCTTCATCGATAATTATAATACCAAGATTTTCAAAAGGTGCAAAAATAGCTGATCTAGTCCCAAGACAGATTTTAACCTTACCGTCTTTAATTTTTTTCCATTCATTATATTTCTCTTTAGTATTTAATCTAGAATGTATTACAGCAATATTATCATTAAAAATTTTCTTGAATTTTCTCTCTATTTGCGGTGTTAAAATTATTTCTGGAACAAGAACAATAGCATCTTTTCCATTTTTTAATGTTTCTTCAACTAATTTAATATATATTTCAGTTTTCCCAGATCCTGTAACACCATGGAGAAGGTATTCATTAAATTTACCTGAATTATAATTTTTTACAATTTTATCAAATATTTCCAGCTGATACTTACTTAATTTTGTTTCATTTTGTAAAATAGTCGTGTCAATTTCAGGAATTACTTCTTCTTCAATGATAAAAATAACATTTTGCTCTAATAACTTCTTCGTTACTGAAGGGCCGATATTTAATATTTCTTTAACATCTGATTTCTTAATCTTCTTATTCTTACTTAGATAATCAACAATTATCTGTTGTTTCTTTGTTAATTTTACATTACTTATATCACCTAGAATATAAAATTCTTCCGTAATGTTATTATTTATTTCTTTGACTTTACTTATAAGTTTTATGGCTTTTAGCGAGATTAAATATCCAATTTGTTCGATTGAAAAAATTTTTTCAAACTTTTTCTTTTCAGCTAAGTTATTCCTATCAAAATACTTAGCATAATCAAATAGTAAAGTTTTGTTCGCATCTATCAACTCGTAATACTCGACATATTTATTTTTTAATATCGTCGGAATTAGCGTTTCTATAGCTTGAATTCTAGTACAAAAAAGTTCATCTGCCATAACTTTAGATAAAAGAAGCATTTCTTTAGTTAAAATTGGAAAGTCATCTTTTAATTTTTTTATACTTTTAAAGTTATCTTTATCGTATACCCCTTTATACTTTTCGCTAACATTAACAACATAACCTTGAACTACACGAGTGCCAAAAGGAACTTCCACTCTATAACCTACAAGATCATATTCCTTAATTCCATCAGGAATCAAATAGTAAAAACTCTGATCGACACTATGATTATTTACATCGACAATAACTTCAGCATACATAATCTCACCTCACCTTCTTTAAAGTTTCAAGCTTACTTAGTAATAGTATCTACAATTTCTTTAGCTATGTTTGTCTTACTAGATTTATCAATTTTTGTTATATTATTGAATTTGTCAATAATACACACCTCATTATTATCACTTCCAAAACCGATATCTTTTTGAGATATATCGTTTGCCACTATATAATCTAAATTCTTCTTAACTATTTTTTCTCTAGCATATGCAAGAAGATCGTTAGTTTCAGCAGCAAATCCTACAACAATTTGTTCTTCTGTTTTATTTTCACCAACATATTTCAATATATCTTGAGTTCTCTCAAACTCCATTGTAAGATTTCCATCTTGTTTTTTTACTTTTTTATTAAAGACAAGTACAGGGGTATAATCAGATACTGCAGCTGCCTTAACTATATAATCGCAATCTTTAAAATTATTTTTTACCGCTTCAAACATATCCTTTGTACTTACAACATCTAATACCTTTATACCATTTAAAATAGTATCATTCTTCACACTTGAAACTAAAATTACTTCAGCTCCTCTTTTCTTAAATTCGTTTGCTATAGCAATTCCCATTTTCCCAGTAGATGGATTCGTTAGGCATCTAAAAGGATCTATGAATTCCTTAGTAGGACCGGCAGTTACTAAAACTTTTTTCCCTTTCAAGTCTAACTCTGTCTCAGAGAAAACAGCTTTTTCAATTTTTTCTACTGTTGGAAATTTTCCTTTTCCAATATCACCGCAAGCTAACAATCCACTATCTGGTTCAACAAAATTAAAACCTAGTTTCAAGAGCTTACTTATATTCTCTTTAATAATAGGGTTGTTATACATAACTGTGTTCATTGCAGGAACAATATGTACTTTTGTTACATCCTGAACAGCTAACATAAGAGAAGTTGCTAAGTCATCAGCAATTCCACACGAAAATTTTGAAATTATATTTGCTGTAGCTGGTGCTACAATTATTTTATCTGCCCATTTAGTTAAATCAATATGTTGGATTTCATTTTCATTTAATTCATTGAAAGTATTAGTATATACTCTATTTTTAATTAATGATTGAAAAGGTAGTTCTGTCACAAAGTTCTTTGCATTTTCTGTAAGTATAACCCTAACATCGTGACCTTTCTTCACTAGAGAACTAGATAAATCAATCGATTTATATGCCGCAATTCCACCAGAAACTATCAGTAAAATATTCATGATATTCTCCTTATTTAATCTTTTATAATAATATATTAATATAAATCATGCTCTGTATGATTAGGACCAAAAACTGCTGTTTCAAGTTTAGATAATCTTTTCAATATATCTAAATTAGTAACCTGGACTGGTTTATCCTCTCGACTAGCGTTTTTTATAGCCTCAATTTTAATTTTAAGATTTTGATTTTCAATTTCTAATTCTTTTAAACGAGTAAGTAGTTTATCAAGTTTCATATAGTCTTCAATTATTAAGTCCAAATAATCATTAACATCTTCTTCACTATAACCCTTTACTCTCGTTTTTTTAAATTCTTTCTCGTATATTTCTTTTGCTGTTAAATTTAATTCAATACTCATAGTTAAAACTCCTTTACTTGAATTCACTAAAATAACTAACGCAACTCACAAAGTACAGAGGTGCCGTCTCAGCTCTTAATATTCTTTTTCCTAGACCGATTACATCAAAATTACCATCTAATAAATTATCGATTTCTTGTTCTGAAAGCCCACCTTCACTACCAAAAACCGCAATAACGTCTTTATTATTTAAATCAGAATTTAATAATTTCTTAAGATTAACATTATCTTCATTTACAGATTCTTTCTCATAGGCAACAACTTTATAATCGTAATTTTCACTAAATAAAATTAATTCTTTCAAACTATCCACATAAGTTATATCAGGTATAATATTACGTTTTGATTGCTCAGCCGCTTCTTTTATAATCTTATTCCATCTATTTAATTTAGAATCTACTTTATCTTTTTTAATTTTTGCTATATTACGTTCAGAGTTAAATAAAACAATATTACTTACTCCTAGTTCAGTAAGCTTCTGAATTAAATACTCTATTTTATCATTCTTCAAAGGCGGAATAGCCACCGTTATTTTTGTTGGAAGTTCATTACTACCGTCTACTTGTTCATATGGTGTTATTAGAACTTTATCTACATTATTATCTATAATATTACAAATGTATTTAACTTCATTATTAAATACTACATATACTTTATCATTAATTTTTTTTCTCATTATTCTGACAATATGATTGCTGTCATCTTTTGATAATTCATATGTTGATTCAACATTCAATTCTTCATTTAAAAAATACTGTTGCATAATTTCTCCTAAAATTTTATCTTATATCTAATTTTACCTTAATCTTGTTATTTATTCAATAGTAGCTAATTACAAACATAAAAAGAGAACAGCCTAATCAATCAACAATTAAAGTGATTAATTAGACTATTCTCTAATATGTTAAATTATAAATATTATTTACTTTTCTAACTACCCGATGGAATATAACCTTCAATATGTTCCTTAGCTAATTTCTCATGTTCTGGATATGTTTTAGAGAAATATGCTTTTCCATCTTTTGTCGCATGTAAGAAATAAACATAATCTGTATTTTCTGCATTATTTAACGCTTCGAATGATTCTGAACCAATTGAAGAAATTGGACCAGGTGGTAAACCGATATTAGTATAAGTATTATATGGAGAATTCAATGATAATTCTGCTTGCGTCGGTGCACCTGTAAGTTTATCTGCAGCATAGTTTGCTGATGGATCAGTTTGTAATCTCATACCTTGTGCAAGTCTATTCAAGAATACACTAGCAATTAATCTGTTCTCATCTGATTTTGTAGACTCTTTCTCCAAGATACTAGCAAGCGTCATATATTGATGGATAGACACTTGTTTATTTTGTCCACCAATGTTCCATGATTTATTATTCTTTTTGTATAACGGTACTATTTTTTCATTAGATAATTTAACCATCTTAGTAATTAAACTCTCAACTGTTTCATCATCTTTTAAATCATAAATAGCTGGATATAAGTATCCTTCTAAAGCATATTTAATATCTTTACCGTAAATCTCATCTGTTATTAACTCAGGGAATTGAGCTTGTAGTTTTTTAATAAATACGCCGTCATTAACTTTTTCTAAAAATTCTTTAGGATCTAGTTTTGTCTTTTCTAAATTCTTAGAAATTTTCAAAATACTGTCACCTTCGATTAAAGCAAACGTATTACCTGTTTTACCTTTATTCTTAGCTCCTAATTCTTGTATAATTTGAGATAAGCTCATGCTTTGTTTTAATTTAAAGCTACCAACATAAAAAGTTGTATTCGGTGTTAATCTAGAATATATTTTAAATACCTCTTCGTTTTTGATTAAACCTTTAGCTTTTAATTCTTGTGCTATTCTCGCACTTCCATAATTTTCTTTTACTTCTACAGTAATATCCTTATTATTACTTTTATCAACTGGTGTTGTCATGTAATAAAATATTGATAGTACTGCTATACCTACAACAACAAATACTGTCAGTATTATAGGAATGATAGATTTTCTTTTTTTATTTTTCTTTCTAAGTTCTTTACTTCTTCTTATCTTATCTTCTCTCATTACTTACTCACTTTCGTCGTAATAAAAAGTATCTAAAACTTCAGAAATCATATCATATTCTTCATCTGTTTCTACTGGTTCAAAACGAACAGCATCTTCTCCATCTTCTATACATACCATTGGGAAAATACTAATTTCCTCTTCATCAATTGTTTCTTCCTCAGCGAAGATATAGTAAAGATTACCATTTGTAGGGTTAGTAAATTCTAAAATTTTTCGGTATTCTTTTTCTTCACCTTCTAAAGTACTAAGTGTATACACCTCTTCAGTATTATCAATACTAATGTTTTTTAAATCTTTCTCTTGCATTTTATTTTCCTCCTGAAATATATATTAATTTAATTTATCTAAATATGTCTGTAATATTAATACTGCAGCCATTTTATCAATAACATCTTTTCTTTTCTTCCTTGAAACATTCGCTTCAAGAAGTACTCTTTCAGCACCCATAGTAGTTAAACGTTCATCTTGTAGAATTATTTCAACATTCTTTATCTTCTTTTTCAAAACTTCTACAAAATATAATGTGGCTTCACCTCTAAAACCTACAGAATTATCCATATTTTTAGGAAGGCCAACAACAATTTTTCCTACATTATGCTCTTGAACTAATTCTTTAATCCTTTTAATTTTAAAATCCTTTATCTGCTCGTTGATATTAATAGTCTCAATACCTTGTGCAGTCAAGCCTAACAAATCACTAACGGCAACACCTATAGTTTTTGATCCATAATCAAGGCCCATTATTCTCTTATCTAACATCTACGACTCCTGTATAAAAAAGTATAATAAGTACTCTAGTATATCATCCATATCTATTAATCTTATTTGCTCCCTTGCATGATTATCTCTAGGAATGTATACTGGATCAGCAGTTTTAATATATCCCATTAATTGATTAATAGGATCATATCCACGCTGTTTTATTGTTTCAACAACATTTTTTAATATGTTGTGAATATCATTTTTATCATAAAAATTGCTATCAAATAATCTTGTTTCATCGAAATTTGTCATAATCATTACCTCCGATTATACTAACTCTACTAAGATACCTACTGCATTTTCTCCTGTATGTGTTGAAATAATTGGTGTTGTTGTAAATATTTCATCCTCATTTACTTCATAACCAAATGTTTCTTTTAGTTCTGATTTAATTAAAGCTACATATTCATCAGCTAATGAATTAGGTAAACTTATACTTTTTATAGTTTTATCTTGTTTTTCTTCTTGAATATGTTTAATTAAAGTCTGAACTAATTTTTTCTTACCACGAACTTTATCTAAAGCAACTAATTCTGTATCTTTTAACTGAGTTAAAACTTTTATATTTAAAAGACCTCCGATTAAAGCTTGTGACTTACTTAGTCTACCACCTTTTACCAAATTGTCAAGTTTATCGATTGTAACGTATGTCAAAATATTCTTAGCTTTTTCTCTTAAGCTTTCTACAATCGTTTCAACAGCTACCTGTTCTTCTAATTGTTTTAGACATTCTTTTAATAAAAATACCATCCCACGAGTTGTAGTTTTACTATCAACAACATAAACACCTTCAAATTCAGAACTTGCAGTAACAGCAGTACTATAAGTTCCACTTAAGGCAGATGAAAGAGTTAAAACAATAATTTTATACCCTTCTTTCGTCCATCTTTCATAAGCTTCTAAGAATTTACCAATTGCTGGTTGACTAGTTGAATAAGTAGTAGCTGTTCTCATTCTTTCTATATATTCATCATTACTTATTGTACGGTAATCATACTCATTTCCATCAATATTAATTGTAAGAGGAATTACTTCAACATTATATTTTTCTATTTCATCAAACGTTAAATCACTTGATGAATCAATAATAATTTTTACTTTTTCCATTTTCTACTCCTTCCTTTTTCTTATATAGTGTAAAAATGAATAGTTAAATTCATTACTATCATCTTTCTTAAATTCTTCTCGACTTAACAAGTCCCATTCATTTTCATCAAAATCAGGAAACTTTGTATCAGCTTCTACTATTGTATCTACTTCAGTGATAAACATTTCATCACATTTATCAAAAAATTTACTATAAATCGTTCCACCACCAAATATATATGCCTTTTCAGTTTCGATATTTTCTAAAATTGAATCATCTGAATAGATTTCTATATTTGAATAATGATTTAAAGAATCTTTGTCCCGAGTCAAAACTCTATTTATACGATTAGGTAAAGCTTTTCCTATACTATCTAGAGTTTTACGTCCCATGATGATTGTTTGATTTGTAGTTAACTCTTTAACTCGCAACATATCACTCTTTAAACGCCAAGGAATAGTATTTTCTTGACCTATGGATTTATTCTTATCATATGCAACTATTAGCGATAACATATTACCCCTCCTAAACAGCTATTGGTGCCTTAATAAATGGATGACTTTCATAATTAACAACTTCAACATCTTCAATCTTAAGGTCAAAGATACTTTCAAAGTCATTTACCTTTAATTCAGGTAAAGAATATGGTGTTCTAGACATTTGTTCTTTTACTTGATCAAAATGATTTTTATAAATATGTGCATCACCAAGCGTATGAACAAATTCTCCAACCTCAAGACCACATTCTTTAGCTATTAAAATAGTGAGAAGTGAATAAGATGCAATATTAAATGGAACTCCTAAGAAAACATCTCCGCTTCGTTGATATAATTGACAACTTAATTTACCATCATTCACATAAAATTGGAATAGTGAATGACATGGTGGTAAAGCCATAGTATCTACTTCTGCTGGATTCCATGATGAAACTATTAAACGTCGTGAAGATGGATTAGTTTTAATCTGCTCCACTACATTTTTAAGTTGATCAACACCGTTAAAGTTTCTCCATTGTTTTCCATAAACATTACCTAAATCACCATATTTTTCTGAAAAGCTCTCATCTGTAAGTACTCGTTCTTTAAATATCGCCATTTGTTCCTTGTACTGTTTAGAAAATTCCTCATCAACCAATGTTCTATGACCAAAATCCGTCATATCGGGACCAGTATATTCTTCACTTTCTATCCACTTTTTAAATGCCCATTCATTCCATATGTTATTTTTATTTTCTAATAAAAACTTGATATTTGTATCACCTTTTATAAACCACAGTAATTCTGACCAAACCAAATTAAAATTCACTTTTTTAGTAGTTAATAAAGGAAATCCTTCAGAAAGATTGAATTTCATCTGATAACCGAAGACACTTTTCGTACCTACACCAGTTCTATCTTCTTTTTCTATTCCATTATCTAGAATGTGCTGACATAATTTTAAATACTCTTTATCTACCACAATTATTCTCCATTACGCTTTATAGTTGTTTTCTTTTAAATATTTCATTAAGTCTTTTATTTTTTCTAATGAACTCTTACCAAAATGATGTTCAATTCCTTCAACTTCTTCATATATTTTATCTTCGTCTACTCCAATAAGTCTAAGGAAATCTTCTAATAATTCATGACGAGTTAAGGCATATTCGCCCATTTTCTCACCTTGTTCAGTAAGTGCAATTCCTCTATACTTTTCGTACACGATGTATCCTTCGACATCAAGCTTTTTTAACATTTTAGTTACTGTAGAAGGATACACTTCTAATTTTTCTGCGATATCAGCACTCCTAGCATAACCTTTATTCTTTACTAATGAATATATCACTTCTATATAATCTTCCATCGTTGGTGTTGCTTTTGCCATAAATCGTTACCTCCTTTATAGTATTGTAAATGGTGATTTTTCAACTGTTGATTTTATTACCTCTAAATTTAATTCTGAGATATAATCTAAAAGCAAGTCTTTTACAAGACTTTCAGTAAAATGACCAATATCAATTATATTTTTTTTCATTTCTATTGCATCAAGTGCTGCATGATAACCTACATCACCAGTTAAATATACATCTACTTCCGGTAATGTATAAATAAAATCAGCTCCACTTCCTCCTAATAATGCAACAGTAGAGATTTCCTTTTCATCTCCAATAACAGCCGCCACATTTTCTAATGAAAATTTATCTTTTAAATAAGTAATAAAGTCACTATATTTCAGTGAACTACTTAATTTTCCAATTCTTCCTAAACCAGCTGTTTTATCTAAATTATGTTCAAATAATACTTGAATATCTTCTAATTTAAGAAGTTTAGCTAAATAATCATTAAGGCCTAAAGTCGCAGAATCTAAATTTGTATGAAATGAAATAACTGAGATATCATTTTTTATCAAATCACGAATAATTTTCGATTTAAAATCAGAAGTAAAATCTAAAGATTTTAATGGTTTAAAGATAAGAGGATGATGTGAAACTATTAGATTAACATTATTAGCTATAGCTTCTTCTACGACGTCAGTAGTTACATCTAAACATACTAACACTTTATTTACCTCATTATTATTGTTTCCTAACAACAATCCAACATTATCCCAATTTTCTGCTAACTTAACATCAGCTAGTTTATTTAAGTGAATAAATACATCTTTTACCGTTCTCACAAGACCTACCTCCTTTTCTTATTATCATATTATTATAACATTTTATGAAAAATATTGCCATTACGAAACTTATTTTGTAACTAAAATAACATATTTATTCCATACAATATTTTTTCTTATTCTATAAAAATATAACTATACAAATTATTTCACCCTATAAGTCTATATATTCGTAATAAATAAGTTTAATTTTTACTCCCATCCTATGAATACTAGACATTTTCTTTATAATATATTATCATTGTTCTTATAAAGAAATTCGTAGGAGATTGTTATGCAAACTGTAGAAGGTTATCTAAATAAAATTATCTTTCATAACAAAGAAAATAATTACTATATTTTATCTATATTTTTAAATGATCAATATGATTTTGCTGAAGGAGATTATTTAAGCGTTGTAGGGACATTTAATGATTTCGACTTCGTTGAAGATGAATTATATTCATTCAAAGGCGAAATAGTCCAGCATAGAAAATACGGAACTCAGCTATCCGCGATTGTAGTTGAACCAGTAATCGAAAAAGATAAAGAAGCTATTGTATCCTACTTATCAAGTTCTATCTTTCAAGGTGTTGGTAGAAAAACTGCTGAATTAATAGTAGAAAGTTTAGGAGTTGATGCACTAGATAAAATATATGAAGATAAGGATGCATTATTCGCAATAAAGGGTATCCCTACACAACGTAAAGATACTATTTATGCTACAATTGTCGCAAATAAACAAACTCAAGATATTATTTTAAAGCTAAACGAATATAATCTCAGCAATAATTTAATTTTGAAAATCTATAACTTTTACAAACATAACACATTACGTACAATTACCGAAAATCCCTACTCTCTAATTAAAGACATAAAAGGTATAAATTTTAAAACAGTAGATAAAATTGCAGAAACTAATGAAATTGCTGCGAATGATCAAGAAAGAATACTATACGGTTTTATTTATACTATAAATACATATTGTTTTTCTACTGGTAATACATATATTTCAAAAAATAACCTACTATACAATACTTTTAATATTTTATATTCTTCAAGAAATATAGCAGTTGATAAAGAAGACATACTAAAAGCATATACTTATGCTCTAGATACTGCAAAACTAATAGAAATTGAAGATAGAGTTTTCTTACCAGAAATATACTATTCAGAGTATTCTATTTATAGTGACATAAGTAGAAGATTAGAAATGAAAAAAACTGAAGATATTAGCGAAAAACTTCTAGATAAATATATAGAAGAAGTTGAAGATGAATTAGGTATAGAATACGATATAGTTCAGATTGCTGCGATAAAAAACTGTATACAAAATAACTTTTCTATTTTAACCGGTGGTCCTGGAACTGGTAAAACAACAATTATACTAGCAGTTATTAAAATATTCCAAAAAATTAATAACTATAGTATTCACGACTTATTGGATGAAACTAGAAATATTATTACCTTATGCGCACCTACTGGAAAAGCAGCCAAAAGAATGTCAGAAAGTACAGGATTTTATGCATCAACAATACATAAGGCCATTGGTTGGAGCACAGAGGACGAAAATATGGAAGAATTTGTCAGTGATAAAAGTATTAAATCTGAATTAGTAATAATAGATGAATCAAGTATGATTGACGTATTCTTAATGTATAACTTATTAAAGATTATTCATAAAGATGCGAAAATCATTCTAGTCGGTGACAATGATCAATTACCATCAATCGCTCCTGGTAATGTCCTTAATGATCTGATTAATTCTAAAGCCATATCAACTGTTAAGTTGAATAAAATTTTTAGACAAAGCGAACACTCAAGTATCATTAATATTTCTCACTCTATTAAAAATGACATTCCTTTTGATATATTAGAAAATTTTGATGATAAGGAATTTATTTCAGCTAATAAAAATGAAATGATTAATGTAATCTCAGCGGTATATGACGATTTACTTAAAAACACTAGTAAGGAAAATATACAAATTCTTGCTCCAATCTATAAAGGAACTAGTGGTATAAATGAAATTAATACGGCTATTCAATCAAGATTTAACGATAATGAAGAACAAATTGAATATGGAGAACTGATATATAAAGTCGACGATAGAGTTATGCAACTTGTTAATAGACCCGAGGATAATATATTTAATGGTGATATTGGTTACATTAAGGAAGTTTATAAAGAAGGTAATAAATTAAAAATAGTCATAGATTATGATGACAACTATGTTACCTATGAAAAGCAGGAATTAAACCAAATTACCCTTTCATATGCGTGTTCTATACATAAAGCACAAGGATCAGAATTTGAAAATGTTATAATTCCATTTATTGATAATTATAACTTTATGCTCAATAAAAATTTAACTTATACTGCTATCACACGTGCAAAGAAAAAACTAATACTATGTGGAAATCATAATGTTTTTTATAAATCAATCGAGCCTACAAATACTGTCAATAGGCAAACAGCTCTAGAATGGTTCTTTACAACAGACAGAGAAGCAAATATTGAAGACATTGAAATTGATGAAGAGCTTAAAACGTATATATTAGATTTTCAAAATATAAATACTATTGACCCTATGATTGGTATGGAAAATATAAAACCTACGGATTTTCTGTAGTATCCACAATTACATACATACAAAAACCTGGACATAGAAAATCTATATCCAGGTTTTGTCTATTACATCGCTGCTAAATCACGAGCAATTTTATCTATATCATTAATATTTAAAAATGCTGCTGCTATTGCAGAACCATTTTTTGCTGTAACAGAACTATTTACTGCTGCAATCATATTTTTAGTTAATGCATCTAAACGGACTAATTTAGCCTTAACCTCATCTAATTTTGCATACTCAATATTTTCATTATTTAACGATTTAAGAGTCGCTATTGAAGAGTTTACCTTATCAGTCATCTCTTTAAACTTCTCTACTTTATCACCTAAAGGACGTCCCTTATCAAGATCTGTTTCAATAGTTCCTGCTAATTCGTCAAAAGTGATTAATTCTTTTGAAAATAAACTTAGTTTATTCTTCATATATTCATTTGAATATTTTGTTTGTGAAATATTGTAGTTTTTGTTAGCACTATCTTTTAAATTAAATGCAACTGAATTATTATTTTTAGTTACAATTTCAATATTGAAATCTTTACTATTAAACTCGTTTGAATTAATATTATCAATATTTAGAGTTTTTCCATTAAAATTATTAAGTTTTAATGATTTCAATAAAGATTCAAAACCTTCTTTGTTAATAACTTCATCATTAGTAGTAATTATTAACTTATTATCTTTTTTATCAAATTCAGTTTTTTCTAGCTGGTTTAGAGTCACAGAATTTGTAAGATTTTGTAATTGTTCTGTAGTTATGTCAGACTTAGAACTACAACCTTGCAAAATTAGCAAGGTTGTTAGTAATATTATCAGCTTTTTCATTACTTATTAGAATAATTCTGGCGCTGAGATAATGTTTAAGTTTTCGTCAATTTCAAATACTAATGGAGTACCAGTTGGTAAGTTAAGATCTAAGATTTTTTCATCAGAGATGTTTAATAAGTATTTGATTAACGCTCTTAAACTGTTACCGTGAGCAGAAATAAGTACGTTTTTACCAGCTTTAATTTGTTTAGAAATATCACTTTCCCAGTATGGTAATACACGATCAATAGTAAGTTTTAAGCTTTCTCCTGATGGAATTTCATTTTCAGGAATTTCTTTATATCTATCGATGTTTCCTGGGTACATGTCACTAGATTTATCTAATGCAGGAGGAGCTACATCGAAACTTCTTCTCCAAATATGAACTTGTTCATCACCGTATTTTTCAGCTGTTTCAGCTTTGTTTAATCCTTGTAAAGCACCGTAGTGTCTTTCATTTAATCTCCAGCTTTTGTGTACTGGAATCCATAATAAATCTAATTCTTCTAAGAATAAGTTTAAAGTTTTGATAGCACGCTTTTGGTAAGAAGTATACGCTACGTCAAAAGTAAGACCTAATTCTTTAAGTGTTTGACCACCTTTGATAGCTTCTTGTCTTCCTTTATCTGTGATATCAACATCAACCCATCCTGTAAATCTGTTCTCTAGATTCCATTGGCTTTCACCGTGTCTAGTTAATACTAATTTCATTAAGAAATCCTCCTAGTTTTATTATTATATTTTAATTATACAATATTTTTTAGTATTAGTACATAGTTTTTATTATAAAAAACATATTGAAAACGTTATAGGTATGCTGATTTTGATAAATTACATATATTTTTCACTTTCTGATATATATTAAGAAAAATAAGACTAGCTGAATAATAATTTCCATCTAATCTTATAATAATAAATAATATTTTCTGTTCATAATGACTTTATAATGAATTTATAATAAATTCTGTATTTTTAAAATACTTTGTGCTCCACTTTACCCCTTTTTACAATTTTTAACTTATTAGTCTCAAAAAAAGTAAAGACTTTAGCTAATAAAACTAGTATAACTATCCAATATATAAACATACTATTACCTTCTTTCATTTAATACGTAAAACTTAATTTTCTTTGTACTTATATAATAACATACGGAAAACCGAAAATCAAGAGTAAAATTCATATTTCTTAATTTTTTTATTATATACCCTTGATTTTATATACGGTTTCCTTTATAATCAATGTATAGATAGAAAATAGATTGGAATATAATATTATGACTACAACTTTTAGTATTAGATTTAAAAAATGTTTAAAAGAAAAAAATATAAAACAAGCTGAACTAGCTCGTTCTACAAAAATTACACCTTCATCAATTAGCGATTGGTCTAAAGGAAAATACACACCAAAAAGAGATAAGTTGCAAATTATAGCCGAATATTTATCTGTAAATCCTGCTTGGCTTATGGGAGAAAGTGATATAATGGACGCAGAATCTCTAGATAATAGTTTAAATTCTAATAATGAGTATTTAGATGATGTTTCTAAACTTCCTATATTAGGTACAATCTGTGCAGGAGATGGTGTTTATATTGAAGAAGAATATGATGAACATATTTTTATCGATCAAGGTATGCGTGCTGATTTTGCACTACGTGTAAAAGGAGATAGTATGATAGAAGCTGGTATATTCGATGGTGACCTAGTTTTCATTCGTCAACAAAGTTCTGTTAGAAACGGTAAAATTGCTGCTGTTAGATTAACCGAATGGAACGAAGCATCTCTAAAGAAAATTTTTGTTAAAAATGACAACGTAATTCTTTATCCATGTAATCCTGACTATGAACCTATCGTAACACGTAATGTTGAAATAATAGGTGAATGTGTAGGTGTATATAGAGAACTATAATTTTATAAAATAAGAGTTTCTTAGATTAATTCCTAAGAAACTCTTATTTTATATTCTTTCTAATATAGCCATTCTATCTCGACCATTTATATCTTTATATACTTCTGCTTTAAATTCATTATCATTGGCTAGTTTCAGTATCTTTTCTCTTTGATCATATCCTATTTCAAAAAATATCATACCATCATGATTTAAATATTCTTTAGCATTTTCTACTATTTCTCTATAGAAATACATACCATCTTCTTCTGCGAATAAAGCAAGGTGCGGATCGTAATTTAAAACATTATCTTCCATTGTTATTTTATCACTATATGCTATATATGGAGGATTTGAAACTATGATATCGAATTTCTCATTTATATTCTCAAAAATATCAGATTGTATAAATTTAACCTCTGCCTCGTTAATTATTGCATTTTCTTTAGCAACTTTTAGAGCTTCTTCACTAATATCACTTGCAACCACCTCTAGTGACTTAGACTCAAGTTCTTTTCTTAAAGTTATTCCGATAATACCACTACCTGTACATAAATCTAGAATTTTTATGTTATTTTTATTAATAGATTTTATATACTCAATAACCTTATATATAAGTTCTTCTGTTTCCATTCTAGGCGATAACACATCCTTAGTAACTTTAAACTTCCTATCATAAAAATACTCAAATCCCGCAAGATGACTTAATGGCACATTTTCCTTTATATGTTTATCAATTAAAGAAAAATACAATTCTTCTTTTTCTTTTGATAATTGCTCAGAAATGTTATTAGTAAGTTGTTGAGCATTTTCATCCAACATATACATTAATAAAAATCTCGCTAATGATTCTTCTTTTCCTTGTCTTCTTAAAAGAAGACAAGCTCTTGTTATAGCTTGCCTTCTGTTCATTATAGTTCTTCACCTTTATTTAGTTCTGCCATCTTCTCAGCTTGTTCAGCAATACGAAGTGCTTCTAGAACCTCATCAAGTTTACCTTCCATAATTTGGTCTAATTTTTGAATAGTTAAACCAATTCTGTGGTCAGTAACACGGTTTTGAGGATAGTTATAAGTTCTAATACGTTCAGAACGGTCCCCTGTTCCAACTTTAGATTTACGTTCAGCATCAAATTTAGCTTGCTCTTCTTGTTGATATTTATCATAAACACGAGCACGTAAAACTTTCATAGCTTTTTCTTTATTTTTAATCTGAGAACGTTCATCCTGCATAGATACTACAACACCTGTTGGAATATGAGTTAAACGTACGGCTGACATCGTTGTATTAACCGATTGTCCTCCAGCACCACTAGATGCGAAAGTATCAACACGGATATCATTTTCATTAATGTCGATTTCAATCTCTTCTGCTTCTGGTAATACTACAACTGTTGCAGTAGATGTGTGAATACGTCCACTTGATTCTGTTGTAGGAACACGTTGAACTCGGTGTGCACCACTTTCAAATTTCATCTTAGAATACACATCTTCACCAGAAATTATAAAGATCGCTTCTTTAATACCACCGATACCAGTTTCAGAACGTTCTAAGACGTCAACTTTCCATCCTTGAGATTCAGCAAATCTAGTGTACATACGTAATAAATCACCAGCAAATAATTGCGCTTCATCTCCACCAGCTGCTCCACGAACCTCAACAACAACGTTTTTCCCATCGTTAGGATCTTTTGGTAATAATAAGATTTTTAATTCTTCTTCCATAGGTGCAAGAGTTGGTTCTAATTCTTTGATTTCCTCTTGCATCATTTCTTTCATTTCTTTATCTTCTTCTATTTCAAGAAGTTCTTTAGTATCTTTAATTTGTTGAACTATATCTTTATATTCTCTAAATACAGCTACAGTTTTTTCAATAGAACGTTGTTCTTTAGAATATTCCATAAGTTTTTTCGTATCACTTACAACATCTGGATCACTAAGTAATTCGTTTAGCTTTTCATAACGTTCTTCAACTATCTCAAGTTGTCCAAAAATTTCCATTTCTTCCTCCTAATTTATCTTTTAATTTCATGACAATGGCGACATCTAGCTTCATACGATTCACTAGCACCGATAACTACTATTGGGTCATCATATCTAGCAGGTTCACCATCAATCAATCTTTGACTTCGACTAGCTTCTTTACCGCATTTATTACAAACAGCATGAAGTTTTGTTACCATTTCACTTACAGCCATTATTTCAGGCATCGGGTGAAACGGTTCTGCTTTGAAATCCATGTCTAAACCTGCCACAATAACGCGTATACCATCATCAGCAAGCTTATTAATGACTTCTACAATTTTTTCATCAAAGAACTGTACTTCGTCAATTCCTATGATATCATATTTTTTATCAATAATATAGTCGTAAATTTGTTCAGCTTTATCAATATTTACAGACTCATAACTATTTCCATTATGTGTAGAGACCATATTCTCTTTGTATCTATTATCTATAGACGGTTTGAATAAAAGTACTTTTTGTTTGGCTATTACCCCTCGTTTTATACGTCTTAGTAATTCTTCTGATTTTCCAGAGAACATACTTCCGCAAATACATTCTATCCATCCGAATTTTCTATTTTCTATCATTATTAATCCCCTCGGACTTATATTATACAATTACTAATAGAATAAAAACAGACAATCCAATAAAGAAATGTCTGTTTTATTTTTCTTACTTGATACCGTATTTTTTGTTGAAACGTTCGATACGTCCATCTGCTTGAGCGAATCTTTGACGCCCTGTGTAGAATGGGTGTGTATCTGAAGAGATCTCAACTTTTAATAATGGGTATGTATTTCCGTCTTCCCACTCGATAGTTTCTTTAGATGGTTTAGTTGAACCACTTAAAAATTTGAAACCACTTGTAGTATCCATGAATACAACTTTACGGTAATCTGGGTGAATTCCTTCTCTCATTATTATCGTCTCCTTCTGCCCTGAACGCTTTTAATACGAACAGAGTTATTTTTCAGTGAGTTAATCACATACCTTATTATTATAAATAATAATCTTAAAAAAATCAAGTACTTTTATTAATATTTGTAAACTTTTTTTGTTGACACCTTGTATTATATTTACTCTATAAAACCTCTCTTTTATTTATAGTTAAAAAATACAAAAGAGACAAACTATTATATTCTCCTTTAATAGTTCATCTCCTAATCTTAAGTTATTTTTTTATCTCATCAGTAGCAACATCTTCTCCAAACCATTTATTTGATATTTCTTGGAATTTTCCTTCTTCATATAATTTATTAAATGCTTCATTCACCTTATTAACAAGTGTAACATCCGCCTTTCTCGCTCCTACTGCAAATGCTTCACTATCAAATCCTGCATTTAAAATATCAAAATCTTGGAGTTTATTCTGTTGTTTTAAATAGTAATTTGCATACACTTTATCAATTAATAATGCATCAATTCGATCATTTTCTAAATCAATTAACGCCTCATTAAAACTTTCATATTGAGTAGCGTCGTTATTCTTCACTATATTTTTAAGAATTTCTGGTTTCTCATTAAAAGTATCATATCCTGATGAACCATTTTGAGCACCAAGTACCTTATCTTTTAGTTCAGATATAGTTTTAATTTTTTTAGATTTTTTCACTACTACAACTTGTTCATTAATCATATATTGATTTGTAAACTGAACAACACTTTCTCTTTCTTTAGTCTTTGAATAGCCATTCCAAATCAAATCTATATTACCATTTTTTAACTCAGTTTCTTTTAAATCCCAGTTAATTGCTTGCCACTCAACTTTTATTCCATATTTTTCAAAAACTGAGTTTGCTAAATCTATATCAAATCCAACATTTTTACCACCCTTATCTTGAAATCCCATAGGAACGAAGGTATTATCAAAACCTATAACAACCTTCTTATCTTTTTGAAAGTCTTCCCAGTTATCTTGTTTAGGCTTATCTTTTCCACCAGATGCACAACCACTAATTATTAAAACACTAATAAGAAGAGTAATAAGTAATTTAAATCTTTTCATTATAATCACCTCTTACTTTGGTTCTACTTTCAGAATACTATCTGCAATATTTTCTGCGAATTGCAAATCGTGAGTTACAACTATCTGTGTAATACCTAATTCTCTATTTTTTAAAATAAGCTTCTCAACTTCTAATCTAAGCTCTGGATCCAATGCACTAGTAGGTTCATCATAACCTATTATTTTAGGATCAATCATCATTGCTCTTGCTAAAGCAACACGTTGTTTTTGTCCACCTGATAACGAGATTGGATAACTGTTTACTTGCTTATCTAACCCAAGCTTATTCAATAAAGTGAGCGCCTTTTCTTCGGCATCATCTTTAGACATATCCATAGTCTTAATCGGAGAAAGTATTAAATTTTCAAGAACTGTAAGATGTGGAAATAATTGAAAATCTTGGAATACAAATCCTAATAAATTTCTTTTTTCTAATTCATCAATTGGAAGTGACTCTCCATTGTAAATAATTTCACCAGAATCAATTTTTTCTAGACCTGCTAGCATTCTTAACAACGTAGTTTTTCCTCCACCAGAAGGCCCTACTATTGCTAGAATCTTATTCTCTTCTACAGTTAGATTAAAATTCTCAAGAATTTGTCTATCTTTAAATTTCTTACTTATATTTTTTAATTCTAACATGTGTTACCTCCTATCGTAGTTATAACGCTTTTCTACTCGTTTCGATATTATTGTTACAATACCAATAAGTAGTAAATAAATTGCTCCAGCAACAAACATCGGCAATAAACTTGCATCTCTGTTAGCAGCTGTTCTACTAGCTAAAATCAAATCACTTATTCCTAATGCATATACTAAAGAAGTATCCTTAACTAAACTCATTATTTCATTAAATACACTCGGTAATACAATCTTAATAACCTGTGGTAAAATAACAAATCTAATAGTTTGAAATTGAGTAAATTTTAATACCTTAGCAGCCTCATATTGACCTTTTGGAATTGAGTCAATACCACCTCTAAAAATTTCAGCAAAATAAGCTGCATAGTTTAATGTAAATGCAATTATAGCAGCAGGTAGTCTATCAAATCGTATTCCTACTGAAGGTAGTACATAATATATAAAAATTAATTGTAATAATAACGGTGTTCCACGCATTATCCATATATATATATTAATAAAATAGTTTAATAGCTTAATATTAAATCGCATAATAAAAGCTATAATTACACCTAACGGAATAGATAAAATTAAAACTAGGAAAAATACTTCTAAAGTTATTAAAGCACCTTTAATTAAACTAGGTAATATTTCCATTAAATATTCCATATATTTCCTCCTTTTATATTCAATAACTACACACGATAGCTATGTAGTTGGTTGTTTTTGAATTTTAAATCTAATTATAACACAATTTTATAAAAACAAAAACCCCTTAATAATTAAGGGGCTAAATATTCATTATTTATTTAATTTTGAATCGTGGAATTTTTTCATAATTCCTTCTTTTGATAATAAACTTCTAACTGTGTCAGAAGGTTGAGCTCCATTACCTAACCATTTTAATGCTAACTCTTCATCGATTTTAACTTCTGCTGGTTCTTTAACAGCATTGTAAGTACCGATAGTTTCGATAGAACGTCCATCACGTGGAGATCTTGAATCAGCAACAACGATACGGTAGAAAGGTGATTTTTTAGCACCTAATCTTTTTAAACGGATTTTTACTGCCATGTTTGTACTCCTTATGTTTCAACTTTTTTATTAATTTTATGTGTGTGTGTTTATGAAGTGTTTTAATGAAAAAGTTGAATCTATAACGCTAAGTTTTCTAAGCTAGATATTATTCTAACATTAAAATAAAAGTATGTCAATACTTTTCGACGAAAAATGTCAACTTTTTTTGTTGACTCGTCTAATCCCTATTATATCAATTTTTCTATACTATGTAAAGATAAAATATTTATAAAAAAATACTTCTCATTCTCCTCGTGAATTAAAAAAATAATAACTAAGAAAATAGGAATGGGGATGACTATAAAATCGATTTTTTTGAAATCATGATTTTTAAATCCCCCACTCCTATTTTAATATTAATCTTCTAATACTTTAGCTATTTCATTTAGAACTTGTTCTTTCCCTATTTTAGTAACAGAAGAGAATGGAATAATAGCCATATTATTAGTTAAATCTAATTCACGTTTAATTATTCCTGTATTTTTAGCAAGTTCATTTTTAGATATTTTATCAATTTTAGTCATAACTATAACAAATGGAATTTCATAATAATTAAGAAATTCATTCATTTCTATGTCATCTTGAGACGGTTTATGTCTGCTATCTATTAAGTGTAAGACAAATCCTAAATTTTCACTATTAGTGAAATATTCTACAATCATATCGTACAGTTTTTCTTTTTCCGGTTTAGATAATTTAGCATAACCATAACCTGGTACATCGACTAAAACTAACTTATTATCAACATCGAAGAAGTTTAATGTACGAGTTTTACCAGGTTTTGATGAAACACGAGCATAGTTTTTTCTTTCTAATATTGTATTAATGAAAGATGATTTACCAACATTAGAACGACCACACATCGCTACTTCTGGTTTATCATGTTCAGGATATTGTTTTTTTGAAACTGCACTTATAAGCAGATCAACATTATGTGTATTTAACTTTTTCATCTTTATTCTCCAAATACTATTTTAAATACTTCTTGAATACTGTCAACTGAATAGATAGTTAATTTTTCAAGTACTTCTTTCGGAATATCAATTAGATCTTTTTTATTCTTAGTAGGAATAATTATTGTATTTATATTCATCTTTTCGGAACTTAAAATCTTCTCTTTAACTCCACCTATTGGTAAAACTTTTCCATGTAAAGTCATTTCTCCAGTCATCGCTATGTTATTATCAACCGGTTTTTTAGTTAATGCAGAATACACCGAAGTAGTAATAGTTATACCAGCAGATGGCCCATCTTTAGGAACAGCACCTTCAGGAACGTGTAGATGTATGTCTATTTCTGAGAAATTAATATCCTCAATATTAAGATTTTCAGCATTAGATCTTAAATAAGAAATCGCCATTTGTGCTGATTCTTTCATTACATCCCCTAGTTTCCCTGTAAGAATAATCTTACCATTTCCTTTAGATACGCTTGTTTCGATTTCTAGAGTATCTCCACCAACAACCGTATAAGCTAGACCATTAACTAAACCAATCTCGGGTTTAATATTTTTATCTTTTAAACTATATTTTTCAGGTCCAGCAAAATCCTCAAGGTTAGTAACACCTACTTTGATTTTCTCCTCTCCTTGAAGAACTTTTAGTGCTGCCTTTCTACAAATAGAACCAAATACTCTCTCTAAATTCCTTACACCAGCCTCATAAGTATATCCATTTATTATCTTATTAATCGCCTGTTTACTAAAGGTAATTTGACCTTTTTTAAGACCATTTTCTTTAATTTGACGCGGTATTAAATATTTCGCAGCGATATTTTCTTTTTCTTTAATCGTATAAGATTCAAGTTCAATTACTTCCATCCTATCTCTAAGTGGAGCTGGAATTAAACTCAAATTGTTAGCTGTAGCAATAAATAATACTTTTGATAAATCGAATGGAATGTCTAAGTAATGATCTACAAATTCATTATTTTGAGCTGGATCAATTACCTCTAGCATAGCTGCTGCAGGGTCACCTTTTATATCAGAAGCCATTTTATCAATTTCATCTAATAAAATAACTGGATTCTTAGTTTTTATTTTCTTCAATGATTGAATAATTTTACCAGGTAAAGCACCAAGGTAAGTTCTTCTATGTCCACGAATCTCAGCTTCATCATGTACCCCACCTAAAGAAATACGAACAAAACTTCTTCCCATAGAAGCGGCAATTGATTTAGCTAATGAACTCTTACCTACACCTGGAGGTCCTGATAAACATAAAATTGGAGATTTCATATCATCTCTTAGTTTTTTAACTGCTAAAAATTCTAAAATTCTCTCTTTGATTTTTTCTAAACCATAGTGATCTTCATTAAGAATTTTTTCTGCATTTTTTATATCTATTTCATCAGCTGTTAGTGTATTCCACGGAAGCGCAACAACAGTATCTAAATAAGTTCTAATGATAGAATGTTCAGGACTCATTACTGGTGTTTTTTCTAGCCTATCAACTTCTTTTAATAACACTGCTTTATCCTCTTCAGATAATTCAATATCATTAATAGCTTGACGAATCTTTTCAATATCGTCGTCTTCTGGAGCTATTTGCTTCAACTCATCTTGTACAACTTTCATCTGTTCACGCAAGAAGTATTCCTTTTGTTGAGTATCAATATTAGCTCGAACCTTTTCATCAATCTCACGTTTGAAGCTATTTCCAACTAAGAAAGCTTCTAGACTTCTATTTAAGAAAATAGCCTTTTTCTCTAAATCTAACAAGAATAATACACGTTGTTTAAGCATTTTATCAATTGGGAAAAACTTAATATTTTTATTAATAAATTTCTCTAAATCATCAGTTTTATAGTAATCGATATCGAAGTTTTCTCTCTTTAAATAATTCAAGAAATTTGTTCTGATACTGTTCAATAAACCTGTTTTATCAAAACCATTATCCACAACTTCTCTAATATTAATCTCAAGGTGTTCAACATGGTTATTATTATAAACACCACTTTTCACCTCTGCGATTCCATAACATTGGTACTCATATTTTTTATTCTTTTTATCAATTGTTAATTGACCATAAGTCCCAAAGAACACATTAAAACCATTACTATCAAATACATCTTCTTCAGAAAATGAATCATCATAACTATCTATTGGTTTTCTTTTGTATGTTACAAAAACTGGTATTTTATCTTTCTTAATAGTTTTAATTGTTTTTAAAAATTTTTTGTCCGTTACATCTATTGTATAAGTATTAGACGGAAAGAATAAATCTCTATTCTCTAATAAATAATATTTTGTCAAAACGAACTCCTCTCTAACCTATTTATTTTAAAATTGGTTTTGTTTTATTAATTACGTTATCACGTGTCACTGTGCAAGTTTTAATACCTTTTTTACTTGGTATTTCAAACATAACATCAAGTAGTAGTTCTTCAATAATAGAACGAAGTCCACGTGCACCTGTTTTTCTCTTGATAGATTCTTTAGCAATTTCTTCAAGCGCTTCTTCCTCGAAAATTAATTTAACACCATCAAGATCAAATAAATATTCATATTGTTTAACAACTGAATTTTTTGGTTCAGTTAATACTCTAACTAAATCCTTCTCATCAAGTTCTTCTAAATAACAAACTACCGGAATACGTCCGATAAATTCAGGAATCATACCGAACTTAACTAAATCTTCATGTTTTACTTTAGAAATAATATCTTCATCATCTTTTAGTTCATCACTCTTAGAAAAACCTATAACTTTTTCTCCTAGACGGCGTTTGATTATCTCTTCTATACCCGAGAAAGCTCCCCCAATGATAAATAGAATATTTTTCGTATTGATTTTAATCATTTCTTCTCCAGGGTGTTTTCTTCCACCTTGAGGAGGAACACTAGCAACAGTACCTTCTAGAATTTTAAGAAGTGCTTGTTGAACACCTTCTCCTGAAACGTCACGAGTAATTGACACATTTTCACCCTTTTTGGCAATTTTATCAATTTCGTCAATATATATAATTCCTTTTTCAGCTCTTTCAATATCATAATTAGCACTTTGAATTAATCTAAGTAAAATATTTTCAACATCTTCTCCTACATAACCTGCTTCAGTAAGTGTAGTTGCATCTGATATAGCAAAAGGTACATCCAGCATTTTAGCTAAAGTTTGTGCAATCAATGTTTTTCCTGATCCAGTACTTCCTATTAAGGCAATATTACTTTTCTGTAATTCTATATCATGATTCTCTGCAGCTTTTATTCTCTTATAATGATTATAAACAGCAACTGCAACAGATTTTTTTGCCTTATCTTGACTGATTACATATTCATTTAAATGCTCCATTATTTTTTGAGGTTCTAATAATTTAAATGCTGGTTTATTATTTGCATTTCTATATTCAATTTCTTCTTCGATTATATCTGAACATAAATCAACGCACTCATCACAGATAAACACGTCATTCCCAGCTATCATTTTAAAAACTTCGTTAGTATTTTTTCCACAAAAAGAACATCTTACTTCTTCTTTATTTTTTACCATAATTACACCTCACATTATTGAACTTTATCTTATATCTTATTATCTTTTTATTATCTAATCTATTTAAAGCCCAAAAAGATACACATTATTATACCACACAATACATTTTTTTTCTAGCAAAGACTATCATATAATATTTAATATTAAACCTTTTATAGTAAATCGTGGACTATAATAAATTTAATATTTTAAAATTTTTCACCTATTATAATTCAATTCTTAAAATTTTATATGTTATTCAATTTCTTAATTATAATTCTCCCTTTTAGTAATGTCATATTAATGGTATAATAATTCTATATAGAAAACAGGAGGAATACTATGTCATTTTTTTCAAAACTAGGTGAAAATATAATTTTACCTCAAGACGTATTAATTCAATCAAAAGAAACAGCAGCTATTCCAGGTGCAATTAACGCTACAATTGGAATTGCTACATCTAATAAAAAAGCTATGGCTTTACCTTCAATAAATAAAGTAGTAACAGAAATTAATAATTCAGAATACTTACCTTATTCTCCTACACCTGGATTACCAAAAATGCGAGAATTATGGAAAGAAAAAATCTTAGCTGATAACCCTAATATTAATAAAGACTTTTTATCATTACCTATGGTTACAACAGGAATTACCCAAGGAATCGATATAGCAGCAAACCTATTTAGCGAAAGTGGAGATGCTCTATTACTACCAAATCTTTTTTGGCAAAACTATGCTCAGATTTATACAATTAAGTTAGGAAACAAGATTTATAAATACAATCAATTCGACGAAAACAATGAGTTTAGTATAGCAAACTTCAAGGAAACTCTTTATAGTATCAAAGAAGATAAAATTTCGCTAATTTTAAACTTCCCAAATAATCCAACTGGTTATACACCTTCTGATGTTGAATTGAATTCATTAGTTGATGTAATAAGTACGTATGCAAAAGAAAATAAAAATAAACAACTTATTATTGTCTCTGATGATGCATATTTTGGACTATTCTTTGAAAAGAATCACAAAACTCCTACATTAAGTGCTACATATAAATTAGCAGAAAATGAAAACTGTTTAATAGTCAAACTAGATGGTATCACTAAAGAATTTTACAGTTGGGGATTACGTATAGGTTTCATTACATACTACACAAAAAATGATAAATTAAGACAACTTTTATTAGAAAAAACTCAAGGGTTTTTAAGAAGTACTACTTCATCACCTTCTAACTTATCGCAACAAATTGCACTTAGATTGTTAGATAATAAAACAGCTCTTAAAGAAAAAGAAATAAATGATAAAATTATCGAGGAACGTTATAACGAATTAAAACAAGCTATTTCCGTAGAACAATTAGATTCTCTTGTTAGAATTTTACCATTTAATTCTGGTTATTTCTTCACTATAAAATTACCATCGAATATAAATGCACATGAGTTCAGACTTAAATTCCTAAACGAATATAAGTATGGAGTTTACTCAATGGATGATGAACACATAAGAATTGCATTCTCATGCCTAGATAAAGAATTAATTCCAGAACTTATAAATAAATTCAAACACTGCATTAAACAATTTTAATACAAAAAGCGACTTAAAAGTTTGATTAATAATAATCATACTTTTAAGCCGTTTCTTTATAATCTTTGAACATTAAATTTTATTTAATTGATTTTTTCAATAATTCAACCATATGTTTATTGGCATTTAATTCTATATCATTATTTAATTCAATAAAATCATATGTTCCATACTTATTATCTAACGCCGCTTTAATTAAATAATCTGTAACATTTGGATTTTTAGGTAAGATAGGACCATGTAAATACGTACCAATCAAATTATTATATAAAATACCCTCTTTTTTATCTTCGTCGTTATTTCCATATCCTACTACTACATTTCCTAATGTTTCATAATTATGATATGTTCTTCCACCATGATTTTCAAAACCTACGATATTACCAAATTTTTCAGATTCAACAAGTATATTACCAATTAAACGTGGTGCATCTTTTTTTGATTCTGTATAAAAGTCAAGAATATTTAAACCAGGTAATTTATCACCATCAACAGTCTTATAATATTCTCCTAAGAATTGATATCCACCACAGATTGTAAGAGCTGGTATCCCATCTTCAATTGCTGATTTAAATTCATGTTTAATTTTACTAAATTGTTCTGTCGCTATACATTGTTCCCTATCAGAACCACCACCGATGAAAAACATATCACAATCTGTAAGTTTTACACCATCAGTCGAAGTAATATTCTCAATTTCTAAATTAATACCTCTCCATTCACAACGTTTTTTTAGCGCAATAACATTTCCAATATCACCATATAAATTTAATTTATCTGGCATAAAATGATATAATTTCAAATCCATAGAATTATTTCTCCAATTCTTTTTGAGTTTCTACTAAAGCCGTATAATTCGGAATAGCAATTGCATATTTCTCTTTATAACTTTTTATTTTTTCAACTGCTTCTGAAATACTTTCTAAAATAACTACATTAGCATTAATTCCTGTATACTTCAATCTCAACGCTAATTCTTTTGCTCGTTTACCAGAGCAGACAATATTATTTATCTTTTGTCCGTTCAGTATGTCAAAGTCAGTATCCCAAATCCATGATATATCGATACCATCAGCACCATTATCATTTAATACTAATAGATAGTTTATTTCTTCTTTTATCGAATTAGCAATTGCTAAAGAAGCATTCAATCCAGCAGGATTTTTTGCCAGATTTAATAAAACTGTTGAACCACCAGCTAAAGAAATACTCTGCATACGTCCATTAGTCGCAGTATATGATTCTAAACCGTATTTTATCTTTTCATCTTGTAATCCAAGTTCTTTTAAAAGTGAATAAGCTGCAAGTAAATTATATATATTATAATCACCAGCTAGTTTTGTTTCAATCAAAGTATCTTCATTAATAGTCATATTAATAAATGGTTCTACAGTAGCATTAGTTACTTCATATTTAACATCTTGGTGTTTAAAATCACATTTAGAACAGTGGTAAAAACCAAGTTGACTATAGTGAACATGATCATAAATTAATTCCATTCCACAATTAGGACAGAATTTAGATTCTGAAATACCAAAATCAGAAAATTTATAAGCATTTTTTGAAATGCCAAAGTATATATTATCTTCACCATATTTTGAAAGCCTTGTAACGAAAGGATCATCACTGTTTAATATAAGTTGAATATTTTTTCCTTCTAGTTGTTCTCCTATTGTCGCTATCAAAGTATCAATTTCACCGAATCTATCAATCTGATCTCTAAAGAAATTATTGATAACAAACTTAGTAGGAGTAATATATTTCATTACCCTTCTAATTGAACCTTCATCAATCTCTATAATTGCTAACTTTGTATTATTTTTAGCTTGAATAGCAAAAGTTGAAATAATTCCATCCAACATATTCGCTCCTTCAAAGTTGTTTATGAAATTTTCTCCAGCAGTTTTTAAAGTATGTCCAATAAGATTCGATGTAGTTGTTTTTCCATTTGTTCCAGTTACGAATACAATTTCATCAAAATCACTAGCCAGTTTTGTTAGTACCTTATCATTTACTTTTCTTAATACTTTACCCGGTAGATCCGTTCCTTTTTTCCCTGCAATTTTACTAGCAGTTCTAGTTAATTTCGCTAAATTTCTATAAAATCCTAGCATGTTTTCTCCTTTTATAGACTATTTTGTGATGTATCAAATTTATAACCTATTCCCCAAACAGTAACAATCATCTGAGAAACCTTTGGAGAAATTTTATCGAATTTTTTTCTTACACGCTTGATATGAGTATCTACAGTTCTTAGATCAGAATAAAAATCATAATCCCATACAGCGCGTAATATTTCATTACGTTTAAAAGCTTTATCAGGAGATTTAGCTAAAAATAATAATAAATCAAATTCTTTTGGAGTTAGTAATACTTCACTATCCTCAACAATTACTTTATGTGAATTAACATCAATAATTAAACCAGGGAAAACTAACACATCCTTCGTATATAGCTCCGGAGTATAAAATACACTACGTTTTGTACGTTGAAGAATAGCATTGATCCTTAACATAAGCTCTCTCGGGCTAAACGGTTTAATTACATAATCATCTGCACCTAATTCAAAACCTTCAACCCTACTTTGTTCATCTGCTTGGGCAGACATTATTATTACAGGAGTAGCCTTAGTTTTTCTAAGTTCAGATAGAATAGACTTACCATTTAACATCGGTAATTGCACATCTAATAACACACAAGAATAATCCATATATTTTAAACGTTCTAAACCATCATGACCATTACTAGCTTCATCTACAATATATCCTTCTTTTTCTAGATACATTACTAATAATTTTCTAATTCTTTCCTCATCATCTACTATTAATATTCTTTCTGCCACAATACATCACTTCCTAATTTTACTTCTCACCATTCTTAGCTTTATTAATAAGTCTTTTAACCTCGTGAATTGTAAGGGTTCTATATTCACCTTTTTTCAAACCTTCTAATGTTAAGTCTTCAATAGATTCACGTTTAAGTTTCATAACTTCATATCCTAAAGCTTCAAACATTCTTCTAACTTGTCTATTTTTCCCTTCGTGGATAGTTAATCTAACTAAAGTATTACCACTCTTATTTTTATTTTTTACAATATTCACTTCTGCCTTAGCAGTTTTATAATTATCGATTCTCACACCATTACGAAGAATTCTAAGGTGATTATCTTCTAATTTACCATTAATTTTCGCAACGTATGTCTTTCTAATCTTATGTTTAGGGTGCGTTATTAAATTAATAAACTCACCATCATTTGACATTATAAGTGCCCCTGACGTATCGTAGTCTAGTCTTCCAACAGGTACAACACGTTCATTAACATCCTCAAAGAAGTCTTTTACACATGTTCTATCTTTTTCATCTGACATTGATGTAATAACCTTCTCAGGTTTATAAAATAGATAGTATCTCTTATTTTCTTTTAGTAAACGAACACCTTCTACGATAATAATATCACTTGGTTCTGCTTTTACACCTAGTTCTTTTACGACTTCACCATTAACACTTACTTTTCCATCAAGAATTAATTGTTCTGCCTTTCTTCTTGAAGTATATCCTGATGCAGCTATTAATTTTTGCAGTCTTTCTGCCATGTCATCCTCCTAATTTTGTAAAAATTTATTAATCTCTTCATTACTAACAATTTCCGATTTTGGTAATTGTTCTAAACTTTCTAACCCAAAAACATCTAAAAAAATGTCTGTAGTTTCATATAACTTAGGTTTTCCAATAGTATCCAAAGTCTTATTCGATACTATAAGCTCCTTACTAACAAGAGAGTGTAATATAGAATCACTACTTACACCCCTTATCTTATCAATTTGAACTTTTGTAATTGGTTGATTATAAGCGATTATCGCTAGAGTTTCTAGAGAAGCTTTAGATAACTTAACTAGATTTTTAGAAATAACAGCTTTTTTTATTACCTCTGTCATTTCATCTCTTAAGAGCATTTTATAAGTTGATCCAAACTTTTTAATAATCAACGAATTATTGATTTTATTATAATCTTCACAGAATACATTTAACATGTTCTCCGCTTCGTGTTGTTCCACCTCCATAAAGGTAGAAAAATATTCAATATTAAGACCATCTTCTCCTTTCATAAAGAGTAAAGCCTCAATTATTTTCTTTGTTTCATCTAATAGCATATTAATTTTCCTTTAATTTATATTCTAAAATGATTTCACCATCTTTGTCAACACATAATAATTCTTGTTCTTTTATCATAGCTAAGATTCCCATAAACATCAAGACTATCTCATTTTTTTGAGAATATGTTTTTACAAGATCAAAAAAGTGCATCTTAGGCCTATCCCTAAACTTATGAACAAGTCCCTCTTTTACTTGTTCAAAAGAGACTTCTCTACGATAACTAATTAAAGAAACTTCGCTATCTTTTTCATCGAAAGACCTAAGAATATTCTCCATCGCCCTTAACAATTTAGTAGAAGGTATTCGAAGTGAATCGACACTACCTTCTACTTCTATATTAGAACTTTCTTTATCTAAAAATTGAGCTCTCATTCTTTGAAGATTATCTAGTTTTTCACTCAATTCCTTGTAGTTTTTATAATCGAGAAGCTGTTGAACTAGATCCTCTTCATCATCAATATTTTCATCTTCAAACTTAGGAAGTAAATTCTTACTTTTTATATGAAGCAAAGTTGCTGCCATAACAATATATTCTTCTGCATTTTCTAAAGAAAATTCATCGTTATTATTTATATATTCTAGATAGCTCTCTGTTAGACGCGCTATGGGAATATTATAAATATCAATTTCCATCTTTTCTATCAAATGTAAAAGTAAATCAAGTGGTCCTTGAAAAACCTCTAAGTTAACATTATACATTAATTTTATCCTTTATTAATTGTTTTTCTTGGATGATTAGTCATTGTTCTTTTAGATTTATTACTCTCTAAATTTGAGAAATACAATTTTAAGCTATGAATATTTTTCAGCCCAAGTAGTTCTTGAACTTCTTCAGCTGGAACTTTATCTTCAAGTAAATGAATAGCTAAAGAATTTCTAAAATTCATAGTATTTAATTCTTTCGTCAAACCTAAATCCTGTTGACGTTTTTTAAATATTTTCCAGAAACCTTGGCGACTTATACCTTCACCATCATGATTTAAGAATAACTTACTATCGTCCTTAATATCAGGATATTCCTTTTTTAACTCAGCGATATAATTTTCAATCGCTTCAACTGATTCTCTATTCAAAGCAACAGTTCTATATCCTTCTTTTTTTCTATATTTTAAAAATCCAATAGTAGTATTTACATCTTTAAGCTCAAGATTAATACACTCCGTCGGTTTTATACCTATAGAATAAGATAATTCAAATATAGCTTTATCTCTGTAACCAATAAGATTACGAGTTTTAACGTCTAGGATTTTAGAAATCTCTTGTCTTGTAAAAATTACCAAATCTTGATGTTCTTCTTTATCAATATGTACATCAATATTTATCCTATTAGGAATAATTTTTTCCATCCATAAATATTCTACAAAAATATGAACAGTAGAAATCGTTCTTGATAATGTTGCTGACGAATACTCTTTTTCTCTTAAGTAATCAATATATCTAGAAATGAATTCTTCATTAAGCCATGAATAATCATCTGTTGAATATCCTCTTTCAGCTAAATATAAAAAGATTTTTTTCAAATCCCTATCGTATGAATTAATAGTGTTTGTTGAAAACTCTTTTCTATTTATTAGATATTCATTAAAATTGTTTAATACTGTTTCACTCATATAAATACCCCCTTAGTATTAAAACTACCCTATTTTTTATTTCTATATTGATTATAACATCTATAAAACTTTATGTAAATGCATTTATAACAATTTTTCATGAAATATAAAAAAATTCCAAGACAATTTAAAAAGCTAATTAAAACTTTCTAAAATTACCTTGAAATTTTATTATTTTATACTAATTTTTTTCTTCCGAATTTATTGTAAATAACAATTATAAAAACTAAATTCACAGAAATTATACCAATAGGAACAATAATTGCTTTATGTAGATAATATTTCGACATAGCAGCTCCTAAGATTACACCAAACAAAAATACGCTAATTACAGTAGAATAAATAATTAACGGAGTTTTACTCTCTTGTTTTTTCAAAACAACAAGCTTATATAAATGTTCACTCATAGAACGCAAGTTACCAGTACAAAATACACTAGCAAATACTAAATTATTAACTTTTCTAAATCCATCATATTGAATCGCACAAATAAAAGAAATAACGATAGGTCTTACATCGATTCCAAAAAATTGATGTTTTATAGAAATTATTATTAAAGCCGTCATTTGTATCAATAACAGCATAAATATATGCTTGAAAATAGATAATTCTTTATATCTGTTTTCAATAAATTTACTAACTAATACCCCTACAACAAAAGAAAATATAGGAATTAAATAATGTAGGACTTCCCCAAAATTACCTTCAATAATATCAATACCTACAAAAATTAGATTCCCCGTTTGAGCATTAGCAAAAATACCTCCACAGTTAACAAATGTATATGCATCAAAAAAACCACCCATAACTGTTAATAATAAACAGAACATCAATTGTTCATGTACTGGAAGATTTTTATTGATTAATGTCTCTCGTAAATTCATAAACTCTAAAATCGCTCCTCATAAAAAATTAATCAAATATAGTTTCCCAATTTTCAATGTTATTATAACAATCGAAACACATTTCTAATTGTTTTTTTGTCGTTCTTGTTGTTGACAATTCCGGTAATTCATCAAGAGAATAAAATTCTGCCCCCAATGTTTCAGTATTTTCAACAAAACTATGACTCACATATTCACATAAAATAAACACCTTAACCATTCCAAATGGGAAATTGACATGATGATGTCTATTATAATCAAGTACTGCAATAATCTTCACAGGATTAACAACCGCTCCTGCTTCCTCACTAGCTTCTTTTATCGCATTTTCCTTAATACTCATATTAACATCTTGATAGCCACCTGGAAGAGCCCATTTACCATCAAACTGTTCTTTAACTAATAAAATTTTATTATCTTTAATAACAGCCGCTCTCGTTTCTACTTTCGGTGTTTGATAACCCAATTCTCCAGCAAAATCTAGCTTCACTTTTTCTAATGGAATATCATATTTAAATGATAACATCTCGCAAGCAATTTCTCTAATTCTTTCTGATCGCTCTCTATCAAATTTATCTTTACTATAAGCTAAACTACATTGAGAAAGAAATTGAAGCTCTTGTGCCCATTTTTTCCAAACATCATTTTTAAATACCCTTACTACATCTTCAATGTTTCTTATAAAAATAGCATTTTTTACATCTAGAAAATCATACTCTTTTTTCATTAAGAAAACATTAACCAATGTAGAACTAAGATTATTTTTATCATCAGTTAAAAATAAAACATTAGATTCAAAAACGTTTGGATTTTCAATAAATTCAAAAGGTATCTCGTTATCAAAAAACACTTGTTTTATATCAGTTGAAATATTATTTTTTAAATTCGTATCGATATATAATTTTTGATACATAAACTACCTCCACAATTTTATTTATTTTATTATATCATATTTTTTGTAAATTTCTAGAAAAATAATGAAAATTCCAATTAGTTTTCATAGTTTTCTAGAACTAATATATTAATCATACTTATACTCTAATTATTACACACAAATGTTATAAATACAATTTATTAATAAAAATGTTGCTAGATTTTGATAATAGTTGTATAATAGTTAGTGTAAGTAAAAAATTAAGGAGTGATAACGATGAAATATATTATTTCACTAATTTGGTCATTTATATTCGCATTTATTGTAATATTTATCGTATCATCTATTTTAGGAAGCAATGGTGAAGTTAATACACTTCGTGACTGCGCTATTCTTTCTGTAATGTTTACAGTATTTGTTGCATTATTAGACGCTGTAGGTTTAGATAAAAAACGTTAAACAAGATTACTAATCTAATAAAAATTTTTCACAAAAGAAAGTAGGTATTGAGGTAAATCCTCTTTCCTACTTTTTCTTTAAATATGAGGAGATGATAATATAATGAATAATGTATTAGCTACTATGTGCTATATTGACACTGGCGATAGTTTCTTGATGTTGAAAAGAACAAAGAAAGAAAACGATATTCACGAAGGATTAACAATTAGTGTTGGTGGTAAGTTTGAACCTGGGGAAAGTCCTGAAGATTGCGTAATTAGAGAGGTAAAAGAAGAAACAAACTTAGATATTATTAACCCTAAATTAAGAGGTATCATTACCTTCCCTAATTTCGATGGTGAACGTGACTGGTATACTTATGTATTTACAGCACCTAACTATAGAGGAACACTGACAGAAGATTGTAATGAAGGTGATTTAGTATGGGTGAAAAAGTCAGAAATCCAAAATATAAAAACATGGGAAGGTGACTATATCTTCCTAGATTGGTTGGTTAAAGATAAACCATTCTTCTCAGCTAAATTCAATTACAAAAATAATAAATTTATAGATTACGAAGTTACATTTTATGAATAATTCAATAGGAGCAAAATTATGAATATAGAAATTAATAAACAATTTAAACAAAAATATATCGTATCAGATAACAACACCGCTAAATTCATGGGAAGCGGTGATCTAGAAGTATTAGCTACTCCAAGTCTTGTGGCATTTATGGAAAATGCTGCTAAAACATACCTGAACGATTTCTTATCAAATGAATTTGGAAGTGTTGGAAGCAATATAAATATTAACCATCTTGCTCCTACTTTAGTTGGAAAAGAAATTACAATTCAAGGAGAAATTACTGAGATAATTAAAGAAAAAGTTATTATTTTTTCTTTAGAAGCCTTTGAAGAAAATAAAAAAATTGCTGACGCTTCTCATACAAGGGTAATTATTAATAATAAAATATTTATCGATAAATTAACTAACTAGAATACTAAATAATTTTCAAGTAAAAAAGAAAGGCTGTAAATCTACAACCTTTCTTTTATTATACAATTTTATTTACTAAAATTCGTTAGAAAACATTAATTCTAAGAAATATTCTTTTAGTACTTTAATATATGTACCCTTCATACCTAGTGATTTAGATTCAATAATACCAGCACTCTCTAATTTTCTAAGAGCATTTACGATTACAGATCTTGTAATTCCTACTCTATCCGCAATCTTACTAGCAATTAATAATCCTTCTGTTCCATCTAACTCTCTAAAGATATGTTCAATAGCTTCTTTCTCAGAGAATGATAATGAATTTAGAGCCATATTAACCATATCTTTGTCTCTTGCTAAGTTTTTCTCTTTATCTTGTTTTTCATGTAAGATTTCGATTCCTACTACCGTAGATGCATACTCTGCTAAAACTAAATCATCATCTTTGAAATCATTATCCATTCTACCAATTACAAGTGTACCTAAACGTTCTCCTCCGCCTCGAATTGGTAAAATTACAGTATAACTGTTCCCTTGAAAGCGTTCTTCTTCTTCTTCGGGGAAAATTGATAATGGTTCTTGGAAAGGAATATTAACCTTAGTGGCATAAACTTTTAATGTTGCATCCAAATACGCTTTAGGAACTTTTCTTTCTTGGATAATTTTTTCCATACGTTCATTTGAATAATCAACGATTGAATCATAACCAAGAATATTCCCTTCAGTATCTAGAATATAAACTACTGAATCTAAAATCGGGCTAAGACGCATAGCCATAGCTTCAAAGTCTACGTTATCATGACGTCCTTCTTGTAAAATTGTACTAATTTTTCTTGTTTTTTGTAATAAACTTGCCATTAATTTTCTCCTTACAAAATACTTCCCTGATTATTATAACATTTATTTTGATAAATTGTAAGACTTTTTAAAAATTAATTTAATCAATTTTGAAATTTTCTAACAATTCTAGCGATCTTTTAGCATATCTTTCATATTTTTCCTTTTTATCTTTGATTCTTTCAGGAAGTGGTTTGATAATACCAAAATTCGCGTTCATAGGTTGGAAGTTTTTACTTGTGCTATCAACGATATAGTTAGCCATTGCCCCTATCATTGTTTCAGTTGGAAATACTACTTCTCTATCTTCAGTATTATAAAGCGCATTTAACGCTGCAACAATACCTGATGCTGCACTTTCAACATATCCTTCTACCCCTGTCATTTGACCAGCGAAATAAATATTCTTTTCTTCTTTTAATCTATATGTTTTTTCTAATAATTGTGGTGAATTTAAGTATGTGTTTCTATGCATAACACCATATCGTACTATATTAGCATTTTCAAGCCCAGGAATCATATTAATAATTCTCTTTTGTTCACCCCATTTAAGGTGAGTTTGGAATCCAACAATATTGTATAGAGTTCCTTCACTATTATCTTGACGCAATTGAACAACAGCATATGGACGTTTATCAGTTTTTGGATCTTCTAATCCTACTGGTTTCATCGGTCCAAATAATAATGTTTTCTCTCCACGTTTTGCCATTTCTTCAAAAGGCATACACCCTTCAAAGTAAATTTCTTTTTCAAATTCTTTTAACGGAGCAGCTTCAGCTGTTATTAATTCATTATAGAAATTAGTAAATTCTTCTTTTGTCATCGGACAGTTTAAGTATGCTGCCTCACCTTTATCATATCTTGATTTAAGATAAACTTTTTCCATATCGATAGAATCTTTTTCAATAATTGGTGCTGCTGCATCATAGAAATATAATCCATCTTGTTTAGTATAGTTTCTAATATCTTGACTTAATGCATCTGATGTAAGTGGTCCTGTTGCTACTATTACAGGTACATCTCCTTTAGGAATTTGTGGTAGTTCTTCACCGATAACATTAATATTTGGATGATTTTTAATAGTTTCAGTAATCATTTCTGAGAATTTATCTCTATCTACCGCAAGTGCTCCACCAGCTGGTACTTGTGTTTCATCTGCACATTTAATAATGATTGAATCTAACATTCTCATCTCTTCTTTTAATAATCCAACAGCATTAGTTATATTGTTAGCTCGTAGTGAGTTAGAACAAACTAACTCTCCAAAATTTTGAGTTTTATGAGCTGGTGTCATTTTTTTTGGTCTCATTTCGTATAAATCTACTTTAACTCCACGTTTTGCTAGTTGCCATGCAGCCTCACTACCAGCTAACCCCGCTCCAATTACTATTACTTTTTTTTCCATTAATTATCTCACTTTCTATTTTATAGTAAATCTGAAAAATCTTCTTTTTCTTCTTTTTTAACTTCTTGTTCTCTCATATCTTGAGTAATAACTCTACCATTTTTATCAAATAAATATGTTTGAACACTATCTAATGTCTCAGCTATTAAATCTGAGTAGTCATCACGTGCTTCATAAGCTTTAATTTTTTCTAATCTTGGTTTTGTTTTTGGTGCTTTTGGCGTGAAAATTGTGCAGCAATCTTCAAAAGGAAGATTAGAAATTTCTAATGTTTCAATTTCTTGAGCAATTTTAATTATATCTATCTTATCCATTGTCAATAGTGGTCTTAATATAGGTAAGTTAGTAACCTCATTAATACAGTTCATCGACTCTAAAGTTTGCGATGCTACCTGTCCAAGAGATTCTCCTGTTGCAATAGCTAAACATCCTTCTTTTTTTGCTACTTCTTCTGCGATACGTAACATGAATCTTCTTGTTGAAGTCATAGTATAATTCGATGGAACTCGTTTAACAATCTCTGTTTGTAACTTAGTAAAGTTAACAACGTGTAATTTAATTTTCCCTACTACTTGACTTAATTTAATAGTTAAATCAAAAATCTTTTGTAATGCTTCTGCAGAAGTGAAAGGTGGTGATTGGAAATGGATCATTTCAACTTCTACACCTTTAACTTGAAGTGTATGTGCAGCTACGGGTGAGTCAATACCACCAGAAAGTAGTAATAAAGCTTTCGAAGAAGTATTAACCGGGAAGCCTCCCACTCCTTTTATAAAGTCTGTAAAAATAAATATCCCTTCACTACGAACTTCTACATTTATAACAAAATCCGGTTGTTTTACATTTACTTTTAAATTTTTGTAATTTATTAACACATGACTTCCAAACACATTATTTAATTCATTTGTGTTATGTGGGAAGTTCTTATTTGGTCTTTTGGTTTGAATTTTAAATTTGTATTCTTTATCTAACTTAGTTTCAAGCAGCTTATCAATAACCTTCTTAGCTTCTTCAACATCTAATCCCGCTCTTAATACAGGTGAAAAATTATGAATACCTGGTACTCTTTTTAATTTTTCCATGATTTCATGAACATCTTCATTATGATCTAAATGTATATACATTCTATCTCTTTTTGTTTGAACATGAAAACCTGTTAATCCTTGTAAATTATATCTAATATTTTTTGTAAGTTTTTTTAGAAATTCATTTCTATTTCCAGATTTTAGAGTAAGTTCTCCATATCTTACTATAATATGACTAAATTCCACTTTCAATTACCTCTTTAAATTTTTTATTGTACTCATCTATTAATACTTCAATAAACGTTTCAACTTCTTTTCTTGTAGTTTCATATGAAAAACTAACTCGGATACTACCTTCTATATTTTCTTTAGATAATCCCCTTGCATACAACGCCTCATTAAGATGGAATGTTTTTGAAGAACAAGCACTTGTAGTAGAAACCATGATACCTCTATCATTCAAGGCATTAACAATTACCTCACCCTTAATTTTAGGTAAGCTAATGTTAACAATAGAATCCACAAAATTTTCACTCAATGGTGAATTAATTACTATATGCTTATATTTAGAGAATTCATCAACGATAAGTTTTTTATATTCTTTATGTTTAACCTTTATCGCTTCAACTTTTTCTTGTGATAATCTTAACGATTTTGCTAAACTTACCGCAGCTGCAACATTCACTGTTCCACTACGTAATCCATCCTCATGTCCACCACCAAAAGTAATATTATGAACTGTTCGTCTAGATTTTAAATACAACACCCCAATACCTTTTAAACCATGAAATTTATGAGCAGAAATAGAATAGCTATCAACTTTTGAAAGGTCAATACTGTTTTTTAAGACTCCTTGAACACCATCAACATGAAAATGAACCTTTGGATACTCTTTTAGTATCTCTGAAATTTCATTGATAGGTTGAATTGCCCCGAATACATTATTAACATGCATCACACTTAATAATATAGTTTCTTTAGTTAATAATGTTTTTAAATGATTTAAATCTATAATACCATTCTCATCAACATTAACATAGTCTAAAATAAAACCACGTCTTTCTAATTCTCTAAATGTTTCTAACACTGAAGGATGTTCAATCTTAGAAACTATAATTCTATTTCCAAAATCTTTCTTGTGTTCAACACTTCCTAATAATGCAATATTATTACTCTCGGTAGCACATGAAGTAAAAAAGATATTTTCTTCCCCTACACCAAGAATAGTTGCCACTTGAGCTCTTGCAGCTGAAAGAAGTTTATTAGTTGTTTTTCCAAATTTGTTGATACTAGCTGGATTTCCATAGTAAGACGTATTAACTTCTACAAAAGCGTCTAGAGCTTCTTTATACGGTTTAGTCGTAGCACAATTATCTAAATATATCATACTATCTACCTTTCTTTCTCAATAATTAAATATGTTTTTCAAAAAATAAACATATTTTGAACCACTATAAAGTATATAATAAAATCAATTATTTATCAATTAAACAGGCTATATTTAATATATCTATATTCGTAAATTCATTGTAAAGTTTTAAAAGTATAAGAGGAGTCTCTCAGAAATATGAAATTTTCATACTAGTGAGAAACTCCTTTAATTATTTATAATTACTCTTTATATTCATTTGCTACAACGTCTTTAAGAATTTGATCCCATTTTGGTAAATTTCTATCAATTCTTATAGCACGATCACTATCTGTTCCTAGAATATTGTGAGAACTTGAAGCGATAATCACTACTTCTCCATCCACAAAAAATTCATAAGAAAAAATAGTTTTAATTCCGCTATGTTTTTCAATCCATGCTTTAATAAAAATATCTTGACTATTATATCTTATATTAGATCTTATCGAATACTTAACATCAATATCAGCATAATATAAATTATAGTTGATTAAAGAATCGATATCTATACCTAAGCTGTTTAAATAATACTTCTTAGCAAGGTTCATCCATTCATAAACATATTTATTATCTAAAAAACCAGCTTGATTGAAAAATTTCTTTTCTAATTTAAATTTAATCGTTTTTTCGTACACTTTATTTCTCCTTTGCAATCAATTCTGAAATTTTTTCCATTAAAATAGCAGTAATCTCATCGTGACTCTTACCTTCTTCTTTTAAAGAAGTTGCATCTATCTCATCGCCAATCACAATTTTAATACTAGAAAAAATTCTAAAATTTTTATTTGGGATAATAGCAAATGGAATAATTTTTGTTTTTGCTCTCGTAGCAATAAATGACGCTCCGTTATGAGATTGACCAAGGTCTAAATCTTTTGAATGAGAACGAGTACCCTCAGGGAAAATCCCGACAACTTCTCCTTCTTTAAGTAATTTAATACTATTATTTATCGCAGTTCTATCAAATGTACCTCTTTTTATAGGAATTGCTCCTGTCGCTTCTAAAGCTTGTTTAACAAAAAATATTTTAAACAATTCTTCTTTAGCTATGAAGCGGATATTTTTCTCGAAAAAAGCTGGGAATAATAATGGATCATGATTACTCAAGTGATTCCCTGAGATTACTACACCTTTAGCATTTTCTATTTTTTCTTTATTAACAATCGTAACTTTATAAAATATTTTATAAAATAAACTTAATAATTTTCTTACAAAATTATACATGCTACACTCCTATTCAATATTATCTTTCTACAGCTTTCACTAGTTCAGTCATTTTATCAACAACTTCATCAATAGTCATAGATGTCGTATCTACTAACGTTGCAGAGTCAACTTTTACTAGTGGAGCAATATCTCTATTTTCATCTTGCCAATCCCTAGCTTTAATATCTTCCTTAACTTTTTCGAAATCAACATTTTCTAGACCTTGACGTTCAAAATCTAATACCCTTCTTCTTGCTCTTTCTTCAACAGACGCTGTTAAAAATATTTTAACAGCAGCATTAGGTAGGACAACTGAAGCAATATCGCGTCCATCCATAATAATATTATTAGTATGAGCTAGATTTCTTTGAGTATCAATTAGAAACTCTCTCACTGTAGGAGATTTAGCGAATAAAGATGTATACTGACTAACTTCAGCAGTTCGTATTTTATCACTAACTTCTACATCATTTACATATACATATTGAATACCATCAACATATTCCACTCTAAAATCTAAATCTTTAAGTAATTCTTTAATTTTATTTTCTTCCAATTCATTTAAATCATTAGATAGAAAATTATATGTTAATGCACGATACATAGCACCAGTATCAACATAGTTAAATCCTAGTTTTTCAGCTACCATTTTTGTTATCGTACTTTTTCCAGATCCTGCTGGCCCATCTACAGCCACTGATACATATTTCATTATATACCTCTCAGACAAATTTTTTCAATATACATTATAGCACAGACTTGCTTTTAACACTACATTTATACGAAAAAAATTTTTTTCAACATCAACATTAATTAAACTCAACTTATTAATTTAACAAAATATAACTCTATGATTCTACTTAAGCTTCAATCCTGCTAATCCCGCTAGTGCATTATTTTCTAATTTCTCCTGCTTCATGTATTTTTTCATATCTACACGGCTAGCCTTATCTTTCTTGCTTGATTTAATTCTCTTATCAACTTCTTTTTGTTTTAAAGAATTTCCACATTGACAACGATATGTAGCATTTTCTCCATTTCCGAATAATGTCATTTTCTTATGACAATTATCACAGCGAAGATTTGTTAAACGGCTAATCACCTTGCGATTACGACAGCTTGGATTAGAACATTTTAGCATTTTAGTTCCCTTTTTATCTACTTCTAACATAAAGCTACCGCACTCTTCACATTTTTTACCACTAATGTTATCGTGTTTAAACTTATCTTCACTATCTTTAATTTCTGCGATACAAGATTTTGTATATTGTTTAACATCATTTAGAAACTTATCTTTAGAAAGTTTACTTCTAGCAATATTATCAAGTTGTTTTTCCCATACCGCTGTTAGAGACGGACTCTTAAGATTTTTCGGAACTAAATTTAAAAGCTGTTTAGCCTTATTAGTAATTTTTATTCTTCCATTGTCTAATACTAAATAATCATTCGTGAACAGTTTCTCTAATATATCCGCCCTAGTCGCAACAGTTCCGATACCATTTGTCTCCTTAAGAATTTTTCTTTCATTCTCATCATCAACAAATTCAAATGGATTTTCCATCGCATATATTAAACTACCTTCAGTATAATAACTAGGAGGAGTTGTTTGTTTCTTATTATAGACTAATGATTCAAGTTTAAGACTATTATTCTTTAGATTAATAACTTTATCTTGGATTTCTTCTTTGCTTAATATTTTATAACCTTCCTGAAGAACTTTTAGACCTTTTGCTGAAAACACCTTATTTTCCAGAGTAAATGAGTACGTTGTTTCTTCATATTTATAGTCAGGTAGTAAGTTTTCTAAAAATCTTTTCGCTACTAAATTATAAATTTTCATCTCCATCTCAGACATCGACATATAATTTGGTCTCTGTTCTGTAGGAATAATCGCGTGGTGATCACTTACTTTTGCATTATTAATAATTTTCTTAGCATTTAAGTCTTTTTCTCTTAATAGTTTTGCAGTAATCTCTTTAAAATCTCCACCTATAGCTTGTACACGATCTCTTAGAGTATTTTTCATATCACTAGTTAAATATCTACTGTCAGTTCTAGGATACGTTAATACTTTATGTCTTTCATATAAACTTTGGACTATATTCAGCGTCTGTTTCGGTGACATCCCAAATAAAGCACTCGCTGTTTGTTGAATATCTGTTAAATTATATAATGGTTTAGCAGAAGAAGTCTTAGATTTTTTTTGAACATCATTAAACTTAATATCTTTATTAATATTCTTCTTAATAAACTGTTCTGCTTTTTCTAAATTAAACTCACTGTTATCACAGCTAAATTTCACGCCATCAATTTGAGCTTCAAATGTATAATAATCTTTCGGCTTAAACTGTTTAATTTTTTCTTCTCTTTCAAAAACCATCTGTAAAGTTGGTGTTTGAACTCGACCGCAGTTTAAAGATGCATTATATTTCAGAGTTAAGGCTCTTGAAGCATTAATCCCGACTAACCAATCCGCATTAGCACGAGCTATACCAGAATGATATAATCCAAGATATTCTTTTCCATCTTTTAAATTTTTAAATCCATCTTTTATAGCTTTATCAGTTACAGATGAAATCCATAGACGTTTAATATTCTTATTACATTTTGCTTTATCAATAATGTAGCGAGCAACTAACTCTCCCTCACGTCCTGCATCAGTTGCAATAATAATTTCTTTAACATCTTTTCTATTTAGAGCATTCTCCACTACTTTATATTGTTTAAAAGTTTTCTTAATAATTTCAGTCTTCATAAATTTGGGAATCATCGGCAAACTTTCTAAGTTCACATTACTAAATTCTTTATATTTATCCGGTGTTTGAAGGGTAATCAAGTGTCCCAATGCCCATGTAACTACATATTTATCTCCCTCTAAGCAACCATTCTTATTATTTTTAGCCCCGAGATTTCTCGCTATATCACGAGCAACCGACGGCTTTTCACAAAGTACTACACTTTTCATCAATAATATCCTCACATATTTTCTTTACTACTATAATTATTATAATAAACTTAGGATAAAATAACTAGTGATAAATTAGAATTGAATTATATTTTTATTGTGTGGGAACATTCCCCCTTTTTTTACTTAAATCATTCTTACTTTTCATTCTAAGAACAAGAAAAATTTACTTTAATATTTGACACATACGTAAATAAATGAGATACTATTAATATAAATTAGTGGTGAAACACCCACATCAATATCATTATTCGCTGTGAAACACCAGCATCAATATCATAATAAGAGTATCTCTATAAGGGATACTCTTTTCTTTGTGAATCCTCAAACTCAATCGATTTACTCTCATCTATCATTTTATCCGAAAAAATTAGTAACTTATAATCACTATCACTTCCCCTCAACATTAGTTGTAAAATACACCTCATATATATTATAATTTATATAACACCAAAGGAGGATTTGTCTATGAAACTTTATTTAGCAGGAGCACTATTTAATGAAGCGGAAATCTCTCAACGTTTAAAAGAGGGAAAATTATTAAGTGAAAGATTCGGAGAAAGATTATCTGTATTCAATCCAATTGAACAACCTTTCAACGAAGATAAACAAACATTACCAACACCTCAAGATATTTTCAATGGAGATACATACGCAGTAGAAAATTGTGATATTTTCTTAGCAGATGTAACTAACGAAGACAGCGGAGTTATGGTAGAATTAGGAATAGCTATTGCACTGAACAAAAAAATCATAGCTATTAATTCTGATATTAGATTAAAATCAGCTAACAAATATGATATACCTAGCTATGCAATGAACCATTATGTTCTTGGTGGTATTTTAAAACATGGTACACTAGTTTACAGTTTTGAAGAAGCTATGAATGAACTAGAAAAACTGTTTTGTCTAAAAACTAAACTATAACAATAAACGAGATTGACTCAAACCAACTAACAGCTTGAGTCAACCTCTTTATTTTTATTTTATTTTATTTTCAACTTCTTATCTTTTAATTCTAATACTACATCGGCAGCATTTGCTAATTGATTACTATGAGTAACAACAATAACACATTTATTATTCTCAATTGCAACTTTTTTTAGAATATCTATAATTTCTTGTGCAGTATTCTCGTCTAAGTTTCCTGTTGGTTCATCCGCTAGTATAATCGGTGCTTCAGATACTAATGCTCTTGCTATAGCTACACGTTGTTGCTGACCTCCAGAAAGCTTCATAACATTTCGATTAATATGTTCTTCTTCCAATCCAAGTTTTAGAAGAATATCCTTATTCACATTTTTTGAAACTAACTTTAGATTTTCTAATGGTGTTAAATAATCAATTAGATTATAGTTTTGAAATACTAATGAAATATCTTTTCGTCTATGTTCACTATACCCTATTTTTTCAATATTTATATTATTAAATAATATTTCTCCATTTGAAGGGCTATCTAATCCAGCTAATAAAGATAGTAAAGTTGATTTACCTGCTCCTGATTTCCCTATTATTGCATAAAACTTTCCTACTTCGAAGTTATAAGTAATTCCACTTAGCACTTTAGATCTGCTATTTTCATATAAGTAATCTACATTTTTTAATTTAAAAATCGACATTTCTTATTCCTCTCTAATTTATTTGCGTTAAAATTTTCTTCGGTTTTGTTTTTAATATTGGTAACAACGCAACTACAACTGAAATAATCACAATAGTTACCATAACTATTATCACACCAATAATATTCGAACCATTAATCGAAATTTTAGTTAATTCATCGCTAATTATCTTTGGTAAATCTTCTGAAAAAATACTTGTAGCATTACCGCTAATGTATTTAAATAAGATAAACTCTAATCCTAAAGCTGATAAAAAGCCGAATATCATAACCATTAATGTTTCTACAACAAATTGTAAAATTAAATTCACTTTACTTATGCCTAACGATAGTAAAACACCAATTTCATATAATCGTTCTCTTATCCAAAACATAAGCACTAACGATAAAATCACAACTCCTACAATAACACTACCAATTCTAATCATGTTCGTAAGTTTTGTAACACTTTCAACTGAAGAAGTAATCAATTCGTAATTCTTGTTAGATTTTGATACTGAAATATTATTTATTCCTAAACTCTCAACATCTCTAATAATATCATCTAACTTAGTTGGATTATTAACTCCATACTCAACAGATGTCACTCGATTACTTGTTGAATAATTTAATAACTCCTGACTAGAGTTATAATCTGTATAAACAGTATTTTCTATAAAATCTGAACTTAATCCTTCAAAGTTATTAGTCTTCTCCCCTGAAAAAATTCCAACTACTTCAAATTCAACAGTTTTACCATTTTGTTCTAATTTAATCTTATCACCTAAGTTTAAATTGTTGATTGTAGCAAATTTTTCATGAACTAAGATTTTATTTTGATCACTTTCTTCTATATGTCTTCCCTTTTCTAGCTTCAGAACTTCACTTTTAAAATCTATATTATTTTTTGTAGAAGTTATTCCATTCATCATTACTAAATTACTTTTATTTTTTATTTCCTCAGTAATTGTAATATTTTGATTTTCTTGAACAACTTTTTTGTCTACTACATTAACAGACTTTGCATAAAGATAGTTCTTCTCGTTTACTCCAGCAACTTCATTAATTTTCTTCAAAGTATCCTTTTCTATTTCCTTATTTGATTTATCTATGCTTTCAATAGTAAATCCAAAGTTAACATCTTTATATAAGTTCTTAGAGATGCTTCCCACAGTTGTATTTAGTATACTTCCACTTAGCAAGAAAAATGATATTAAAGTAACAATGAAAAATAAAATGCTACTCCTAACTTTTTTTCTAATAATATAAAGATATGCCCTATTAAAAATACTCATGAGTTTCTCCTTACATTAGTTAATATCCGATAATAAATCTTTTGGTTTTCTATAAGCCAATCTACTAGAAGCAATACCTACAGCAACGATAATAATTACAATTCCTACAATAACTACTGTTAACATATTGCCAAGGCCTACACTTACATCTAGCGCTGTAATAATTTTATTCGCACCTTCAACTTCTGCATTTGCTCCAAGATTAACACCGTTAGCTTGATTTGATATCGTCTTACTTACAGACTTAATAGATTCTTGTAAAATCTGATTACCTATACTTTGGCTTATTGCACTTCCAACAAAATACGAAGCTATGAAACTCGGAATACTAATTAGCAATACTTCAAGTATAAATTGACCAATAATACTTGCTTTTGTCATCCCAATTGCTAAACTTACACCAATTTCCTTTCTTCTACTGTTTATCCATAGGAATAAAATCAGAGAAAGAATTACTATACTAAATACTATTGTAGCTATAAATACACCATTAGTTAAGCTATATATTGTATCTAATGATTGTTGTAACGCTGGGAAGTTTTGATTACTTTTAACAAGCATATATTGTTTCCAGTTAATAGGTAATTTCTTAGCATCATTAATTATGCTATCTACCTTATCTTTTCCATCAACTAAGAATGTTGCATCTTGATATATTTCTTTTCCATCTTCATAGTTATATAAAGTTTTTGTTGTTTGCGTATCAGCTATAAAAATATTATCATATAGCTCCATATGACTAGAAGTTGCGCCTTTATTCTGTCCTCCAAAAATACCAACTACAGTTACTTCAACCTCTTTATCAGATTTCTTTTCATTATCTGCATCATTTGGATTACCTTTTAATTTGATCTTATCTCCTACTTTTACTTTATTTTTCTTAGCAAAACCTTCGTGAATTAAAACAGAGTTTTTATCATCATCTTTAAGATGTCTACCTTCTTGTAATTTTAGTGTTTCAGCAGAGAATCTATCATCTAATGAAGAATCATTAGTTCCACTTACAATAACAGTTTTAGAGAAAAGTTGTCTTTGTTTGTTGTTTTTCTCCTCTTGTTGATGATTAGCAAGTTTTAACGGTTCTAAATCAACTAGATCCGCACTTACATTCATTCTTTTTATATATTTTTTCACACCAGGAAGATTCTTAATCTTTTCTATATCCTCACCGATTAAGTTACCAGCACCTCTAGCAGTACCTGGATTTGTTTTTCTATTTATCTCCATAGAAAAACTACTAGTTATATTCTGGAAAGTTTCTTTAGATAATGCATCCGTTGATTTTTTTATTGAAATAGTACTTAAAATTAATGATGACATTGTTACTAAAATTAAAAATATAACAAATGATTTAAAACTTTTCCTAGTTATATATAACCAAGCTTTAGTTAATATTGACATTTTTTACACCTCTTTTTATTTTATTTCAACTTAAATAGGATTAATAACTATTATCAACCTATAATTTTATGATAACGCTTTTACTTAAAATTAAACTTATATTATCTATATAAAATTAAACCGCTTTAATTTTATACTCAATAAAAAATTCAAAACAGTAAAGCATAAGAGCTTCCCATTTTGAATTTCATTATTATATATTATATTAAGACGAACATTGCTTCATTAGAATTCAAAATCAATTCCTGTTTTATTTCTTTCATAAAAACTTTTAACCAATTTTTCTCTAGCATATATATCGGATTGCATATTATGTAAATCAATCTGAGCATCAATCATACGAATACACTTATTAGCTAACTTAACAGCTTCTGGTTTGTTTAATCTTAATTGTATTTGTACTAAAATAAAAGTAAATGCATTAATATGAAAATTAAAATGAGTCAATTCACTATAGTTTGTCTTTATTAATTCTATAGCTCTTAAGCATTTTTCTTCAGCTTCCTCTGGATATCCTCTTCTAGATAAACATGCTATAGCACTATGCAAAGTAAGTAAAGCTCTTTCTCCTTTATCAACTGAAAACATATCACTAATACCAACAGGTTTTAAATTTTCATCAATAATCCTACGAACAAACTCAATAGGTAGTTGTTCTTCTGAAAGTACTCTAAGCATTAATGCCAATGTTAACATTTCATTTTTTGTATGTTTATCCATATTTATTAAATGCTCCAAAACCATTTCCCTATTTTCTAATATGATTTTTGGAACCATACGTTCCTGTAATACCGCAAGATACTGCTCTATATATAGACGTGTAGTCATTGAGATTTTTTCTCTCTCAAGAGTCTTAATCGCAAGAGTTTTTATAGCTGAAAAGTTGCCAGATTCTTCCAATGCATTCGCCTCTTTTAAAAAACCAGATTGATCTACTTCTACAAGAGGTAAATATTCAGAGAAATAATCTTGATAACATATACCTATATTTCTTAATAATTGCTCGAAAACTTCTAACGACACACTAGTCTCATCAGCTTCAAATCTAATTAATGTCCTGGCAGATATTGCTGTTCCTGCCGCAGCTTTCAACTTTATTCCACGTTCTTCTCTAATCTTCTTAAAGATTTTTCCCTGCATATTTCTTTCATCCATTTAAGCGCCCGCCTCCTAAATAAATTATAAGTTAATTATAACATATATTAAGTAATTAATGTAGTAAGCGACCTCGTTTTTTTCATTTTATTGAAAATATATCATAAAAAATAAAAAAAGTAACTGACAACACAACACAACACAGTCACTTTCTTTAACGCCTATATATTTTCCCGTTAAATTACTCTTGTTTATAAACTTCAAAAATTAATACTTTTCTCATCTTTATTTTACTTAAGTATATTTAAATACATAATATTTTTTCTCCAATTTTGTTAAGTTTTAATCAATTTAGACTACTTTTTCTAAATTAATTTTTTATGGCAAGTTAACAAAATTATTTTATATAAACTTCAACTTTCTTTTCTATAAACTACTATAATTTACCCTAGAATATCATTATTAACGAAAAAACAACCAAAAGTGTTAACATGATATTTCATCTTTTGTTATAGTAAATAATAAGTACGGACTCTTATAGACATTTATTATTATAGCACTAATTCTTAAAAATTTATGTATTGTGTTAAAATTGTCACTTTTCGCCATTTAAACACATATATTTAGCTAAAAATGACAGCTGTGACACTAATAGTAATTTAACATTAAAATTATAGTTTTTATCTATTATTTCCAACTACTTTGTTTAAACTGTAAATCGTTGATAAATCTAAATTTACTAAATATAACTATTTAAACTAATTCACTATTATTTTAATTAACTTATAAAAATTCAATACTAAAATTTCATTAATTTATTTCATTCTTTTATGCAACATTATCTTTATTTACACAATATTTCTTTCAAACTTTATTCTTTTCTACTAATATTTATAAAATAATTGTCCCCCTCAACATAAAAGGGAGACAATTAAACTATTATTTATCTTAATTATTTTCTTTATTTTTACGTAATCTCACAGCTACTGCTAATGCCACTAATCCAGCTACAGTTGCCGTTCCTGTTTGACTTTCACCTGTATTAGGCAGAGTATTTAATCCATTTGAGTTAACTCTTGGACGTTGTAACTCAGGTTTGTTGTTTAATTCACCTGGTGCTACATCCACTGCGACATCTTTTAATTTATATCCTCTCTCCTCTCTTAACTTTTTAAAAATACTTCCATGCTGATTTTTCTCGTTCATTTTTCGTCTCCTAAATTTAATATTAGCTATAATTATCTAAAATAGTTATTAACAAATACTATTTTAATAATGATTTCTTCTATATTTTATCATTAAATTAATTCTTATTTTAAAATCACGACAAAATTGTCGCACACCTTAACGTTAACTCTTTTTTTCAATTTAAACATTTAACGACGTGACATTTTCGTCACATAATAATTTTTACTTAGAATAGTTATTCTTAAAAATAAACCTCAAGGCATAACACTCTATACCTCGAGGTTTAATTCTTATATTAATCTTAATACTAGTTCCATAAATCTTCTAGTAAGTGAGTTTGTGTTCTGTCAGGTCCTGTAGAGAATACAGAGATTTTAACACCTACTAATTCTTCGATTTTTTCTAAATATTTTCTTGCATTTTCAGGAAGTTCATCTAGTGATATTACACCTGTGATATCTTCATCAAATCCTGGTAATGTTTCATAGATTGGTTTACAATCTTTAATGATGTTTTCATTCGCTGGATATTCAGTTAATATTTCACCTTTATAGTCATATGCTGTACAGATTTTAATTTCTTTAAGTCCTGTAAGAACGTCAAGACAGTTCACTGACAGATTCGTCATTCCAGATACACGAGCTGAGTGACGCATTACTACTGTATCAAACCATCCAATACGACGTGGACGTTTAGTAACTGTTCCGTACTCATGACCAACTTCACGAATTGTGTCTCCGATTTCATCGAATAATTCAGTTGGGAATGGTCCATCACCTACACGTGAAGTATAAGCTTTTGAAATTCCTAATACTTTAAGACCGTTTGTTGGTACGAATCCATTACCTACTGTGATTCCACCTGCAGATGGATTAGATGATGTAACATATGGGTATGTACCGTGATCGATGTCTAACATTACACCTTGAGCACCTTCAAATAAGATATTTTTATTTTCATTTTGTGCATCTTCTAATACTTTAGAAGTGTCTGTAACATATTGAGCTAATTGTTTTCCGTATTCGAAGTATTCATTGAAGATTTCTTCTACTGTGAATCCTTCAGTTTCATATATTTTTTCGAATAGTTCATTTTTTTCTTTCAGATTTTGTTCTAATTTTTTCTTGAATAGATCAGCATCTAATAAGTCCGCGATACGGATACCACAACGTTTGTATTTATCTACATAACATGGTCCAATACCTTTTTTAGTAGTACCAATTTTATTTTCTCCACGACGAGCTTCTTCAACTTCATCTAGTTTTAAGTGATATGGTAATACTACATGTGCTCTATTAGAGATTCTTAATCCATTACAAGTAACTCCACTTTCTTTTAGTCTATCGATCTCACTACAAATCCATTTTGGATCTACTACTAGACCATTTCCGATAATTGAAAGTTTTTCTTCATTAAAAATTCCAGATGGGATTAATTGAAGTTTGTAAGTTTTTCCATCAAACTTAATAGTATGTCCTGCGTTGTTACCCCCTTGATAACGAGCAATTACATCAGCGCGTTCTGCTAAAAAGTCGGTAATTTTACCTTTACCTTCATCTCCCCATTGTGAACCTACTACTACGATTATTGACATTAGTTACGCCTCCTAAAAGCAAATATTTTTTCCATTAATAATTATATCACAAATACAGACGTTTACAACCATTTTTTATAAAAAGCTCAAAATTATCGGACAATATAATCTATTTTAACACTTTATACACTTTTATGCGTTTTCATTAAAAACTATTGTAATTGAACTATGCCAACTACATTGAAATACTAAAACAAAAAATAACCCGAAAAATAGCATAATTTATTTCTCGAGTTACTTGTTATTAATATTTTCTAATCTTAGAATTTATTAGAAGATTCCTAAGATTGTTTCAGTTTCTTCATCGATATCGATATTTAAAGCACTTGGTACTTTTGGAAGCCCTGGCATTGTTAATACTTTATTCGCATAAGCTACTACGAATCCAGCACCACTACGTAGCTTAACATCGTTAATTGAAATATTAAATCCTGTAGGACGACCTTTAATTTTCGCATTATCTGTTAATGAAGCTGGCGTTTTTGCCATACATACTGGTAAGTTCTTGAATCCAAGATTTTCGATTCTTTCGATTTCAGCCTTAACTTCATCAGAGAAGTTAACTCCATCAGCTCCATATATTTCACGACATACAGTTTCAATTTTTTCAATGATTGAAGCTTCATCTTTGTATAATAATTGAAGTTCTTTGTCATTTCCTTCAACAGCTTTAACTACTTTTTCTGCCAGGTCTATTCCTCCAAGACCACCTTTTTCCCATACTTCTGTACGTGAGAATTCTACACCTTGTTCTTTAGCCCAGTTTTCTAAGAACGCTAGTTCTTTTTCTGTATCAGTAACGAAGACATTTAGAGCTACTACTATTGGTAGATTAAATTTACGTAAGTTTTCGATATGTTTTTCTAAGTTTTGAACACCTTTAGCTAATGCTTCTAAGTTTTCTTCTTTTAGATCTTTTTCTTCAATATCACCGTGTAGTTTTAATGCTTTAATAGTTGCAACTACTACTGCAGCTTTTGGTCTTAAACCAGACTTACGACATTTAATGTTTAAGAATTTCTCTGCTCCTAAATCAGCTCCGAATCCAGCTTCTGTAATTACGTAGTCAGCGAATTTTAATGCTGTTTTTGTAGCTAAGATTGAGTTACATCCGTGTGCAATGTTTGCGAATGGTCCACCGTGAATAATCGCTGGATTATTCTCTAATGTTTGAACAATATTCGGTTTAATTGCATCTTTTAATAATGAAGTTATAACACCTTCAATTTTCAAATCTTTTAGGTAAACAGGTTCACCTTTTTTGTTGTAAGCAACAAGAATATTACTTAATTTTTCTTTAAGATCTCCTAGTCCTTCTGATAAACATAAGATTGCCATGATTTCACTAGCTACAGTAATATCAAAACCATCTAGTCGTTCTAAATCAGTCCCAGCGTTAACTTTAATATGACGTAAATCACGTGCATTCATATCCATAACACGGTTAAAGACGATTTTATCAATTTCTAATTCGTTACCTTGGAATACGTGGTTATTTACTAATACTGCGATTGCATTGTGCGCTGTAGTAATAGCGTGCATATCTCCTGTAAAGTGAAGGTTAATATCTTCCATTGGTACAACCTGTGCATATCCTCCACCAGCTGCTCCACCTTTTCTTCCTAATACAGGACCTAAAGATGGCTCACGTAGTGCAACACAAGATTTTTTCCCGATTCTATTTAATCCATCAGATAAACCGATAGTTACAGTACTTTTCCCTTCTCCACTTGATGTTGGGTTAATAGATGTAACTAATACTAGTTTTGCATCTTCACTAATATCTTTTTTGATATTTTTTGTTTGGATTTTTGCTTTGTGATTTCCGTATAATATTAAATCTTCTTCTTTTATCCCTAATTTACCTGCTACTTCAGCAATATGTTTCTTTTCACATTCATTTGAAATTTGAAAGTCTGACTTCATTTAATCTACCTCTTTTCTTTGTGCTTTGTATTTTTTATTTTAATCTTCCAATCCTGGAATACGTTTGTATATTTTGTCGATATTTACTAAATGTACATTTAGATCGAAACAACTATCTAACACTTCTTTAGAAACTGTATTTTTTATAGTTTCATTTTCTTCAAGAAGCTCTCTAAATGGAATACCTTCAAACCATGACTTCATAGCTAATGGTTGTACTAAGTCATAAGCTTCTTCACGTGAGAATGAGTATTTTTCAATAAGATTACTCATTGTTCTTTGAGCGAAGATTACACCGTTAGTTGCGTAAATATTTTTAATCATGTTATCAGTAAATACAGTTAGATTTTTTACAACATTAGTGAATCTATTTAACATGTAGTCTAATAATGTTGTAGCATCATTACTTAAGATTCTTTCTGCACTTGAGTGAGAAATATCACGTTCATGCCATAATGGAATGTTTTCGTATGCTGCTAACATGTATCCACGCATAATTCTAGCACATCCTGCCATGTTTTCACTTGAGATTGGATTACGTTTGTGAGGCATTGCACTTGAACCTTTTTGATTTTTCGAGAAAAATTCTTCTGCTTCTCTTACTTCTGTACGTTGTAAGTGACGAATTTCCACCCCAATTTTTTCGATTGAACTTGCGATTAATGCTAAAGTTGCATAGTAATCTGCATGTCTATCACGTTGAAGTGTTTGCGTTGAAATATTACTAGATTCTATTCCTAATTTTTTACAAACATAGTCTTGAACTTCTGGTGGTGTATTTGAGAATGTACCTACAGCTCCAGAAATTTTCCCTACTTCGATAATTTTTCTAACTTCATTGAAACGCTTGATATGACGGTTAAACTCATCATAATAAAGAGCGAATTTTAATCCAAAGCTACTTATATCAGCATGAACCCCGTGAGTACGTCCGATACATGGTGTGAATTTATATTGTAATGCTTTTTCTTTTAATACTTCTTGGAAATTTAATAAATCTCTGTAAATTATATCATTAGCTTGTTTATATAAATATCCATAAGCAGTATCAACAACATCAGTAGATGTTAATCCATAGTGCACCCATTTTTTCTCATCACCTAGATAACTAGAAACATTACGAGTAAATGCTACTATATCATGTTTTGTTTCTTTTTCTAATTCTAAAATTCCTGGTAGGTCAAATTTTGCATTAGCGAATAATTTTTCAACATCTTCTTTTGGTACGACACCTAATGTACTCCAAGCTTCTGTCGCATAAAGTTCTACTTCTAAATATGCTTTAAAACGATTTTCATCGCTAAAGATATTACGCATTTCTTCTCTACTATATCTTTCAATCATTGCAATAATCTCCTGATGTTTTTATTTCAATCGGTCTATCTAAAAAATACTATAAAGACAAGTGACCGATATCCTTCCTGTAAAATAGTTCTTCACAATCTATTTTTACTATCTCATTATACACTTTTTTATATGCTTCTTGCAAGCTCTTTCCTTGAGCGCAAACTAATAATACACGACCACCATTAATTACTATATCATCACCTACACGCTTAGTTCCCATATGGAATATTGGTGTAGTAACTTTATCTAAGCCATGTATTACAGCCCCTTTTTCACTATGTTCTGGATATCCTTTTGCTGCCATTACGACACCGATAAATGCATCCTCAGACCAAGTTAATTTAACTTCTTTTCCATCGATAATATTATTAGCAATCTCATATAGACTACTTTCTAAAGACAGTAGTAAAATTTCACTCTCTGGATCTCCAAAACGAACATTAAATTCTATAGTTTTTACGCCATCATGACACTTCATAAGACCGGCATACAGTATTCCGTAAAATGGCATTCCTTCATCACTCATAGCATCAACCATCGGTTGAACAACATTTCTAACCCCTTCATCAATGTCATCTTGAGTAATTTTCTTAAGCGGAAGGTATGCTCCCATTCCACCTGTGTTTAATCCTTCATCATTATCGAATGCACGTTTGTGATCTTGAGCAATTTTCATCGGATAAACTTTTCTATCCGAAACAAAACACATTAGCGAAAATTCTTCACCTTGAAGAAATTCTTCAATAACAACGCTAGAACCAGCCTTATTGAACTTAGCGTTACACATCATTTCCTTAAGTTCAATTTGTGCTTCTTCTAAAGTGTTTGCTATGATTACACCTTTACCTGCAGCTAAGCCGTCTGCTTTAAGAACAATCGGTGCTTTTTGCTTACTTAAGTACTCTTTTGCTTGTTCATAATCATTAAAACTTTCATATTTTGCTGTTGGAATATTGTATTTTCTCATCATCATTTTTGAAAATACTTTACTTCCTTCCAGTTGTGCTGCAAGCTTAGATGGTCCAAAGGCGCGGATACCTTCTTTTTGTAGTTCATCTACTAATCCATTTACTAATGGTACTTCAGGTCCAACGAAAACAAGATCGATATTGTTTGTTTTTGCGTAGTTTGGTATTTGGTCTTCTGTTAATGCTACACATACTCCAAATTGTTCAACTGCAGGATTAATTCCTGCCATCTGTACTTCGTGCCCCTCTTTGTGGAATTTATAGGCGATAGCGTGCTCTCTACCGCCGCTTCCTACTACTAATACTTTAGCCATATTAGTGTTTAAAGTGGCGTATTTTACTGAAGACCATCGCCACACCTTTCTCATTACATGCATCTATACTTTCTTGATCTCGTATAGATCCTCCTGGTTGTACTATCGCAGCAATACCATATTCAGCTGAAATATCAGCACTATCTCTCATTGGGAAGAATGCATCAGAAGCTAGCACTGCACCTCTTGCTTTTTCTCCCGCTTGTTCTAAAGCTATTTTACATGAACCTACTCTATTCATCTGACCAGCACCGATTCCTAAAGTTTGTCCGTCTTTTACTACAACTATTGCATTTGATTTAACATGTTTTACAACTTTTAAGCCAAACTCAATATCTTTTCGTTGAGTTTCATCAACTTTTTTCTCAGTAACACTTTCATATTCATCAGCAAGTTTTTCGTTAAAATCTTGTACTAAGATTCCACCACGAACACTTTTGATTTGTTGTTCATGATTATTATTTTTTTCAGACAGTTTGTAGATACGTAGATTTTTCTTCTTAGTTAGTATCTCCAACGCTTCTTCATCGTAATCTGTCGCTAAAATAATTTCTAAAAAGATACTGTGCATTTTTTCAGCAGTTTCCTTATCTACTTTTCCATTTACTGCAACAATTCCTCCAAAGATAGATACAGGATCCGCTTCATATGCACGACTATACGCTTCAAATACAGAACTTCCTGTCGCTACTCCACATGGATTCATGTGTTTAACAGCAACACATGTAGTTTCATCAAACTCTGAAAGAATATCTAAAGCTGCAGAAGCATCTTGAATATTATTGTATGACATTTCCTTACCATGAAGTTGCACAGCATTTTGTAAAGCATAACTTTCGTTATTATCTTGTACATAGTGATAAGCTTTTTGATGAGGGTTCTCCCCATATCGAAGATTATCTTGTAATTTATATGATAATGTTAATTTTTCAGGTACTAAGTTATCTTTTTTATTGAAATAATTCGCAATAGCTGCGTCATAACTAGCTGTTGTATTAAATACTTTTATAGCTAAAGCACGACGTGTTTCGTATGAGATTTCACCTTGCTCTAGTTCAGAAAGTACTCTATCATAGTCGTTAATATCAGTAACTACAGCTACATCATTAAAGTTTTTAGCAGCACTTCTTAGCATACTAGGTCCACCAATATCAATGTTTTCGATGATTTCCTCTTCACTAACACCTTCTTTTTTAACAGTAGCTTCAAATGGATATAAGTTTACACAAACTAAATCTATATACTCAATGTTATTTTCAGCTACATGTTTATTATGAAGTTCATTACCACGTTTTGATAATAATCCACCATGAATTTTAGGGTGCAAAGTTTTTACACGTCCTTCTAAAATTTCTGGAAAATGTGTAACATCTTCGATACTAATACAACTTACTCCATTATTTTTCAAATGTGTAAAAGTTCCCCCTGTACTAATAACTTCGAAACCATGTTTTTCTAAACCTTTTGCGAATTCTACAATATTCGTTTTATCACTTACACTTATTAATGCTCTTTTAGTCATAGTGCCTCCTTAACTAATTTCAATATTACTTCTGGATATAATTTATGTTCTAGTTTATGCACTTTTTCAGTTACAGTTTCTATAGTATCATCTTCTTGTACTTCAAATGATCTCTGAGCTATTACTTCTCCACCATCTAGCTCTTCATTGACATAATGAATACTAATTCCTATTTCCTTCTCACCTGCATAAAAAGCTTGTTCGATAGCATCTTTACCTTTAAACTTCGGTAATAATGATGGATGTAAATTAAGAATAGTTTTTTTATATCTTTCTAAGAAATAAGGTGAGATAATTCTCATATAACCTGCTAAGAAAATATAATCTAAATCTTTAACTTTCTCGAAAATTACACTTTCGTACGCTTCTTTTGACTCGAAATCTTTCGCAGAGAATATAAACACCTTAATATTTCTATCGTGAGCTTTTCTAATTACCGCTGCATCTTTTCTATCGCATACTAGTAGCTCGATTGAGATTTTATCTTTTAGTCTTTCATCATCTGAAATTTTTTCGAAATTACTCCCTGTTCCCGACGCAAATATCGCTACTTTCTTCATACTATCTCTATTCCACTTTCCTCTGTTACTTCACCAAGGACAAACGCATTATCTATTAATGATAAAGTTTTATCTACATCTTCCTTGTTTACTATTAATGCCATACCTACACCCATATTAAAGATATGGTACATTTCTTCTTCATCAATTTTACCTTTTTCTTGTAGGTACTTAAATATTTCTGGTACTTCATATGAACTCTTATTAATTTTCATACCTAATCCGTCTTTAAGAGCACGAGGTAAATTCTCATGGAAACCTCCCCCAGTAATATGAGCTATTCCAGCTACTTTAACCTCTTCTAATACTTTAAGTACTTCTTTTACATAGATTTTAGTAGGTGTTAATAATGTTTTTCCTACTGTACTTCCGTTAAATTCTTCGTTTAAACCAATATTATTATCTTTTAAAATTTTTCTTACTAATGAGAAACCATTAGAATGTACACCACTTGATGGTAGACCTATTACTACTTGTCCTGCTTTTGTGTTTTCTGTACTTAGCAGTAATTCTTTTTCTTGAGCACCTACACAGAATCCTGCAATATCATATTCCCCGTCTTCATAAAATCCTGCCATCTCAGCAGTCTCTCCTCCGGCTATCGCACATCCTGCTTGAACACAACCTTCAGCAACACCTTCAACTATCGCTTCTACTTGTTCAGGGTAGTTTTTACCTACTGCTAGATAATCTAAAAAGAATAATGGAATTGCACCTTGAGCTAGAATGTCATTGACACACATCGCTACAACATCGATACCTATAGTGTTATGAATATCTAATTCGAATGCAAGTTTTAATTTAGTTCCAACACCGTCAGTACCACTAACTAATACTGGATTTTTAAAGTTATAACTACTAAGGTCGAATGCTCCACCAAAACCACCTATTGCAGACATCATTCCTAAATTTTTTGTACGTGCTACGTGTTTCTTAATACGCTCTACACTTTCATAACCAGCTTGTAGACTTACACCACTTTCTTCATACTTTTTACTCATTACATTCTACCTCTCTCTTTTAGAAATTGTTTTTGAATATCTGTCATAGAATTAACGTAGCTTTCTTCATAGTCATATAGACCTGCTGAATAATCTCCGTTATAACACTCCATACATAAACCTGTATACGGTGCATCATAGTTTAAACCAATAGAATCAATTAATCCTTGTTCACTTAGGAAACCTAGTGAATCAGCTCCAATAATTTCACATATTTCCTCATTTGTTTTGTTTGCTGAAATAAGTTCTTCTGTAGTAGAAATATCTATTCCATAAAAACTTGGGAACATAAGTGGTGGACAAGCAATTCTTACATGTACTTCTCTTGCTCCCGCTTCTTTTAGCAATTGAACTATTCTCTTACTAGTAGTCCCTCGTACAATCGAATCATCGACTAAGACTATACTCTTACCTTGAACTACACCTCTAACCGCTGACAGTTTCATTCTCACACCTTGTTCACGAAGTTCTTGTGTAGGTTGAATAAATGTACGTGCTACATATTGATTTTTAATTAATCCCATTTCATATGGAAGTCCACTTTCTTCTGCATAACCACTCGCAGCTGATAAAGATGAGTTAGGTACACCAATTACCATATCTGCATCTGGTGTAGGTTGTTCTTTAGCAAGTGTACGCCCTGTTCTTTTTCTAGCACTGTGTACGTTAATACCAGCAATATTTGAGTCAGGTCTAGCAAAATATACATATTCCATCGCAGCTATAGCTACTTGTGTATCTTCAGTATATTTCTCGATTCTAATACCTTTATCATTAATAGTAACTAGCTCTCCAGCACCTACATTACACACAAACTCAGCACCTACTACATCTAGAGCACAAGTTTCACTTGCAGCAACATACGCTCCATTTTTCATCTTACCTATCGCTAAAGGTCTAAAGCTATTTGGATCTACCGCCCCATATAGAGTTTCTTCTGTTAATACTAAATATGTAAATCCACCTTTGATAATATTTAGACTTTCTTTAAGCTGTTCTTTAAACGTTTCTTTTTTACTTCTTCTAATAAGATGTATAAGTACTTCTGTATCTGAAGAAGAGTGGAATATTGCACCTTGCTCTTCTAATTCCTTTTTAAGAGTTTTAGCATTAATCAAGTTACCATTATGACAAATACCAACGCTCATATCGTAGAAATGAAATAAGAATGGTTGAATATTTTGGATACTATTGCTACCACTAGTCGCATATCTAACATGACCAATAGCACTTTCTCCTACTAATCTTTCTAATTTTTCTTTATCTCGAAATACTTCTGATACTAGACCTAGATCACGATGCCCTCTTAGTTTAGTACCTTCTTTAGAAACTATTCCAGCTCCTTCTTGACCTCTATGTTGTAAACTATGTAAACCAAAGTATGTTACGTTACTTGCTTCAGGATGTCCCCAAATACCAAATACTCCACATTCTTCATTAAGACTACGCATTTTCTAATCTCCTTAAAACTTCTTCATAAGCTTCCATTACTGAACCTAAATCTCTTCTAAATCTATCTTTATCTAATTTTTCATTTGTGTCTTTATCCCAAAGACGACATGTATCTGGAGAAATTTCATCAGCAAGAATTATCTCACCATCTTTAGTTTTTCCGAATTCAATTTTGAAATCAACAAGTACTAAGTTTACATCTAAGTACAGTTTTTGTAATAGTTCATTGATTTTTAACGCTTGAGTACGAATATTTTCTAACTCTTCTTCTGTAACGATTTCTAATGCCACCGCATGATCATTATTAATTAGCGGATCATTTAGTTCATCATTTTTATAACTTAACTCAAAGACTGGTTTTTTTAATTTTTTCCCTTCTTCAAGTCCATATTTTTTAGCCATAGAACCAGCTACTATATTACGAACTATTACTTCTAAAGGAATAATAGTGACATGTTTACAAATTTGATCTGTTTCATTAACTTTTTTAATGAAATGTGTTTTTACACCTTGTTTTTCTAAGTATTCGAAGATTAATGAAGTAATTGTATTATTGAATACTCCTTTTCCTTCAAACTCTTCTTTTTTCACACCGTTAAATGCTGTAGCACTATTTTTATAATGTACATATATTTCATCATTATTTTCACATTCGAACAGTTGTTTAGCTTTTCCTTCGTATAAAAGTTTCATTATTTTCTTCCCCCTTTGAAATAATTCACACCATTTTTGAAAATATCTTGTTTAACTTTTAATGTATTTGTTTTATATAATGTATCTCCGTATCTTTCGCTGTGACCCATTTTCCCTAGGATAAATCCATCTTCACTAACTAATCCTTCAGTTGCAAGAACTGATCCATTAGGATTGAAGCGACCATTTAATGTAGCATTACCATCGAAATCACTATATTGGAAAGCGACAAGATGTTTAAACTTGTTAATATTAAGTCCTACCACTTTACCTTCACCATGACTGAATACCACTTCGTGTTGATCTCCAATATTAAAATCTTGTAACCAAGGTGAGTTTGTATTAGCTACACGAGTAAAGGCTGTAGTTGAAATATGTTCGTAACTATCATTTCTATATAGTGTTAAATCATCTTCAGCTAATTCTCTAACTTCACCGTATGGTAATAGTCCTGATTTAAGCAATGCTTGGAATCCGTTACACACACCTAAGATTAATTTTTTCTGAGCAAGGTGTTTATGAATTGCATCTTTAACTTTTTCATTTTTTAAGAAGTTTACAATATATTTAGCACTTCCATCTGGTTCATCCCCACTAGAGAATCCTCCAGGAAACATAATTATATGAGATTGTTCGATAGCTTTTGTGAACTCTTCTATCGATTGTTCAATATCATTTTCACGAGTATTTCTAATAACTACTGTAATAGGTGTAGCTCCTGCTTCTATAAAAGCTTTTTCACTATCGTACTCACAGTTTGTACCAGGGAATACTGGAATAACTACTTTTACATCTTCTACATATTCTGGATAATATTTTTTCTCTTTATATTCTGTATGAAGATTTTCAACATTACCTTTATCTTCATTTTGATATAATGGATAAATTTTATTTAGTGTTTTTGTGTATGCTTCGTAAATATCTTTATGCATAAACACTTCGTTATTAATTATAATTCTTTCACTAACTTTTCCTAACTTCTCAAATGGTAGCTCGGTTGTTGCTTCAACTACTAGAGATGCTGGATCAAAGTTAAGAATATTTTCTTTTTCAACTTCAAAACCAAGATCATTACCAAGTGACATTTTCACTAATGAAGCGGCTATACTTCCTTCTTCTTGTACATATGCAGATACTATCTTACCTTCTTTAATATACTTATGAACAAGTTCATAATTTTCTAAAGTTTTCTTAATATCTGGATATCCTTTTTCATCTTTTTCTACAGGTACATAGTACAATTTATTGCCAGCTTGTTTTAATTCTGGAGTAATTACATCAGCTATTTTTACAGGTGTACAAGCAAATGAAATTAATGTTTCAACTACATTTAAGTCATTGAAAGTACCTGACATACTATCCTTACCACCGATACTTGGTCTACCAATTTCTTTTTGAGCATAAATACTTCCTAATAAACTTTGAGTAACTTTACCCCATTTAGTACTATCAGTACCTAATTTTTCGAAGTATTCTTGGAATGAGAAGTATAAGCTATCTTTATTTCCACCTACTGCGTAAACTTTTGCTACTGATTCTAACACGGCATAAATAGATGATAGGAATGGTGAGTAGTACGAAATTTTTGGAATGAATCCATAAGTTAAGATTGTCGCTGTATCACTCGTTATATGTAATGTTGGTAAAGCTTGAACACTCGCTTGAACTGGCGTAAGTTTATGTTTCCCTGCAAAAGGCATAAGAACTGTAGTAACACCAATTGAAGAGTCGAATTTTTGAGCAAGACCTTTTTGACAAGTTACATTTAACTCACCTAATTCACTTAAGATATTTTCACGAGTTACTTCTTTATTTAAGAATGGATTAGCAGCAGTATTATCTTTCATCGTAACTTTTGATTTTTGACGAACACCACTAGTTTCTAAGAAATCAGCACTCATATCTACAACTTTCTCAGCGTTGTAATACATCTCTAAGCGACGTCTATTAGTCACATTAGCAACATGAGCATATTCGATGTTTTCTTTCTCACATTCACGAACAAACACATCATAATCTTTTTTATCAATAGCTACTGCCATACGTTCTTGAGATTCGCTAGTAGCTAATTCTGTAGCATTTAAACCTTGATATTTAGTAAGAACTTTTTCTAAGTGAATTTCAATACCATCAGAAAGTTCACCGATTGCCACACATACACCACCAGCACCGAAGTCATTACATTTTTTAATAAGTTTTGTGACTTCTGGTTTTCTAAATAAACGTTGTAACTTGCGTTCTTCTGGCGCATTACCTTTTTGAACTTGGCTAGACATGGTATTTAATGAATCATTAGTATGTTCTACACTTGAACCACTCGCACCTTGAATACCATCACGACCAGTTCTTCCACCTATCATCACAACAATATCACCATCGACAAGAGTTTCACGTTTATAATCTCCATCCTTAACAGCACCAACTACAGCACCAACTTCCATATGTTTAGCTACATAACTATCATCGTATAATTCACGAACAAATGTAGTCGCAAGACCAATTTGGTTACCGTAAGATGAGTTACCGTGTGCTGTTCCTTTAGCGATATCTACTTGAGGAAGTTTGTGTTTTAAAGTATCTTCACGTTTTTGTAATACATTACCACTTCCTGAAATACGCATAGCTTGATATACATAACTACGTCCTGATAGTGGGTCTCTAATAGCTCCTCCTATACAAGTACTAGCTCCCCCGAATGGTTCGATTTCACTTGGGTGGTTATGAGTTTCATTTTTGAATTGGATTAACCAACGTTCTTTTTCACCATTATTTTCTATAGTAGTAAAGAATGAACATGCATTAATTTCTTCACTTACTTCAATATTTTCATCTTTCAATACTTTCACATGATATTTACCGATAATACTCGCCATATCCATAAGTGTAATAGGTTTATCATTACGGCCAAGTTCACTACGGACGTTTAAGTAATATTCAAAGGCATCTTGCATCTCTTTTTGGAAAAGTTCTGACTCAATTTTTACATCATCTAATACAGTCTCGAATGTAGTGTGTCTGCAGTGATCACTCCAGTAACAGTCTAATACATAGATTTCAGTTTCAGTAGGCACACGGCCTTCTTTTTTGAAATAATCTTGGATAAATACTAAATCTTCAATATTCATAGCTAGAGAAAATTCTTTTTTAAGACCAAGTAACGCATCTTTGTCAAACTCTAAAAATCCGGCTAAATCTTTTAGCGGTTTTGGAGTAGAATCTAATGTAAAGTCAAGAATTGATAAATCTTTTTTACGAGCTTCAATAGGATTTACTAAATAGCTTTCTACAAGTTCTAGTTGTTCATCTGTTAACTGTGTATTAAAAAGAACTAACTTACCACTTCGTACAGTTGCTTTACTTTTTGAGTTAAGCAATCTTATGCTTTCTTTTGCGCTGTCAGCTCTTTGATCGTATTGGGCAGGTAGAACTTCATAAGCGAAGTATTTCCCATCATTAAGCTCAATATCTTCAAACACTTCATCAACAACAATCTCAGAAAACACGGAAGTTTTAGCTAGTTCATAAGTTTCTTCATCAATATTAAAGACATCATAAATTACATACAATTCCACAGAGTCAAGGCCTAGATTAAACTCTAAGTTCAAGTTGTCTCTTAGCTGTAGTTCTTCTTTATTATATCCATTGCGTTTCTTTACAAAAATTCGTTTGTTAGTCATGTTCTCCTCCTAAATTTACATCACCGTAAAAATTAATATGTCCTACTTTTCTATCTTGGCGTGGTTCTTTTTCATATAAGTGTAAGTAACCACCTTTATTTTTATACACATCTATATAATAATCTAAGTCTTGACCTAGGATATTATAAAGTGTCGTTTCTTTATTCTCTATCTTACCTACTTTTAAACCACAAATAGCTTCAATATGAGCTCTAAATTGACTCTTCGTTGCACTCTGCATTGTTATATGTCCTGAATTGTGAACTCGTGGTGCTATTTCATTAAAAATAACTTTTCCTTCACTTATAAAGAACTCAACAGTAAGTACTCCGTAATAGTCAAAATTACTAAGAATTCTTTTCGTATATTCGATTGCAAGAGCTTCTTGTTCTTTAGTGGCTGTAGTTGGTACTTTCGAACGATATAAAATATTATTTCTATGTTCATTTTCGACTACTGCGACGATATTAACATCATCTTTATCTTTAACCGCAACTATCGAGATTTCTTTATCGAGTTTAACGAACTCTTCAAGTAAAGTATATGATTCTACTTCTTCACTAGAGCTAATTTTTTTCTGACCTTTTCCATCATAACCAAAACGTACAGTTTTCATTAAATATGGTTTAGTTATTTCTACATTTGTTTCTTCTTCAACATATATATAGTCTACTGTTGGAATATCTAGTTTTCTAGCAAATTCTTTTTCATAATATCTGTGCTGAGTAGTTCTCAGCACTTCTGCACTTTGAACAATGTTATATTTTTTCTCTAGTTTTTCTAAAGAAGCGGCATCGATATTCTCGAATTCAAAAGTAATAACATCACTAACCGAACATAACTTTTCAACACTAGCAAAATCATTGAATTCAGCTTGAATAAAAATATCGCTAAATATTTTTGCACAACAACTATCACTAGGATCTAGAACAGCAATTTTGTATCCCATCTCCTTAGCACCCATCGCAAGCATTCTTCCAAGTTGACCACCACCAATTATTCCAATAGTTTTTCCTGGTAATATCGTCTTAATCATAGTTTCATCTCTTCCAATACTATTCTTTCTTGTTCTTTTTTGAATCGTTCGTACTTAGATGCATACTTTCCATCATTTATTCCAAGTATAGATAAAGCACTTATAGCCGCATTTTTTGCTCCCGCTACTCCAATTGCCATAGTTAAGACCGGTACTCCAGCAGGCATCTGTACTATCGAATACAATGAATCGACTCCACTAAGAACACTCGATTTAATCGGAACACCTATAACAGGTAAGGTAGTCATAGAAGCAACCATACCAGGAAGATGTGCTGCCCCTCCTGCCGCGGCTATGATTAACGAATAGCCATCACTTCTCGCATTTTTAGAAAATTCAACTAAAAGATCAGATGTCCTATGTGCACTTACTACTTTTTTATCAAAAGGAATTTCAAACTCTTCCAACAATTTACAAGTTTCTTCCATCGTTGTATAATCCGACTTTGAACCCATAATTACCGCAACTTTCATACTTTAAGCTCCTTTTTAATTTTAAATGTACGTTTTTTGATTATTTATTTACATTAAATATTTTTATCGTACGTCTACAATTCAAATTATACTACTTGTTTAAATTTTTATCAAGTATAAATAGAATAAAAATCGGATATTTTTAATTTTTTATAAATAATTTTAAAGATTTTATGAACTTTTCAACCTATTCATTTATTTAAAGCACTTGTTTACATAAGAAAATACAGACATTTGATTTTATTATTCTAAATATGTACTAAAATTATTACAAAAAACACCCAGAACTAATATTCTGAGTGTTCATTTAATTAGAATTTAATTTTTTCTTCGATATATTGTTTTAATTCAGCGATTGGAATACGAGTTTGTTCCATAGTATCTCTATCACGAACAGTTACCATTCCATCGTTTTCAGATTCAAAGTCATAAGTGATACAGAATGGAGTACCAACTTCATCTTGTCTTCTATATCTCTTACCAATTGATCCAGTTTCATCGAAATCAACCATAAAATCTGCAGCTAATTGTTGATATACTTCAACAGCTTTATCACTTAATTTTTTAGAAAGTGGTAATACCGCTGCTTTAAATGGAGCAAGTGCTGGGTGGAATTTAAGAACTGTACGAGTATCATTTTCTCCAACCACTTCTTCGTTGTACGCATCACATAAGAATGCTAAAAGAACACGGTCAACCCCTACAGATGGTTCGATACAATATGGAATGAATTTTTCATTTGTACTTAAGTCTTGGTAAGTTAAATCTTGACCTGAGTGTTCCATATGTTGTTTTAAGTCGTAATCTGTTCTTGAAGCAATACCCCAAAGTTCTCCCCAACCGAATGGGAATTTGAACTCGATGTCAGTTGTTGCATTAGAGTAGTGAGATAATTCTTCTTGATCGTGGTCACGTAGACGGATATTTTCTTTAGTCATACCTAAGTCTAGTAAGAATTTTTCACAATTATTTTTCCAAGTACTGTGCCAATCTAATTCTGTTCCTGGCTCACAGAAGAATTCTAATTCCATTTGTTCGAATTCACGTGTACGGAAGATGAAGTTACCTGGCGTAATCTCGTTACGGAATGATTTACCAATTTGTCCAATACCGAATGGTAATTTTTTACGCATACTACGTTGAACGTTTTTGAAGTTAACGAAGATACCTTGTGCTGTTTCAGGACGTAGGTAAATTTGGCTTGTAGAATTTTCTACTACACCTTGGTTAGTTTTGAACATAAGGTTAAATTGACGAATGTTTGTGTAATCATGACTACCACATTCTGGACATTTAATGTTTTCACGATCGATAATAGCTTCTAATTCTTCGAATGGAAGACCATCAACTACTACATCTTCATTTTTTTCATTGAAGTAGTATTCTTCGATTAGTTTATCAGCACGAAGACGTGATTTACAAACTTTACAGTCCATCATAGGGTCACTGAAGTTACCTACGTGTCCTGATGCTTCCCAAGTACGTGGGTTCATGAAAATAGCTGCATCTAACCCTACGTTATATGGTGATTCTTGAATGAATTTTTTCCACCATGCTTTTTTTACGTTATTTTTTAATTCTACACCTAGTGGACCGTAATCCCAAGTATTAGCTAATCCACCATAAATTTCAGATCCTTGAAATACGAATCCTCTATTTTTTGCTAGAGATAAAATTTTCTCCATTGTTGTTTCCTCCTTGTTAATAAAAATATAAAAAGCCCTAGATATGCCGAAGCACATCTAGGGACGAAATAATTTCCGCGGTTCCACCCTGATTAGTAAAAACTCAACTTTAACAATATTAAATTGTATTTAATGCCAATATTGTTGCTGAACTTTCACCATCATCAGCTCGCTTTCTTACATTACATTCTATCACTAAATTTATAAATTTTCAAGTTAAATTAATAAAAATATCATGAATACGTTTACTTATGAATGATAAATTATTTAGATTAAATTTTTAGCGTATTATTTTCACCATTATATACAACTTTTAATCAATAAGGTTGTACTCACTATTTATAGATGTTATAATAGAAAATGATTAAAATTTAATAAGGAGGGGCTATGAGATTTTCATTAACTCGTGGTAATGTTAACCACCTACTTCTTAGTGGGATTATTTATATACTAGCAGTATTTGTTATTCCACTTCAACTCCCTCGAAACATTAGTGTTGATAGTCGTGTAACTATTGTGTTATTTTTATCTTTAACATCGACCTTTATTCTTGGTTTTATAGCTAGAAAAGGAACTAACGATATAGATAGACAACAGTCACAATATAACCTTATCACCCTATTTGCAATTGGAATTATTGGATTTATTTCGATGATGTTACTGCAAGGACTTCTGAATGGTTTATTAGTATACCTATCAAACTTTTTTAGCTTTCCTACTAAAAGTAAAAATACAAGTAACGTTGTTGAAGTAATAAAACTAAAAACATATTTCGTACTATATGTAGCTGTACTAGGACCAATAATGGAAGAATTGTTCTTTAGAAAAGCAGTATTTGGATATTTTTACGACGCAATGATAGGTAGTAAAAAGTGGATTAGATTTACAATTCCTGCACTAATCACAGGAATAATATTCGCACTACCTCACGATGGATTTTCACCAATTATGATCGTCTATATCGGAATGTCATTCGTATTTTCTTATCTATATTTACATACGAAGAGAATAATTACACCTATCGTAGCTCATATTTTAATGAATAGTTTAGTAGTTTTAGTACAATTTTTCGTAAATTAGGAGGTAAATATGTCATCAAAAACTTGGTTATCGTCTAACTACTTTTTACAATTTTTAGTAACAGGGACTTTCCTTCCATTCTGGATGGTTTATCTGACTTCTGTAAAAAACTTAAGTGTTCTAGAGGCCAGTTCGATATTCTCAATGTTGTATTTCGCTAGGGTTATCAGTGGTATATTTTTAAGTCCGTATTTAATAAAAAAATACAACTTAAATATTACGATGAAATTATCTGTTGCTTCAGGTCTTATACTTGCGGTAAGTTATGGATTTACAAACGAAAAGATATTATTAGGAATTATCACATTCCTATTCGGGTTAATTTACTTTATGATTAATCCTCTTGTAGAAGGTTTAGCTTCTTTATTTTTACGTGAAGAAAATATCGACTACGGGAAAGCAAGAACATACGGATCACTTGGGTATACAGTTGTTGGTATATTTATCGGAGGAGTATTGGGTTATGTAGGTAATGGAGCTCTATATTACATACTAATATTTTTAGTAGCATTATATTTAGTATTTATGTTCCTACCACAGCCTAAATTAGTAAAAAACTTAAACTTAGATAATAACAGTAACAGCGATAAAAAAGAAAGCCTATATGGCTGGGTATTAAAAGATAGAAATGCGATATTGTTAATAGTAACTATTTTCTTATATCAACTTTCTCACACAGCATACAACAATTATAATGCTATATATTTAGAAAGTATGAATATATCAGCTAAATGGTTATCAGGAGTAATCTTAAACGTATCAGTTATAGCAGAAATTATCTTCTTTATCTTTTCGAAAAGATTGGTAGATAAAATAAAACCAAAAAATCTATTGGTGTTCGCGGGAGTTTGCGCCGTGATACGTTGGGCAGCCTTAGCAACTTTCCATAATATCTATGTATTTACAGTAATGCAAACATTTCATGCAATAACTTTCGCTGTTGCACATATAGCATTCATCTTAATGCTTAATAGAGATTACAACAACAAAGAGATTATAGATATGCAAAATCTATATACAGCGATTTGTTTCCAACTAAGCATGGCTATAGGATTGTATATTATGGGAGCACTATGGGATATTAGTACCTCATACGTGTTCTATGCATCAGCAATCATCGCAGCCATAGGAACAGTAGTTGCAACGAAATTAAAAGCAAAAAGATAAAAATAAAAACAACCTTGAAAGTTCAGAATTAATCTGGGTTTTAAGGTTGTTTTCTTAATTATATTAAGATATATATTCTTACATAAAAAAAAAGGAGTTTGAAATCAAACATCCTTTTTATTTATTGTCAGTATTATTTTACTGCGTGAGTTTTTGGTAAAACTCTTCTTACATTTCTACCATTTGTTGCTTTTTCAGCTTTGTATTCAGGTTTTTCAGCTACTGCTGCTTCAGCTCCGTTTACTCCACCTTTGAATTCTTGTACATTGTGTACTGCTGGAGAAATTTTTCCTTCTACCACTCCATCTGGACGTACTTTTACATTTGGTTTTTCATCAGAAACTTCTGGAGTACCTTTTTGTGTTACGCTAGGACGAGTTTCAAATTTTCCGTCTTTAATCACAGGTTGTCCATTTGCATCAAATACTACCTCTGGTTTTTCTACTACTGGTGTTTCATCAACAGCGTGAGCTACTGATAATGGTAATACTGTAGCTGCTACTGCTACTGCTAAAAATTTGTTTAATTTCATAATAAAACAATCTCCTTTTTAAAATAATTTATATACTTATTGTATATATCTTGTCAATAGAAATATAGTATTCTTTTGTAATTTTTTTTATTTTTGTAACTTTACAAAACATAAAAAACTCAAAAAACATTTTTAATCTGAACAAAGACCGTTATTCCAAATCTAATTTATTGTAATAACAAACCAATTTACAGATGAATTTTTGATTAATTAGTTTTTTCTATCTCATTACTATTTTCATATAACGTTTAGTCGACAATTTTACTAGTAAATATAACTTAGGTAAGTAATTATAACATAGATATATATAAATTAGATAATTTATATATATCATCTGTTATTCTTTACACTTACTACACTAATTCACTTCTTAAATAAGCATTAACTAATTTATGAGTTTGTTCTACTGAATCTACATGCGTTCTTTCATAAGAGTGGCTTGACTCTATTCCTGCACCTAATAATGCATGTTTCACTTCTGCTCCTGCTCTCATGGCGGCTGAAGCATCACTTCCATAATATGGATATATATCTAGTTTATATTCTATTCCATTTTCTTTCGCTAGATTTACTAGGTGATTTCTGAATTCATAGTTATACGGACCACTCGCATCTTTAACACAAATAGACACTGTATATTCATCTGTTTGTTGGTCATCACCCATCGCTCCCATATCAACCGCAAGGTATTCTACCGCTTCTTTCGGAAGACTTGAGTTTGCTCCGTGTCCTACTTCTTCAAACACACTGAACATGAAGTGTGTTGTATATGGAAGTTCAACATTTTCTTTTATATATATTCTTAGCAAATCTAGTAGGATTGCCGCACTAACTTTATCGTCTAAGAATCTACTCTTAATGAATCCAGTATCTGTGATGATAGTTCTAGGATCAAAACTAATGAAGTCTCCAACATCAATACCTAATTCACGAGTTTCTTTTTCGTTAGTTACTTTCGCATCTAATCTTACTTCCATATTATCTTCTGTACGTTCTACTGTACCAGCATCTCTATATACGTGTGTGCTAGTTTGATGAACTAAGATAGTACCACTTACTGTTTTTCCTGTACTTGCCATGTGTACAAGACAGTTTTCTCCTTCTATCATATTCCAAGGATAACCTCCGACTTTAGCTAGTTTAAGTCTTCCATCTGGTTTTACGGCACGAACCATAGCACCTAGAGTATCAACATGAGCAGTAACTACACGATGTTTAGAATCATCTTTTCCTTTCACTACTACATTCACTCCACCTTTATTAGTTCTTATAGGACTATAGCCAAGTCTTTCTAATTCTTCTACTAAGTAATCAGAGATTTCTTTAGTATAACCTGTAGGTGATACTATACTTGTTAGTTTTTTTAAATAATTTATTGTTTCTTGCATTGGAATTCTCCCTTCTATTAAAAAAAGACCCATGCAAAGCATGAGTCTTAAAATATGTTTCGTAGTTATTATGCTTTGTTTCTTGAACCGAAGATATCGATTTTTTCGTGAACCATAGCTTTAATAGCTTCAAATCCAGGGTTTAATAATTTACGAGGGTCGAAACCTTTAGGTTTTTGATCTCCACCTTCTTCAATGTATTTACGTGTAGCTTCAGCAAATGCTAATTGACATTCAGTGTTAACATTAACTTTAGATACTCCTAGAGAGATAGCTTTTTGGATTTGCTCAGTTGGGATTCCTGAACCACCGTGTAATACTAATGGAATTCCACCAGTGATGTTAGAAATTTTTTCTAATGTTTCAAAGCTTAATCCAGCCCAGTTTTCTGGGTATTTACCATGGATGTTACCAATACCTGCAGCTAGGAAGTCGATTCCTAAGTCAGCCATTGTTTTACATTCGTTTGGATCAGCTAATTCACCGCTACCGATAACTCCATCTTCTTCTCCACCGATTGAACCTACTTCACACTCGATAGAAAGACCTTTAGAATGAGCTAAAGCGATCATTTCTTTAGATTTAGCGATGTTTTCTTCGAATGGATAGTGAGATCCGTCGAACATTACTGAACTAAATCCAGCTTCGATAGCTTTTTGAGTTCCTTCGTATGAACCGTGGTCTAAGTGTAATGCTACAGGAACTGTAATTTTCATTTCTTCTACCATAGCTTCAACCATAGCTGCTACAGTTCTGAAACCAGTCATGTATTTAACTGCTCCTTCACTTACTCCTAAGATTACTGGACTTTTTGCTTCTTCACAAGCTGCTAAAATAGCTTTTGTCCATTCTAAGTTATTGATGTTGAAATGCCCTACAGCATATCCTTCTTTTCTTGCTTTTACAAGCATGTCTTTTGCTGGTACTAATACCATGTTGTTTGTCCTCCTTAAATAACTACTTATTATATATTATAATACTACACTTTTTAGAAAAAATAAACTATTTTCTTTTATAATTTTCAATTAAGTGTAATATTTATTAAATTTTAACATATTAATTCTTCTATTCTTTGGTATTACAAGTTTTCTCTGTTAACGTATACATGATTAATTTCTTAGTTTTTATAAATTTACACTTTAAATTTTCTAACTTGATTTTTTAAAAATTTTCATTTATTTAAACTATTTAATTTCCCCTCTAAATTTTTTTCATTATACTAGTACACCTATATAATTCGAAAAAATCACCCCAAAATTAGTTGTTTATACTAATATTTGAGGCGATATATTATACTTTTATACTATTTGTCTAATTTAGACATAGTTTCAACCATGTATTCAGGAATTTCTGTTTCAAAATATAAATGTTCTCCTGTGATTGGGTGGTTGAATTCGATACTTTTTGAATGTAGTGCTTGTCCATTAGTATTTAATGTTTTTCTTGGACCATATACTGGATCTCCTACTAATGGGTGGTTGATGTATTTCATATGTACTCTGATTTGGTGAGTACGTCCAGTTTCTAATTCACACTCGATAAGTGTATATTTCTCGAATCTATCAACAACTTTAAAGTGTGTAATAGATGGTTTCCCTTCATCGATAACTGCCATTTCTTTACGTTCTTTTGGATTACGAGCTATTGGAGCATCAATTGTTCCGTAGTCGTGTTTGATACTACCGTGAACAAGAGCATAATATTTTCTCTTAACATCCTTATTCGCAATCATTTCAGATAATTTAACATGTGCTTTATCATTTTTCGCAACGATTAATAATCCCGATGTATCTTTATCGATTCTGTGAACAATACCAGGTCTAATAGTACCATTAATACTTGAAAGTTCACTGTGGAATAATAAGGCATTAACTAATGTTCCATCTTTGTGACCTACTGATGGATGAACAACCATACCTTTATCTTTATTTACGATAATTAAATCATCATCTTCATATACAATATCAATTGGAATATCTTGTTTTACAACGTCTAATTCTTCAGGCTCCTTGTATTCAATAGTAATAACATTTCCGTCTTTTAATTTATAATTTGTTTTAATATTATTTCCATCTACTTTGATATAACCTTCAGAAATTAAGTTCTGGATATTTGTTCTAGAAACATCTGTTAATTCTTGTTGTAAAAATTTATCGATTCTTTCACTTTTCGGTGAAGTATATATAATTTTTTGTGTATCCATTACTTCCTCCTTTTTTCATACTATACTATCTTAACATATACATTCAAAAAAACAAAATGAAATATAGTAGAAATGTTTTAAAATATAGTATTAATTACACTATTCAAGATTTATTAATGTAATATTTCTAAATATGATATAAACAATAAGAAAACTCCGCTTCATATTTAGAAGATATATTTGCTTAAAACAGAGAAAATGAGAGTGATAATTTTAAATCCGTTTATTCAAACTATGATTCAATATCACTCTCAATTATTATATATATTTTTTTATAATGCAATAGGTTTTTAATGTCATTCTCAAGACGCTATGCCTGTAAGTATTTATCAAGCTCTTTCTCTGTTAATCCTAAATCTTGGTATGCATCTTTTTTTGAGATTACTCCTAGCTTTACATATTTGATAAATATCGCTATCGAATTCTCTCTCTCTTCGCTACGGCCTTTTTCTATTCCCTGTTCTATGCCTTGCTCTATTCCTTGTTCCATACCTTCTACAAATTTATAGTGCAACGCATCTATATATGCATCATATTTCCTTGTCTTTTCATCATACATCTTATCTAATCACCTCATTATCAGTGAATGTTTTTTTAAACTTCAAATCTTAATTAAGCCTGTAAATATTTATCCAACTCTTTTTCTGTCAGTCCTAAATCTTGGCATGCATCTTTTTTTGAGATTACTCCTAATTTTACATACTTAATAAATTTCGCTATCGAATTCTTTCTCTCTTCGCTACGGCCTTTTTCTATTCCCTGTTCTATGCCTTGCTCTATTCCTTCATTTCTTCCTTGTTCTAGTCCTTCGCTTCTTCCTTGAGCTATTCCTTCTACAAATTTATATTGCAATGCATCTATATATGCATCATATTTCCTTGTCTTTTCATCATACATAGCTTTTTCCTCCTCACTCCAATTTTTATACTCCATCAAACTATCAGCACTTTCAATTATTTCATCCTGACTTTGAGTAAACGGCTGATTAGAGAATAATTCTAACCATCGTTTTTTATTATAGTTTTCTCTTATATCTGGATTATATTTACTTAGCTCTAAAAATGCCATAGTTATTAAATTTCTTTTTTCTTGTATTCCTTTTACATCAACTTTTAGCTGTTTATTCGTATCATCATCTCTTAGACTGAAACTTCTTATTGCTCTATCATCGTCAAAATAATTTTTTTCTAAAATCGAAACTGAATAAACTGGTATTAACTCTGAATAAATAGGACTAGTTCTACCTAGTTGTAATCTTATTGTATCCATATTTTTGGACACTTGATTACATATACACACCCATAATCTTTTTAAAAATTCTAACTGCTTAGCCACCTGTATTTCTATAATAACTTGAGTTCCATCATCTAATTCAGCTAAAACGTCTAAAGATGTATTGTACAGTAATACCTCGTCTTCAAAACTTGAATGAATTTGAGTTCCATCTAATATTTTTGAACATTTAACCGATAGTCCTAGTATATCACTAATGAAGGCTGATGTTATCTCTGTATTTGAGAATATTTTTTTAGCTACTAAATCTTCTGTTGGTTTTACATGTTCATGTCTAACTTTTTTCATAATTGCACACCTCCCATTGTGTTTAATTACAATCTCCTATAACAATATTATATCATACTAATATCCTCTATTTCCATTGATATATATAGTATTTCAAGGTTAATTTCTCTACATATCTAATTATAATAATAAACACTTTTTAGATTAAACACTAGTTACTTTTTCTTTCACTATTACCCTATCTATATTATAATATTATAGAAAGAATTAATGAACCTTTTGTGTGAGTCGATTTATTTATACAATTTCAACTCACAGAACAACTATCAAAAAAGGAGTGAATTTTTTGGAAATTAATAGATTACATGTAGATTTTGACCTTCAAAGTAAGTACGAACCTAAAGGAGATCAGATAAATGCGATTGCCGAACTTACTGAAGGTTTAAATAATGGAGAAAAATATCAAACTTTACTGGGGGCTACAGGTACTGGTAAAACTTTCACCATAGCTAACATTGTGAAAAATGTGGGTAAACCTACCCTAGTTCTAGCTCACAACAAGACACTAGCTGGTCAGCTTTACAACGAGCTTAAAGAGTTTTTCCCGAATAACCGTGTTGAGTATTTCGTTTCATACTATGATTACTTCCAACCAGAAGCATATGTTCCATCGACTGATACTTATATAGAAAAAGATTCTTCGGTGAACGATGAAATTGATAAACTTCGACACAGTGCAACATCATCTTTATTCGATCGTGATGATGTAATTATAGTTTCGAGTGTCAGCTGTATATACGGGCTGGGGTCTCCAGAAGAATATTCTTCTCTAGTACTATCTTTACGAGTTGGCGATGAAATAAGTCGTAATAAAATGCTAGAAAAACTTATTAGTATTCAATATATGAGAAATGATATCGAATTTACTCGTGGTACTTTTAGAGTTCGTGGTGATGTTATTGAAATTTTCCCAGCATCTCGCAGTGAAAATTCGGTTCGTGTAGAAATGTTTGGAGATGAAATAGATCGCATCCGTGAGATTAATCCACTTACTGGTGAAGTATCGAGTGAACTTGAACATATAGCAATCTACCCTGCCAGTCACTTCGTAGCTGGTGATGAAAAAACTAAAGAAGCAATTAAAAGAATTAGAGCTGAACTGGAAGAAAGACTAAAAGTTCTTAATATGGAAAACAAACTTCTAGAAGCTCAACGTCTTGAACAGCGTACTAACTATGACCTTGAAATGATGGAAGAAATGGGATTCTGTTCCGGGATAGAAAACTACTCTCTTCACCTTACACTTCGTGAACCAGGTAGTACTCCTTATACATTACTAGACTACTTCCCTGATGATTGGTTACTCGTGGTTGACGAATCACACGTTACTCTTCCTCAAGTTCGTGGTATGTTTAATGGAGACAGAGCTCGTAAACAAGTTCTTGTTGATTATGGTTTCAGATTACCTACAGCTCTAGATAACCGACCTTTAAACTTCGAAGAATTTGAGAAGAAATTAAATCAAGCTATTTTCGTATCAGCGACACCTGGCGATTTCGAACTAGAAAACAGTACAAAAATTACTGAACAAATTATTCGTCCTACAGGCCTATTAGATCCTATTATTGATATTCGTCCAGTAAGCGATCAAGTCTTCGATATAACTAAAGAAGCTGAGAAGATTATAGCTAAAGGGGAACGTGTTCTAATCACTACTCTAACGAAAAAAATGGCAGAATCTCTTACTGCTTATCTAAAAGAAAATGGATTAAAAGTAGAATATCTACACTCTGATATAAAAACTTTAGAACGTACTGAAATAATTAGAAATCTACGTCTTGGTAAATTTGATATTCTTATTGGTATAAACTTATTACGTGAAGGATTAGATATTCCAGAAGTATCTCTTGTAGCTATTTTGGATGCAGATAAAGAAGGATTTTTACGTGGAGATAAAGCACTTCTTCAAACGATTGGACGTGCAGCTCGTAATGCTAATGGTCGAGTAATAATGTATGCTGACAATATTACTCGAAGCATGAGAAAAGCAATAGATGAAACAAATCGACGTCGTGAAATTCAAATGGCTTATAACGAAGAGCACGGAATCACTCCACAAACAATTATCAAAGATATTCGTGATTCTATAAGTGCTAAGAAAGAAGTCATTAAAGATGATGAAATTTTTGAACTTGAAGAAAGTGCAAATATCAACGACGATAATATTGAAGAACACTTAGCAGAACTAGAACAACAAATGTTCGCTGCAGCAGAAAAATTCGAGTTCGAACAAGCTGCGAAACTTCGTGATACTATCGCAGAACTTAAAGAAAAATATAAGCTTTAGCACTTAATTTTTAAGGAAGCGACTTTTCTAATTTGATTAACATAGTATCGAATTAGCTCGCGCTTCTTTTTATTATTCTTAAGCGTTTTAGTAATTTTAAATTTTTCTTCCATATATTTTACAAATTTATTCTACTTTTAGATTTTTGTGATATAATAAAGTATATTAGTAATGTATCGTTTTCATCAAACGTTAGCCATTACTAAGTTAATATGTGTGTAGATTGAGATTTATACATAATGACAAAACAATTTTATTCCTTAGGAGATTAAAAACATGACAAAACAAAATATTGGAATTATTTACGGTGGAAAAAGTGCAGAACACTCAATTTCACTATTAACAGCAAAATCAATTATTAACGCAATTGATAAAGAAAAATACAACGTATTTCCTATCTTCATCTCATTAAAAGGAAACTGGGCACGTGGTGAACAAATTACATCAGAAGTAGTCGACCAACACGATCTTATTTTCTCAAACTTTGATAATGACATCAGCGGATTATTATTCGAAGATGGACGTAAATTCGATATCGTCTTCCCTGTTCTTCATGGACCAAATGGTGAAGATGGAACAATCCAAGGTTTACTAGAAATTATGGATATCGCTTATGTTGGTAACAATGTACTTTCAAGTGCTGCTGGTATGGACAAAGTAGTTATGAAACAGTTATTCGCTGCTTACGATTTACCTCAACTTCCATATGTTCACTTTATCGAGTATACATGGAAAAATAAAAAAGAAGCTATTATCGCTGAAATCGGCGAAAACCTTAAATACCCTGTTTTCGTTAAACCTGCAAACTTAGGTTCATCAGTTGGTATCAGCCGTTGTAATGATGAAGCTGAATTAGTTAAAGGTATTGAAGAAGCTCTTAAATTCGATAAAAAAATCGTTGTTGAACAAGGAGCTGTTGGAGCTAAAGAAATAGAAGTTGCAGTTCTTGGTTACAACGAAGTAAAAACTACAAATCCAGGTGAAATCGTAAATATTTCTTCAACAGAATTCTACGATTATGAAACTAAATATACTGATGGACAATCACGTATGGATATTCCTGCCCCAGTAGACACTACTCTATATCCTAAATTTAGAGAAATGGCAGCTACTGCTTTCCGTGCAATCAGTGGTTCTGGTCTAGTACGTGCTGACTTCTTCTACACTAAAGAAGGAGAAATCTTCATTAACGAAGTAAACACAATGCCTGGTTTCACACCATTCTCAATGTTCCCTTCACTATGGGCAAACATGAATGTAAGTTATTCTGAAATCATCGAAGAATTATTCAAGCTAGCTATAGAGCGTTATGAAGATCGTAAAGACTTATTAACTGAAGAATAGGATAAAACATGAAATATTTAGTTAAAGATTTAGAAAAAATATTAAATGCAAAAAAAGTAAATATCACTAGCGATACAGAAATTACAGGTATCGCAATCGATAGTAGAAAAGTTAAACAAGGGGATCTATTTATCCCCTTCTTAGGTGAAAATGTAGATGGTCACAACTATATAGAAAGTGCTTTTGAAAAAGGTGCAGCAGCAAGTTTATCACTAAAAGATGACTTCGTTTCTGATAATAACATTATTTATGTTAATGATAGCTACGAAGCAATTCAAACTTTAGCAAAACATTACTTAGACAGCCTAAATGCCAAAACTATCGCTATTACAGGTAGTAACGGTAAAACTACTACAAAAGATATAATTACAAGTGTATTATCAACAAGATATAAAGTTCACAAAACACAAGGTAACTTTAACAATGAACTTGGTGTACCATTAACTATTCTTGCTGCTCCAGAAGATAGTGAAATTCTAGTTCTTGAAATGGGAGCTGATGGATTCGGTCAACTTGATTTCTTATCTAAAATGGTTGAACCAGATTATACAGTAATTACTAATATCGGTGAAAGTCATATAGAATTCTTCAAATCTCGTGAAGGTATTGCTAAGGCTAAATTCGAAATTACTAACGGAATGAAAAAAGACGGATACTTCGTTTACAATGGAGATGAAGTTCTTCTAAAAACATTAGTAGATTCATCAGATATCAATGCTACTTCATGTGGTGAAAATAACTATAACGATATTATTTTAGAAAACTACACTATTACTCGTGATAGAATTGATTTTAAACTTAACATCAGTGATGAACAATACTTCACTAAATTAAAAGGAAAACATAATCTATTCAACATTATGTTCGCAACAGCTATCGCAAGTAAAATCGGATTAACTAACGAAGAAATTCGCAAGGCTATCGAAAATACTGTAGAAATCACCGGTATGCGTCTGCAAAGTATTCCTTACAAAGAAGACTCACTAATTATTAACGATGCATATAACGCCAGCCCTACCTCTATGAAAGCTGGAGTAGATGTCGTGAGCAGCTTCAATGACTTCGACTATAAAACATTAGTATTAGGAAGCATGTTCGAACTTGGACCAAATGAAGTTAATTATCACGGTGAAGTTGGTGAATATATCTCTAACAATACTAACGATATAGATTTAGTAATCAGCGTAGGAGAACTTGCCGAAAACATTACTAAACAAATTAAAAATGACAAAATAAAAACACTACACTTCCCTACTACAGCAGAAGTTAGTGAATATTTAAAAAATAACAAACATAAAAACGAAGTTATTCTATTCAAAGCAAGTCGTTCAATGAAATTAGAAACGATTATTGAGGAGATAACGGAGTAACAAAATATTAGAGGGCGTTTACGTTTATTGAGATTAACGTGAACGCTTTTTTTTATACCCTCTTCTATTTGATAAAGTTTATGTAAACAAAAATAAGATTATAGATCAAATAACACTCAATGTTATCTCATCGATAATCTTATTATAATATACTTTACATATCTCTCAAACAGATTAAAAATGAGTAATTATACCAAAAATGTTTAATAGAATTCAAAATTTACATATCTCTCAAACAGAAACTCTGTCTAATCTTATCTAATTGTGTTTAATAGAATTCAAAATTTACATATCTCTCAAACCAAACATCAGTAATACGCTTTTGTAACTTGTTTAATAGAATTCAAAATTTACATATCTCTCAAACAATGTACTCTTGAACAAATACAAAATCTTAGTTTAATAGAATTCAAAATTTACATATCTCTCAAACGATTTCTAGTTGTATATTCAATATCTAATAGTTTAATAGAATTCAAAATTTACATATCTCTCAAACACGACTTTGCAAGCGAACAAAAGGAAGTAGTTTAATAGAATTCAAAATTTACATATCTCTCAAACCAACTTTACCTAAAATCACAACTGGTTTAGTTTAATAGAATTCAAAATTTACATATCTCTCAAACTATGAGAAAGATGTAGTTGTTGGTTATGATGTTTAATAGAATTCAAAATTTACATATCTCTCAAACAACTCTTCTACAGAATAGCAACAAGTACAGTTTAATAGAATTCAAAATTTACATATCTCTCAAACAAAGCACGTGTTGAGGTACTGGAGCAAAAGTTTAATAGAATTCAAAATTTACATATCTCTCAAACAGTTCAGCTTTCTTATTCTCAGCAAATACTGTTTAATAGAATTCAAAATTTACATATCTCTCAAACGAAACTTTTTCTTTAAATAACTCTCTTTAGTTTAATAGAATTCAAAATTTACATATCTCTCAAACGAAAACCCAGCATGAAATCCTACTTCATGGGTTTAATAGAATTCAAAATTTACATATCTCTCAAACTTAGGAGAAATAGCAAGTTTGTATTCTGCGTTTAATAGAATTCAAAATTTACATATCTCTCAAACAGCCCCTTAACATCTTCACCAGTTAAGCATGTTTAATAGAATTCAAAATTTACATATCTCTCAAACGGAAGAGCTGCACAAGAAACAGTTTTTCATGTTTAATAGAATTCAAAATTTACATATCTCTCAAACTAACCACTTAATTCTTAATTCATTTACAACGTTTAATAGAATTCAAAATTTACATATCTCTCAAACTAAAGGGTGGTTACTATATTTACTATATTTGTTTAATAGAATTCAAAATTTACATATCTCTCAAACGGTATCCATCAATCAGCATGGAATGACTTTGTTTAATAGAATTCAAAATTTACATATCTCTCAAACTTAGCTGCGGTTACTCAAGGTCAATATGCGTTTAATAGAATTCAAAATTTACATATCTCTCAAACTTGTCACAATGTTGAGCATGGTAGATTGTTGTTTAATAGAATTCAAAATTTACATATCTCTCAAACTCAAACTACGCTTTGAAATCTGAAATTCCGTTTAATAGAATTCAAAATTTACATATCTCTCAAACCTCAAATTGAGATTTGGATTGAAAATTTTGAATTTGGGTATAAAAAAATGGACCGACACCGATCCAGCCAAAAGGCAATTTAGATAAAATCTTTATTTGAACTTGAATGTAAATTTTGAATCTACCTATATTATACAAGTATTTTTCCAAAATTGCAACATTATATTTCACAATTATCTCTATCAAAAATATAAACTTTTTCTATGTAGTTTTCATTAGAAAGATTTTCAAATTGTTGAAATTCTATGTTTATAATACTAATTTTATTGACACAAGCTTCCTTATATATTGCTTTTATTTCTTCATCTTTGAAAACGTTATGAAGTCCTACTATAAAGATGATATTTATTCCGCATAATTGCACAAGTACTTTCAAAAATTTAATAAATTTTTCTACAATATCATCATCTTCTACGTGAATTCGAAAATCACCTAATTTCAATAAAGCATTTACATCAATTTCTTCAACTTGTTCAACTTCAAATGGACTATTGAATATTAATTTTTCAAAATATGCTCTTATATGTGTTGTTAATTCATTATACTCTACAGTATCATCTATTATTTGTTTTAAAAGTGAATTATAAATCTTCGTTAAAATTTTTTTACTATTAATTTCTATATTAAAAATATCAGTAACTATATAACTGCTCTTTTCAAATGATATCTCCTTATTATCATTTGAATAGATATAATTACCTTCATTTCCTTTGTGTTGACTTATTAACTCCTTTATATTTTCCCTATAATATTTTTTATTTTCAAATACTAATGTATAAATAGTGTTTTCTTCTATCTCGATTTTTCTTTGCCAGTTCTTATTAATTATCTTCATAATTCCAGTAACCTTTCATCGTTATCAACATATTCCGTTTGACTCTCTCCTACTAGAAACTCCATTTTAGAAAATTGTTTTTCTGTAACTTGTAAAACTTGCACAATACCTTCTTCAGGACAAATCTTTCTGATACTCTTCACAATTAAATCAGCACTACCTTGATTCATCGCTAGTTTTACATAGACAGATTCTTGCATCATAATAAAACCATTTTTTATTAGAGTTTTTCTAAATTTTCTATAGTTCTTTCTTTGAAGTGATGTTTCTGTCGGAAGATCAAACATTACTAATACTCTCATAAATCTATAACTCATAACTATACATTTTTATATACTCTAAATCATTTTCTTTTAATGCTGTAAACAAACTTCTAACATATAGTTTTATTGCATTAGCTGAAGTTTGTTCTTTATCATCAATTTTAACGGTAGTATTTAGAATATTGACTAGTATATTTTTATGATTTTTAGTAAATTCGTTACCTTCTAAACTATACACTACTTCATCTACTAATATTCTGAAAGGTTCCATAAAATCACTGGCTAGATTAAATTTATTATATGGATTTCTGTGACATAGTCCAAGTTGAGTGAAGTATCCGCATGAGACAATTTCTCTATTGAATGCAGAAAGAATTATTGAATAACCATAATCCAATGCAGCATTTATAAAACATTCTTTATTTCTACTAAAATCCATACCAAACATTGCATTAAAGTAAACCTTAGCTGCATGTCCCTCTCTATTACTATTATCATTCCACTCAAGTTCAGTAAGATATTGTTCTAATAATTTATACTCTTCTTTACCTAATTTTTTTAACAATAACATCTGATTTTGTATTTTTTCATATACTATTCTAGTCCAAATACGCTCTTTGCTTTCAGTAGTCCACTCTAATTGATTTTTATATTTTAAACTTGTATCATGACTACCATAATATGGTATTAATTCCGAACTTGGATTTCTTTTTTCGTCACAAAATATTACTTTTATTTTATTTTTCATGAGTTCATTTAAAAGCACGGCGGTAATTGATACCGCAGTGCTTTCAATGATGATCATGTATATCTCACTAAGACTAACTTTCCTAGTCTCCGCTTCTTTTCTTACTGTTAGGAAATTTAAGCTATAATCTAGCTTTGCCCTATCCCTAACTATTATTGTTCTCCATGTCATTTTCTTTATCCCCTATTATTGTTATTTCTTTTTCATAGAATCCTGTAACGGATTGCTCTATTATTGAGAATTGATTTAATTTTGTCAAATCAAGTAGTTGTAGCCCTCTAGCAGCCCCTACTTTAATATTTTTTAGATCAAATGTTGATTTTTTATTTGTCAATAAATTCAATATTTCTAATAATACCTTCACCTGTTCCTCTATTTCAATATTACTGAAATTATTTCGAATCTCTTCACTATTCATTTCATCATATTTATTTGGTTTTTTCTTAATAAATATTCCAGAATTCATCTTTTCAATCAACTTATTATATAACTCTATATTTTTCTCTTTTGTTATACTTTCCCAAAGTTCACCATCTTTGTTTTCTTTTTTCCAATTATTATACTTAGATAGCATTTTTAAATAAAGCTCGCTTTCATAGTCTAATATCACTTGTACAGCGTTATCATAATAAAATCTATTTCCACTTTTTCCTCCAATATAATACGGATAATTATTTATAAAAATAAAACTTCCAATACATAATTTTTTATATTTTAATTTGAAATCTTTTATTTTTTCACCTGATTTAATATTAGTTTGAGTGTTTCCATATTCTAATAGTGAACTATCATCTTTTATGTTTTGAGAAACATAAATAGGTATTGGAATAATTCTAGTTATTTTTTCTTCGCCTTTTTTACTAACCAAAGTATATTCAAAAATTGAATAATACGCTATACCAATACTAGTATATCCACCATATTTTGTAACATCTTTAATGATAATATCAGAAGTTTTCAATGGATAATACACACCTTCTTTAGCCTTAGCAGCTACTTTAGCTTTATATACAGTAGCATCAAACAATCCACCTTTTTGTTCTGATGTTCTTCTTGTTACTAGAATATTGTTATTGTTCATAACCTTTTCTACCTGATGAACTGTTTTATTCATTTCCCAAGCGACAGAATTAGAATTAGATACATTTTCATAAAAGACATTATTCAATGAGTATTTTCTTCCATCTTTCTTATCTTTAATGAAGTTAAAGACATTTCGTGTGAATTTTGTATCATAAACATTACCAACTACTACGTTTAAATATGCATCTTTCGCATAGGCATGTTCGTATATACCATATATCCTCGAATGTGCTTAAAACCCCTTGTATTACTGACTTCTTACTCCCGTATTTTCCCGTAAAAAAATGCTTTTTCGGGGAAATTTGCCCCTAATTTGTACCCCTATGCCCCTTGAATAAAAATAAGAGATAGTCATTCAACTACCTCTTTTAATTCAAATATGTAAATTTTGAATTCTACTAACAAATTTATTATAACATTTTATATTAATCTTTTCTAGCTTTACGTTCTTCTAATAAGGCTTCAAATTCTGGAATGTCTTCTCGTTCCATTGTTTTAATAAAACTTCTTGCTGTAGATCTCTTATTAATATATCTTTTACGTTCACGATTATTATCATCCCACTTTTTATTGCTTCTTAGTTTAGCTTCAGATATTTTATTCATGTCCTTCTCCTAATTTTTTCTATAATTATATCAGAAAAACAAATTTAATGAAAGAGGGAGAAAGCTCCCTCTTTAGTATAATTATCTATCTCCACTTAATAACATTTAAATCACCTCCTTAATTAACTATCCAAGATTTTGAATGTGTTCTATCTTTAAATAGCTCTGCTATTCCAGTTTGTTGTTTTAATCGCAACACTTCTTCTAATGTCATTCCTAATTCTTTTGAAATGTCATTGTCATTCCAACCTTTTTTAAGTAAATCAACTACCATATCTGCTTGTAAGTCTACCTTGTGGACTCCTCTTGCTCGATTATGTCTTACTGTACTCGCCATTCTTTGCTTAATATCTTTATCAATAACACTAATCGCAACAACATCTGACTTAAAATAATCCTTAACAATTGTGTAACGATGGAATCCATCTACAATAACGTATTTATCTATTTTTTCATCATAAAATGTAACTACTGGCATTGTTAATCCATCCTCTAAAATAGATTTATATAACAATTCCATTTCTGGCTTAGCTACTTTATTAGGATTATAATTATTTGCTACAACCTTATCAATTGATACTAACTTAGGTTGCATGCATGGAAATTCTAGTTTCTTCATAATAGTTTACTCCATTCTTCAATTTGTTTTTTCTTTTTATCCTCATATTGCTTGATTGCACTTGCTGTAGGTACTGGAATACCATTCCCCCAACCATTTAATAGTAATTGCTTACACTGTCCTCTATAAGTTCTCTCATGATCAGGTTGTTTAGCAAACCTTTTTATAAAAATGTCCTTATGCTCAAGGGGGGTAGTTTCTAATAAGAAATCACGATATTCTTTCCACGTTTTAAATTTAGAAGGTAACTTTTTCGTATCATACATGACCTCTTCTTTTGAATACCTAGCAGCAATATGAACACCACCTATCCTTTCAAGTAAAGCATTGTATGTATCAGGTTCGAATTCTGGAAGTGAAGCTAAGCATTTAAAAGCGTGGATATGAATTAAATTTGATACTCTCATTTCATTCATACCAAAATTTAATTTATACATAAAATCATATATTTTATTGTATGGCACATTATTTTGTGCTATATAAATCCATATATCCTCGAATGTCCAGTCATACAATGGATATACTTTAATTTTACCTTTTGTGTTCGTAGTCCACATTAAATCATCAATCCCAGGATATTTAGTTACAGCTCTAAATCTATTAAGGCTTTCTTCTGCTCTTAAACCAACTAAAAAGCAAGTTTTAGTCTTATCCCACTGTTCCTCGAACCAATCTATAAAATCATAAAATCTGCTATTGTACTCTGCTTTAACTTCATGAATAGAAATATCACTTTTCGGTCGCATCCATTTTTCACCAATGCCCCAAGCATTTAAATACTCTTCTGTATAACTTGTTACATTTCTCATTTTAATAGGTACTTGATACCAATATGGGACTACATTTGGTAATCTCATATAATAATCAATAATTTCTATTGTGTGACTGTATTCCGCCTCTTGATCTAAAAAAAATACATTTACTTTTCTATTTCTTCTTTTAGCTTCTTCTAATGCTAAATGCAATAATACAGTACTATCTTTTCCTCCAGATAGAGAACAACATATATTTTCAAACTTATCAAACACTAATGATATACGCTCTCTAGCACTTGTTAAAACATCCTTATTAATATAAATCTTAACTCCTTGTTTCAATGCAATCAATCTCCCTTCTTAAAATTTTAGTAAATTCATCTAACTGTGTATATTCTTTTACCGTTCGATTATATAGTAATTTAATCGCAGGAACATTAGGTTTAATAATATGTACTGTTGTTCCTTTATTTAATCGACTTAACACATCTGTAAATAGGTATGCTCTAGCTATCGGAACTTCACATAATATTATATTCTTGTAATTTTGTTCATCTCCATTAACATCATAGAATGTTCTTACATTAACATTAGGAAATCTCTTTTTTAAATATTTATTATGAGTTTTTATGTTAGTATATAGTATTACTTCTCCGTTTATATCTTGCAATACTTCTCCTATTTTTTCATAGACACTATCTCTCATATTTGAATAATCGCTTAATGCAGTAACAATAGGATTAAATCTATCAAACTTATTAAAGCATTCTTCTTTTTTCTTTTTGTATCCATCTTTTTCAGCTGGAGTTAACACTACTTCATGAGTTTTTATATCAATTCCAGATAAGAATGACTGATATTCTTGATAGGTAATACCGCTCATTTTCTTAGCATTCAATTCAAAATCGTGGCTTCTCCATTGCTTATCTTGATATATTTCACTATTATTTTCTCTAAATGAATAATAATGTTGATATCCTAATATATTTCTATCTATATACGATAAAGGAACATATAAGAATTCTATTTCACTAGCAAATGGCACGCTATCAATAATTATTTTATTTGTGTATTGTTTACTGATTTTACTCAATCTGCTAAATTTAGCACTACTAATATTCTTGTATCTTGCTGGACTATCCAGTATCAATAGACTTTCTTCTCTTGCATAATTGATTAGATCATTACTCTTTGAAATATCTTCGTAGAAATGTACCTCTACACCTTCTAAAACATCTTTTAATTCATCATAAAATTTTTTAGGAAGTAAATAAACTATGTGATTATATTCAGTTTTCTTTTGTTTTATTATTTCTTTCTTTTTATTTAAAGTTTTGATGTAAAATAATCGCATGCACTATCCTCCTTAATCTTATCTATCAATAGCTCTTTTAAATTTCTTTTCTTTTCGTTATTTTCAAAGATCATATTGAATATACCTAAATTAGAAGTAAAATAAATATACTCAATATCTTTTTCTTGGCCCATTCTTTTAATTCTTTTAAGAGCTTGTTCTGTTTTTGCATAATCAAATGTTATACTACTAAATGCAATCTTATTACAAAATTGTAAATTCAAACCATAAGCACCTGTTCCTAACGTCATCACTAAAGCCTTACTATCATTTTTAAATTTCTCTTTTATTTTTGAACGTTCACTCAACGGGGTATCACCTGTGATTAAATAGCAATTCAATTGATTAGCTATATTTATTGCTTCACTAACTAAAGTACAAAACACTATTATCTGATTTTCTTTTTTTATATATTCAGCTATTTCTTTATGTCTTTTTTCATCGTTAAAACAACTATAAGCTAGATTTTGGAATTGATCTATTATACTTTCTCCCTTGCTAATTGAGTTGAGTAATTGTTGCTTTTTACGATTGTAACTTTTCTGTGCTTCTTCACTTGCAATTATTCTAATGTGTTTAATCTCTTCATTTTTATCAAACTGAAAATCGCATTCAAATATATAAGGAGCTATAAGTTTATGTAAATAATCTATATTTACATCAGAAAGCTTGTAAAATTCTTTAGGACGTTTCCCAGCTTTCTTATAAGATATTTTTTTAAAGAACACATTTAAAAATTCTTGCTTACTCATCCCTATTATTTTTTCACTTAGAAAATTCATCTGATTGTAAATATCCCATTCATTTTTTGTTAATGGTGTACCATTTAAAATTAATCTGTAATCACTCATTTTAGCAATGCTCATAAGTCTTTTATATCGTTTTGTATCATCATTTTTAATAAATATACTTTCATCAGCAACAATGAATAGCTTTTTATTCTCTATTTCTTCAAGTAATTCAATGTAAGTTTTATCACTATTTGATAACGTTTGATAACCTATAATTTTATATTCTATATCTAACGTCCATTTATTTATCTCATCTTGTAGATTATCTTTTGTAGAAAACGGACAGAAAAACAAAACTAAATCACAATCTGTAGTTTTAATCAATTCTAACGCTACCTTAGTTTTCCCCGTACCTTGTTCCATGAACAAAGCACCTACTTTTAATCTTTTAAACTTCTCAAATGCTTGTTTTTGATTTTCTGTAAGCATACTAACGCTCCAATTCTGAAATTATTTCCACATCTCTATCAATTCTTACAGGTTCAGTAACTTCTAAATAACTTGTGTCATCTTCTTCTGTAAGTTGGTTAAAGCATAATGCTAATTCTTCACCACATATTTCTTTAGTTGTTTTATCATTTTTGAAGATTTTAAATCTAAATTCATCTGTGTAGGATAAACTTAAGAAATATCCATTTCCTTTTCTCAACGGTCTAATTAATTTAGATGGATGCCAAAATTTATAATTTTTATAATATGAACTGTTGGGCAGTTTTATTAATACTGCCCTATCAGTCTCAAATTCAATGTTTTGTTTATTAAATTGAATTGTTTTCCACATACTATTTAGTTTCCTCTAATTTTAAATCCCAATCGACTAACAACTTTTCAATAACATCTAATATTTCTTCATCAGAATTATATCTATTATCTACTTGATTATATTCGTAACCAAGACGATATAAGAAATCTCCATAAACACCATATATATGTTGAGGAATTAAGTCACCCCAGTTTGTTAGATGTGAAAATCCAAATATTCTCCAACCATTCCCTGTATCACTATTTTTTAGGTATTTACCTGTCTCTCTATTTACTAGAGAGAAACAGATATTCCCTTCTTCTGCATTTTGTTTTATTACTTCAAATACTTTTAGCACTTGTTCATTTCTCATCTTTAGTTTCCTCCTATTTATCTTCTTCTTTTTTATATTTGTAAAACATTGATTTTTTACCACATAATCTAATAAAATCATCTTGAATCATTTTAATTAATTCGTTTGCTTTATCAAAATCTTTTGCTAAAATACTTCTAGTTATTTCATATACCCTATCGTAAGTTCTTGCATCTTGATTATAACGTTGAATAGCTGTTCCAATATAAGCGTTTGTTTCATCATATAACCATTTTGTAAATTCTGGTAAGCAGTTGATTTCATTATTTTTGTATGCTCTATAAACAACTCCTGCTTCGTATTTTGTGATTTGACCTCTTTTATAAACTGTGTATTCCATGATGTTTTACCTCTTTCTTTATCTTACATTTATTATTATACAATACACGCTCGAGCGTGTCAATAGTTTTTTTAAAAAAGTTTATAAAAAAAATAAACCCCACAACTAAGTGGGGTTGTAATAGTCATTATGATTTATTCAGTTAGTTATTTCTTTCTCCATGTCCCGTGAGTTTCAAATGTCTCTAGATCCATTGAAGCCACATAACGTCTTACACCACTATTAGAAATGTAAGATAACCATTCATACCCATTCGCATTACAGAACGCCATATAATCAAATTCTTCACCTTGTTCATAAGTTCCTACTATTTCAGCGTCTAATGACGGTGCATTTCTAATGTTAAGTTTTTCTACTCCTACAGTATATGTACGAACTTCAGGAAGTGAAATTAAATCAGAATTTTCTTCCACTACTTCGTTATCATCAACTGGGAAATAGAACCAACCTACAATACCATCAAAATTACGTTCCATATAACGTGCTGGACCACCTACATATAATGCATCTGCATTACCATCAACATTTTGTTCAATAGTTTTCATAGTATATCCATCACTGTCCTCAATTACAATTCCTGTATGTCCGTATGAATGCCCATAGATATTTGTTGTGTCCATCACAAATACTGCTCCAGCTCGTGGTTTGCTATCTAAGTTTCCTACTTCATTATATTCAACTTTATATCCTAATGCAGCAGCACTATTCAATAGATCAATAGCATTACCCCATATGGCTTTACCAAAAAATTTCACTGATGAATAGTTAATTAAGTCTACACATTGTGTTCCATAAGCTCCATCTTGATCAACACCTATTCCTAGGTTTGCTATTCTTTTTGCTTCATTTGTAATTTCAATTGTTTTAACCATTATTTATCCTCCGTTTTGTTTATATTATTTGAATTGTCTCCTACAGTTTGTCTGTAAATCTGATGTAAACCAACAGTACCAACTCCAAGTGTAATTGCTGTTGCATCTTTAAATAGTATAATTCCTATTAGTCCACCTAACAATCCAAGAAAGTTAGGTATCATTTGATTAGGAAAGAATTTTGACTCTTTCAAAAACTTACCTAACATTCCAAGTAATGTTACTATTAAGAATACTAGTGCTGGTTTTAATATTTCTAATTGTTCCATTGTTTGTCCTCCTATTTATGTATTGGTAATGTTTTAAATCGGTTAAATAAGGTTTCAATCTTACCATTTCCACCTATTTTCTCGTAACTTTTGTATAATCCACTCAACTCTGATAAGTCTTCGCTTGTAGTGAATCCTCGTTCTATTGCCTCGCTAAATTCCTTGTGCAACCTATATGACATAATACTCTTATTTGAATCACGATTATGCAAACCTATCTGAGTTACTTCATCAACTTTATCTTGCGTGCTTTTTATTTCGCTACTTAACTGTTCAAATTGTTTTGTTATTTGCTTATTGCTGTTGTCAAACCATATCTTAACTAATGGAATAATAGCTACCGTAAAAAGTTGCAATATAAATTGCAAAATATAGTTCGCCATTTAGACTACCTCATAAAATAGAACATGCTATTCTGCATGCTCTTCTTTTCTTTCTGTAGTTTCTTTAGGTACTTCACTTACTGTTGGTGTAACTGCCTCTTTTGGTGCTTCTTCCACTTTAGGTGCTTCACTTACTGGAGCAACAACTTCTTTTGGTGCTTCCTCAATTGCTTTTAATTCAGCTTCTTTTCGTTTGAATTCCTCAACTGCTAACCTAACCATTTCACGTAAGTTTCCAAAATTAGGTACTTGCTCCAATGTTTCAGCTTCTGTAATTACTAATCTCTTGTGAGTTTGTACTAAATAATCATTTTCTTTAAATTTCATGTGTTTTACGCTAAATTTCATCTTAATTATCCCCCTCGCCGTGTGATATAGTGTTGCTATTTTCTCCGTGATTGTCATGATTTTCTTCTCCTTCATCGTCTTGTGATAATTGTTCCATGATTGTTTGCACTACTTTAGTTAATGCGTCATCTAACTGTAATTTAGTGATGTATCGATTGTTATCATCCTCTAACTGTTCTTTGTTTTCAGTACGTTCAAATGTAATTTCTTTATATTTAGTAGGCTCATTGCCAGGAATCCATTCTACAACGCTTGTGTGGTCTTCAATTACTTCATATAGTTTATTTTCGTGTTTGAACTTATCTCCTACAGAGTAATCAACATTCACTTCATAAGAATCAAATGCATTAATGATTACATCTTTCTTAGCGTTGATTGTCTTAGGATCTAGCACGTTCAGTAGTAATGCCATAATCACTTTATCATTACCTTTATTAACTTTATTAGCAAACTTAGTTAATGCTTTCTCACGTTCAGCAGTATCTTGTTTGTTACCTGTTAAAATACCTACTTGCTTATTCAGATTAGCGTATTCTGCAACCAGTGCAGGTGTAGCCTCACCTGTGTACATTTGAACTGCAATTTGTTTTCTAATTTCCTCTAGAATTTCTGCATCATTAGCAGTTGCGAATTTACCTGGTAATTCAACATTACCATTGAAATAAATTCCTCCTGTGTTCATATTGAAATATACGTTTACACTTTTATAACCTCCAGCAGTTGGATTAGGTTGTTTAACTGAAATTTCTAATGCCATATTATTGTACCTCCTCGTGTTTTACTTCTTCTACTTTAGTTTCTTTTAATTCTTTAAGCTCTTTCTCTTTAGCTTCTAGCTCATTAGTTAACTCATTGTAAGCAACTTTATAATGTGCTAATTGCATCGTTTTTTCGCTTAATTCCTGTGCGATTAAATCGATTGGTTGTAATTTGTTATCCATTTATCAATTCCTCCAGTTTGTTTTTTAATTTTTTATTTTGTTGTGATAATTCTTGAATAGCTTTCAATGCGATATTGATTAATCGTAATCCATCTAACCCTAAATAAGTTTCATAGTCTACTACTAAACTTTCATCAAGTTCCTGTACTTCTTGAGCTATCAATCCACATTTAGTATGTGGTTTCTCATAACCAATTTCATCTTTATTCCAGCCATGGTCTTTGAAATTTAACTTTTCTACAAATTCAATAGCATTAAATTCTGAATCTTTAATATCAGTTTTTAATTTTCTATCTGATCCCCATTGGTCTACTTTGATATTCCAAATATCAGAGTTGGAGTTGGCAGTGCTAAAGAATCGCATGAAACCGCCCTCTTTATATCCTATGAATTTTACAGGAGCATGATTTGAGAATGGAGAACTATAGTCTAAATTTGTAAGAATAGGTTGACCCTTAACAACAGACCCTAATATTCTTGATGAAAAACAAGCCATACCAGCAACTGTTAATAGTACCCTATTAACTGCACTTGGTACAGTATTCCCTCTTGTGAAATCGGGGTCTTCATATATGAATAATCCTGGTGGTACTCCACTTTCTTTTGGTCCTACACCCTCACCAGCAATTTGAAGTCCAATACCTCGCTTACTTCCAAAATTCTCAGGTGCGTTAATTTGTAAGCCTTTTTCGATAGGTTGTAAGAATCCATATTGACCTATTTTAATTTTAGATTGTCCAGATATTACAACACCATTTAAGGTATCTGTGTCAATTTGAGTAGACCTAATTTTAACTGCATTTAATTTGTTAATGAAAGCTTGTTGTGCCCAAAGTTTGTTGATAAAAGCATTATGCGTTAGTAAATTATGAATTAAACCATCATCTATTAACACATGCTTAGCTTTGACTGCGTTAGCAGCAATAATTTCTGAAGTGATACTTCCTGCCTTGTGGTGTCCAGTTTCTAAGGTATTAGTTTTAATTTGTCGACCTTCGATTGAACCATCTACGATTAATTCTGCTGATTTTTTCTTGTAAAGCTCTAACTCCTTAATAGTCCAACTTGAAAAATCATTCCACGCTGATTGATGGATACCAAAAGCGTAATGTTTAACTTTTTTCCCAGCGGTCTTTCCAAATTTTAAGGTTGCTGTCCTTTCTTCACTCCATGCATAGCTATTAATTGGGAACATTTCAGTAAATCCCCAACTTTGACTGTTATCTGTATATGTAACATATATATGTATTCCTATTCTTTGCTTACCTCTTCCATTGCTAGAAAATTTTGCTTTGAAGTAAAATTCTGCTCCATCACTTAAATCTTCCTTGATATCATCGGTAATGAAAGTATCACGTTCACTACTTGTTATACTTTCACGTTGATTCACTCTTACTAGATTCTCATTAGATGGAGTGATTACTAATTTATCAGTTATAGCGTTAATACTCTCTGGACTAACAGAAAGCATACTTGCAAGATTTCTTCCATCGAACACTTGATTTGAACCAAAATCAATCTTATCAGCGCCTACTCTTAGTTGTGAGTGCCTTACAGTATCGTTTAACGTGCTAGTAACTGTATTTAAAGTTTGATTAGCAGTTTGTTTCCATGTGTTTAACTCGTTGACATTTTGTTCTACATCTTCGGGTGCTGGTGTCCAGTCAGTTGCAACATTTCCTTTTTCTAATTTAGGCAATTTGATATAAATTTTATCTCCATTGTTAAAATTAGTAGTAGGGTGATAAAAAGTAAATGCAAAGTAATTAGTAAATTTATTAATAAATGTATGAGATATTCTTTGCCATTTAGTTGTTATATCAACTCGTTTTTGTCCGTTAGTTTCAAAACCAACAGTATTAAAAGTTGCATTCCTACTAGCTTTGATATCTATTGACCATGTTAATGTTTCATTTTGAAATTCAGTTTTTAATATATCTGTTAAATTTATAAAAAAACCTGTAGTATCATTTCCACCAACTTTAGTTAATATTAATATATCTTCTGATACTGATTTTTCCCATTTATCCCAGCTACCCAAAAATTTATAATCTAATTTCTTACTATCAGTAATATAGTTTCTACCACCTACACTAGTTGGAATACTATTTCTTACATTACTAATCTCTCGACTAAAACTATTTGCTGTTTCTTGTACTTTGTTTTCAACTACAGAAGTTGTTGCATAACCTTTTTCATTAACCCAACTTTCAATACTACGTCTTGCTGCAGTCAGTTGGTTAGCAGTGTTATTTTGAACCCAAATCTGTAAATTAGCAGTTCTTGCTCCGTCTTGATTCTTGTAGGTCTCTAACGCTGATAGTTGGTTGATTATCCCTCTAGCACTCTCTGTAAACTTACTACTAAATTCTGTGTTCTTAACAAACCCTTTATTATCAATAATTCTATTGATTTCAGTACGTTCTCTGCTTAATTGACTTGCTGTATCTCTCTGAACCCATTGTTTCAAGTTTTCAGTTCGTGTGCCATCTTGATTTTTATATTCTTCAAGTGAAGTAATCTTGCTTGTTAGTCCGTCTACACCTTTAGTAAATTCTGCCTTAACTGCATTTAAACTATCTTCATTTTTCTTTTTAACGTTAGTAAATTCTCTAGTAATACTAGTTTCTAGTTCTGTAACCTTGCTAGTAGCACCGTTAACAAGTCCTCTAAGCT
>NZ_CAUTDQ010000002.1:0-119241 GCF_963537375.1 uncultured Gemella sp.
CGTTTATTTTTAGTATAATAATTATGTAAAGTATTTTACTTTATATTTAGGGTTAAAAATAGAACTCACTTTTTTGATTATATCAAAAAATATACAGTGTTAATTTGTCAACTGTAGAAGCAAACTACTTTTAGTTTTACAATTATAAGTAATCCTCATGTTTGTGCCAGTAAGCTACAGTAAACATTTTAAATATATTAGTTCTACGAGTTTCTAATTCCCTAAATTTAGACTAATATAATAACTGTAAAAAACCACGAAGTTTACCCCTAAACTTTCGTGGTTTTCAATTTAATTTTTGTTATATATAATAAAAAATCTTTTATAAAGATAACCTAATCTTTATAAAAGATTTAATTAGTTTATTATACAAAACACAATTAAAATTATATATTAATATTTATATTTAAGTTAGCATTTTAAACTATTTATCTCGTTTTAATAAATAATCTGCAAAATCTATTAATAAACTATTATTTAATTGTTTTGCTATATTTATAGCATTATCTGTATGTTTTTGAAGTAGTTCCTCACATTCATCAATACCATAGAAGCTAAGATATGTAATCATATCCTCATCACTTGGTAATTTTCCAATTTTTTCAAAATCACCATAATAATCAAGTATATCATCTTTAATTTGATAAGCAATACCTAACTGCCTACCAAATTCTTTAACACTATCATAATCTACAGCTCTATCTGCAACTAAACAAGCGAAATCCATCGGTAATTCAATTAAACGTCCTGTTTTCAAACTGTGCATTTTTCTTAAATAGTCCGCATCGACATTGTAATTTTTTTGTTTTACATCATATACTTGACCTGCAATCATTCCCATAGCTCCAGAATAATTAGCGAATTGCTTAATTAATCTAACTTTTAAAGTCGGCTCAACATTAGAGTCACTAAGTACTTCGAAAGCCAAAGTTAACATAGCATCACCAGTAAGTACCGCAAGATCCTGACCAAAAACTTTATGATTCGTAAGTTTCCCCCAACGATAATCATCATTGTCCATCTCTGGTAAGTCATCATGAACTAATGAATATGTGTGAACTAACTCAATGGCTAGCGCAATATCAAAATACTTTGTATAATCCACTTCGTAGTATTTTAATAAATATAAAAATGATAGTGGCCTAATTTTCTTACCGTCATTCACTAACGAATACGTAATAGATTCTTTTAAAATATCAGGCATTTCTAATTTTTCAATATATTCTTTAGCAAAACTATTTAATTGATCTTTATTTTCTTCTATGAAGTTTTTAAAATTATTCATCCTCTTTGAAATCCTTAGTTAATTTAGCTACTTCTTTCTCTGCATTACTTATTAACTCATTGCAGTTTTTAATCAAATCGATTCCTTGTTTATATCGGTCTAACGAATCTTCTAAAGATAGTTTTCCAGATTCTAATTCTGCAACAATTTTCTCAAGATTCATTAAACTTGTTTCAAAATTCTCTTTACCCATTTACTTAACTCCTTTACCGGATATATTGTTAACTTTACAATCAAGACTTCCATCGGCTAATTGAACAGTAATATCATCACCTGTTTTAACATTCTTAACAGATGTTATTTTTTCATCATTTAAGAATGCAACAGAATAACCTTTTTTCATAATATTTAACGGTGAATTTGCTTCTAATCGATTTATCTCAGCAGTAAAGTTTTCTTTAAATCTAGCCAACAAGTCAAAGTTCATAAACTTATCAGTTGAAATTGATAAACCACTTTTCTTATCCTTAACAAGTGTTTGCAAGGATTTACTAAGTTCTTTTTCTAACAACTCAACAGTTCTTCTGTACTCTGTAAATATTTTTGAATAGTTTTTATAGTATGGATTGTTTTCACTATTACTTATTCTATTTTTATAATTTTGAAGAATATAAGTAATAGTATTTGTTAGTTTATCATAATTAAATGAGATTCTATTTTTAATATCTTCAATATTAGGTGTTACCAATTCTGCAGCTGCAGTTGGTGTAGAAGCTCTTCTATCAGATACAAAATCTGCAAGCGTCGTATCTGTCTCATGTCCTATTCCTGTTACTATTGGTGTCTTACAGTTGAAAATCGCTCTAATTACTTCTTCATTATTAAAACTCCATAGGTCTTCTATTGATCCACCACCACGTCCTAGTATAATTACATCGTTAGAACCATCATCAGCTAGTTTAATGTTTTTAACTATATCTTGAACAGAATTATCACCTTGTACTAAAGTAGAATAAATATTTATCTTTGCTATTGGAAAACGACGTTGAATTGTTCTAGTAATATCTTGAATAGCTGCTCCAGTTTTTGCTGTTACAACAGCTATATTTTGAGAAAAACTCGGTATTTGTTTTTTATACTGAGGTAGAAATAGTCCTTCTTTCTCTAATTTCTCCTTTAGCTCTAAAAACTTCTGATATAATTCACCGATTCTATCTTTTTTCATATCAGTAACTAAAAGATTATGCTCTCCACGAGGAAAATAATAATTAATCTTTGACTTAATTAAAACTGTATCACCATCTTTAAAATCCTTTGATTTCGCTCCGAACCAAACTGCATTTATTCTAGTATTTTCATCTTTTATTGAAAAATATATATTATTGTTATTATGAAGTTTAAAATTCGAGATTTCACCCTTTATATATATTTCACCTAAATATGGGTCTAATAAAAACTTTCTCTCAATATATTTGTTTAATGCTGTAACGGTTAGATATGTTCTTTCTTCCATCTACCTTTACCTCTTATTTTGTTGAGTTTTCTACAATTCCTTTTAGTACTCCGTTGATAAATTTATAACTTTCATCTTTTTCGCTATATTTTTTTGAAAGTTCAACAGCTTCATTTATAGAAACTTTATAAGGAATATCGCTATAAAGAATTTCATAAGCTGAAATACGCAGTATTTGTCTATCCATTTTTGATAAACGGTCTAGTTTCCAATCTTTTAAATTATTTGAAATTACCTTATCAATTTCATCTTTTTTTTCAATAATCTCAGTTAATGTTTTATTTACATAAATACTTGTAGAAATTTCTTCTTGTTCTAAGTCTAACAGCTCAATAAAATCTAGTTCAGTATTCTCTACTTGGAATAAGATTTTAAAAACTGCTTCTCTAAGTTCATGTCTGCTCTTCATTTATATCTCCTAAATTAAAAATCAATTCCAATTATATTAACATTTACAGTTTTAGTATTGATCTCTGTCATATTAAATATCGAATTTCTTACATTTTCTTGAATTTTTCTTGCTGTTTTAGCTACAGAAAAACCAGATTTTAAGTTACAATAAACGTCTATAACTAATTCTGATCCTGCAAATTCTAGTTCAACCCCACGAGAGTAAACTTTTTTTCCTAATAATTTAGAAACCCCTTCAACTTCAGTTGCTGCTATATTAGCAATAACTTCTAAAGCGTTTGGATTAATTTCTACTTTTCCTAATTTTTTAGTTTCCATTCTCATTTCCTCCAAAATTATATTTAATACTAGAAATAATCTAACATTAAATTATTATTTGTCCATAATAATTCTATTAATTATACCATATTTTCAGGAAAAAAGGGAGAGATTACCTTAAAATAGTTAATCGTTAAAACTATTTTTTTGGCAATCCCTTCCCTATTATCATTCAGAAAAAATATTAGATATTAGCTAATAATTCTTCAAATGCTTTATCAATATTATCTTTATTTTTTGCTCCTGCTTGAGCCATATCTGGACGTCCACCACCACGTCCATCACATACTGTTGCTAATACGTTTACTAGTTTTCCAGCGTTATATTTATCAGTGATAGCTTTGTCTACAGCCACTACGAAGTTTACTTTATCTTCATTTACTGAAGCAAAAGCAATAACATAGTTTTCTAATTTAGACTTAGCATTGTCAACAAGTTGTTTTAAGTGATTCATATTTTCTGATTCTACTACACTTGTTAGTACATTTACACCATTTACTTCTTTAATATTGTTTACTAAGTTGTTTAATTCAGAATTAGCAATTTTTTGTTGTAAGCTTTCTTTTTCTTTAGCTAGTTTCTTAATTTCTGATTGTAATCCAGAAACTTTTTCTACTACATTTGAAACATTAGCTTTTGTTAATTTTTCAACAGAACGAAGTGTTTCTTCTTGTTCTCTTAAATACTCGTATGCTGCTTTTCCTGTTAAAGCTTCAATTCTACGTACACCTGCAGCTACACCTGATTCAGAAACAATCTTGAAGATTCCAACTTCAGCACTGTTAGCGTTATGAGTACCACCACATAATTCAATAGAATAATCTCCGATAGAAACTACACGAACTACATCTCCGTATTTTTCACCGAATAATGCTTGAGCACCAAGTTTTCTTGCTTCAGCTATTGGCATCTCTTCTGTTTTGATTTCTAGTGCATTCCAAATTTGATTGTTAACTTCTTTCTCAACTTTTTCAATTTCTTCTTTAGTTAGTGGAGCGAAGTGAGTAATATCAAATCTTAGTTTTTCATCAGTTACTAGTGATCCTGCTTGTTTAATATGAGAACCAACTTCATGACGAAGGGCTTCATTTAATAAGTGAGTTGCAGTGTGGTTTTTCTCAATATTTAATCTATAAGCTCTATCTACTTCTAGTTTATATTCTTTACCAACTACTAATTCACCTTCTAGTACTTTTACTAAGTGAATGTGACGTTTATCAGGAAGTTTCTTAACATCTATTACTTCTGCTTTGAATCCATCTGCTAATACTAAACCTCTATCAGATACTTGACCACCACTTTCAGCATAGAATGGAGTTTTATCGAATACTACTTTTACATTCTCTTCACCTTTATAGTTTTCTAATAAGTTATCTTCTTTATCAACTATAGCTAATAATTTACCTTCATCTGTAAGTTTAATATATCCAGTAAACTCACTGTCTCCTACTATTCTGTTGTATAGGTCAGATTGTACTTGCATTGAAGAATCTTCTTGACGAGATGAACGAGCACGTTCTTTTTGTTTTTCCATCTCTTCATTAAATCCATCAATATCAACTGTTAATCCTAATTCTTCTGCATACTCTTCAGTTAATTCAATTGGGAATCCAAAAGTATCATAAAGTTTAAATGCATCTTTACCAGAAATTACTTTTGTTGTATCTTTAACTTCTTTTGCAATATTATTTAAGATTGCTTCACCTTCGTTTAGTGTTTCGTGGAATCTATCTTCCTCTTTAAGAATTACATCTTTTACGAAGCTTGCACTTTCTTTAACATTTGGATAGTAGTCTTCCATAATTTCAGCAACAACATCTGTTAATTTGTACATAAATGAGTTATTTAATCCTAAAACTTTAGCATATCTAACTGCACGACGTAAAAGTCTTCTAAGTATGTATCCACGTCCTTCATTTGATGGTAATGCTCCATCAGCGATAGCGAATGCTACTGTTCTAATGTGGTCAGCGATAACTTTGAATGCTACATCTTGCTCAGCATTCACACCATATTTAGCTCCAGAAAGTTTTTCAATTTCTCTAATGATTGGAATAAATAAGTCTGTATCAAAGTTTGTTGGAACATCTTGTAATACAGATACAATTCTCTCTAATCCCATTCCTGTATCTATGTTTTTCGCAGGAAGTTCAGTGTAAGTACCATCAGCATTGTGGTTATATTGACTGAATACTACATTCCAAACTTCTAGATATCTATCATTTTCTCCACCTGGGTACATTTCCTCTTTTGGTGACCATGTATCAGCATCTTCTCCACGGTCATAGAAGATTTCAGTATTTGGTCCTGAAGGTCCTTCTCCTATATCCCAGAAGTTACCTTCAATACGAATTATTCTATCTTCAGGAAGACCGATAACATTACGCCATATATCGTATGCTTCAGTATCTTCAGGATGAATAGTTACTGATAATTTTTCTTTTTCTAATCCTAACCATTTTTCAGAAGTTAAGAATTCCCAAGCCCAAGGTACTGCTTCATTTTTGAAATAATCACCAATTGAGAAGTTACCTAACATCTCGAAGAATGTATGGTGACGTGCAGTTTTACCTACATTTTCAATATCATTTGTTCTAATAGATTTTTGTGAGTTAGTAATTCTTGGATTCTCAGGTATTTCTCTACCATCAAAATATTTTTTTAGTGTTGCAACCCCTGAGTTAATCCATAGTAATGTAGGATCGTCAACTGGCACTAAAGATGCACTTGGTTCAATTTTGTGTCCTTTTTCTACGAAGAAATCTAAATACATTCTTCTAATTTGTGTTGATGTTAGTTGTTTCATTTATATTCTCCTTTCAAGCTAACAAATAAAATAAAAAAGCCCCTTGTGTAAATTTAATTACACAAGGGACGACTATAATCGTGTTACCACCCTAATTCGAGTACTTTGTACTCCTCATTAGTTTTTATAACGGCATGAATGCCGATGAAGCACTACATAGGTAGCATAAAAGTTATATTATGAATCCTTTTCACCACTAGATTCTCTCTTTTAAATAATATTATCAACTTCTAATTCCTAAACTTCATTTAATATTTAAATATATTATAAACAGTTAAATTACATTTGTCAATAGAAATTATTTAGAATTTCTCATTTCGAGTATAGCTTTTTTTTGCCACAGCTTCATATTTTGTTTAAGTGTGTCAAATCCATACACGAAATTTAAAGTATCAAGGCTATTAATTTCTTTCTTATCATTGTCTTTTTTTTGTTTAAAGTTTAATGTTGCATTAATTTTATTATCCTTGATAGATAGGACCTTTACTTCTAAAATTTCATCTTGTTTTATATAACTACTTATATCGAATATAAAACAATTTGTAATTTCAGAAATGTGTATTAAACCTACCATTTTATCTCGTGTTTCAATAAAAGCACCATATGGTTTGACGGCTGTTACTTTTACTTTTATGATATCGCCAGGGCGAATTTCTCTATAGCTCATTTTTAATTTTCTCTACAACTGCTTCAACAGTAAATCCATATTCTTCAATTACTTTATTCGCAGGTGCAGAAGCTCCAAATTTATCAATTCCGATAGCTAATCCATCTAAACCAACATATTTGTACCAAAGAGCACTGTTACCCATTTCTAATGATACACGACGACGTACATTAAGTGGTAATAATTCTTCTTTATATTCTTTTGATTGCTCTTCAAATAATTCAACTGAAGGCATACTTACAACACGCACTTTTGAACCATCTTTTTCTAATTCATGAGCTACATCAATTGCTAATGCAACTTCAGATCCTGTAGCAATTAAAATAGTATCAAAGTCTGCTGCTGTTTCATGTACAACATAAGCACCTTTAGCAACTTTTTCAAATGAAGAATTTTCTAAAATCGGTAAGTTTTGACGAGTTAATACAATTGATGTCGGTTTATCATTTGTTTTTTGTGATAGATACCATGCAGCTTGTGCTTCAGTCGCATCAGCAGGTCTAAATACATATGTATTTGGAATAGTTCTTAATGATGCTAAATGTTCAATTGGTTCGTGTGTTGGACCATCCTCACCTACTGCAATACTATCATGCGTAAATACATATGTTACTGGTAAGTTTTGTAATGCTGATAATCTTAATGCTGCTTTTAGGTAATCTGAGAATACGAAGAATGTACCACCGAATACACGTACTCCCCCGTGTAATGTCAATCCATTTAGTACAGTAGCCATAGCGAATTCACGAACACCAAATTGTACGTTACGTTCTGTTCTGTGTTCATCATCTTGTAATCCATCACCTTTAATAAACGTCATATTAGAGTGTGAAAGGTCAGCTGATCCTCCGAAGAATGTTGGTAAAACAGCTGCAACACTATTTATTGCATCTTGAGATGAATTACGAGTTGCTTGAGCTTCACCTACATTTTTGAAACTAAAACTTTCTTTTGATAGGTGTTTAATATCTTCACGAGTTAAAGCTTCTTCTAACTCTTTTGCTAATTCAGGGAATTTTGCTTTATAATCTACATATAATTTTTCCCATTTAGCATATTCATTTTCTCCACGTTCCGCAACATTAGCTTTAAAATCAGCATAAACATCTGCAGGAATATCGAATGGTTCATTTTCCCAACCGATTTCTTTTCTGAATAATGCTGTTTCTTCATCACCTAATGGTGCACCATGAACTCCATTTGTTCCTTGTCTATTAGGTGAACCAGCTCCGATAATTGTTTTTACTTCGATTAATGTAGGTTTATCAGATTTTTTAGCTTGTTCAATAGCTGTGCTAACCGCGTCTACATTTGCACCATCTTCAACAAGGATAGTGTTCCATCCGTATGCTTCATATCTAGCACGAACATTTTCAGAAAATGCATCTTTAGTCTCTCCATCTAGACAGATGTCATTTGAATCATATAATACTACAAGTTTATTTAATTTTTGCACTGCAGCAAAGCTTGATGCTTCTGAAGCAACACCTTCCATGATATCTCCATCACCGCAGATTACATATGTGTAGTGATCAAATAAGTCATAACCTTCTTTGTTATATTTAGCAGCTAAATATCTTTCTGCTAAAGCCATACCTACTGCTGTAGAGATACCTTGTCCTAGTGGTCCTGTTGTTGCATCAATACCTTTTGTGTGTCCAAACTCTGGGTGCCCAGGAGTTTTAGAACCCCATTGACGGAAGTTTTTAACTTCTTCTAAAGATACATCTTCAAATCCTGAAAGATGTAATAATGAATATAGTAACATTGATCCATGTCCTGCTGATAATACGAATCTATCTCTATTGATCCAGTTAGTTTTCTTTGGATTTACTCTAAGGTGTTTTGTGAATAATGAGTAAGCCATCGGTGCTGCTCCCATTACTACACCAGGGTGTCCTGATTTCGCTTTGTTAATCGCATCAACACCCAATACTTTTATCGCGTTTACTGATTTTTGTGACATAAACTGTCCTCCTAAATTATAACTCTATTCTACCTGAAATAGCCCTTGATAAAGTAACTTCATCAACATACTCAATATCACTTCCAAAGGAAATACCTTGAGCTATTCTGGTAACTCTTATATCTGTATTTTTTAAATATCTTGAAATAAAACTTGCAGTACCTTCACCTTCTGGTGACGAGTTTGTTGCCAGTATTATTTCTTTTACTGTTTCATCTTGTGCTCTCTCAAAAAGAGACTTTATATTAATATCAAGTGGACCTATTCCATCCATCGGTGAAATTAAACCATCAAGTACGTGATACACTCCTCTATATTGTTGCATATTCTCCATTGCTACTAAATCATTGTCATTAGCAACAACACAAATCATCGATTTGTCTCTACCTGCATCAGAGCAAATATCACACACATGCTCTTCACTAAGTCGTCCACATACTTCACAATTAGTTAGCTTTTCTTTTAAATGTACTAAACTATCCGCAAAGTTTTTTATATCATCATCATGCATTTTCAAAGTATGAAATGCTAACCTTACTGCAGTTTTCTTTCCTATACCAGGTAACAATGAATAACTGTCTATTAAATCTAAAATCGGTTTAGGATATTGCATCTTATAGTCCTGGGATGTTTAATCCGTTTGTAAATTTACCTAATGTTTCCTCTTTTAATTGAGTAGATTTTTCTAGTGCATCATTTACTGCAGTTAAAATCATATCTTGAAGCATTTCAATATCTTCTGGATCAACTACTTCTTCTTTAATTTTTATATCTAATATTTTTCCATCACCATTTGCTATTGCTGTTACCATACCACCTGATACAGTTCCTTCAACAGTCTGGTCTTTTAATCCTTCTTGGGCTGCTAACATGTCTTTTTGCATTTTTTGCATCTTTCTCATCATTTGTTGCATATTTCCCATTCCGCGCATAATATTTCCTCCTAATGTCTAATTTATATTATAATTCTATTTAAATTTTTACTACTTGTCAATAATTTGGAATTTTTTTCAAGTTATTTCAATTATTTTCATGCATCTTTTCAAATGTTAGTTTTCTATTATTATATCTCCAAACAACTCATCAATTTTAGTTATCGGCTTTTCTTCAATTTCTTCTTCAATCAAATTGCTTTCTACAACTGGATTTGCAAGTTCATCTTTAAGCACAGTATACTGATGATCTTGAATTGTATAAATCGAGTAATCTACGCCAATAAATCTCTTGAATAGACCTTCCAAATATTTTTTATATTTAGAATTTGGCGCCATTTTTACCATATTATCTACTTCACTAAAAACTAATAATCCACCTTCTTTAGAAGAAGCCACTAATTGACAAGAGCTAAATAATTCTCTCATTGTTACTACATCTGGATTATTCGAATTCAAGCTTTCATTAATTATCTTATTAAAAACATTTGCTGCATAATTGGTAAAATTCTCACTTGAAGCCTTAATAAGTTCAATAATCTTATTCTTATCTTTGATAATTACTTCTTTAATCTCTTCTTTTGGAGTACCTTGCCAACTAGTAGTAACAAACTCTTTAACACTATTGTTTTTAATAACTTCATGTGTTTCTTTACTAATAGAATTTTCAGATAAACTATTTACATTATTATTTAATTGATTTAATTTATCTTCAAGTATCCTAACTCTATTTTCTAATTCAACTGTTCTAGAATTTGCCACCGAATTATCAACACTATTTTGAACTGTAGTCTGATTAACAACTTCTTCTTTCGAGCATATTTTTACAATACAAATTTGCATGTAACTCATATATTCTGTCGAAAATCTAATATACTGCTCTGTTTGCGATAAATATTCTATAATTTTATAAAAATAGTCAAATGCAACTTTATTAACTTCTTCCGCTATTTTGTCAATATTATATACCGTATACGTTGTGTTATTTAAATTTTTATACACAACTACATCTCGTGTTACATTAATAAGATCATTAAGTAACAATTTGGTATCCTTAGCCTGGCTAACAAAATTATCGTATGTCAATAAAGATTTTGTGACATCTCCTTGCAGAAGACTTCTATAAAACTCAAGAATATCATCTTCACTTATTGAAGAAGTAACTTCTAATATATGATCTAAAGTAATTTTTTCTGAATAGTTAGATACTTGATCTAGTATACTAATTGCATCCCTCAGTCCACCTTTCGCAAGAGTTGCAATTTTTTCTATAGCTGCATCTTCAATTACTATTCCTTCATTTTCTGAAATATACTTTAGTCTATCAACTAATTGTTCTTGTGAAAGATTTTTAAACTCAAACCTCTGACATCTTGATAAGATAGTCGCTGGTATTTTATGAATTTCAGTAGTAGCTAATATGAATATCACATGAGCAGGTGGTTCTTCTAAAGTTTTCAGTAATGCATTAAATGCTGCTGTCGTTAACATGTGTACTTCATCGATGATGTAAACTTTATATTTACCTTCAGTAGGCAAGAATTTAGTAGCTTCTTTTATATCACGTACTTCATCTACACCATTATTACTTGCAGCATCAATTTCAATAATATCTACATTTTCTTTTTGATATTCTTCATTACCATTAACTTCATTTGCAAATATTTTTGCAATAGAAGTTTTACCAGTACCTCGAGATCCATAAAATAAATAGGCATGACTAATTTGGTCTTTATCAATCGCATTTTTCAAAACAGAAACAATATGATTTTGACCTACTATGTCAGTAAATGTTTGTGGTCTATATTTCCTATATAACGCTTGAAACATACAAACCTCCTAAATTATTTTAACTAATATATTATAACATAATTTCAATTTTACTTATAGTAAAAAAAAGAGAGTGACCCAACAAAATCGTAATTTCAGAAAAATCGATTTTGTCGAATTACTCTCGCTTTGTATAAAATATCTTATAAAATAGATTCTAATATTAATAAATCACTACATCTATGAGTTCTCATAAAAATTTTTTTTAAAATTTATAACTTATATGTCCATACTTTAGAAAAGATTATCTTCAATAAACCATCTACCGTTTACTTTTTTCACATATGTAGTTCGAGTAGTATCTCCACCCAATTGTTTTAGCAGATCATTTCCTTTTACTTTAAGTTCAACTTTAGCTCTATTTTCATTTATGGATTTAACTTCTCCAATTTCTATCATATCTATATATGTTTTTGCTAATTCGATTGATGCTTTTTTAGTACCATCTATGTTGTTAAATTGTTCTAAAGCTTTACTTCTAGCTTCATCACTTTCAAAGTAAATATTATTTACTAATTTCTTAAAATCACCATCTTTAGTTGCAGCTATAGCATTTTTCACAGCTTCTTCTGGTGTTCCTCCACCTAGTTTACCACTACCACTAGAGAACATAAATATCATAAGTACAACTATTAATGCAGCAACTGCAGCTGTTATATAACCTATCATCTTACTATCCATCTTAGGCCCGCGATTCATTGGATTAAAGTTTGGATTATTATTACCGAATTGTGGATTGAATTGGTTAGGATTATTATAACCATTTTGATTATTAAACTGTCCATTATTCATATTCCCAAATTGAGGATTTTGTCCATTATAACCTGGTCCTCTAAATTGTGATTTTTGACCGTTATAACCTTGTCCTTTAAATTGTGGATTGTTTACATTATTGAATTGTGGATTTTGACCGTTATAGCCTGGCCCTCTAAACTGTGCATTATTCACATTAGTATTTTGAGGATTTTGTCCACTAGCATACCCTTGATATTGCTGATTATTCACATTATTTACCTGGGGGTTTTGGTTTTGATAAGGATGCTGATTATTTACATTTCTATTAAAATTTTGTTGATTTTGCCCATTATAACCATTTCCTTGATATTGACTATTCTGTTGAGGATAACCCTGATTTGGCTGATTATTTTGAGGAGTACCATTTGGATTTACATTTTGTCCTCTATTATTCATAAAAACTTTCTCCTTTTTATTAATTTTTGGAAGATAAAATATAGAATATTTTAAAATTTTATTAATAAATACAATTCTTCTCAATACTTTATTATACTAGAGGCTTAGGCTTTTTGTCAACGATATTTAGACTTACCATAATCTATATTTGAATAAGTTCATTAAAATATTTCTTTAAATACATAATATTTAGATTAATCATCAAAGACAATTTGATAATAAGAAATGTCTGAATTCTAATTTTAAGCATTATACTTCTTTATATAAGTATAAATTATCACCAAACATGATACTCTAAATAATCAACTTTGATTAGCTTAGAGTATCACACTATCTTCTTCTTAATATATTTGAAATTAATCAATATTTGAGCTGACAATTATGATTTCACTTGACTAAATATATATATATATAATGTTAGTATAAAAATTTTACGGAGGAATTATTATGGCAAAAAAAATTACAGATCAAAATGGAAATGTATATGTACAAAAAAAGCCTATCTATAAAAGAGTTTGGTTTATAATTTTAGCTGCAATTGTACTTATTTTAATTATTCAGCAAACAACGGGTAGTAAGAAAAAAGATGTCGAAGTGAAAAATTCTGCACAAGAAACACAAAAAGCTAAATATGAAGTTTCTGAATTAAATGTAGAGAAAGATTCATTTACAAGTTATGTTACAGGTGTACTAAAGAATAACACTGATAAAGAGAAATCTTATGTTCAAGTTACAATTCCTGCTTATGATGCAAATGGAAATAAAGTCGGAGATGTCTTAGCAAACGTTAATGACTTGAAACCAAATGCTACTTGGAAATTTAAAGCAACATATCTTGGTTCTGAGAAAAACGTTACATTTAAAACTGAAGAATTAAAAGTTAGTGGATTCTAATATTAAAACGAGATTATCAAATTCGATAATCTCGTTTATTTTATTTTCTATTATTAATCTTGAATTTCAAGAATAAATCATTATAAAGTTGAAGCATTTTTGGATCTAGGTCTTGATACACTTCTGCTCTGTTACCGAAACTTTCTAAATCAGGATAAAATTGTTCATCACTCGTAGTTTCTTCTGGGAGTAACTCTTTAGCCTTAGTATTTGGTGTTGCATATCCAATAAACTCAGAGTTTTTCGCCGCATTTTCCGGTTTTAACATGAAGTTAATAAACTTATATGCTACTTCTTCGTTTTTAGAAGTTTTTGGAATTACTATGTTATCAAACCATAGATTCGTTCCTTCTTTGGGCAATGCATATACCATATTTTCATTCTCACCCATGATAGCTTTAGCATCACCTGAGAATACTACAGAAGCCCAGGCTTCATTGTTAATCATAAGCATCTTTTTCTCATCTGAGTTAATGGCTTTAACATTTGGATGAAGTAACTCTAATTTTCTTTCTGCTAGGTTTAGATTTACCTCATTAGTATCATTAACCGAATTACCTTCAGATTGAAGCGCAATCCCCATCATTTCACGAGCCCCATCGATTAATAATACATTATTTGCTAATCTCGAATCCCATAGATCATTCCATTTTTCAAACGTTAAGTCTTCCGGAACTTTAGTTTTATTATATAAAACCCCTAGAGTTCCCCAGAAATATGGAATCGAATATTCATTTTTCGGGTCGAAAGATTTATCTCTAAACTGTGGATCAATATTATCGAAACCTTCTATTTTACTATGATCTAGTTTCTTTAAAAGATTTAATTTTTTCATCTTTTTAATCATATAATCTGATGGAATTACTATATCATAAGGTGTTGAACCAGCTTGAATTTTTGTAAGCATCGCTTCGTTAGAATCGAATGTTTCATAAACAACTGAAATCCCTGTTTCTTCTTCAAATTTCTTAATTAAATCTGGATCAATATATTCTCCCCAGTTAAAAATTGTTAATGTTTGTTTATCTCCATTATTTGAACTATCTATGAAATTACGACTATATAAAAGTCCTAAACAAATAACTAATATTGAAACAGCTGAAATAAGTAATTTTTTCATATTATCTTACCTCCCTTTTTAGTTTACTAGTATTAATTACATAATAAATAAGTACTGCCACAACTACGAAGACAGTTAACACTGTAGATAAGGCATTAATTTGTAGGTTAATACCCTGTCTAGCCATCGAATATATTTCAACAGATAAAGTTTGGAATCCATTACCTGTTACAAAAAATGTAACTGCAAAATCATCTAGAGAATAAGTTAATCCCATGAAAAATCCTGCCCATATTCCTGGGGTAATATATGGAATAACTATTTTACTTAAAACTTGTGGATATGTAGCACCAAGGTCAATAGCTGCATCTACCATACTCTTAGGCATTTCATATAATTTAGGTAATACCATAAGTACTACTATCGGAATACTGAATGCAATGTGTGATAATAACACTGACCAGAATCCTTGAATTTTGTCTAGTCCTGTATATTTTGAGATGAATGTGAACATTAGTAAGAATGAACATCCAATAATTACATCAGGACTAACTATAAGAATATTATTACCCACTAAAAATGAATTTTTTTGTTTTTTAGATTTTAAAGAATAAATACCTAAAGCACCTAAAGTTCCAAAAATTGCTGAAAATAATCCACATAATAATGCAACAACAACTGTGTTAATTACAATAATCATCATACGTGTATTTTCGAATAACTCTACGTAATGTTTCCATGAAAAACCTTCAAAGTCAATCATTGTCTTTCCTGAGTTAAATGAAAAATAAGCCAAGTAGATTAGAGGTAAATATAAAATTGCAAAGATAATCCCTAAATAAATTTTTGAAGTTAATTTCATTATTTTCTACCTCCAAAATTTGTTTTGTCTTTTGTATTAGTAAGTATCATAATAATACCCATGATCACTATTAAGAATACCGCAATCGTAGAACCAACTCCCCAGTTTTGTGTTACTAAGAAGTGCTCTTCGATAGCTGTACCTAAGTTAATAATCTTATTACCTGCTACTAAACGAGTAATCATAAATAGTGATAACGCTGGAATAAAGGTCACCTGAATACCTGTTTTTACCCCATTAATACTTAGTGGTAAAATAATTTTCATGAATGTAGTTTTAAAATCTGCTCCTAGATCATAAGATGCTTCGATTAAGTTCTTGTTCATTCCAGATACCGAATTATATATAGGTAATAACATAAAAGGTAAGAAAATGTAACTAGATACAAAAATGAAACTGAATGAATTAAATAGTAGACTCTGACTACCGATACCTATGTATTCTAAGAAACTATTAATTGTTCCATATTCTCCAAATAAACCTAAGAACGCATAAGTTTTTAATAAAATATTAATCCATGTTGGTAAAATTATTAGTAAAAGTAATAATTCTTTATGTTTACTTTTATTAATCGCAAAAGCTAATGGATAACTAATAATTAAACAAATAAATGTAATTAAAAATGCATACCAAAAACTATATAGTGTCATAAGCACATAAGTACTACTAAAGAATATGTTGTAGTTAGCTAATGTGAAATTACCATCTATATCTCTAAATGAATGATAAACGATAAGTACAATTGGAAATACTACAAAAAGTAGCATCCATAAAATATATGGAATCATAAAGAATGATCGAGTTTTTCTATTAAACATCTCTACTCCTCCTCTTCATATGATTCAAGACGAGCATCAAATTCTTCTTCAGTTTCCCCTGGAACCATGATGTGAATTGCTTCAGGATCAAAGTTCAAACTTACAGCAGCGCCTGGTTTTGCTTGTTTTGTTGAGTGAACAATCCATTCATTATATTGATCATCTAAACAACAAATTTCATAGTGAACCCCTCTAAATAATTGAGTATCAACAACTACATTAATTTTTCCTTTTTCAGCGCTTGTAATTTCCAAGTCCTCAGGTCGAATAACAACTTCTACACGTTTATTTTTATCTAATCCAGCATCCACGCATTCATATTCTTTACCATAAATTTCAACTAAATAATCATCTAGCATTACTGCATTAACAATATTAGATTCACCAATGAAATCAGCAACGAAACGGTTAACTGGTTCATCATAAATATCAAGTGGTGTTCCACTTTGTTCGATTTTACCGTGATTCATCACAAAGATATAATCACTCATCGCTAAAGCTTCCTCTTGGTCGTGTGTTACATAGATAAATGTAATTCCTGTTTGTTGTTGAAGTTCACGAAGTTCATATTGCATCTCTTGACGTAATTTCAGGTCTAATGCTGATAAAGATTCATCAAGAAGAATAATTTCAGGTTCGTTAACGATAGCACGTGCAATAGCAACACGTTGTTTTTGTCCACCACTCATCTCAGTTAACTCACGATTTTCAAATCCAGCTAAGTTTACTTGTTTTAGAGCTTTCTTTACTTTTTTCTTGATTATTTCTTTCTTTTCATTCTTTATTTTAAGTCCAAATGCTACATTTTCAAAAACATTCATATGTGGAAATAAAGCATAATCTTGGAATACAGTATTTACATGTCTTTTATTTGCTGGTAAATCATTTACTACTTTACCATCTAATAATACATCACCTGAAGTTGGGCTTAAGAATCCTCCAATTAATTTTAGGATTGTACTTTTCCCACAACCACTAGGTCCAAGTAGTGTATAAAATTTACCTTTCTCTATTTCCAAATCAATATTCTTTAGTACATTATTATTACCGAAAGTCATTGATACATTTTTGAATTCAACAATATTTGCCATTTTTTTCTCCTTATAAATACGAATTAGTAGCTACTATTAACACTTCACATTCTTCATCAAATGGATTCGATAATCTATGTTCAGATGTAGCTAAAAAATAAAAACTTTCATTTGTTGAGGCTATAAATTCCTCATCTCCTAATTTTAATTTACATTTCCCCTTAAGAACATAACATAATGTTTCTGATTCTGAAGGATCAAATGTTTTGTAACTAGAATTTTTCTCTAGTTTTAAAATTAGTGATTCCATTTCCTTTTCATTTGATTCAGGAACCAACCAAGTAAGTTCGTATCCTTCATCAGTTTCTTCATAACTGGTTTGATCCTCTAAAGAATAATAAACCTTTTGGCTTGTACTTTCTTTATCAAAAAAGTCCTTAGGCGCACACCCTAAAACTTGTAATATATTAAAAAAAGTTTCCATCGATGGCGATGCTAGGTCACGTTCTACCTGGGATATATATCCCTTACTCAAGTCTGTACGTTCACCTAATTCTTCTTGGGTGAGGTTTTTTTGTATACGTAGTCTTTTTAATCTTTCACCTATAGAATACATAACTACTCCTTTTTAGTGAAAAGTTAAAAATTGTTTATCAATATCTAACTTTTCGTTATCTATGTTTATTATTATCTAACTTACTGTAATAATTGTTTACCATTAGTAAACTTATCGTTATTTAAGTTTATTATTAGTAAACACTCTGTTTAGTATAATTAAATCACAAGTTATATATTACTATATTTTATAGTTAAAATCAAGTTAAAATTCCCTATTTTATAAAGTTTTTTTAAGTTAATTTTGCAATATTATTGTCTTCATTTTTCTTTCTTATATCATCAATTTAGTATATAATAATATTATCAAGAAAAGACATAATACAAGGAGTCTCAATGAAATTCAATATAACACAAACTTTCCCTACAGTAGAGAGTTACTTAAGTCAATTTTTAAAAGTTTCAAAGAAGAATATCCATACTATAAGAATGAATAATCATCACAATAAAGAATCTATTAAAATAAATTCTAATGAAGCGGAATTAAACTCACCATTAAAAGTAGGAGATATTTTAGAAGTCAACATAGACTTAGGATCATCAAAATATAAAGAAAATTCTACAGTATCTATAACTAAAGAGTTTGAAGATGAATACTTATTAGTTGTTTCTAAACCATTCGGTATAAAAACACACCCTAATGATATAGAATTAGAAGATGATACATTGGTAAACTACTTAATCTCTGACTACAACTACTTAGAATCTATCCATAGACTAGATATTGATACTTGTGGATTAGTAATATTAGCCAAAACTCCATTAATTAAAGCAAAACTAGATCAGATGCTTGAGCAAAGACAAATTAAACGTTACTATTCTGCACTAATAAAAAATAATATTAAACCACAAACTATCAATTCAAATATAGGTAGAGATAGTAAAGAAAAGAACAAGATGGCAGTAACAAGAAATGGTAAAAATGCAATTACTAATATTCTTTCATGCGAAAAAATAGATCAAAATAGATTTTTAGTAACAGTATCATTAGAAACTGGGCGAACACATCAAATCCGTGTTCATTTAGCCTCTAATGGAGTTGCAATTATCGGTGATAAACTTTATTCTAAAGATGGATATAAATACGATAAAATGTATTTAGGTGCATTAAAAGTTGAATTTCTACACCCAGTTACAGGACATCCAATAGAAGTTAAATCTTCTTTAGGAAAAGAATTTCTACTATAGATATAAAAGAAAAACAGATGTGCATTTTTTTACACATCTGTTTAATTTTATTATTTTTTCATTTGTTTTTGAGCTTGTTTTTGCGCTTTTTGCATGTTGCTCATAACTTGGTTAATTTTTTTACGAGATGGTTTTTGTCCCATTTGACTCATCATACTCATAACCATATCTTCGTTGATTTGAGGATTTTTTTCCATGTAGTTCATGAAATTACGTCTTGCTAGGAAGAACCCTCCTACTACACCAGCAAGTAAACAAATTGCTCCAACTAAAATTGTAACTGCAGTTGCACTCATTGTTAATTTCCTTTCTTCTTAGGAGTTATATCTTCTCCATTTTCATTAATTACTCTTGTATTATCTAATATGTTTCGCATATTAGCTTTAAAATTTTGTAAATATAGTTGTCTATATTTAGCTAATTCTTCTGATTCTTCAGCTGTTAATTCACGCTCTTTTTTTGTAGCGTTAAGTGAATTAATTTTAGCAATAATTTCTGTCATTTCCATAATATTATACGCTCATTAACTCATCTTGTTTTTCTTTTGTTACTTTATCGATTTCAGCAACGAATTTATCTGTTACTTTTTGAATATCATCAGAATATCCTTTTAGATCATCTTCAGTAATTTGAGATGATTTTTCTAATTTTTTCATTGAATCCATAGCATCACGACGCACGTTACGTACTGCAACTTTAGCACCTTCTGATTCTTTACCTACTAATTTAGCAAGTTCTTTACGACGTTCTTCAGTTAATGCTGGGAACACAATACGAATTACTGTACCATCATTAGCTGGATTTAATCCTAAATCAGATGCTTGAATAGCTTTTTCGATATCTCCTAATAAAGTTTTTTCATATGGAGAAATAACAAGCATTTTTGGTTCTGGTACAGAAACACCTGCTACTTGGTTAATTGGAGTTGGTACACCATAGTAATCAACTGTTAATCTATCTAATACAGCTGCACTAGCTTTTCCAGCTCTAATTGATGCTAATTCACGACGTAAACTAGCAATAGCTTTTTCCATTCTTTCGTTTAAATTATTCATAATTTGTTCAGGCATAATTGTAAACTCCTAGTATAAATTTTATTCTATAATTGTTCCTAAATTAGAATCAGAAACAACTTTAACAATGTTATCTGCTTCATCTATTGAAAAGACAATAATTGGCAGGTGGTTATCCATACAGAATGTAATTGCTGTAGAATCCATAATTGTTAAACCTTTGTTCATAATATCCATGTATGATAACTTATCATATTTTGTTGCTGTACTATCAAGTTTAGGATCAGCAGAGTAAACACCATCTACTCCATTTTTACCCATTAAGATAGCTTCTGCACCTATTTCTTTTGCACGTAAAGCTGCTGTTGTATCCGTAGAGAAGTATGGATTACCTATACCAGCTGCAAAGATAGCAACACGACCTTTTTCTAAGTGTCTAATTGCACGTCTTCTGATATAAGGTTCAGCCATTGCTTTCATCTCTACTGAAGTTAATACACGTGTATCAACACCTTTTTGCTCTAATGAATCTTGTAATGCTAATGAGTTCATAACTGTAGCTAACATTCCCATTGAGTCAGCTGTAGCACGTTCCATCCCTAGTTCCTCACCAGTTTTACCACGCCAGATGTTTCCACCACCAACAACGATTGCAACTTCTACCCCTTGTTTTACTACTTCAACGATTTGAGAAGTTATTTTATTAACAACTTCAGAATCAATTCCAAATCCTTTTCCACCTGCTAGTGCTTCACCACTAAGTTTATATAAAACTCTTTTATATTTAGTAGCCATTTTTATCCTCCTAATATATTACAGACATTATTGTTTCTACTATATTAATTTTTTAAAAAAGCACACACAAGAAGTGTGTGCTTAACCTCTTTTAATAGTATATATTAAATAGAGAATTATTATTTGCTAGCGTTAACTTGGCTCATTACTTCCTCAGCAAAGTTATCTTCTTTTTTCTCGATACCTTCACCAACTTCGTAACGTACGAATTTAGCAAGTTTTCCACCTTTTGATGCTACGAATTTTTCAACAGTGAAACTATCGTCTTTAACGAATTTTTGTTTAACAACTGTGATTTCTTCTAAGAATTTGTTAATTCTACCAACGATCATTTTTTCAACGATGTTAGCAGGTTTTCCTTCGTTTAATGCTTGCTCAGTTAATACTTTTTTCTCGTGCTCAAGTACATCAGCTGGTACTTCGCTTTCGTCTAAGTATTTAGGAGCTAAAGCAGCGATGTGCATTGCAACATCTTTAGCTGCTTCTTCATCTGTGCTTCCTTCAACAAGAGTAAGAACACCGATTCTTCCTCCCATGTGAGAGTATGCACCAAATGCATCAGCATCTCTTTTAGAAACAACTTCAAATCTTCTTAATGAAAGTTTTTCACCAATTGTAGCGATTCCTTCGTTAATTACTGCTTCAACAGTTCCACCTTGAGCTTCAACTTGAAGAGCTTCTTCTAAAGTTTTTGGTTCAGCTGCTAAGATAGCTTCTGCAACATTTTTTACTAAAGCAACGAATTTTTCGTTTTTAGCAACGAAGTCAGTTTCTGAGTTAATTTCTAAGATAACAGCTTTGTTACCTTTAACTTCGATGTAAGAAAGACCTTCTGCAGCGATTCTGTCAGCTTTTTTAGCTGCTTTAGCGATACCATTTTCTCTTAGGTAGTCGATTGCTGCATCGATATCTCCATCAGTTTGAGTTAGTGCTTTTTTACAGTCCATCATACCAGCACCAGTACGTTCTCTTAATTCTTTTACCAAACTAGCTGTAATTTGTGCCATTTTGATTTGCCTCCGTTATTTTATTTTTATATTTTTAATTATTTATTATCTTTAGATTATTCTTCTGTTGCTTCTACTTCTTCTACGAAAGCTTCTTCAGTTTCTTCGATGTTTCCTTCGTTGTAAGCTACAAAAGCGTCTGCCATTTTAGCTGTTAATAATTTAACCGCACGGATAGCATCGTCGTTTGCAGGGATTACGTAATCTACGTCATCTGGATCACAGTTTGTATCTACGATACCAACTACAGGAATTCCTAATTTTTTGGCTTCAGCAATAGCGTTGTGCTCTTTCTTAGGATCTACTACGAAGATTGCATCTGGCATACCTTTCATTTCACGAATTCCTCCTAGGAATTTGTTTAATTTATCGTATTCTTTTCTTAATTCGATAACTTCTTTTTTAGGTAATACTTCGAATACTCCATCAGCTTCCATTTTTTCGATTTCAGCGATTCTGTCAATACGTCCTTTAATAGTTTTGTAGTTAGTTAAAGTTCCACCTAACCAACGGTGATTGATGTAGTATTGACCACTTCTTTCAGCTTCTTCTTTAATAGCATCTTGTGCTTGTTTTTTAGTACCTACGAATAACATTTTTCCGCCTTGATCAGCAACTGATTTTACGAATTCGTATGCTTCATCAACTTTTTTAACTGTTTTTTGTAAGTCGATAATGTAGATACCGTTTCTTTCTGTGAAGATGTATTTGTCCATTTTAGGGTTCCATCTTCTTGTTTGGTGACCGAAGTGTACACCAGCTTCTAATAATTGTTTCATTGAAATAACTGCCATAGTTATTTTCCTCCTTGGTTTTTTCCTCCGACACTCTCTAAGCTTACTGCAAACATAAATGCACCGAGCAGCTACTCAAATGTCGTGTGTTATATTTTTGTTGATTTTTACTCAACTTTATTAATTATATAGCATTACCAACTAAAAATCAAGTATTTTAATGAATTTTAAATCAATATTTATCTTCTATATATATAAATTTTTTCTACTCTTTCTTATTTTTGCTTTTTAAGATTTATGAAAATTAATTTAAAATTTTCATATTAATCAAAATTATTTCGTTTAAGTGGTTGATTTTTTTCGTAAGTAGTATTATAATTTATTAGAACGTAATAATTACGAATAACGGAGGGATATTACAAATGAATAAATTTTTTAAACTAATTTCAATTGTTGCTGCATTCGCACTACTTTTAGTCGGATGTTCAAGCAAAACAAATTCCGGAGCTTCAAACTCTGGAAGTAAAACTAAAATTGTTACTTCAGTAAACTTTTATGCAGAAGTAGCTAAGAGTATTGCAGGAGATAAAGCAGAAGTTTCATCTATTATTACTTCAACTTCAGTTGATCCTCATGATTTCGAACCAACAGCTCAAGATGCTAAAGCTGTAGCTGATGCCAACATTGCTATTTTAAACGGTGGCGGTTATGATTCATGGTTTGAAAAACTTACTGCAAATAGTAAAGACATTAAAAAAATTGATGGTGCAAAACTACTAGGACTTAAAGATGGAGATAATGAACACATTTGGTATAATCCTGAAGTAATGAGTAAAGTTGCTGACGAACTTACTAAAGTATTATCAGAAAAAGATTCTTCTAATAAAGATTTCTATGAAAAAAATAGAGATAACTATAAAAAGGAACTTTCTAAAATTACTGATAAAATTAATTCATTAAAAGAAAAAGCAAATGGGAAATCAGTATTAACAACTGAACCAGTTTTTGAATATGCAGTAGATGCATTAGGATTCAAAACTAGTGACCAAGTAAAAAAATTAGCTCAAGCTACTGAAGAAGGTAATGACCCTGCTCCACAAGATTTAAAAGCTATTCAAGAACAAATTAAATCTAAACAAATTTCATTAATCATCAACAATGTTCAAACTACTAACAAAACAATCGAAGGTTTAATTAGCTTAGCTGAACAAAATAAAGTACCAGTACTTAATGTAACTGAAACACAACCTGATGGTAAAACATATATCGAATGGATGTTAGATCAATATAATAAACTAGAAGAAATCTTAAATGGTGGTTCTGGTGAAAAAGCTTATCATGTTGAAGGTGCTGATGAAGGTCACTCTCATGACCACGGTCACGAAGGTCATTCTCATGAAGGCCACTCTCACGGAGATAAAGACAAAGATCATGACCACGATCATGAAAAAGAACATAAACATTAATAAGAAGATTAAAAATTAGTCTTCACATATTATAAATATGTAGTATAATATAAAGAAGAGATTCTAAATCGTATCTCTTCTTTTTTATATTCGAAATATAACAAATAAAAATTTAAATAATTTAGGAGATTTTATGACTGAACTTAATATAAAAAATCTCACTTATTCAATAGGAGATAAAACAATTTTAGACAACATTTCTTTTTCTGTATCTTCAGGAGAGGTTGTCGCTGTTGTTGGGAAAAACGGTGTTGGTAAAACAACATTATTAAACAATATACTTGAAAAATTAAATAAAGCTAATGAGATTATTCTTATAGGAGAAAACCCAACTCTTGGTTATGTCCCTCAGTTTCGACAAATTGATGAAGAACTACCTTTATCTGCTGCTGACTTTGTATCTCTACCTATTCAAAAAGGATTTCTTCCATGGCTTAGTAAAAAAGAAAAAGAAAGTATAAAGAATGCATTGTCTTTAACAAATTCTATAAAACTAGAAAATAAATCTATAGGTACTCTTTCAGGTGGTGAAAAACAACGTGTTTTCTTAGCTCAAGCATTAGTAAACAAACCGAACTTACTACTTCTTGATGAGTTTACATCTAACCTAGACAAAACTAGTGAAGTTGAATGTATGACGTTAGTTAAAGAAATTACAAAAAAAGAAAACATTATTACTCTTTGTATAACTCATGAACTTTCACTTTTAGATGAAAAATATGTTGATAAAATACTATACCTAGAAGAAGGTTGCTTCAAATTTATCAGTATAGCGGACTATAACAAAGAGAAGAATACACTAAAACTTTGTAAACACTATGTAGGAGATAACAACCATGTTTAATTATGATTTTATGCAAAATGCCTTTATAGCCGGTACAATCGTTGCAATAATGGCAGGATATATAGGTGTGTTTGTAATGGCTAGAAATATGTCATTTATCTCTCACACTCTATCACATGTCGGTTTCGCAGGAGCAGCATTTGCCGTTTTCTTAGGTATAAATCCAATTTACGGATTATTAATTTTTACTATTACAATGTCTTATCTTGTAGGACATTTAAGTGTAAAAGCATTTAGACGAGAAGCAACAGTTAGTGTAATGTTAGGTATATTCTTAGGTTTAGGATTATTATTCTTATCACTAACACCAAAAAGTACAAGTTACGTTAACAATATACTATTTGGTAGTGTTGTTTCAATTACGAGAAACGATGTAAAATTAATATTTAGTTTAGCACTTGCTGTAATACTACTACTTTCTATCTTCTATAGAAAAATCAAATTCGATTCATTCGATGCAATTGGGGCAAAAGCACTTGGACTTAATGGAAAATTTATATCGATATTTTTCTTAGTTTTACTTTCAGTTGCAACAAGTATTACAGTACCAGTAGTAGGAGCATTATTAATGTTTGTTCTTCTAACTGTTCCAGCCAGCGCAGCTAGATATCTTACCAATAAGGTTGGACTTATGATCTTTATCTCAACTTCATTTGCACTTATTGGGACTTGGGCAGGGATTACACTTTCTTACTATACTTCCCTACCTACTACATTCTTCATTGCAACAATAGAAGCACTCTTCTACTTTGCTAGTTTAGGATACTATAACCTTAAGAGAAAGTAATATGATTCAAATAAATCGCTGTAACTATTACATTAAATAGTCACAGCGTTTTTTAATTATCCCTCTAAAATACTTTTATCACATAAAAATACCCTAGTTTCATTTCTAAAACTAGGGCTTCTTTATTATCTAGGTTTCACTGAATTTCTAATTCTTTCGTATGCACCTGGTTCAACTTTATCTAGAGAATTTCTAATAATCTCTAAAGTTTTGTTGTAACGATACTCCCTATAATATTGTTCAGCAACTGTTAATTGTTGGTGGAATTCAACATTATCTTTTCTGTATCTATTTGCATAACGAATTAGTTTTTCGATTAACTCGATATCAGTAAGAATGTTATTAACTTCTGATGCGTAAATATCAAGTGATTCTTCAGCTTCAGCAACTGCACGTTTTAATAAATCGATATTAATAGGTTCTTTTTTAAGCTCCTCTAATGCATATCTATAACTATCAGTTACATCTTTATATAAAACGATGAATCTATCACTAAATCCTGGAACACGTGAATTATCCAATTTACGTTTAATAACTTCTTTTTCTTGATTGATGAAGATAAGTTTTTCACGAGCGTGACCTTCTTCTTCACGAAGACTTGTTAGATATCTAGAGTAGTTTGTTTGATCTTCTTCGATTTTTTCTAATCCTTGACCTAATAGTTCTACTTTCTCTTTCAAGTCTTTATAGTTTAATTTTGGTTGATTATTGATATATACATCTATATCATGTTTAACATCAAGTAAATCACTAAGTTCATCATAGTAGTTAGCAACCATTTCTTCATCTTTTTGATAGATTTGATATCTATTTTTGATTTCTTGAATATTATTATATAGAGCTTCATTTAGTTTATCTTGTAATTCAAGTTTATTTGTGATTTCTCTATAATTTTCTTCAATGTATTTTTTATAATCAAGTTCTTTTTTAAGATCATTAGAAACTTCATCGATAACATCATAAATACCATCAAGAATATTTTCTATTAAATCTATATCACCAGATTTAACTTTTTCACGTGCATCGCTAAGTTGCCATACACTACTTTCAATTTTACTTGAGATTTCTAAGTGATTAAGTTTAAATCCTTTTTTCTCCATTTCCTCAACTTTTAGTCTTAATGACTGAATTTGAGCTGGACAAGTTTTTTCAATTTCTTTTAACAGGTCAGGTAAAACTTCCATTCTTTCTTTAAGATCATCTATTAATTCTTTAACAGAATTAATCTTTTCTTGAGCCTCAAGGTATTTACCAGTTGATGTTAAAAGTTTGAAATCATCAAGCTGTGGTGCAATTTCTTTGATACTTTGTTCAAATTGTTCTGCTGCAGCCCCGTATTGATGACGTTTAGCTAATAGTTCTCTATTAAGCTCTTTGTACTCAACTACGATTTCTTCATATAGTTCTCTATTTCTAGGTTCAACTTCTGTTAATTCTTTAATTTCTCTTCTAATTCCAGCAATTCTATCTTTAATATTAGCAATTAGTTCACCACTATTCATAATTACTTCATCAGCACGTTTGAAATTAAATTTATCAATATAAGTTTCAGCACTATAAAGATCTCTGTCAAGTTCTTCAATATCTATGCTTTGAATTTCGTACCATTCACTTTCCCATTGAGAATAAAGTTTTTCAGCTTTACCAGCAATTTCCAGTGCTTTTACCTTTTTCAAATCATCAGATAGTGTTTCTCTCTCTAGCTCATCTTTCATAACTAAAAGAGGGTATAAATCTTGTTTTTTCCTATTTCTAAAGACGAATAGAGCTACTACTCCTCCAAGAACAAGGATACACACAAATAAAAATATATATGTCATATATCTTCCCCCTGAATGTTTTATTTAATTGTTTACGTTTATTAATACAATAACCTAACAAAATTATACCATTTTTATCACAAAAAACAAAGCGTTTCAGTAATTTTTTTAAATCTTTTTCAATTTTTCTTATTAATAAAATCTCTAAGTATTGTTAACAAATTTTTTGACATCTACTAATTTCCTATAATAGTCTTCATTTTTAAACAATATAAAAATTTTTATTATAAGTATACTATTCTTATCACTTTATTTTTTTTCATATTTATGCGAAAATATACTAAAGTTTTTAAAAGAGGTATATTATGAATATAGTAGAAAATAAACAATTATTTATCGAACAAGCAGCGGCATTAGTTTATGGTGAAGAAAACCTAGTAACAAATCTATCAAATCTTTCAGCATTGTATAAAGAATATTTACCGAATACAAACTGGGTTGGATTTTACTTATTAGATGAAAAAAATAACAATCTAGTTCTTGGGCCATTTCAAGGTAAAGTAGCATGTACTCGCATACCATTTAACAAAGGAGTTTGCGGACACTGCTTCACTACTCGTGAAACTACATACGTTGAGGATGTTCATAAATTTCCAGGTCATATTGCATGCGATAGTGCAACAAACAGTGAACTAGTAGTGCCTATTATTCAAAATGATAAAGTAGTAGCTTTACTAGATATTGATTCTATTGAATTCAATAGATTCTGTAAAGAAGAAGTAGCAGCTTTCAGTGAAGTAACTAAACAAGTTTTTGAAAAAATTAATTTTTAATAATATTATTAAAGGAGATATACTAATGTAGTATATCTCCTTATTTTTTATTAGTCTATTATACCTTTGAATCTTAGGTAGTTTTCGTAATCCATCTCTTTGTTAATTGCACCTTCAGGTGTTAATTCAATTACTCTATTCGCAATTGTTTGAATAAACTCATAGTCATGAGATGTAAAGAATACAGAACCTTTGAAAGCAATAATACCTTCATTGACAGCTGTAATAGATTCTAAGTCAAGGTGGTTTGTAGGTTCATCTAATAGAATTACGTTTGCTTTTGATAACATCATCTTAGATAACATACAACGCATTTTTTCTCCCCCTGATAATACGTGTGCACGTTTAAGTGCCTCTTCACCGGAGAATAACATTCTTCCTAAGAATGAACGTAAGTATGCTTCACTTTCCTCTTCAGGAGAAGCATATTGACGAAGCCATTCTACTAATGAAAGTTTTAATCCTTCAAAGTATTCAGAATTATCTTTTGGCATATAACTTCTAGAAGTTGTAATACCCCATTTAACTGTTCCACTATCAGGTTCCATTTCACCAGCAAGAATTTTTAGTAATGTAGTTTTAGCAACTTCATCTCCTAATAAAATAACTTTATCATTAGGGTTTACAGTGAAACTTACATTACTTAATACTTCTTTACCTTCTACAGTTTTGCTTACACCTTCAACGATAAGTAAGTCATTTCCGATTTCACGATCTGGTGTGAAACGAACGTATGGATAACGACGGCTACTTGGTTTAATATCATCAAGAGTAATTTTATCAAGCATTTTCTTTCTACTTGTTGCTTGTTTAGATTTAGAAGCATTCGCAGAGAATCGTGCGATGAATTCTTGTAATTCTTTAATTTTTTCTTCTTTTTTCTTGTTATTATCTTCTGCCATTCTTCTAGCAAGTTGACTAGATTGATACCAGAAGTCATAGTTACCAACATAAAGTTGAATTTTACCAAAGTCTAAATCGCAAATGTGTGTACAGATGTTATTTAAGAAGTGACGGTCGTGGCTGACTACGATAACAGTATTCTCAAAGTTAATTAAGAACTCTTCTAACCACTTAATTGCACTAATATCAAGACCGTTAGTAGGCTCATCCAGTAAAAGTACATCTGGATTACCGAATAATGCTTGCGCTAAAAGAACTTTAACCTTAATAGCATTATCTAACTCTCCCATTAACATATCGTGAAACTCTACAGAAATTCCTAAACCTTCAAGAAGTTGAGCCGCATCACTTTCTGCAGTCCATCCATCCATTTCAGCAAACTCACCTTCAAGTTCAGCTGCGATGATTCCATCTTCTTCAGTAAATGGATCTTTCATGTAAATTTCATTTTTACGGTTCATTACATCCCAAAGACGCTCATGTCCCATCATTACAACATCGATAACTCTATTCTCTTCATATGCGAAGTGGTTTTGACGAAGTACAGCAAGACGTTCACCTTTTCCTAAAGAAACGTGCCCTTGTTGTGAATCAATTTCACCAGACAATAATTTTAAAAATGTTGTTTTACCTGCTCCATTTGCTCCGATTAACCCGTAGCAGTTACCATTTGTAAATTTTATATTTACATCTTCAAATAATTTTCTATCTGCAAAACGTAAACCTAAATTCGTTACTTGTAACATTCTTTTCTCCTTTAAATACTATTTTACTAAATACCTTGAATACAAGTAAATGATTCAAAGTTTGCTCACTTAATATAGTTGAAACTTATAAATCCTCATATTCATAACCAATCAACTATACTGGGGCGACCCAGTAAATACAATTCTTATAAACTATATTTAACGAGTCGCTCCTCTAATTTAATTATTCTTCGTCTTTTTCCTTTTTACTAACACTAGCTATTAAGCTTTCAATGTGTAACGCATATTCAGCTGTAGTGTCATATTGGAAAATAAGTTCAGGAAATTTTCTAATTTTAATTTTTTTAGCAACTTCACTTTTTACGAAACCTTTAATTTTTTTAAACGCTTCTTTTGTTTTTTCTTTTTCACGTTCTCCACCTAAAACAGTGTAAAATACTTTTGCTTGAGAATAATCTCCTGTTAAAGCAACTTCTGTTACAGTAACAAATCCTAAATCATGATTTTTTACTTTTGTAGCTAAGACATAAGTAATTTCTTTTTTAATTTGTTCTGCAAGTCTGTTAACTCTTAGTTCTGACATAAAGTTTGCCTCCTATTTTTTAACTTCTTCCATGATGTATACTTCGAAGACATCTCCTTCTTTAATATCATTGAAGTTTTCTACAGTCATACCACATTCATAACCGCTTTGTACTTCTTTAACATCATCTTTAAATCTTCTTAATGTATCAATTTCACCTTCGTAAATTACTACACTATCACGAATTACACGTACTTTACCATCACGTGATACTTTACCTTCAGTAACGTAAGCACCAGCAATTGTACCAATTTTTGATACTTTGTATACTTGACGTACTTCTGCAAGTCCGATAACTTTTTCTACGAATTCTGGATCTAATAATCCTGTCATTGCAGCTTCAATTTCTTCAATAACTTTGTAGATAATACTGTGAAGACGAATATCTACTTGCTCTGTTTGAGCCATTTGTTTAGCATTATTATCAGGACGTACGTTAAATCCAATTACTACAGCGTTTGATGCTACTGCTAAAGTAATATCAGATTCGTTAATCGCACCAACACCAGTGTGGATGATACGTACATTAACACCTTCAACATCAATTTTAGCTAATGACATAGCTAATGCTTCAACTGAACCTTGAACGTCTGCTTTAATAATAATGTTAAGGTCTTTCATTTCACCTTGTTTCATTTGCTCGAATAATGTATCTAATGATACAGCTGAGTTAGCTTGACGAGTAGTTTCAATATATTGTTGTTGACGTTTTTCACCGATTTGACGAGCTGTTTTTTCATCTCCAAATACTACGAAACGATCTCCAGCATTAGGAACATCTTGTAACCCAGTAATCTCTACAGGAGTAGATGGTTTAGCAGTTTGGATATTTTTACTACGGTCATTAATCATAGCACGAACACGTCCGAACGTGTTACCAACTACTAAAGGATCTCCAACATTTAAGCTACCATTTTGTACTAGTAATGTTGCTACTGCTCCACGACCTTTATCAAGCTTCGCTTCGATAACTGTACCTAAAGCTAAACGATTCGGATTAGCTTTTAATTCTTGCATTTCAGTTACTAATAAGATATTTTCTAATAATTCATCAATACCTTCACCTTTAAGAGCTGAGATTGGTACGAAGATTGTATCTCCACCCCATTCTTCTGAGATTAGCCCATATTCTACTAATTCATTCATAACTCTATCTGGGTTTGCTTGAGGTTTATCCATTTTGTTTACCGCAACAATAATAGGTACATCAGCTGCTTTAGCGTGGTTAATAGCTTCAATAGTTTGAGGCATTACACCATCGTCTGCTGCTACTACTAAGATAGTTACGTCCGTAATTTTAGCTCCACGTGCACGCATTGTTGTGAAGGCTGCGTGACCTGGTGTATCTAAGAAAGTAATCTTCTTATCTTTAGCACGTACTTGATAAGCACCAATGTGTTGTGTGATACCACCTGCTTCACCGGCTGTAACACGTGAATTTCTGATAGTATCTAGTAATGTTGTTTTACCGTGGTCAACGTGTCCCATAATTGTAACGATTGGAGCACGTTCTTTAAGATCTTTATCTGCATCTTCAACTTCGAAGTAAAGATCTAAGTCTTCTTTATTAATCTCAACTTCTTCTTGGATTTCTTTACCATAATCCATAGCGATTAACTCGATTTGCTCTAAAGTAAGAGACTGGTTAATATTCGCCATAATTTTTAGTTCCATAAATAATTTTTTAATAAGTTCAGTCGAACCTACATTTAGAACTTCTGATAATTCACCAACAGTCATTCCATCTTTAACTAAAATAGTATCTTCTGAGATAGTTTCTTCTGATGGTGCTTCAATAATAGCTGGTTGTTGTTTTTGAGATTTTTTAACTTTCTCTTTTTTTATTTTTTTCTTCTTATTTTTTTTACCTTCATTATTTGAAGATTGTTCATTTTCTGTAGCTTTTTCTTGTTTTTTGAAAACACTATCTAGCTTAGCCAACCCCTCTTCTGTTAACATTGACATGTGATTAGATACTTCAATATTAGCATCTTTTAAAACTGTAATAAGGTCTTTTGATTGTTTTCCTACTTCTTTAGCGTACTCATAAATTCTGACTTTTTTCATTACTGTTTTCCTCCTTCTTCTAATAATTGTTTGAATTTTTTTTTAAAACCATCATCAGTTATTCCTACAGCAACACGATTATCTCTTCCAATCGCTATGCTTATATTTTCAATCGTTGAAAATTCGATACATTGAACATTGTAGAAATTAGCCTTGTCTGTTAATTTCTTTTTAGTATTCACACCGCAATCTTCAGCAATAACTAACAATTTGATTTTATTATTTTTTAAATTTTTTGTGATTAAATCTTCACCTGTAATAAGTTTACCTGCTCTTTGCATTAAACCTAATAAATTATATGCTTTTATCATTATTTTTGTGGAATTGACTTTCTATAAATTAATCTAATTACTTCGTTATAGATAGGTTCCATAACTTCTGGTGATGCAGAGAAAAACTTCTCTAATTGTTTCTTTTCTTGAGCAGCTTTAATAACTTCTAAATCAGAAACGACATACGCACCACGACCAGCTTGTTTACCTGTAGGGTCAACAGAGATTTCTCCTTCTTTATTTTTAACGATTCGTAATAAATCTTTCTTCGGGAACATCTCATTTGTTAAAATACATTTTCTTGTTGGTATTTTTCTTTTTTTCACAGTCAACACCTCACTATTCAACAGCTTTTATATCGATTTTCCAACCAGTTAATTTAGCAGCAAGTCGAACGTTTTGACCTTTTTTACCAATTGCTAGAGAAAGTTGATCATCTTTCACTTTAACATTAGCGATTTTTTCTTCTTCATCAATAGTAATTTCTTCAACTTTTGCTGGTGCTAAGGCATTAGTAATAAATTTAACTGGATCAGCATCCCAAGTAATAATATCAATTTTTTCACCGTTTAGTTCTTCAACGATACGGTTAACACGATCACCTTTATTACCTACACATGCTCCTACAGGATCGATGTTTTTATCTTCAGCATAAACAGCTAATTTAGTTCTTTCCCCTGCTTCACGAGATACACTCTTAATTTCTACTGTTCCACTATAAATTTCAGGAACTTCGATTTCGAACAATCTTCTGATGAATTCAGGATGTGATCTAGAAGCTAATACGTGTGGCTTGCTTCCGCGACTTGGGTTATCAACTTTTGCGATGTAAACTTTAATAGGAGTTTGAGGAATGTATGTTTCACCTTTAACTCTTTCATTTTCACCTAAAATAGCTTCAATTTTTCCAAGTTTAACATAAACATATCTTGAGTCAATTCTATCTACAGTTCCAGATAAAATTTCACCTTCATGTTCAATATATTCTTTATATAAAATTTCTTTTTCAGCTTCACGAAGTCTTTGTAATAAAGCTTGTTTCGCAGCTTGCGCACCAACACGACCAAAGTCACTTGGTAAATCAACTACTTCGTAAATATCCCCAACTTCATATGCAGGATTAATTTTCAATGCATCTTCAAGTGCAAACTCAATTCTATCATCGTAAACTTCTTCAACAACATCTTTTCTAATAATAAATTTATAATCACCAGTTGCTCTGTTGAAATCTACTCTTACGTTTTTTGCAGCATTGAAATTCTTTTTATAAGCTGATAATAAAGCTAATTCAATAGCTTCTACTAGAATATCTTCTGCGATTCCTTTTTCTTGTTCAATTAATTTAATAGCTTTAAGCAAATCCTTGCTCATCTTTCTTTCTCCTTTAATAATTAAAATTTAACAGCTAATCTAATTTTAGCGATTTTACTATAGTTAATCGTTGATTTTTTCACTCTTGCTTTATCTTTATATTCAACAGTAATTTCTTCACCCTCAACAGCTAGTATATCACCATAAAACTCTTTTTGATTATCAATTTTTTCATATGTTTTAATATAAACGTGTTTACCTACAGAATTAGTTACTTCTTCAAGATTTCTAAGATCTCTTTCTATACCTGGAGAAGAAACTTCTAGATAATACTTATCACTGATGAAATCTTCTTTATCTAGCTCTTCTGCTAACTTTTCACTTAATAATACACAATCATCAAGTGATAATCCACCATCTTTATCGAAGTAAATGCGTAAGAAGTACTCAGTTCCTTCTTTTACGTATTCAACATCATAAAGAGAAAATTCCGTATTTTCTGTTTGTTTTGTTGCTATAGTTTTAACTTTTTCTACAATACTCATACAGCATACCTCTTTCTTAGTTTTTATTGCAATATAAAAGAGCGGAGAACCTTTCAAAATTCACCACCCTTTCGGTAATTTATTTCAATGTAAGTACATTATATCATATGATTTTTAAAAAATCAAATGATAACTACATTTTAGTACGAATTACTTCAATTTTGTATCCATCTGGATCTTTAATGAAGTAGTAGCTTGGCGGGAATCCTGGAAGACCTTTAAGATCTGTTACATCGTATCCAGCAGCCTTGTGTTTTTCGTATAATGCTTCTAAGTCTTCAACAGAGATAGCAATGTGACCATATCCATCTCCAAGTTCATATGCACCGTGATCATAGTTATAAGTTAATTCTAACTCATAGTTTGATCCAGGTAATGTTAGATATACTAACGTGAACTTATATTCAGGAAAGTCTCTTTCACGACTTACTTCAAAGTCAAATGCTTCAGTATAAAATTTAACTGATTCTTTTAAATCTGCTACACGGTAGCAAGTATGCGCCATAGTTTGAACCATTTTTTTCACCTCTTAAAATTTTTATTATAAAATTGTCCATCCAATTGCAACTGCTCCTAATCCAAGGTGTGTAGAGATAACTGGACTTATTCCATCTATATCTACAGTTACATTCGAATAATTTTCTTCGACATATTTTTTAATTTCTTCAGCTTTGTCTAATGCATCAACGTGCAGAACACATACAGTGATGTATTCTCCTTCATGTTGTTTATAATATTCATCAAATAATTCATACATTCTTGATACAACTTTTTTATATGTACGAATTTTTTGGAAAGGTACTATCACCTTATCATCAAAATGTAGTAATGGTTTTACTTGAAGTAAACTTCCTACTACTGCTTGAGCTCCACTTAAACGACCACTACGTTGAAGGTGAGATAAATCATCTGCCATAAAGTATGCATCAGATACTTTTTTCATCTCATTTAAAGCTGAAATGATTTCACTAGAAGTTTTACCTTCTTTAATTAGTTTTGCTGCCTTAATCGCATAATATCCTTCTGGTCTACAAGAAACTTCAGAATCGAAAGGATGTACATTTAATCCATCAATCATTAATCCAGCTACAGAATATGATGAATATGTTCCACTTATTCCACTTGATAGTGCAATAGCAATTACATCAGTATATCCTTCTTCTTTTAATTTTTCTAAGCAAGCTACAACTTCCCCAATCGCTGGTTGTGATGTTGTAGGGAAGCTATTGTTAGGATCTTTTAAGTATTCATGATATTTATCAAGTGGCATATCAATAACTTCTTTATATGAATTATTATCAATAATAAGATTTAAATAAACCGTACGAATATCCAGTTCTTTTTTCAAATCTTCTGATAAATATGCAGTTGAATCCATAATTATTGCAATCTTTTCCACATTCTATCCGACTACCTTAAAGATAGCTTTTCCTTTCTTAGAATTTTTCGATATTATAAAGTTCAAGCTCAACCTTAGTCTCTCTACCCATAAGTTCAATCATAACGTCAGCTTTATAATTATGAAGATCTAAGTTTACAACTTTACCTTCCATGTCTACGAATGGTCCAGAGATTACGCGAACATAATCACCAACCTCAATATCAATATCAACAACATTTGATAATCCCATTTGTTGTAAAATAAAGTTGATTTCTTCTGGTAATAATGGACTAGGTTTTGAACCTCCACCATGAGATCCAACAAATCCAGTTACACCAGGAGTATTTCTAACAACAAACCAAGAATCATCAGTCATTACTAATTCAACAAGTACATAACCTGGGAATGTTTTTCTATTTACTTCTTTTTTCTTTCCAGTTGGAGTTAAGATAGTTTCTTTTTCTTCTGGAACAACGATTCTAAAAATCTTATCTTCCATTCCAAGAGACTCAACCCTTTTTTCAATATTATCTTTAACTTTGTTTTCATAACCAGAATAAGTATGAATTACATACCATTCTTTACTTACTGTATCACTCATAATAACCTCTCTTATCTACTAAAACGTCTAATTCCAGCAGTTATTCCTAAATCAACTACGTAGCTAAATAACATTAATATTCCAACTACAACAATAACAATCAATGTTTTTCTAACAAGTTCACTAAATGTTGGCCAACTTACTTTATGCATTTCGGCAACAACATTTTTCAAAAATCTTATCATCTAATTACAAACCTCCCACATAAATTTCTTTACTATTCTACATTTTATAAATTATAACATAGTATAATATATAAGTCTATATATCTATAAAAACAATGCATTCTTGTTCAATATATTATTGTATCATTATTTCATAAACATTTCAATTAAATATAATCTCAAAAAGTACTATATATTGTTGAAATTATTTAGCTAGTAAATCGTAAGCGGCAGTTAATGTATTTCTCATTAACATTGTGATTGTTAAAGGTCCTACTCCTCCTGGAACAGGAGAAATATAAGCAACCTTATCAATAAATTCATCTAGATTTACATCTCCAACTAACTTACCATCTTTATAATTATTTCCTACATCGATAATAGTACATGTTGGTTTTACTTTTTCTTTTCCACTTAAGAAATGCGCAGCTCCAACACAGCTAACAATAATGTCCGCTTGTTCAATTAAAGATTCTAAATCTTTAGTTCTAGAGTGAGCTGTTATTACAGTCGCATTATTTTGTAAAAGTAAAGTTGAAATTGGTTTACCAACAATATTACTTCTACCTATTACTAATGCAAGTTTCCCAGAGATTTCTTCTCCAGTTGATTTAATCATCTCTAAAATCCCAAGTGGAGTACATGGAATAAGTTTAGCTTCTCCAATTACTAACTTACCTACATTAATTGGATGAAATCCATCAACATCTTTATCCGGACTTACAGCATTTAATACTTTTTCAGCATCAATATGTTTTGGTAATGGTAATTGCACTAAAATTCCATGAACTTTTTCATCTTTATTTAATTTTTCAATTTCAGTTAATAAATCATCAGTAGAAATTTCCTCAGGTAATTCTATTTTTATTGAATTAATATTATTTTCTATACAAGCTTTATGTTTAGAATTAACATAACTTCTTGACGCTTTATTATCTCCGACTAACACAACCGCAAGTGTTGGTTCAACACCTCTTTCTCTTAAAGCAGTTGCTTCCTCTTTAATTTCTCCTCGCAATTTCTTTGCAAGTTCAGTCCCACTAATGATTTTTGTCATTCTTTGTTCCCCTTTTTATTTTTAATTTCGATTGATTTTCTGTCCCGTTTAATAATCTTTTTATATTCTTTTTATGCATATAAATTACAAATACACACATAACCATCATAACCCATTTATCAATACCAGCTTCAAAGAAACCAAGATAACCTATTGCTGTTAAGCTTATTAGAATACTTCCTAATGAAACATAACCAGTTAAAAATAGTGTTGAAAAGAATATAGCTAATAATAATAAACTTAACATTGGATAAAGGAAGATAAACACTCCTGATCCTGTAGCTACCGCTTTCCCACCTTTGAAGTTTGCAAAGATAGGAAACACATGCCCTATCATTGCAAAAGCTCCAAATATTGATAGATAATCAACTCTACCAAGCAGCAAAGTTGGAAGAAATGTCGCTACTACCCCCTTAGAAACATCACAGATAAACACCGTTACTCCAGCCTTCTTACCAAGACATCTGAAGGTATTTGTTGTACCTAAGTTTCCACTTCCTAATGTTCTAATATCAGTATTATAAAATACTTTTCCTACGATTAATGCAAATGGTATAGAACCAATTACATATGCTAAAATGCAAAATAATATTATTTGTGTAATCATAGACTACCTACCTAATAATTGCTCCGTACGCTGTAAGTGCAGCAAGTACTTTTTCATGAACCGCTGTTACTTCTTCATCTGTTAAAGTTTTTTGTTTATCGCTATAAGTAATAGTTAGAGCTAATGATTTTTTACCTGCTAATAATTCAGCACCAGCATATAAATCGAATAGTTCTACATTAGTAATAAGCTTACTATTTACAGATTCGATTACATTATAAATATTTTGATATTCATCTTTAACATCAACTAACATAGCTATATCACGTGTAATTTCAGGATATTTCGTTACTTCCTCATATTTAGGTTTAACTTTACTTTCTGAAATCACTTCATCTAAATTAATTTCAAATACATAAGTAGTATTTAGACCAAGTTTATCTGCAACTTGTGGATGAACCTCTCCGATGAAACCAATACGTTTTTCTCCTAAGTATACTTCAGCAAAACGTCCTGGGTGCATTCCTTCAAGAGTAGATTTTTTGTATGTAACTTTTTCTTCTAATCCTAAACGTTCAAATACAACTTCTAGGTATCCTTTAGCTGCGAAGAAATCTAGAGTACTGCTTTCTTTAAGCCATTTAGTTGCTCTTTCTTCCCCAGTTAGAGCAGCACTTAAATATAATGTTTCTTTAGGTTGAATATTATCATCCCCACTTCCGAAGAACACACGACCAATTTCTAATAATTTAAGGTCTTTTTGTTTTCTAGCTACATTGTATTGAACTGTGTTTAATAATCCCGGAACTAAACTTTGACGTAAAGTCGAGTGAGTTTCAGTCATAGGCATTAATAATCTTACTTTATGGTGATCTTCTAAAGTATATTGAGTTGCTTCTTCTTCAGATACTAATGAGTAATTAATAGTATCATTAAATCCTAAGCTAGCATATACTCCACGTAAATCACGTACCATTCTTTGAGAATAAGTTAAGCCGCCTTTAGTAGTTTTAGAGAATTTCGGTAATGTTGATGCTAAATTATCGTATCCGTAAATTCTAATAACTTCTTCTACTAAATCTTGTTTAATTGATATATCTGGTCTTCTTGTTGGAACTTTAACAACTAAGTTTTCTCCTGAAACTTCTACTGTAAAACTTAATCCTTCTAAAATAGCCACTATTTCTTCTGTTGATAATGTAATTCCAAGATAGTTATTGATGTAAGATGTAGTAATTTCTACAACTTTCTCTTCTTCTTTTTTAACTATTCCAACAGAACTTTCAACCACTGCCTCTGGACATAATTCTAAAATTAATTCTACTGCACGAGCAAGAGCTGCTTTTTGCATATTAGGATCAATTCCTTTTTCGAATCTTGCAGAAGAATCACTTCTTAAACCAAGAGCCGCTGAAGTACGACGTACTGATGTAGGATTGAAATAAGCAGATTCTAAAATAATATTTTTAGTTTCTTCACTTACTTCTGAATTTTTACCACCCATTACTCCACCAAGAGCAATAGCACGAGTTCCATCTGTAATTACTAAGTCTGTTGTTTGTAATTTTCTCTCTTCTCCATCAAGAGTTTCAAGAACTTCATCTTCTTTAGCGTCACGAACTACAATTTTATCTCCTACTAAATCTTTATCGAAAGCATGCATTGGTTGACCAAATTCTAAAAGTACATAGTTTGTAATATCTACGATGTTGTTGATTGGACGAATACCAGAATTCATAAGTCTTGTTTGTAACCATAATGGAGAATCTTTAACCTCTACATTTTTAACAACTTGACCTACATAGTTTCTACAAGAATCACTTTCAATAGAAACTTGTAATGAAGTTGCTTCATAGTTTTCTTCTTTTTCAACATCTTTAAAATCAACTTTATTATTATATAAAGCACCTAATTCATAAGTAAGACCACGCATACTAAGTGCATCAGCTCTGTTTGGAGTAATTGAAAGATCTAAGATATAGTCATTTAACCCTAATACTTCAACAACATCAGAACCAAGCTCTTGTTCAGTTTCAAAAACATAGATTCCTTCTTGATAGTTTTTAGGAACAACACTTTTACTTAATCCTAATTCACCTAACGAACAAATCATACCTTGTGATTCTACACCACGAAGTTTAGCTTTTTTAATTTTAATACCTGGTAATTTTGCTCCAACTTTAGCAACAATTACATATTGTCCTGCATCAACATTTGGTGCACCACAAACAATTTGTAAGTTTTCTTCTTCACCAACGTTAACTTGACATACGTTTAATTTTTCAGCATCTGGGTGTTTTTCTTTAGATACAACATATCCAACTACTACACCAGAAATTTCTTCTGCTAAATATTCAACACCTTCAACTTCAATACCACCACGAGTGATTTTTTCAGCTAATGCATTAGCATTATCTTCAACATTTGTATATTGTTTTAACCAATTATAACTTACTAACATTACTACCTCCTATTAATCATTTCTATCACTATTGAATTGTTGTAAGAATCTTACGTCATTTGTATAGAAACTTCTAATATCGCTAATACCATATTTCAACATCGCTACACGCTCTGGTCCCATACCAAAGGCAAATCCAGTATAAACCTCTGGATCAAAACCAGCCATTTTAAGAACATTAGGGTGTACCATACCTGCTCCTAAAATTTCAAGCCACTTAATGTTTTCTTCATCATCCTCGTTACCCCAAGATACATCAACCTCTACAGATGGTTCAGTAAATGGGAAGAAACTTGGACGTAGACGGATTTTTTTATTTTCTCCGAATACAGCTTTTATAAAGTGTTCTAAAGTTCCTTTTAGATCACTAAATGTGATATTTTTATCTACTACTAATCCTTCAATTTGTGTAAATTGGTGAGAGTGTGTAGCATCATCATTATCACGACGGAATACTTTACCAGGACAAATAATCTTGATTGGTCCTTCACCATTAGCTTTTAACATTTCACGAGCTTGAACAGGTGAAGTTTGTGTTCTCATTAACAGTTCATTTGTAATATAAAATGAATCTTGCATATCACGAGCTGGGTGATCTTTTGGTAAATTTAACATTTCAAAGTTAAACTTGTCAGTTTCAACCTCTGGACCTTCTGCAACAGAATATCCCATTGAAATAAAGATTTCTTCAATTTCCTCAATAATTTTATTTAATGGATTTAATCCACCTAATTGTACTTTTTTACTAGGAAGAGTCACATCAATTTCTTCGCTAGCCAATTTTAACTCTAATGCAACTTTAGCTAGTTCAACTTTTTTGGCTTCTAAGCTATCGTTAATGAACGTTTTCACTTCATTAACAAGTTTTCCAAAAGTTGGTCTTTCTTCTGGTGATAAATCACGTGCACCTTTCATAACTTCTGTTAATGCACCTTTTTTTCCTAAAAATTTAACTCTTAGGTCATAAAGTTTTTTTTCATCTTTAATTGTTTTAATTAATTCTAAATATTCTTTTCTTATATTCTCTAAAGTCATAAGTTCCTCCTTAAAAATTTAATATAAAGACATAGGTATAAGTTCTATTATTTATCCAAAATAAAAAGCCCCTCGAGACTAAGTCTCAAGGGACGAATATATCGTGGTACCACCCGTATTTTAAAGCAATTCGCTTCCTTAATATGGTTTTTAACGGGTACCAACCGATTGTACTCATAGTCTACTTATACAATTACTCATAAGCTGAAAATATATTCTCAGTTAGTACAACTCTTTCAGTCACGTAGCTGCTCCCTGTTAAAAACATCCAATATACCGTCTTAATCATCGTTTTTGAAAAATTTTATATTTAAAATGATAATATAAATATACTATAATGTCAACTAATAAAGCAATTTTCATTGAAAAATCTATAATATTAAAAATACATTACGCTCTAAATTTAAATATTAATTATTTAAAATAAATTGTTGATCAACTGATGAATAAATATAAAAAGGTTCTTGGCATAACCAAAAACCTTTATTATATTACATTATTTTGTATATTCTTCTACTAATGCTAATACTTCTTCAGTTGTTGAACACATAATAGCTTTATCAACTAACTCTTTCATTTTTTCTAATGATAAGTTTTTGATTTGGCTACGTGCTTGAAGAATTGAAGTAGCTGACATTGAGAATTCATCTAGTCCCATACCTAATAGTAATGGAATAGCTAAGCTATCTCCAGCCATTTCTCCACACATTCCAGTCCATTTACCTTCTTTGTGAGATGCTTCAATAACATTTTTCACAAGACGTAAAATTGCTGGGTTATATGGTTGGTATAAGTATGAAACTTTTTCACTCATACGGTCTGCAGCCATTGTGTATTGAACAAGGTCATTAGTACCGATTGAGAAGAAGTCAACTTCTTTAGCGAAGATATCAGCGATAACAGCAGTTGATGGAATTTCAACCATGATACCTAATTCGATATCGTTACTTACTGCAACACCTTCAGCTACTAATTTTTCTTTTTCTTCTAAGAATAAAGCTTTAGCAGCTCTAAATTCTTGAACTGTAGCGATCATTGGGAACATTACACAAAGTTTACCGTAAACTGAAGCACGTAATAATGCTCTAAGTTGAGTTCTGAATAAGTCTTTTTCTTCTAGGCAAAGACGAATAGCTCTAAACCCTAAGAATGGGTTCATTTCTTTTGGTAAATCTAAGTATGGTAATTCTTTATCTCCACCGATATCTAAAGTACGAACAACAACAGGTTTGTCACCCATTCCTTCTAATACAGCTTTATAAGCCTCGAATTGCTCATCTTCAGTAGGTAGTTGATCACGTCCCATGTATAAGAACTCTGTACGGTATAAACCAACAGCTTCCCCACCATTGTTATTTACACCTTCTAAGTCAGCAGGTGTACCAATGTTTGCAGCTAAAAGAACTTCATGTCCATCTTGAGTTACAGATTTTTCTGTTACTAACTTAGCCCATTCGGCTTTTTGCGCTTCAAATTTAGCGTGTTTTTCTTTTAATTCAGCTGTAGTAGCTTCATCTGGATTTACGTATACAACACCTTCTAATCCGTCAAGAATTAAGATATCTCCATTCTTAACTTCTTCAGTAATTGTACTAGTTCCTACTACTGCAGGAATTTCTAATGATCTTGCCATGATAGCTGAGTGAGAAGTACGTCCACCGATGTTAGTTGCAAATCCTTTAACAAATTGTTTATTAAGTTGAGCAGTATCAGATGGAGTTAAGTCTTCAGCAATAACGATTACTTCTTCATCGATTAAACTTGGGTTTGGTAAATCTACACCTAGTAAGTGTGCTAAAATACGTTTAGAAACGTCACGAATATCAGCAGCACGTTCTTTCATGTAGTCATTATCCATTGCTTCAAACATAGAAACGAACATGTCTGAAGTTTCTTTTAATGCATATTCAGCATTAATTTCTTTTGATTGAATATCAGTTTTAACAGTTCCCATGAATTCTGGGTCTTCTAAAATTAATAAGTGAGCTTCAAAAATCGCTGCTTTATCAGCACCTAAATTTTCGTGAGCTTTATCTTTAATAATAGTTAATTCTTTTTTAGAAATTTCAATAGCATCTTCAAAACGTTTAACTTCAGCATCAACGTCTTGAACTTTAACTTCTTTAACTGTTAAATCAGGCTCAACAAAAATGTATGCTTTAGCAAAAGATATCCCTTGAGAAGCTGCAATACCTTTTAGTTGTAACATTTTATGCTAATCCCTCTTTCTTCATTGTTTCTTCTAAAGCTGCTAATGCTTCTGCTTCGTCAGCTCCATCAGCGTAAATTACGATATCAGCGTCTTTTCCAACTCCAAGACTCATAACACCCATGATTGATTTTAAGTTAACTTTACGTCCGTTGAATTCTAATTCGATGTTTGATTGGAATTTAGAAGCAGCTTGTACTAATAAAGTAGCTGGTCTAGCGTGGATTCCTGTTTCGTCGATTACTTTAAATTCTTTTTGTAACATAGTTATGTCTCCTTTTTATTTAAAAAAATATTTACATTCAAATAATAACATATGAAAGCAATATTTACAAGTATTTTGTACTCATTCACCCTTAAATATCATATGTATTCTATAACAAAGAAAACCATTTCTTTTCCTATAGTAACCAATTACATTAAAACTAATGAAAAAATATGAAAACAGATTTTCAATGATAAAATTAGAAAAATTGTCAAATATACTAAAAAAGTATCAATTACAAGAGAAGCAACGATACTTTTTTATATTATATTATGCTGAAATAATTTAAAATCATTATATATTTATTGTTATATTGTAAACTATATAACAATTTTACTATACTAACTCTCCACCAAGCTTAATAATTGATTTAAATTTTTCATAATCTTCATGATTCCTATTAAACTCACGAGCATTTTTGTTTACTTCTTTAAAATCAATCCCTTGATCTTTTGCTGCAAAGACACATCCACAATAACATTGTCTATAAATATTATAATCATTACACATTTCTACAGATCTCTTATATCCATTATTTTTTTTGAAATCTGAAGGTAAATAATAAATTGATACTTGCTCCTGAAGAACATATCCAGCTTCATTAATTACAGTTGCATTTTTCTTAGGACTTAGAGTTAATGCAGATGCAAAATAATCATATCCTAACTCCTCTGCTTTTTGAGCTGATGAATCTAAACGCATTTCATAACAAATATGACATCTATCTCCACCCTCACGATCTTCTTCATGTCCTTTTACCGCACTAATAAATTTACTCGGAGCATACTCATCAGCTAAGAATTTAATTTTCTTATCATTTCTTTTATTAAACTCTTCAACAAAATCTTTTTGTACAAGCATACGTTTAATATATTCTTCTTTCGGATGAATATTTGAATTTGAGAAAAATATAGTTATGTCACTGATTTCTGATAAATACTCAAGTACATAAGTACTACAAGGTGCACAACAAGAGTGAATAAGAATTTTTGGTCTAAAATTAGTTTTTTCCCACTCTTTTATAAGTTCTTTTAAAACATTATCATAATTAATCTTTTGATTTTTATGTCTTGTGTTTATAAATTGTTTACTATCGATCATACGAATTCAATCCTTCTAAAATTTCTAATAATTTACTAAACAAGTTTAATATACTTTTTAATTTTTTACAATTAATATCATTATTAATTAAAAGATATTATCAATAAAAAACACGAGTTTCATTATCATAACCTGTTACAGTATGCTTTCGTAAACTCATGTTTCTTTCTATTCACCTTTATAACTGATCCCTAAATGTTGATATGCTTTAGGTGTTGCACGACGTCCTCTTGGAGTACGTTCAATGAATCCTTCTTTTACTAAATAAGGTTCATATACATCTTCAATAGTTATACTTTCTTCTCCTATTGTTACAGCAATAGTCTCTAAACCAACAGCACGACCATCATATCGTTTAATTAGACATTCTAAAATTTTATAATCAATATTATCAAGTCCTTTAGCATCAACTTGAAGCAAATCTAATGATTCTATCGCTAAATCTTTGGCTATTACACCATCATTCTTAACTTGTGCAAAGTCCCTAACACGTTTTAACAACCTATTTGCAATACGAGGTGTACCTCGAGATCTCATAGCAATTTCATACGAACTCTCTTCATCAATATCACATTCGAAAATATCTGAAGTTCTTTCTATGATATTTTGGAGTTCGCTTATAGTGTAGAACTCTAAACGACAATGCACTCCGAATCTATCTCTAAGAGGGGCTGTTAAAGCACCAGCTCTTGTTGTTGCTCCTACTAACGTAAAAGGAGGAAGCTCAATTCTAATACTACGTGATTCTTCACCTTTTCCTATAACAATATCAAGATAGAAATCTTCCATAGCAGAATATAATATCTCTTCAATAGATCTACTTATTCTGTGAATTTCATCAATAAAAAGAACATCACCAGGTTCAAGACTAGTTAAGATAGCTGCCAAATCCCCAGATTTTTCTATTGCAGGTCCAGAAGTATACTTAATACCTACTTCCATTTCATTTGCTATAATTGTTGCAAGTGTTGTTTTACCTAATCCTGGAGGTCCATATAATAAACAATGGTCTAGCACCTCACCACGTAATTTCGCAGCTTCTATAAATATTTTCAAATTACTCTTAATTTGTTCTTGCCCTATGTACTGACTTAAAAATTTTGGTCTTAAAGACTGTTCTTCACGTTCTTCACCAAAGTTTTGACTAGCCGATACCATTCTGTCGTCCATAATTTCCTCCTTTCATCTACTATACATTCATCAATAGTTTTAATCCTTGTTTTACATATTCATCTACACCGTCAAACTGATGAGTAGAAAGTTTCTTCTCAATTTTTGTAAGTTCTTTTTTACTATATCCTAGTGCTTCTAGAGCTAGGATTGCATCACTTAGATAATTATTAACAGCCTTTGGTGCACTGCTTATATTCGTCATACTAAAATCAACCTTGCCTTGTAAATCAAGAATAATTTGTTGAGCTGATTTTTTCCCAATTCCAGGGAACTTAGTTAAATAAACAGCATCTTGATTTTCAATTGCACTAATTATTTCTTCACTAGTACCTCCAGCTAAAATAGCTAAAGCACTTTTCGGTCCTACACCTTTAACTTTTAATAAAAGTAAAAAGACTTTCTTTTGTTCTTTATTTGAAAAACCATAAAGAACGTTAGAATCTTCTCTAACTTGTTGACTTATAAAAACAGTTCTTTCCTCATTTAAGTGATATTCATATGGATTAGCTACTACAACTTCATAACCTATTCCATTGTTATCTACCACTATATTAGTCGGATTTACTTCCGAAATTTTACCTTTAATATACGCGTACATTACATTCACACTCCTGATTGATTATTTAATTATAAAATTAAACGAAAAAAATCTCAAGTGTTTTATTTATAGAAATCAAATCTACAACAACGAAAAAACTTGGCACGAGTAGTACCAAGTTCTTCCTATTATTTTACTTTATCTAAATCTACATTCATAACTTTTGCTGTAGCTTCAACTTTTTTATATGCATCTTGATCCACATCAGTAAATCCTGTGATACTGAACATTTTAGTAAACATTTCTTTCATTTTTGGATCTTTTTCAATATCTCTTAGGGCTTTCTCTAATTTTTCTTGAAGCTCTTTATCCATTTTGCTAGAAGTTGTTACCATAACACCTGGAATCATATCACTTGATGCTAATTTTTGAATATCAGTTTTAGCTTGTGGAAAATCTTTCGCATATCTATCTTCTACACCATCAAATGTTGCAATTACATCAACATCTTTATTTAAAAGAAGTTGTAAGCTCTTATCATGTCCACCACTGAATTGATAACTAATGTCTTTGTCTAAGTTCAGTCCAGCATTTACTAACATAGCACCCGGATAGATATATCCTGAAGAAGATGAAGGATCAACAAATGCTACTTTTTTACCTTTAACATCTTGAAGAGATTTAATACCTGAGTCTTTTCTTACATATAGTTCAGCAGTATAACCAGGTTTCCCTGTTTTCCCTTTAGAAGTTAAAATCGGTTTTGCATTACTTTGTTTCTGAGCAAGTAGCGATGAAAACGGAGGGATGATACCAAAATCAACACTTCCACTACCTAAACCTTCAACTACACCAATATAGTTACTAGCCGTAAATGCTTCTACTTTTACCCCTAATCTTTCAGATAGATAATCAGAAATCGGCTTAAGATCTTCTACTAACTTCTCACTATTTTTTAGAGGAACAAATCCCATCTTAATAACTTTCTCTTCCTTTTTCGTCTCAGTTTTAGTAGAACATCCTACGATAGAGAAGACAAAAATAAAACTAAATAACGCCAATAATATTTTCTTCATATTATTTCCTCCTCGGTACATTTTATGAATTTGATATAATTTTATCACAAAAAAATCAATATATCTACCTTTAAATTGAAATAACAGTAAAATTCAACAGAAATTTTACTCTTTAAAGAAAAAATGTTCGGTAATTACTAATAAATTTTCAAATATTTGAATAATATATAATAAATAATATAATAAAACCCGTAATTTAGGCATAAAAAAAACACCTTTGAAAAGATGATTTAAATTGGAGGCGGCTACCGGATTTGAACCGGTGATCAAGGTTTTGCAGACCCGTGCCTTACCACTTGGCTAAGCCGCCTTACTGTATTTAATTTTAATGGGGCGGCTGAGGGGAATCGAACCCCCGAATGTCGGAACCACAATCCGATGCGTTAACCACTTCGCCACAGCCGCCATATTTAACAACAATATTTATTATACATTTTCCATCAAATTATGTCAAGAACTTTTTAAGATATTTTTTATAATTCAATCTAAAATACTTATTCTAATATTAATCTTAATTAATTATACATTTAACTACAAACACGGATATTTTATGGGGCTGACCCAAAATCTCTAAATTTTAACAAGATTTATATGAAAACTCATAGACGCAGTGGTTTATTGATATCTAAATACGCTTTATAAAAGCTTTTTAGATATCTAATAAACTGTGTGGGGGCGACTCGACAAAATCGATTTCTGAGTCACTCCCATATATTCTAATGATTTTTTATTATATTATTCTTATATTTCAACTATCTCTTACTATACTTCTCTCATCATGATATAATTATTATATAAATAAACAGACTGGGAGAATACAATTATGATAATTTTAAATAAAGAAAATGTTCAAAAATGCATCTCTATGGAAAAAGCCATTGAAATTTGTAAAGAAGCCGCTAAAAATTATAGTTTAAATAAAACAGATATTCCTCTGAGGACTCCTATTATATCTGAAAGAAATAATGGACAAGTATTATTTATGCCTGGAAAAATATCTTCTGAATCAGATAGCATTGGAATAAAAATAGTATCAGTTTACCCTGATAATTCTTTAATAAACTTGCCTTCTGTTCCTTCTACTATGATTACTTTAGATGAAAAAACAGGTATCGTAAATGGAATTATAGACGGAACTTATTTAACAGCTTTACGAACAGCCGCTTTACAAGGTGCTGCTATTGATTTATTAGCCAATAAAGATAGCAAAATAGCAACACTAATCGGTACAGGTGGACAAGCTTTTGAACAAGCTCGTGCTTTACTAACAATAAGAAATCTCTCAGAACTCAGAGTCGTTGCAAGAAACTTCGAAAAAACTAAGAAATTTGTAGAAAAACTCAAAGAAGAACTTATTGATTTTTCTACTAACATTATTGCCTACGAAAATGTTAATGATGCTACTATTGATTCAGATATAATAACTACAGTAACTACTTCATTAACACCAACCTTCTCTGCTAAACACTTAAAACAAGGAGTTCATATTAACGGAATAGGGTCATTTACTTACGATATGGTTGAACTTCCTTCTGAAATAATAAATTCTAACAATAAAATTTACTTTGATACAAAAGATGGTGTTCTTAGTGAAGCTGGCGACATACTTCAACCTTTAGAAAACAAACTAATTTCTCTCAAAGATTTCAAAGGAGAACTTGGAGAACTAGTTTTAAATTCTATTGAAGGTCGAACTAGTAAAGATGAAATGACAATCTTCAAATCAGTTGGGAGTGCCGTATTTGATATAGCATGCGCCGACTATATAATAAAAGAGGCCATAAAAGCAAATATCGGAACAAAAATTGATATATAAATTATATAAAATAAAACTCCTTTTCCATAGCGGTTCAGGAGTTTTATTTTATTATTCATGTATTTCTAAAGGTAATCCATCTGGATCAAAGAAAAATGCCATCTTTTTATTATCAAAATCATCATATCTTAATGATTCATGAATAATACCAAGTTCATCAAACTTTTCTAATACCTTCTCGACATCATCAACTCTAAACGCTAAATGTCTTAACCCTGTATGTTCTGGATTTGGCATCTTCGGTCTAATCGGTGCATCTTCTTTTATAAAAATTTCTAATACTAAATTACCCTGTTGTACATTTATAATAATATCATTTTTATCTTTTCTATTGTACTCACTTATTACTTTAAACCCTAATTTATCCACATAAAACTCTCTAGTTTTTTTATAATTAGTTCCAATAATCGCTATATGATGAATATTACTAAACATTAATCTCTTCCTTATTTATATTTCTAACTATTTCTATCGCTTTTGCTAATTGTACAGGATCAACTTCTTCAAAATCCCCTTTTTCTGTGTATCTATAAGTTACATCGTCAGCAGTTGTCGTTACGTCTACCCCATACTTTTTAAATGTTCCATGCACCTGTGTAACCCCTGTTTTAGTAATAATTTTTTCGATATTGTCCGTTGAAATACCAGCACCTGCAAGTATTTCTATATGTTGACCATATTTTTCTTGAAGATATTTTAACAACTTAGCACCCCTATTAACATTCGCTCCTAGTCCACTCGTTAAAACTCTAGTACAACCAAGACCTATTAAACGCTGTAGGTTATACTCTGGTTCATCTGAACAATCAAACGCTCTATGAAAAACACTCTCTACTCCAAAACTATCACAAAGCTCTATCATTTTCTCAGTTTCAATCCAATCAATCTTCCTATCTTCAGTAAGGAACCCAAAAACTATTCCATTAGCACCATGTTTTAAAAGTTCTTTTGCTTCTCTAAACATTTGTTCTTTTTCTAATTTAGAATAACAAAAACCGCCTCCCCTTGGTCTCACCATCGCCATTATAGGAATTTCTACTCCACTTTCAAGTACCATATCTAGAACAGTTGTTGTAGGTGTTAATCCTCCTAAGTAGCTAGCACTAATTAACTCTATTCTATCAGCACCTTCACTTTGAGCAATTAAACAATCTTGAACACTATTTGCACACACTTCAACTTTTATCATAATTGAAATCTCCTTTTAACTCTTTGACTCTATTATATCACACTTCAAAAAAACAATAAAAATTTATTCTTTATATGTAATAAGGATATGAGACATAAAATCTCATATCCTTATTATTAAGAGTATTATAAAATATTTTATTCTTCTCCAAAAATAGAAGTTCTGAAATCTTTAGTTTTATCAAGATACGCTTTAAAGATTGCTCGTTTAAGTTTATGAACTCTACTTTGTTCAAGATACATTTTTGCTAGTTCATCTTCCGCATCAGCTTTGACCGCTTCAGTTATCATATTACGAAGCATATCTATATTAGTTATTGTTACCCTACTATTTCTTGAGAAACTTACATTTGGATTATAAAAGCTAATACTTATTAGATTTTTGAATTTAGCTTTTCGCTCTTCATACATCGCTTTTTTAAATTCTACCCAAGATGAGTAACGATTATTAAATACTTTTTGAAGTACTAACTCATCAGTTACATTACCGACTTCCTTACCATATGACTTAATCACTTTACCTTTTGCTTTTGCTTCTTCCGCATATTGATTAGAAATATATGGTACCATACCATCTTTAAATCCTTTCGCAGCTAACAATTCAAACGCCATGCGTCGTCCCATTAAATCACCCGGTGTTCCTTCATTATTACTTAAAGCTGCATATATTGGTGAAAATAGTTTAATTGTATAATAACCATTTCGTTTAAAGGTATTATCATTTCCATTTTCATATTCTCTCCTTGTAATAACATCATTTTCAATTAAACTGTTAAATGATGTTAATTTATTTAGCTCGTTTTCATTTAAGTAACGAACAACATTAGTTGCATAAACTTTACTTCCATCTGGATCTATTTCAAATTTATTTTCTATTTTTCTTAACAATTCATTTTTCTTAGAAATATCTAAGTTAACAACTGCATTACCTTCTAGATATTCTAGCATATAAATTACATCAAACAAATTATGCATATATTTTTGTAAATCTTCAGCATTCTTAAAGCGTTCCGTAGGATCATTAACCTGAAGTCTAGTTGGATTCTCTGATTCTTCATATTTCAAAATAGAGTTAATCGTAATAGTAGGATCATATGGATGATCAGGAGCTTGTAACAATCCTTTAGCATAAAACTCTGGTCCAAGTCCATTTCTTCTTCCATATCCTCCAAGATAAATTTCTCTATCTGAGTTATGAGTCATTTCGTGTGTGTAAGTTACCGCACCATCTTTATCAAGCATGCGATATGCCATATAATAGAATGCATCTCCTGTAGCGTATGCTCCATTAGAATTATGAACAACATTATTTCCTGCCGGACCGAAGAAATGTTTTATTGCTGAATGATCAGTTTCAAAATCAGCTTGGTATGTAACTTTATCTTCCATTTCATCTGTACCAAATCTAAATGCATCATAGACTAGAACACTTCTATATAATTTTTCTTTATTTTTATCATCTAATATTTTATACCAATAATCATAGTGATCTCTAAATCTAACAGCCGCTTCTTTAGCTTTTGTTTCAACATAGTCATTTAAATTATTTCCTGCTGGATGTTCTTTACTTCTATATCTATCATAAGCACCAAAACCTATTGTCGAAATGTTCGCTATAATAAACACCGATTTTTCAGGTAATGTTAATAGCGGCAACACCATACTTGGATATTTCCATGATGGGCTAGTTAATCTATCATATACCCCTATAGATTGTGGAGTCCCTGCTTTTGATTGTTTATCACTTACCTCTTTAATCGTAGATTTTTCTTCTACAATATAAGCTTTAGTTTGATCTTTGAACCACTCGTTATTTGTTTTATCTGGCACGAAAGCTTTTCTATATTTTTCTAATGCATCAAATAAATTATTAGTTTTATAATTTTTCGCTAATAATACATTATAAGTTATAACATTATTTTTTGCTAGTAGATTATTATATCCAGATTTACCTAGTTCGATAACATTATCTAACGCTGAGCTATTTGATTTTCCGAAGAAATCCAAGTGATACATAACTAAATCTTTTGCTTTTGTTTCACCATATTTAAAATTGTACCAACGCTCTAAGTATGTTAATCCTAAAAGTAATGCTTCCTTATTATTTTTAATTTTCTCGATTACATAATTATCTATTATCTTATTGTTATTTTGTGCTATTGCAGCGTCTGCAGTAAGAAGTTTTGTCAAACTATCTTTCAAATTAGTTTTTGTAGTATTGAACTGTTCTTCTAAATATAACTCCGTTAAGCTAACATCATTAGAAACATCTAATACTTTTCTTATTGCCTCTGATTTATATTCTACACTATTTAATGCTGGTAATACTTTTTCCAAAATATTATCATAATTGCGAAGTAATGTATTCGGTGTATAAATTAAATTTGTATTACCTATTCTATACTCTGCTACATTTGAAAAATCACTTTGATGTTCTAAATTTATCGTTTCTGTTGTATTGTCCGCGTAATATAGTAATAGTTTATTTATACTTGATTTATCTTTGTTAATATCACTAATTACTTCATTATTTTTCATAGGAACTACAGATAATAATTCTTTATTATAAAGATTACTACTTGTCTCTACTAAATTCCCGTACTTAACTATTGTCTCTCTATTGTAGAATGGTAATAGTTTTTCTATGTTTTTATATACTTTTTCTTTAGATGAAACGGCATTTTCAAGTTTTTTATAGTCAGTTACATATCTAGAAGAAAAATTAAAATCTTCTGTTTTAATAGTATTTTTTGTAACAAAAGCAGCTTTTTTCTCTCTAATCTGTGCGTCTTCTAATACTTCTCCTCTTTGAACTGTAGAATCCTTAGTTAAGATTTCATCATCTTCTTGTACTACGTTCACAACCTTATTATTTTTATTGCTATATACATGATTTGCTTGCATGTTAGTGAAATCTTTTCCAGTTATTGCATTACCGTTCGTAACATTAACATCACTTAGTACATTAGTAAGTCGACCAGATTTCTCTAATCCTCCTACTGGATCCCAAAGATTACCAACTACTCCACCAACATTTGCAAAACGTTGAACATTATTAAGATTTCCTTCAGCGTAGCTATTACTAATTAGTGCACTATCTTCTACTGCACCAGCTATTCCACCAATAGATTGATCCCCTTTAGTTGCGTTTGATGCTAAATCAATTGATGCAAACGACTTATCTATTAATCCCCTCGAACCAGAAAGTTTACCTACTAAACCTCCTATTTGATAACTAGCAACGGTTTTATATGTATTAGTTATTCTACCTGTATAGCTACTGTTAGAAATAGTAGAATTATTTACTTGTGATACTAATCCTCCTATTTCATGTTCCCCGGCTATTGCTCCATCAACATGAACATTTTCAATACGAGTATCGTTAATTGCTTCCTTCGCTATTGTCGCAGCATTGTATTTTTCAGAAACATTAGCATCTTTTAGTGAAAGATTTTGTACTCTAGCATTACTTAAAACATTAAATAATGGCTTTTTCAGATTATATATAGCATAATACTTATTACTATTTTGACCTATTAGTCTACCGTGGAATACATTCTTCACATAACTTTCTTGACCATCTGGAAGTTCAACTTCACGAGCATCCATAGTTGCACCTAAGCGAAACTCTCCATTTGGATTATTATTCATTGCATCGACTAAATTTTTGAATGATGTATAAACTCCCGCTTCACTTTTCTGCGTTTTTGGTAAATAGTATGTATAATTTTCTAGTACTTTATCATTTTCATGTTGTATCAGATTATTTACACTCGCTACAATCTTATAAACATCTTTATTATCTTTATTATCATTAGTAATACTTGTAACTGGAAGCATCACATCTTTAAAGTTCTCTGATTTAACTTTCATAAAGTAATTTTCTGGATTATTTGGTAAAGACGCAAGTGAAGTTACATGACGATACTTAGTACCATCTTTTGAATATAGTTCAACAGAAGAAATATTTCTAAGTTCTAATTTTTTAACAATTTCTTTCTCTTCATTAGTGTCATCTTTTTTCTCATCTTTATGACGTTCAAGAGCATCATATTTAGGTGTAATTTCTTTACCATTTATAATACTTCTAATCCAAGCTAATTGTGTTGGAGATAAAATCAATCCTCCTGAACGATTTTCAGCTCCATTTTGGTGTATACCAATGACTTCTCCTTTAGAGTTAAAGATTCCTCCACCACTCATACCAGCTTTTCCACCTTGGTATTGGACCCCATAAGTATTATTAGCGTATTTTTGTTCCATTTCTACAGTAGTATCTTTTAAGTGAGTATACTCTCCTCTAGGATAACCATACACATTTAACTTATCATTAACATTTACTTTAGAGTAATTTTCTACTAAGTTGGCATATGGTCTTCTTGTAGATTCAGGTAATTTAATAACTGCTAAATCGTAGATAAATCCTTTTGGATAATCTTTTTGATTATAGAAGTGTATATCGTTTGATGTGAATGAACCTTTTTGTCCATCAGGTGTTTGCCATTCATATGTGTTTTTAGCTTTATCTCCTCTAAATTCACCAGTAGTGTTATCTGAAGAATTATTAATAAAATTATGCGCTACTGTCACCAATACATTAGGAGCTATAAAAGTAGCTGAACCCGTTCCTGATAATACTTTGTTGTCTTTAACAAAACTCATTCGAAGAAGTGCACTAGCATTTTTTTCTACATTATTGTTTTCTGTTGTATTGTTAGACTCTACCGCAGGTTTTGGACTCTCTGTTTTCGGTGATTCGATTTTCCCTGTGTATTCTTTTGGTGGCTCTACTTTTTCTGGTTCAACTATTGCTCCAGATTGTACTCCTGTGTACTCTTTCGGTGATTCTACCTTCTCTGGTTCGACTATTTCCCCTGCTTGTACTCCTGTATACTCTTTTGGCGGATTTACCTTCTCAGGTTCCACTATCGATCCAGATTGTACTCCTGTATATTCCTTCGGTGGCTCTACTTTTTCTGGCTCAACAATTGCTCCGGCTTGTATTCCTGTATACTCTTTCGGCGCTTCCACTTTCGCTGGTTCGACTATCGCTCCAGATTGTACTCCTGTATATTCCTTCGGTGGTTCTACTTTCTCTGGTTCTACCAATGCTCCAGAAGTAACTCCACCATATTGTGTCTCTACTTTTTCTGGTTCGACTATTGCTCCAGCTTGTACTCCCGTATACTCTTTCGGTGCTTCTGTTTTTGCTGGTTCGACTATTGCTCCGGCCTGTACTCCTGTGTACTCAGGTTTTACTTCGACAGCTGGTTTTACTAATTTTTCACCTTTTGGAGTAACAGTACTGACTACTTTTTTCGTTCCTTTTTCTATAATTTCTGAAACCGGTGCTTCTGTATTAGTAGAAATTAACTCTCTAGAAACTTCTTTTCCCTCTACGGTAAATGTTCTAATAACCTCAATCTTTTTACCTGCTTGTCCATGTTGCTTTACTCTTGTTGTTCCTTCAGGTAACTGGTTATTATTTTCTATAACTTGATTATATTGTATAGGCGTTTCTACTGTTTTATCAGTATATAATAATTCAGGTTTAGTCAGTTTTCCAGCTAACACTTCATCTTGAGGATTCACTGTATTAACCCCTAATACTTTTCTATCTTCTTTTTTATCAACATTATTTGATGTTGTTTTATTTTCCTGTTTTATTTCTGTTGCATTTGTATTCGTAATTCTATTTAATTGTGGTTGTTTTTTAGTATTTTGTTGTGACGTAACATTTTCTTTAACTTCTTCATTTACTTTTTTAGTTTCACCTTCATTTTTAATAAATCCAACAAAACTATATCCAGGAATCGAAGAAATCTTAGGAAGTTTATCTCCAACTTTAAGGTTATAATCCATGTTATAGATTGATAATTTTAAGTCTTCCATAGCTCTAACCGGTAACTCTAGAGTAGTCGTTCCCATACTAGTAACTAACAGTATTGATAGTATTTTACGTGATTTATTTTTACCTTTTGCTACAACAACTACTAATAGTCCTAGCATTCCTCCTAGGATCATGCTTCCTACTCCATAATTTAAACCAGTATTAGGTAATTTATTTAGTTGTGTTGTTTGGGTTGGTTTAAATACTAAGTAATATGTTTCTTCCGTGTTATTTACAATACTCGGTACTTCTTTTTTTACCAACTCCTTCTCTTTATCTGTAAGATTGTCCTCTCCCACATATTTGTAGTGAACCACTGCATTATCCGCAGCTCTTACAATATTTTCTTCAGGTTGAATAGTTGACACCATAAAAAAAGATCCTATTGTCATCGAACAAACTCCAATAGTTAATTTTCTTAGTGAAAACTTATTTTGTTTTTCCCCTAAAAATTTTTTCAACTGTATACCCTTCTTTCATAATATGATACTAAGATTAATTTTGTTTATAATTAATACATTAATTGTAAGCTTTTTCTAGATTAAATGCAAGAAAATAGCTATAAGTTCTATGTTTTTATTAATTACAATTTATTTTTAATATAATAATTTACTCATTACATTTAATACTTTAAATTTATGTTAACCAACACTATATATAACTTCAGTTTTCAAAATAAAAAAACTGGAAGTTACTTAATTCACTTCCAGTTAAATTCTATTTATTTAACATACCAGCCTGAAGTTGGTACATTTTGTAATAATTTCCTTTTAGAGCTATTAACTCTTCGTGTGTTCCAGATTCAATAATCTCACCTTTATCTAATACATATATACAGTTAGACTCTTGAATAGTAGATAATCTATGAGCAATCGCTATAGTCGTTCTACCTTTTCTCATTTTTTCAAGAGAATTTTGAATCAGTTCTTCAGTTTCAGAGTCGATATTTGCAGTTGCTTCATCAAGTATAAGAATTTTCGGCTTACTAGCTATAGTTCTAGCAAATGTCAGAAGTTGTCTTTCTCCACTAGAAAAAGTTGAACCTCTTTCTGTAACAATACTATCATACTTATCCTCTAGTTTGTCAATAAAGTTATGTGCATCGACAAACTTAGCCGCTTCTATAACATCTTCTCTTGTTAAACTTTCGTTATACATCTTAATATTAGACTCTACAGTTCCATGATATAGGAATGGATCTTGTAGAACTAATCCAACACTATTTCTCAGTTCTTTAGCACTGTAGTCTTTTATATCAACACCATCAATTAGTATTTCTCCTCTATCATAATCATAGAATCTTAGGAATAGATTCATAATAGAAGATTTACCAGAACCAGTAGCTCCAACAAACGCTATACTCTCTCCATTTTTAACGCTAAATGAAATATTTTTAAGAACATCTCGTTTACCATCATAAGAGAAGCTAACATTTTTGAACTCTATATCACCACGAGAAATTTTATAGTCACTCTCTTTTTGCTCAGGCTCATATTCTTCATTATCTATTAATGTAAAAACACGTCCTGCAGAAATTATAGATGTTTGAAGAATCGAGAAATTTTGCATAAGTTCAATTAACGGATTGAAAAGTTGATTCGTATATTGAATAAATGCATAAATTATCCCAGCTGTAAAACCAGCGCTCTCAAAACTTAACCCAAAGTACGTAACAATAACTCCATATGCTAATACTTTGAATAACGCCATAGCAGGTCGTAGTAACAAACTATCAACTTTTAATGATTTAGTGTAATAACGAAGGTGTTCATTATTAACCTCTCCAAATTCATCTATTAAACGTTGTTCTTGGTTAAATGCTTGAATTATCTTCATACCTTCGATTGATTCAGATAACTTCGTATTCATTTCACTAATTTTCGCTCGAGAAATTTCTATAAGTTTACTAGATAACTTCTGATACATATATACAGAACCAACCATAACAGGAATGAATAATATCATATAAATAGTAAGTTGCCAACTTAAAGCAATCATCGCAGAAAGTGTTACTACAAACATAAGAATAGTATTTAAGAAACTAGAGAAAATCGTTCCAAACATATCTGCAACAGCTTGTGTATCATTAGTTAATCTTGATACTACAGAACCTACAGGCGTTTTATCGAAATATGACATTCCTAATTTTTGCAAATTAATAAAACTATCATTTCTCAAATCTCTTACTATACTATGAGCTACTCTTGCAAAGTAGAATTCACCTAAAAATGTAAACACTACTCTTAGAATAAATAACCCAAAATAAATTATTAATATATATAACCCTGCTTTAGCTATATTTTTTGTAATAAAATTATCAATATAATACTGTGCTAAAAGAGGAATTGCTGTCGCTACTATAGAAGTTAGTAGTATAAATAATAATGCTAATATCGATAGTCCTTTATATCGGAACATATAGCGCATTAATCTAAAAAATGTTTTACTTTTCGACATCTTCACTTCCTCCTTTCAAGTTTTCTTCCATCTGTTGACTTTCATAAGTCTCTTTATACCAACCGTTATTTGCTATTAACTCATCGTGAGTACCTTTTTCAATAATAGTATCATCACCTAAAACAATTATTAAATCAGCTTCAACAACCGCAGATAGTCTGTGAGCAGTAATTATATTAGTTTGACCACTACGTTGTTCTTTTAAGTTTTCTAAAATAATGTGCTCCGTCTTAGCATCGACAGCAGATAACGAATCATCGAGGATTAGAATCTCAGGATTAATAATCAAAGCACGACTCATAGCTAAACGTTGTTTTTGACCACCAGAAAGACTAACACCTTTTTCACCAACGATCGTATCAAACTTCTCTGGCATAGCCATAATATCATCATACAGTCCACAAATTTTTGTAATCTCTTCTACCTTCTTATCATCGATTTGAGGATTAGCAAAACGAATATTTTCTTTAATCGACATAGCGAATAGTACCTGATCTTGCGGTACATATCCGATAAGTTTTCTTAAGTCACTTAGACTGTAGTCAGCAATATCTCTATTATTAAGTAAGATATTACCCAACTTAATATTGAATTCTCTTAGTAACAATCTTAGTAACGTAGTTTTACCTGAACCAGTCACACCTACAATACCTAGAGTTTGACCTTTTTCAATAGCAAACATAATATCTTTCAGTACAGGCTTACCTTCTTCAAATTCAAAGTTGTTGATATTATACTCTAATCTTCCATTTTCAGCTTTAACTTTACTATCTAAATTAGTATTTACATCATTTACTTCATCTAATAAACTCTCAATACGTTTATAAGACACCTCACCACGTTGTGATATATTGTATAACCAACCAATTGCTTGAAGCGGCCATACTAACATATCAAGATATGTAACGAAAGTTACTAACTCACCAACAGATAACTCTCCATTAGAAACAAAGATACCACCAAAGACAAGAGTAAGTGTATAAGATAACCCAACGAAGATTAATACCATTGGATCAAATAAAGAATTATACTTAGCAGCAATAACATTCTTTCCGAATACTTTTTTATTAACTTCTTTAAAACTCTTAATTTCATCGTTACCATAACCGAATGATTTCGTAACTTTTATCCCTGAAACACTTTCTTGAACCTTATTATTCAAATCAGAAAAAGATTCTTGCGCTTCTTCAAAACTCTCATAGTTTTTATCTCCAATATAGTTAGTAGCATACGCTAAAAATGGTAAGGGAATAATCGCTATTAAAGTTAATTTGAAATCTATTAAGAATATCATCGTAAATAGTGTAACTAAAGCTGTAATACTAGCATCAACTGCAGACATTACTCCACCACCTGCAACCATTGCTACTGAGTTTATATCATTTGTTGCATGTGCCATTAAATCTCCAGTACGGTACTTTTGGAAGAATGATGGTGACATCTTTGTAAAATGTTCGAATAATCTTGATCTTAAAATACGACCTAAATTATATGCTGCACCAAAAATATACACACGCCAAACATAACGAAGAGCATACATAGCCAGAGCAGCTAATACTAAATAACCAACATTTAAAAATAGCTGACTATTCGTCAGATTCCCCGATTCAATTCTATCAATTACTGTACCGATAACTTTCGGTGGAATCAAGTTGAAAATACTTACTAAAATCAAGGCTATAATACCAATACTATAACGTTTCTTTTCTAGCTTCATAAACCAAGCTAATTTTCTAAATAAATACATCTACAGTCCTCCTTCTCTTTCTTCTAATTTCGAGAAGACTTCACCGATTTTTCCATTAATAACAAGATCTGCCATATTATCCTGTGGTGTAGAAGTTTTATTAATAACAATCAAATGCTTACCTCTAAAATAATGTAATAAGTTAGCAGCAGGATACACACTTAATGAAGTTCCGCCAATGATTAATACATCAGCTTTTTCTATAAAGTTAATCGCAGCATTAAATACCGTCATATCAAGTTCTTCTTCATAAAGAGTTACATAAGGTTTTATAACCCCACCACATTTACCACAACTAGGTATTTCTTCAGTCTTAGCTAAGAAATCCTCTAAATTATAAAAAGACTTACACTTCGTACAATAGTTTGCATCCACACTTCCATGTAGTTTCAAAACATTTTTACTTCCTGCTTGTTCATGAAGTGTGTCTATATTTTGAGTAACAACAGCTTTTAACTTACCTTGTTTTTCTAACTCCGCTAAATAATAATGCGCCTTATTCGGTTTAGCATCAGGATAGACCAAATGCTTCTTATAAAAATCAAAGAAATCTACAGGATACTTAACGAACATCGTTCTTGATACTAGCTGTTCTGGAGTGAAATGACGATTAAGTTCTACACTAAATACACCATTAGCACTTCTAAAATCTGGAATATCAGATTCTGTAGATACACCAGCACCACCAAAAAAGACAATATTATCGTTAGATTTTATTATTTCTCTTAGTTTTTCTATATTATTCATAATACTACCTCCTTATAATATTATAAAAGCCATGAAAAGAAGGAAACTCTTACTTAAGTCTCCTTCTTTCAATTAACTACTAATTAGTTTCTTTATCTTTTTGAGCTTTTAACTCTTTGATACGTTGTTTACGCTCTTCGATACGAGCTTTTTTCTCTTCACGAGAAGCACTCTTAACTGGACCACGAGCAATATGTTCTTTACTATCGTTAGTTACAAGGTTCGTTGGTTCTTGTTTCATCTCGATTTCTTCGTGGCGTTCTACTCTAATACGCATTAGGTTAGTAACAACCTCAACTTGAATATCATCAATCATGTCCTCAAACATTTGGTAACCTTCAGTTTTGTATTCACGAAGCGGATCAATTTGTCCATAAGAACGTAGGAAAATCCCTTTTCTAAGTTGATCCATTTGGTCGATATGATCAGTCCATCTATCATCAATTGCATTAAGAAGAATGTATTTCTCGAATGAATTCATAGTTTCATCACCAAGTAACTCACGTTTCTCAGCTAACTCTAAATTAATTCTGTGTAATACTAATTCACGAATTTCATCATCAGACATAACATCTGAATATTCACTCTCAGTAATAGGTTTTTGACCTAAGAATTTCTCGTTAAGTGATTTGATGATTTCTTCTGTTTCTTCTTTTTCACTATGCGCTTCTAAGTTTTCAATGATAAATGCCATAGTTTTATCAACTGCATCACCGATCATCTCTTGGATAATATCAGTAACTACTTCATTTTCTAATACTTCATTTCTTTCAGCATACATAATTTCACGTTGTTTACGTAATACATCATCATATTGAAGTACTTGTTTACGTGAGTCATAGTTATTACCTTCAACACGTTTTTGAGCACTTTCTACCGATCTACTTACCATTCTACTTTCAAGCGGAGTATCTACATCTTTACCCATGATTTTTTGTAATCTATCAGCTCCGAAACGAACCATAAGCTCATCTTCTAGAGACAGATAGAATCTACTGTAACCAGGGTCCCCTTGACGTCCAGAACGCCCACGTAGCTGGTTGTCAATACGGCGAGATTCGTGACGTTCTGTACCGATAACGGCAAGTCCACCTAATTCACGAACACCTTCACCAAGTTTAATATCCGTACCACGACCAGCCATGTTAGTCGCGATTGTTACCGAACCACGTTGACCAGCTTGTTTAATAATTTCTGCTTCACTTTCATTTTGTTTAGCATTAAGAACTTTGTGAGGTACACCGTATCTATATAATAATTTAGATACTAATTCACTCGTTTCAATAGAAACTGTACCTAAAAGAACTGGTTGTCCTTTGTCATAACGTTCTTTAACTTCTTGAGCTACCGCATTGAACTTAGCTTCCATGTTTGAGTAAATATAGTCTGGTGCATCAATCCTTTGGATTGGTCTGTTTGTAGGAATCGTTGTTACAAACATGTTGTAAATATTTCTAAATTCCTCTTCCTCTGTTTTACCAGTACCTGTCATACCACTAAGTTTTTTATACATTCTGAAGAAGTTTTGGAAAGTAATAGTCGCCATTGTTTTACTTTCTTTCTGAATAGGAACACCTTCTTTAGCTTCGATAGCTTGGTGTAATCCTTCAGAGAATCGACGACCAGGCATTGTACGACCTGTAAATTGGTCAACGATTAAAATCTCTCCATCTTCAGCAACTACGTAGTCAACGTCTAATGCCATTGTGTAGTTTGCTTTTAACGCTTGGTTAATGTGGTGAGTTAAATCAACATTTTTTAATTCATAAAGATTTTTTAATCCAAAGTAACTTTCAGCTTTATCAATACCATTTTCAGAAAGTTGAATAGCTTTAGTTTTAATATCTAAAGTATAATCTCCATCACTTCCATCTTCTTCCTCTGCTTTTTTCAGAGTTTTAACGAAAGCATTCGCTACTTGGTAAAGTGAAGTTGATTCTTGTCCTTCACCAGAAATAATAAGTGGTGTACGAGCTTCATCGATAAGAACTGAGTCAACCTCATCGATTACAGCATAGTTTAATGGACGTTGAACACGAGCTTCAACTGTTTTAACCATGTTATCTCTTAAATAGTCAAATCCTAACTCATTGTTTGTTGAGTATGTAATATCAGCATTGTATGCTGCTCTTTTCTCTTCAGAGTTTAAAGAGTTTAAGTTAAGACCTACAGAAAGTCCCATATAGTTATAGAAAACTCCCATCTCTTGAGCGTCACGTTGAGATAAGTATTCGTTAACTGTAACAACGTGTACCCCTTCTCCAGCTAATGCGTTTAAGTATACAGGCATTGTTGCAGTAAGAGTTTTACCTTCCCCTGTTCTCATCTCTGCGATATCCCCACGGTGAAGTGCGATACCACCCATGATTTGAACTTTATATGGTTTCATTCCTAAAGAACGGAATGCTCCTTCACGTGCTGCAGCAAATGCATCTACTAAAATTTTATCTAGAATATCCGGTGTTTCTTTACCTTTTTCTTTTTGTTCTTGGATATAAGCTTTAAATTCTTCTGTTTTATTTACTAATTGTTCATCGCTAAGACTTGAATATTCTTCGTCTTTAGCTAATACTTTATCAGCTAATTTTGATAAGCTTTTTACTTCTCTTCTGTTAGCATCAAATATTTTTCCTAAAATAGCCATTAACATTTTCCTTCCGACATATTTTTCTATTAAATGATTTTATAATCATATTATAATTCATCTCTTAATTATAACATTCATTTATCTTTAAAGCAACAACAATAACACGATTTTAAGTTGATATTAACTACGTTTTTTATCCAACTAATAAAGCTAAATGAATTTATATATTTTTTGATTTTGAAGTGCAAAATAATAGAATAGACTCTAAAACTTGATTATATAATAATCTCATTTTTAATCTATTCTATCAGCCTCTTATTATTCTTTAAATCATTACAGTTTTAACATTATTAATCATCGCTAATAAATCATTCGAAATTTTATGAAAATAGATACTATTACTGACCAATAATTTGGATAATTGGTTAGGCGTCGTTGGCATTTTCTCTAATATCTCATCTCTCATAATCTCAGTCATTAGAGAGGATGAAGTAACTCCTAATTTTTCTGATTTTCTCTCTAGATACTTTTTCAATACATCTTCGAATTCTGATATTGATATTTTCGAACCATTAAATTCACTTTTTACATTCTTTAATACAGTTTTCTCAGCAATTTTTTCTAATGCTTTTTTCTCATTGATATTTTTTTCTAATAATAATCTAAGTTCATACTCTTCCCATTTCACAGTATCCTCTTCTAAGAAATCGTTATTTTTTAAATCAGGATTAATTAGACTACTCTTTATCTTCTCAATTTCTTCCACAGTATATATTTCTTTTAAATCTTTTTCCTTTTCTCTAATAAGACTATTTAAACGATCTAGATTAATTACATCAATTCCTCTTAATGCATCCTTATCTTCTATTTCTATTCCAGTTTCCTCATTTGCATAAACTACTATAGGATACATTTCTTTAATTTCTACTCCCAAATCTAATTGTTCTAAAATATTTTTTTGTCTCTCTATTTGATTTAATACACTAAAAGTTCTATTCTTCTTACCTTCGTTTATAAGATAAAAACTTCCTGTTCCATCAATTTTTACATTAGATTTCGTATTTTTACATTCAATTAAGTACATAGCTCTCTTAGTTAGTATAACAAAGTCAATCTGGCACTGGAATTCCCCAATATTTATAGAGATATCTTTAATAATGTGCATAGGATAAAAACTATACTTCAGCTCATCTAATACTTTATTTTCACCAATTTCTCCAATTTTGTATAGTAAAATTTGGTAGTTTATAGCATTGTTTTTTAAAGGGGAAGTCTCTGTTTTTTGTTTCTCCATTAGTTTTCTTGCACTATAGTTCAACATATCATTCGCTCTAAAAATTTCTATTCTTTCACCATTAGGTAAAGCAACATATTCTGTCTTTTTACTACTTATGATTTCGTTTATCTCTTTTAAAGTATCATCTATTACATAATCTTTATTTGTATTATCCTCATCCAATAACAATTCTCGAGAACCTTTATCTTCGTTACAAGACTCGCCACCATCATTAATTATTTTAATATTCTTTAAAAATATACCTTCATTTTTTAATTGATTGTTGGTCATATTTTTATAAAAAGGTCCCTTAATCTCAAAACTACAACAATGTTTACAAAAGCGAAAATCTCCCCAAATAAATTCCATCCAATCTAAAGAAAGTTTATTAGTAGATTTTTTCAATGTTCTGCAGGATGCTTCATGTATCAAACCACTCTCCATTTTACAAAAAGCACTAATTTCACTTCTACGTTCGAAATAAACTAAAAGCCTTTCAAAAATTTGATAAAATATATCTACTGCATATCTAGGAACACCCAAGTTATTTTTATCATACTCAATCTCAAATAGCTTCAATACTTTTTTCATAGAATATTTAACAGGATTATTACCATTTGTTAATCCTACTTTTATAAGTTTAGATTGAATATATTCAAATTTATTATCACTAAGAAAAGAAAAATATTTATCTATTAATTCCTTCTTCTCCTTATGCCAAATAAAAACTTTAACATCTATTTCTGATGGTATATTATTAAAATAACTTTCCAGAGTATTCTCCAAATCAAACAAATATTCCCCAGACTCCATTTTACAATGAAAACTTTTATCTTCTATGACTTCAAATCTATCCGTTATTTTTATTCTTTTTAATGAAACAGAAACAATTTTCGTTACATCAGTTTCTACGATATCTAACAAAACAATATTTTTATCCATTCTCATTCATCCTTCTCGTTTATCTGTATTTCTTTAATAACACCTCTACTTTCTCAATATATAAATCTCGAACATTTTGAGGTGCTAATATTTCTATATCGTTACCTAAAGAGAAAATCCAACCTAAGAAATGACCACTACACATAACCTCTACAGAAGTTTGATAAATATCATCTTTTTTATGAATAATAATATCTTTTCCAAATCTATCAACGATTGCTCCTATTAATGATTCTTTAAACTCTAAAGTCACTTTTTCTAAAGTTCCACCATACATACCAAATATTTTCTTCGAATAACTAGATATATCTTCTTTTTGAAACTTTTCATGACCCACTCTGTCATCATTAGGAATAACAACATTTCGCATTTTATCAACACGATAATTTTTTATCAACTCTGTCTTAGCATCAAAAGCAACCATATAATAATTTTCATCATTCCATACAAGAGCGAATGGACTTACATTATAGATTTCACCATTTTTTCTATCAATCATCTGTTTTTTATAATTCCATTGCCAATAATTAAAATCAATTTGCTTATTTTCTGCAATTGCATTATGAATTGCATCGACATTGTAATAAATATTTTCATTTATATATTTATTTTCTTCGAAAGAATATACCTGTCTTTGAATTTTCTGAGCTTGTTTTTTACTTGCTAATTTCTTCAATTTTAAAATTAGATCTCGTGATTTTTTTACAGTTAGAAACTTACTCGCCTGAATTACATCGATTAGCATCTTCACCTCAGCAAGCTCAAATTCTCTTTCTACTAATGCATAGATATTCTCACGACCATTCTTTTCAACAACGATATTAAATCCATAATCTTGTAGTAATTCTATATCTTTATATAGAGTTTTTCTCTCAACAATAATTTCTTTTTTTAAGAGTAAAGTAGTTAATTCTTTCACACTTAAATAAGTATTTTCATCGCTATAGTCTCTTAGTATTTCTAATAAGTATAATAGCTTTAATTTTTGATATCTTCCTTTTTCCATAAATTTTGCTCCTTATATACACTTATGTATATAATAACAACTATTCACTAATTTTTCTATCATTTTTGTGATTATTTTCATCTCTTTTTAGAACTTCTCCAATAACTGAACCTCCAGTAACAAAACAAACTTTTACAAAAAATTTATCTCCAACTTTATCGTAAATTCTTCCTGCACTTTTCGTACCTTTTGCAACAGTTCTACAAGAGTTTCCTACATAACCAACTTTACCAAAAGTTTTCATCATAACTTTAATTGCTTCTTCATCATAATCATTATCAAACTCTTTTTCACAACTGATAACATCTCCTACTTTAAAAATTTTATTTCCAAAATAGTGTTCCATCCCTGTAATCGTAATATAATCTTTTTCCATTTTAAATCACCTCTTCGTTTTGTGATTTAATTATAACAATCTATCTGTCCATTTTTTTGGACTCGTTATAAAAAAATGTAAAAAAAAGAACTTAGATTAAAAATTAACCTAAGTTCTTTGTAAGAATATTATGTTACTTGTTTAAGATGCTAGCACAACGTGGACATAAACCTTCTTCGTTTACTTCATCTACGATGTTCCAACAACGGTCACAACGGTGTCCTTCAGCTTTAGTTACTTTAACAGTAGCAAGATCATAAGCTACACCATCGTTTTCTTTAACAGCTACTTTACTTACGATGAAGAATTGGTTTAAGTTATCAACAGAGTTTAATAACTCAACTACTTCTGCATCATTACTGTATACTTCAACAGCTGCTTCTAAAGATTTACCAATAACTTTTTCATTACGGCTTTCTTCTAATGCTTTATTCACATCATCACGAACTTCAAGAAGTTTATCCCATTTAGCTTCTAACGCAGCATCTTCGATTACGTTTTTAGCTGGGAAGTCTGTTAAGTGAACAGACTCAGCATCTTCGTATGGCATGTTGTCATATACTTCTTCAGCAGTGAATGAAAGAATTGGAGCAAGTAATCTAACAGATTTACTTAATACTGTGTAAAGAACTGTTAACATACTTAAACGCTTGTGAGAATCTTCACCTTCGATGTAAAGGATGTCTTTACCGTAGTCTAGGTAGAATGAAGATAATTCAACGTTGAAGAAGTTGATTAGTTCAGTAGTAATACTGTTAAATTGATAGTTTTCATAGTAATCTAAAACTTTCGCAACAACTTTTTCGAATTTAAGAACCATGTATTTATCTAGTTCTTCAAGGTCTTCATACGCAACAAGATCAGTCTTATTGTTGAAGCTTCCGTTGAATAAGTTTCCTAGTAAGAAACGGAAAGTATTTCTGATTTTTCTGTATGTTTCAGACACTTGTTTTAAGATATCTTTAGAGATACGAACGTCTTGAGTATAGTCAACACTTGCAGACCATAGACGGATAATTTCAGCACCTAATTCTTTACCTACATCGTTAGGAGAAATAACGTTACCTAATGATTTACTCATCTTGTTACCATTACCATCCATTACGAATCCAGCAGATACTAACTCTTTATATGGAGCTACTCCAGATACCGCTACAGAAGTGATTAGTGAAGAGTTGAACCATCCACGGTATTGGTCACTTCCTTCTAAGTATAAGTCAGCTGGGTAAGTTAAGTCTTCACGAATTGCACAACATCCTTGGTGAGATGTTCCAGAATCGAACCATACGTCCATGATATCCATCTCTTTAGTGAATACTCCGTTTGGACTTCCTGGGTGAGTGTATCCTTCTGGTAATAATTCAGAAGCTTCTTTGTAGAACCAAACATTTGATCCTTCTTCTTCAAAAATTTTCGCTACGTGCTCGATTAATTTGATATCTAAAATTTCTTCTCCGTTTTCAGCGTAGAATACAGGAATTGGCACACCCCATACACGTTGACGACTGATTACCCAGTCACCACGGTCACGAATCATGTTATATAATCTTGGTTTACCCCATTCACTGTAGAATTTAGTGTTATCTACAGCTTCTAGTAATTCACTACGGAATGCTTCAACAGAACAGAACCATTGTGGTGTAGCTCTGAAGATAATTGGTTTTTTACTTCTCCAGTCATGTGGGTATGAGTGAGTAATATCTTCTTGTTTTAATAATGCTCCAGTTTCAGCTAAGTGCGCAATAATGTCTTTGTTCGCATCAAATACGAATTTACCAGCGAATTGTCCAGCTTCTTCTGTAAGAACACCTTGATTATCAACTGGTGATAATACTCCAAGTTTGTATTGTAATTGACCAACAAGATAGTCATCAACCCCGTGTCCAGGAGCAGTGTGTACTAAACCAGTCCCTGAATCAAGTGTTACATAATCAGCTAAGATTACTGTAGATGTTCTGTCTAAGAATGGGTGTTGACATAGTAAGTACTCTAAGTCTTTACCTACTAATACTTCACCTGTTTCATAGTTTTCCCAACCGAATTTTTCAGCTAAGAATGCTACTCTTTCTTTAGCTACTAAGTAGCTTTCTCCGTTATATTTAACAACTTGGTATTCAAAGTCTGGGTGAACAGCAATACCTAAATTTGCAGGTAATGTCCAAGGAGTAGTTGTCCAAATAACAAACTTAGTTCCTTTTTCTACTGCACCATTTTCACTAACTAAGTCAAAAGCAACATAGATAGATGGTGAAGTGTGATCGTGGTACTCGATTTCAGCTTCAGCTAATGCAGATTCTGATGATGGTGACCAGTAGATAGGTTTTAATCCTTTGTAGATATATCCTTTGTCTACCATTTTACCGAATACACGGATTTGTTCAGCTTCAAATTTTGGATCTAAAGTTAAGTATGGGTTATCCCAATCACCTAATACTCCAAGTTTTTTGAAGTCAGCACGTTGTTTATCAACTTGTTTTAAAGCATAATCTTTACATTTATTTCTAAATTTATTAGCTGGCATAGATTTTCTATCAACACCATTGTTTACTAATACTTGTTCGATTGGAAGACCGTGAGTATCCCAACCTGGGACATATGGTGAAACAAAACCATTCATATTTTTATATTTAACAATAAAGTCTTTTAAGATTTTGTTTAATGCGTGTCCAATGTGAATGTTACCATTCGCATATGGAGGTCCATCGTGAAGTACGTATGAAGGTTTCCCAGCATTTTTTTCTAAAATTTTGTTGTATAAATCCATTTCTTCCCAACGTTTTAGGAATTCAGGTTCTTTATTTGGAAGATTTCCACGCATTGGAAACTTCGTTTTTGGCATTAATAATGTATCTTTTAATTCTACCATTTTTTCTCCTTTCAAAATAAAAAACTCTTAGTAAAAGTTATAGAGGGCGAAATGTATCCACGGTACCACCTCTTTTAACTCCTACCAAGAGCACTTGTTTGTTCTATTAAAATTATTACACAATAAAGTGATAACTCCTATGCTTCTATAAAACTTTCCACCTACCAGTTTCTCTCTAAAACTCCACATAGTCGTCTTGTCTTTATTTACGATATGTATATTATATTACATCAAGATAAAACTTTCAAGTCTTTTATGTGAATTTAATTTGAAATTATCTGAAAATATCATGAAATTAAAAAAAAGACTTTTAAAAACCTGCTATTAGAAAGACTCCATATGTAGAAGTTCTTCTAATAATTGTTCATTTTCAAAAGTCTAATATTTTTTATACTCTTCGATATGCGTTAAAATTCTCCGCAGCATATTTCAAGGCTTTTTCTCTACTAAGTGATGCAGTCACATTAATATTACTTTCAGTAACCTCTATATTATCAACAACAACTGGTAAGTCAAGTGATTTAATAGTAATAGTATTACCGTTAACCCCTGCGCCACTTCCAGTAAGTGCTTCTTTTAAATATTTTTCTAAAGCAAAATTTGGAATAGGCACCTTACCAATTTTAGCATCTTCCAATATTAAATCTACACTATTATTAGCACCAGTTACTTTTATATTAGTATTAATAATTGTATTCCAAGGTCCTAATTTAACAGGTAACTTTGCTTCAATATGATTATCGACCAGCTTATAGTTTCCATCTAGTAATTCCGAACTGGCTGGTACAGCATTCTTAAATATAGATAGAAATGTATTATTATTAATTTTCAATGATGTTTTAATATTTGAATCAACTAATTTAAGATTTGAAATAAAATCTTCATTTAGATCCTCCAACTTAATCTTAGCATCATGATTTGCTAATTTTTCTGAATTATTTATACTTTCACTTGGTGTTAACGCATATGTTGCTCCACCACCAAAAAGAGCTAATACTATTAATAACGCTAGTATTTTTCTTAATACTTTCATCTTTTAAAACTCCTTAGTTATTTTAAATTACATTATACTATAATATACCGAACTATACAAATCAAACTAAACAAACTATTTTCTCTATAAATATGTATCACTTCATGATTATATTTAATTTAAATCCTTTTCAATTATAATATTTAATAAGTTCACTTGAAATATCCTTTAATATATGTTAGTATATTTATATATGTTAGTATATTTCAATACTTTGAAAGGAGAAGGATAATATGAATACAAAATTTTTAAAAATACTTAGTTGGGTAGCAACATTCACAGCTATGCTAATGTATATATCATATATACCACAAATTTCAGAAAATATACACGGTCATAAAGGAGACTTTATTCAACCTTTCGTTGCAGGAATAAACTGTACTCTTTGGGTACTTTATGGTCTACTAGGAGAAAAACGTGATTGGCCAATAGTTATAGCCAACTCACCAGGCATAATTTTTGGATTTACAGCTGCATTTACAGCTCTATAATATTATTAATAAACTGGCTTTTTTTAAGTCAGTTTTTTTTTTTAATTTATTCCTAATTTATTATTTCAAAACTAGTAAATTTTAATGTACAAAATATATATTTTACGCTATAATAATTAGTAACCTTTTTAGGTAACGAATACATAAAGGAGATGATGTTTATGAAAGAGAAAATTTCTATTAAGAATTTTACTATGAACGTCCTTAATGGTATCGCCCTAGGAACAGTTCTATGTTTAGTACCAGGTGCCTTGCTTGGTGAACTACTTAAATATATAGGTAAGGTTTATCCTGCACTTGCGTTTTTATCATTATCAATAACAATTTCCAATGCTATGATAGGTTTAGCTTCAGGAATTATTATTGGATTATTCTTTAAATTTACTCCAGTACAAAGTGTATCTATAGGATTAGCTACTCTATTTGCGAGTGGTTCAATTATCCCTACTCCAGACAAAACAGGACTTATGTTAAAAGGTTCTGGAGATATCGTAACTATGATCTTTACAGCTGCATTAGCAACAATATTCATCCTTCTAATTGGAGATAAAGCTAAAAACTATGCTGTAATCATCCTACCTCCATTAACACTTGTTATTATCGGAGGTATTGGTAGATATACACTTCCATTCTTCTCTGGAGTAACTAAATTATTAGGAGATGGAATTAAACACCTACTTACATTACAACCTATCATTCTTACTATTCTTATCGCGATTATTTTCGCGTGTCTTGTAGTTTCTCCAATTACATCAGTTGGGGTAGCTCTCGCGATTAATATAGATGGAATAGCTTCAGGAGCTGCAAACCTTGGAATCTGTGCTTGTGGATTCACACTTGCAATAGCAGGATGGGCAGTTAACTCTAAAGGAGTTTGCTTCGCACACTTTATCGGATCTCCGAAAATCTCGATGGCAAATATTTTTGCTAAGCCAAAAATTATGTTACCGGTCGTTTGTAGTGCTGCTGTTTCAGGAGTATTCGCCGCAATACTAAACATTAAAGGTACATCGATGAGTGCTGGATTTGGATTCAGTGGTCTAGTTGGACCATTAGCACACCTTGCGACTACTGACGGAAGTGCTTTAGAAATATTAAAAGCAGCTATCGTCTTCGCACTAATTCCAATAGTTTCTGGTTTCTTCTTCGTAAAACTATTTACAAAAATTGTACCAATTATTAAACCAGAAGATTACAAACTTAACCTATAAAATAATTTGAGATGGGCTGACCCAAAAGTCCTAAATTTTAATAAAGTGTGTATGAGAACTCATAGACGCAGTGGCTTATTGATATCTAAATTCGCTTTACAAAAGCTTTTTAGATATCTAATAACCTGTGCGGGGTCGACTCGACAAAATCGATCTCTACGAAATCACGATTTTTGAGTCGCTCCCGTCTCCTTTTTTTATTTCCTAATCTAATTAAAGCCTTGCATAAATTAATCTCTTAAATTATAATGATAAAGTATTAATTTTTAAGTTATATATATTATCGACAAATTTAGAAGGAGTAGCTATGCTAGATCTTATTCGAAATAAAAAATTCAATGTCTATAAAACATTAAATATTGTAAATCCCCTAATACCTATTGCTACTGATGAAATGTTTTTACGTACAATTTCTGGGAATGATGAGTGTATTTTACACATGTACACACTACCGAACTCAGCAATAATTGGAGCTCCAGATACACGTGTTCCATTTTTCGACGAAGCATTATTCGCTTTTTATAGAAATAATATTATTCCAGCTGTTAGAAATATCGGAGGGCTAGGGATAATTTCAGATAAAGGTATATTAAATTTATCAATCATTATGAATAAACCAAAAGAAAACTTTTCAATTAATGAAGGTTATGAGCTAATGACAGATTTTATCAAAGCCGTCTTCCCAGAAGGTGCTAACAAAATTGAAGCTATTGAAATAACTAATTCATACTGCCCTGGTGATTATGACCTAAGCATAAATGGAAAGAAATTCGCTGGAATTGCTCAAAGAAAGATCAAAGATTCAGTAGTTGTTTCTATATACATCAGTGTATTTGGAGATCAACAAAAACGTGCTAACATAATGCATGAGTTTTACGATATCGGAATTAAAGACCAACAGATAAATTACAAATATCCAAAAATCGATCCGAACTGTATGGAAACATTAGAAAAACTTCTTCATAAAGAGTTTACTCTAGAGGATGTATATGAAAGAGTTGAAAAAGTACTTTATTCTCTAGACTGTGACCAAGTTGAAGGGGAATACACAGAAGAAATGATAGAAGAATACAACAGTATCTTCGAACAGGCAAAAGAAAGAAATGAAAGTTACTTAGAAGGAAAATGGTAACCTCAGCACTTTATGAAGTCAGAATCTAAAATAATAAACATAAAAAAAGCTAGTCAGAAACAAATTCTAACTAGCTTTATTTATATATATTTATAATAAATGTAAAATCACATTTACCCAAAGCCAACTAAATGGCATAACTAATATCATCGCAGGTACCATATCTACAACCGGAAACATCTTAAGTTTCAATATTCTAAATCCAGCTGCAACCATTAAGAAACCACCACACGCTTTAAAGTCATTAATCATTTCAGGTGTTGTCAGTGGAACTATTAAACCAGCTGATAAAAATAATAACGTAAAAATAACAAATTGTGGTACAGCTATTAGAGATACAATATACCCAAGATTACATGCAAAAATAGCAGCTGTAAAGAAATCCAGAATAGACTTCGTAATTAATAAACTAGGATCCCCTGTTATACCTTCACTAAGACTTCCATATATTCCCATTCCACTAGAACAAAATAACACAATAACCGTAATCAACGTAGCTAAAAATTCAGTCTCTGACATAGAAGTATTTGTTTTTGGAACAACTTTCACCATAAGTTTTTGCAATTTTGCACAAGCTCTATATACTAAATCTCCAAGATTAAAGAATAATCCTACCAATGTCCCTATAATAATCGCGAATATTACCGCTGGCATATATTTCATAAGTCCAATTGACGCTATTCCCATTCCCATTGAACAAAGTCCAAAAATCATATTTAATTGTTCTTTATACTTTTCTGGTAACTTATCTCCTAAAAGAGCTCCAGCTATCCCCCCTAAGAATATAGCAATCGTATTAATCATTATTCCTATTGGCATTCTATATATCCTTTCTCTTTAAACTCTCTATCATAAATACTCCTACATCAATAATGTGAAGGTTAGTAATTTTTTCAAGTTCTTTTTTGATATAAGGAAAATGAGTACATCCAAGAACAACTGCTTCTACATTAGTCAATTCGAAATAATTAAACAGTGTCTTAAAGTTGAAATCATCAACTATTTGTTCAGGTTTATTTCCTTCTTCTATCGCTTTAACAAGCTCCAACATCGATAATCCTAATACACGTAGACGTGGATTCGATACATAAAGATTGTTCTCAACACCCGTAAGACCATGAGAGTTAGCCGCCATTACAGCAAGATACTTATACTCAAGACCTAGATTTCTATACATTTGCATAGGAGTAATAATAGAAATATTCATTTTTTCTGCCAATCTATCGAAATCGACAACAGAACTAAGTGAATTACAATATACAAAGATTACGTCGCAACCTTTCTCTTTTAATTCATCAATAATCTTTACAATAATATTTTCACGTTCTTCATCTTCTAACGCTTGAAACGTAGTTTGTTCTACTGGATTATTAGAAATCGGTACTAAAACTACATCATCATAACCATATGAATTTAGTAACTCAGCACCTAATTTCGAATCAATCGGTGTTCCAGCCATAACCGCTATTTTCATTAAAATTCCTCCTACACAAATATTTCGTTCGTCTATTAATTTATTTATTTTATCATTATACTACAAATTTCGTTTATACAAAAGATAATAATTACCTCACTTTAATCTTTTAATTTTCATATAACTTAATACAAAAATAGACCCCAGGAGTTCTCCTGAGATCTATAGTTATTTGGGAGTAACTCAAAAATTGTGATTTCAGATAAATCGAATTTATTGAGTTATTCTCTTTATTGGGCTAAATCAATATATTATTTAATATCAATTTTCAATTCGTCATTTACATAATCTAAGTGGATTTCCATTCCATCTTCGATACCATGACGGATTAATTCAACTGAAAGTTTGTTTTCGATTTGACTTTGGATGAATCGTTTAAGTGGACGAGCACCGAATTTCATATCGAATCCAGCAGTTGCTACCCAGCTAGAAATATTATCAGTATAAGTTAAAGTTATATTTCTATTAGCGATACGCGCAACAAGTTCGTTAAGAAGTTTATTAGCGATACCTTTAATATTGTCTTGTGTTAATGGTTTGAAGATAATTATATCATCCATACGGTTTAGAATTTCTGGTTTGAAGTAACCGTAAAGTTGGTTAGTAACATTTTTACGAGTTTCTTCAGAAATTACACCGTCTTTAACTTCTTCTAATAGTTCTAATGAACCGATATTAGAAGTCATGATAATAATTGTGTTTTTGAAATCTACTACCACACCTTTAGAGTCAGTAAGTGTACCTTCATCAAGAAGTTGAAGTAAGATATTGAACACATCAGGGTGAGCTTTTTCGATTTCGTCCATTAAGATAATGCTATAAGGATTACGTCTTACACTTTCAGTAAGTTGACCACCTTCTTCATATCCGATGTATCCTGGAGGGGCTCCGATTAAACGGCTAACTGAGTGTTTTTCCATGTATTCACTCATATCGATACGTACGATATTACGTTCATCATCGAATAAGTTAAGAGCTAATGCTTTAGCAAGCTCAGTTTTACCTACACCAGTAGGTCCTAAGAATAAGAAGCTACCGATTGGTCTATTAGGATCAGCGATACCAGCACGAGAACGTAAAATCGCATTAGTTACACTCTCTACAGCTTCATCTTGACCTATTACTTTTTCATGAATAGTATCAGCAAGATGTAATAATTTTTCTTTTTCAGTTTCTACTAGACGAGTTACAGGAATACCAGTCATTTGACTTACGATAAATCCAATCTCATCTTCAGTAACTTCTTGTTTTAAAAGTTTATATTCTTCATGTTTAGATTTTTCCTCTAACTCTTCTAACTCTTGAGTTAATCTTGGTAAAGTAGAATATTGTAACTCAGAAGCTTTTTCTAAATCATAGCTATTTTGAGCTTGTTCTAATTCTAATTTAACTCTATCAATTTTTTCACGAAGATTTTTAACAGCTGATAATTTTTCTTTTTCACTATCAACTTGTAATTGAAGTTTGTTTTGTTCTTCTTTTAGATTAGCTAACTCTTCTTTTAAGTTTTCTAAACGTTTTTTAGACACATCATCATCTTCACCACTTAAGGCTTTTTCTTCTATTTCAAGTTGCATAACTTTACGATTAATTGTATCTAATTCAGCTGGGTTAGAAGAATTTTCAGTTTTAATAGTAGCACAAGCTTGGTCGATTAAATCGATAGCTTTGTCCGGTAAGAATCTGTCGGTAATATATCTATTAGATAATTCAGCAGCTTCTACAATCGCACGGTCAGAAATTTTCACACCGTGATAAACTTCGAATCTTTCTTTAAGACCACGTAGAATTGAGATTGTATCTTCTACAGTAGGCTCTTTAACAAGAACTTTTTGGAAACGACGTTCTAACGCTGAATCTTTTTCGATATATTGACGATATTCATTAAGAGTAGTAGCACCGATACAGTGTAGTTCACCACGAGCAAGCATTGGTTTTAAGATATTACCAGCATCCATTGCTCCATCAGTTTTACCAGCACCAACAAGCATGTGAATTTCATCTATAAATAGAATAATTTTTCCTTCTTGTTCTTTAACTTCTTTTAATACAGCTTTTAGTCGTTCTTCGAACTCACCACGATATTTAGCTCCTGCGACTAAACTAGTAAGGTCAAGTTCGAATACAGTTTTGTCTTTAAGACTTTCAGGTACATCACCACGCACAATACGTTGAGCCAGTGCCTCAACAATCGCAGTTTTACCTACCCCAGGTTCCCCTATCAACACTGGATTATTTTTTGTTTTTCTTGATAAAATTCTAATTACATTTCTTATTTCTTCATCACGTCCTATCACAGGATCAATTTTACCACTACGAGCAGCTTCTACAAGATCACGACCATATTTCTCAAGAACTTCGTAGTTGTTTTCTGGATTTTCGTTCATAACTTTTTTACCTCCTCTGATATTATCGATAACCGCTACTAATTCTTTTAACGTAGTCACCTTATCAATATATTTTTTTACTATACTATTTTTCAAATAACTCGCTAGAACTATATGTTCACACGAAATAAATTTATCTTCATATTTCTCTTTGTATTTATTAGCTTCTATTAATAAAGCATTCAAATCATTACTTAAGTAACTAGCGTAATTGATATTATCTCCGTCTACACTATTTACCTTCGCAATCTCATTATCTAACTCATGAGTTAAATTCACCTTATCAACATTTACTCTTCCTAATATATCACTATATAAATTACTACCAGTAAGTGCCGCTTTTAAGAACATCTCACTCGTAATACTTTGACTTTTTTTATCTGTTGCTAATTCGGAAGATTTCGCTAAGATTTCTTTCACACTATTAGTAAAACTATTAATATCCATTGTAAATCTCCTTTGATTAAATTATTAGATCAGAAGGTGTATATTTGTTGCTCCCCAGTATTTCAAATAATAGAAACACTAGATACAATCTTCAAAAGATACACCTAAACATTCAATAAACTAAAAGGTTTTATGGAATATATTTAAGTTTTATCTTTTTGACCTTCTTTGACCTTAAATAAATTATAGCATGTTTGACCTTTTTTGACAATAGTTTTTTTGAAAAAAATTTAAAAAAGAAAAAAGCTCATAAACCTTATGTTGACAAGCTTTTATACTTAATATCTGTTATTCTTCTAAAATCAAAGTATAACGAAAATATTCAAGAAAGCAACAAAATTTAACAAATATTTAAACACTCTTTCCATAAATTTCCCCATAGAAAAAGCCCCGTTACTTTGGGGCTTAAATTTTTATATTGTATTTCTTACTAAATCTAGAGTGAATCTATCTCCGTTCAATACTTTTCTCTTCTCATATATATGAAATTGATATAATCTGTCTTCATCTTCTTCAAATTTTACTTGACGTACTAGTTATTCGTATTTTATAACCTTATCTATGCTTTCTTGTACTTCTTTTATGCCTTTTCCTTTTTGTTTTCCCTTTGTACATTTCATTTATAACACTATAATTTTTAAAACCTAGCATTTTTGAATATTCATCAACTTTTGATGTAATCGAGTCTATTGATGTTTTTATACTATTAAAATTATAGTTAGAATCTATTTCTTCAATAAATTTATCTATAATACAAAGAACTACGGCTAATCTATTTGCAAATATTTTCTCATCTTTTTCAAATAAAAATCGTTCCCAATTAGAATGTATTTTAGGTTTTGTTTTTAATTTTAAATCTATAATATTTGAATTATGTGCACACATATTTCTTACTAAATTCAAGCACTTCATCCACGAAATAAACTCATCTTTTGTTATATTTCCATAATTTTTTAATAATGATCTCATTTTCTTATTAGAGAGTAATTCTAATAACTTTACCAAATCACCAAATGTTAAAATATTTATAGTTAACCATACTGGTGGATATTTTTCACCACTTTCCTTTAACTTACGATTAATTTCCACATAATTTCCCTTTTTTATATACTTAAATATTTTTTCTTTAAAACTATTACTTTTATCCGCTAAATAGTGTTTGCAATATTCCTCTCTATTAGACCAATTTTTGAAATCTAAGTAACCATATGCTCCTAAAGTTCCTTTCCCTAACTCAAAAGCTAAATTAGTTTTCACAGACACTTCTATCATCTCTATAGCATGAAGTAAATTCATTCTTAAATTTTTATCATTATAGTATCTACTAACAATAAATTTAAAATCTATATTTCTATAATTTAAATTATCATTTTCTTTTGAACAAAAAGGTTCAGCAAACTCTTTAAACTTATAATAATTTATATGTTTAAGTATATTTACTGCATCTTCTTTGTCTTCAATATCCATATTTCTCGAAATTAACAATTCTATTTGTTCATTAAAATTCAAGTGTTTTAAAGTATCCATAAGTTTTTTCTCCTAATAAAAAAAGCTCCCACATCAGAACGTATCTGCCTCTAAATAGGAATGGGAGCATTGATATCTATTAACATTCTAGCACAATTTAGTTCAAAAAGTCAATAATTTTTTCAAAAAAATAAGCTCCTACTTTGTAGTATTACATTTGATATGAGACGAAATATAAAAAAAGAGTGGCTCAAAAATCGTGATTTCAAAGAAATCAATTTTATCGAGCCGGCCCTATTGATTATTTATGCGTCTATACATCTAAATACAATTTTCAAACTGAATTATTTTTATCCCGCTCCATCAGCAAGCGGCACTATTTTCGAACTGAATTACTTCTACCCCGCTCCATCAGCAAGCGGCACTATTTTCAAAGAATTATATTAACTCTTCTACACATTTAGTATATCTATTTTTTCAAGTAATGTCAATTATTTAACTTAAACTTATCTTTCTTTCTCACTAACAAAACCATTTTTTTCTAATAGTTTTTTAGTTACTTTTTCTATTCCTGAAGGTTGTGCGTAGAAGTCAGCGAACTTCTTAGTCCATGTTTTTGTCTCACGTGCTTCTGCGAAGTCTACCATAGTTTGACGGTATTCTTTTAATACTTCTACATTTGATTTAGGGAATTCATTATATCCTACATTTGCCGCTTCTGGTAATCTAGGTTTGACTTTTTCCGTAGATAACTCTTCATCTTTAACACCGATACTTAGACCACATAGGAACAGGGCATTTTCTGGAATATTTAGTAATTCAGAAATCTTATCTCCAAAACCTCTTACTCCACCACAATAAACAATTCCGTATCCTAAAGACTCAGCAGCTAAAGCAGCATTTTGCATCGCAATACCAACATCTAAAGTACCGATAAGTAATGGTTCATGTTGATTAGTAATATCAAACTCTCCACCTTCAATATCAAACGCTAATTTAATATTGGTATAATCTAAACAATATAGTAAGAACGCAGCAGAATTTTCAATATGAGCAGCATTACCAGGTGCTTTATCACGAATTAAATCAGCAATTTGTTGTTTAGTATCACCTGTTGTTACAATAATACTATAGTGTTGACCATTCATCCAGCTAGATCCTTGTTTAGAACTAGCGATAATTTGCTCAAGATGTTCTTTTGATAGTTCTTTTCCTTTTACAAAACTACGAGTCGTACGATGATTTAGCATCGTTTTAATTACTTCATTCATATTTTACCTCCAAAAATTTCTAGTAATAGTAATTTAATTATAACGTGAAAAAGAATAGAATGAAAGGAAATAGGCTTTTTTAAAATCTATCTACTCATTTACAATCTATTCTATATTTTACTCAAACTCTCTTATCTATTTTAAATTTAATTAGTATTTCTGTATTTCTACTTAAACATTTTCAATACACCATACAAATGCTTTAGCTACACGTAAATCTGAATCTCTAAAATGTCCACCTTTATTCCATTCTAATATTGTATTTATATTATCATTTTTTAATAGTTCTTCTTGTTTTCTAATATTATCTCCAACAGTAGACATTACTTTATTCTTAGTTTTCTCTTCAGTATCACCTAAACTTAGATAAATAGCTTTACTCAATGGCGTATTATTATCCATAAAATCTTCCCAGCCATTAAACCAAACAGAAGGAGAAGCAGCAGCAATACCAGAAAATGTATTTGACTTATATGCACTCCAAAGACTGAACAAACCTGCTAAAGAATAACCACCTAGTATAAATTCAATATCATTATCTAGATTATATTTTTCTTTAACCGTTGGTATTAATCTAGTTTCAATAAATTCTAAAGTATCTTTAGCACTCGAACCGAAAGATTTATTTCCAAATGCTGGAGGTGCTTCCCAAGGAGAAAGTTCACTATTCCAATTCTCTATTTTAAATGCAATAAGCGAGAATAGTTTGTCTGTATTTTTTAGAATTTCTTCTACTTCGTTATCCAATACTTCAATATCATGTCCATCAACAGGTTGAATCAATAAGTATTTTGTAGCATCAGTTATATATCCAATACACGATTTATTGTCTATTACAAAATTCTCTTTTCTAACTTTCATTATTTTTTCTCCTGCAACATTTCTTTATACATATATAATATAATCCTCTTCATTTCTCTTTAAACATCGTCTTCTAACGATATTTAATAATCCTCTAGTATTCCATAAATACTGGATACTTCATAAGAATTCCTATCAATTCTTAACAAAGTTTTTTCCCTTTTCTCTATCATTACCATATTTTCATTTTATAATCTATTATTAACTCATGCTACAATGATACCATTTTTAGTAGTAATGTCAATAGCTACACCTAGAATATTACTCAAATTTCGCAAACATAGCAAAAGCCTTTGGAATCAGCTATTCCAAAGACTTTCAATTATTATTTTATATATAAATTGCTAATAATACATACTATTTCATTCTTATGTATACACGTCATGTCATAATTTTTTTTGAGATACTTGTTTGTATTATTAAACTAATTTTTCATAACCTTCTTTAATTTTATTTAATAAAGCTGTATCTGTTAATTCTGTTACTTCACTTAAAGCTTCGATAACACCTTTATCTTTAATTAGTTGTTCAAGTTTTACAGATTGTTCATCTTCTTCAGATTTGAATGTAAGAATATATGAACAAGCTTTTAGTAAAGCACTATTTGATAATCCTAGTTCTTCTGTTTCTCTAATAGGTTTAATAAATCTCTCATTATAACCTAATTTTCTTATAGGAGTACGACAAATTCTAGAGACATTATCTACAATACGTGGATTTTCGAAACGTTTGATAGTTTTATTTCTATAAGCTTCCATCTCTTCTTTATTGAATCCCCATTTTTTCTCAAGTAATGCACTAGTTTCTTCTAATACAGCGATGAAATCTTTTCTTACATCAGCATGTTTAGCACCATCTGAAACTAACTCAATACCTAAGTAATTCGCAATATAACTTAGTGCTGCATGCCCTGTATTTACCGTAAATAGTTTTCTTTCAATAAATGGATTAAGATCAGCTACATAATGTACTTGTTCAATATTTCTATTACTTTCTACTTTAATTTTATCCGCTTCTATTACCCATTCACAGAATTTCTCCACTTCAACTAGAAGAACATCATCATGTTTTTGAGCCGGTACGATTCTATCTACTGCCGAATTTGGGAATCCTACATATTTATTAACAAACTCTTGTTCTTGTTCTGAAAGATGTCTAAATACTTCTGTTTTTAAAAATTCAGATCCAGAAATCATATTTTCACAAGCGATAATATCCAATAATTTAGTATTATTATTCTCAACCTTTAATTTTAATCCTTCTGCGATATCTTTTGCTATGATAGGCAGAACATTCGGACCTATAGAAGTAGTAATTAATTCTACCTCACCTATAGCTGTATAAAGTTGTTCTTTTTCTTCAGCGATATTTAAAGCATCAAAGTTATTAAGTTCAACTTCTTCAATATTTTCATCCAATATTCTAATAGTGTATGTATCACGGTGTTTTAAATCATTAACAACATCTTTATTAATATCTACAAAAGTAATGTGATATCCAGATTTATTTAATAATTCTCCAATAAATCCACGTCCGATATTTCCCGCACCAAAGTGTAAATTTTTCATTGTAATACCTTCTTACTAATTTTATTTTTTATTATTCAACTTCTGATAATAAAGTAATAACTTCCTCTTCAGTAGCTGCGTTTACTAATTTTATAACATTTTCTTGTTCTGAACAGAAGATTGCTATTTTTGATAATAATTCTAAATGCTCACCGTCTTTACCAGCTATACCAAATACTACGAACACCATCTTATCTTCTGTATCTTCAGGTTTAGCAAAAGAAACTCCTCCAGGTATTTGAATAATAGAAATTCCTGTGCTTTTAATTGATTTTTTAGCTTCATCTGTTCCGTGAGGAATCGCAATAAAGTTCCCCATGTAAGTTGATACGATTTCTTCCCTTTCTAACATAGCAGGGATGTAATCACTATCTACATATCCATTTTCTACTAAGATTTCTCCTGCTTTTTTAATCGCTTCTTCTTTATTACTAATTTCTTGTCCTAATCTAATATCTTTTTTTGTTAAATTCATCTTCATTTCTCCTTCTAGTTTTCTTGTTCTATCTCTTATAAGTTAATTATACCTTTAGTTATCCTTCTAAACAATATCAAAGTCGGCGAAACACTTTTTGCCAAAATAGAGTTATAAAAAATGACAAAATATAAATTACTCATTTAACCACTTTAGTATACAGCTATATTTCACCTTCCTTAACAACAAAATAGCGACCTGAAATTAATTTCCAAGTCGCTATTATGACTAAAACTGTAAAATATAATTTTTCAAGATTAGTTCTATCTTTGTTAGAATAAAATCTTTATTCTTACTAGATAGAGCTTTAGTAAATACCTCATCATCTAATATCGCAATACTAATCTGACTAAGTAAGTCTGTAAATTCTTGTTGGTTTTGACTGACCATCACTATAAAATTATCAACATTTTGATCACTACCCATTGAATCCTTCATAACGATAGCATCATTTAATGAACTAATAATAACAAACGGTTCTTCAATATCATTATTCAAAGTATGGAAAAGAGCTATATTAATATTAGGAATAACTACAGAACTCTTATTATGTCTTTCTAATAAACTATTATAAATTTCATCTTTGTTAGTTATATTTAGTGTTGAATTTGTCAAGATATTATCTAATATCACTTCATAGTTTGCTTTGCTATCTGTTTCAACATACTCAATATTTTTCAAAATAGTTCTACACGCACTGCTAAGTTTATCAATATTGACGATATTTTCTCTTTTAACAGTATTATTCCTTTTGAAACTTCTACTAGATAATATTTTTTCACGAATTAAGTTTATATCTTTTTCTTTTAGTATTGTCGGAATTAGTAAGTAATCAACATCTTGTTCTAGTTCGATTGAAGATATGACTACATCATAGTTATTAACTAAAGATTTAGTGACTTTACTAGGGATTGTATATTCTAGATTTTTTATTTCAGGAATATTCTTTCTAATCTGACTACCTAATATTTTAGAGCTTCCGATACCACTAGCACATATTACTAGAGCACGAATAAAGTTTTTTCTATAAATTTGTTCATAACTAGAAGCAAAATGTATAACGATATAACTTAACTCAGTTGAATTAAACATAATTTCATCAAACACAACTAACAATTCTGATTTAATCACTAGATATAGCTCGTTGTAGTTTTTCAATACAAAATCTTGTAATTCATCATTCTCCTCTGTTAAGTTCATCTGATGTCTTTTTATAGCAGATTCAACATGTGCGATAAGACCGCTAGAAAGATTCGTATCTTGCATGAAGTCCACATTCATTTTTTCAGAAACATATTTTATCAATAAGCTTATCTTATATACTAGAGTATATGAATACTTATCATTTAAATACGAAAGTTGTTCGATCAGACGACATGTTTTTAATATTTTGACAAGAAATTGAATTATATCATCTGTAATATCAAATTCAATAATATCTTTAGACGCACTTAGTAGTGATTTTATACTATCATATTCTTGTTTCGTAGTATTTTCTTTAATATCAGTTGGATAAGACATTCGAAGAAAAACTACATTTAAACTTATAAGGATCTTCTTAATACTTGAATCAGTATATATTTTAAACACATCAAGATATTTATTTTGATAAAATACCTTTTTTAAAAAATCAAAGTTCAAGAATTTTGTGAATGGATTACTTGATAAAATACTACGGTCATTTAGTCTAGTAAAAAATTCCTCATCACTAATTTCGTTACATAATAATGAAATTAGCAGTACTCTACGATCTACCTCACTACCTTCTATTTCAATACCATGACCTTTTTTTCTAATTAATGTCAGTTTATAATCAGACAAGATTTTTTCGATAGTACCTATTGCAGTCGCAACAGTATTATAACTTAACATTAGTTTCTCAGAAATATCTTTAATCGAAGTATCTTCACTTAAAATTAAAAAGCATAATATTAAATTCAGTCTAGTTTCTGTTGAATATGCATAATCTTCAAAACTAGCCTCAAATAGTGAAGAATCTAACTCAGATAAATCACCTTCTAGTATATATTTAGACTTTTCTTTCTTTAAATCTATTCCTAGTTGATCTAATGAACTTTCTAAGTTTTTAATCTCTCTATAGAGTGTTCTTTCTTTTATTTTTGTAGCCTTAGCTATCTCTTTTATACTAAGTGCTTCATCAGTATTTTTCAACAAAACTTGTAATATTAGTTTTTCACGTTCGTTAAACATATGACCTCCATTCAAAAAATATCCAAAACTTTCTTTAATAATAAAAATATGACTTCCTCTTAGTAATGCATAGCGCCTTATCTAAGAAGAAGTCATAAACACTACCGTCTCTATTTACAAAATATTATATAGTTATTTTTCTATTTTTGCAAATTCTCAACGATTTCATCGTATTTTGGACTGTTTAGGAAATTATCTACAGATACGTGTAGAGCTTTTCCATTCATTTGTTTCGCTCTTGGCGTTAATTCGTTTTGAGTTACGATTAATAATCCACTTTCTTCATTTAGATTTCTAATCGCTACATTTGTTACTTCATAATCAAGTCCAGCTTTTTTCACTTTGTTACGTAGGATAGAAGCACCCATCGCTGAGCTTCCCATTCCTGCATCACAAGCGAAGATGATTCTTTTAACATCAGCATAAGAAGTTTCACTTGCAGTATCAACTGCTACATCTTGACCTTTTGATTCAGCTTTCATGTTGCTTACTTTGCTTTGAGCTGATTCTAAATCTCCATCACCTTTATCACGTTTTAAGATAATACTTGCGATTACGAATGTTACTAAAGTAGATACTACTACCCCAGCCACTACAGCAAAGTAACTTCCAGTTGCTGTTTGAGCAAGTACTGCTAAAATACTACCTGGTGAAGCTGGAGCACGTAGACCTGCACCTAATAATTGGAATGTTGCTGTACCACTTACTCCACCTGCCATAGCTGCGAAGATTAATGCAGGTTTCATTAAGATGTATGGGAAGTAGATTTCGTGGATACCACCGATGAAGTGGATGATTGCTGCACCTGGAGCAGAAGCTTTAGCAGAACCTTTTCCAAAGAACATGTAAGCTAATAAGATACCGAATCCAACACCAGGGTTAGCTTCTAGTAAGTATAATACTGATTTACCAGTATTTAATGCTTGTTCAGTTGCGATTGGTGTTAAGATACCGTGGTTAATCGCATTGTTTAAGAATAAGATTTTTGCTGGTTCGATAAACACGTTAGCAAGTGGTAATAAATGTGCGTTAATAATCACATCTACTCCAGCACTAAGTGCATTAGTAATAACTTTAACAATAGGTCCAATTCCAAAGAATCCTAAAATAGCTAAGATAAATCCAAGAATACCAGCTGAGAAATTGTTTACTAACATCTCTAATCCAGTTTTAATTTTTGGTTGAACTGCTTTGTCAAATTTTTTCATTAGGTGAGCTGCGATAGGTCCCATAACCATAGCTCCTAGGAACATTGGTGTTCCACCTATACCTTTTTCAGTGATTGTTACTGTTCCAACAATAACACCCATAGTAGCAATTGCCGCTACAACTCCTCCACGTTCATCATGAACGTTTTTACCAGCTGAATAAGAAATTAATAGTGGTAATAGGAAGAATATCATCGGTGCAACTAATGCCGCAAGTTTTGCGTTTGGCATCCATCCTGTAGGTATAAATAATGCAGTAATTAATCCCCAAGCTATGAATGCACCAATGTTAGGCATTACCATACTTGAAAGAGCAGTACCGACTTTTTGAACTAAAACTTTTAAACTACTTTTATTTTCACTCATAAGTATAAATCTCCTTTTGTTTTTTACTTTTATCTTATGAACTCATTATACATTCTGCCTAGTCAACGAACAATATCAAAGTAGGCAAAATGAATTTTGCCAAATTGAAAACGCATTAAAAAATCTTTAATATCAGTATTTTAAGAAATACTTTCAACTTGGCAAAAATATTAAAAATAGTTGAAGTTTGGAGTTGACAATGGAAGAAAAAAGGATAATTTCATAAAAAAATTCGGACTGATATAATATCAATCCGAATAAAATTTATTTTACTGAAAATTCTTGGCTACCTAGTTCTATACGATCCACACCTTTATATGCTGTAAGTTTTACTGGTGTTGTTAAATCAGTAAGTTTATAAGCTACAGCTCCTGAAACAGTTCCACCTTTTTTTATAGTAGCTGCTTGATCATTTGCCAATTTCTTATCAGGATGCATCGTTACATTTAATCTATTAACTTTATTTTTATCATTATCTTGTATAGGACCATATGGAAAAGCCGCATACCATGCACTCATTGGACTTATAAGGTCTTTTCCACTTTTGTTAGTTGTATCATACCAAAAAGCTATGACCGGAGCATCCCCATGCTCATTCCCTTCAGCACCTACTGGAATTACTTTATATTTAGTAATTTTTAAATCAATATCGGTCATTGTAACTTTTCCATCTTTGAAAGTATACTCTCCATCTCTACTAGAAGAATTCACTTTATCTTTATCAGTTTCATTCTTAACTGGATTTTCTTTCTTTTCTTCCTTCATTGTTGAACATCCGCTTATTAATAAACTAGACGCTATTAATGCTGTTAATAATTTTTTTGATTTTATGATTTAGTCTCCTTTACTTTTCAAAAATATCATTAATTTTTATATACTTTCTTTTTCCTTCTAATTCTTCTATACAGAAATATAAATCTTCACACTTCTTTAATTTACTTTTATTTTCCTGATAAAATTTTAATACAAATTTTAACTCAACTTTATAAATGTCAACAAATTCCATTGGCATTATTTTTATTTTCTGATTTTTATCTATATCCAAATCCGTAGACCATATAGGATATTCTTCTATAATTTTATAACATTTATTAAATAAGTATCGCTTTCTTCTTACTACTTTATTTACTTCAAGAAATATCGGTAATTTTCCATTATTATAACAACTAAAAACTACTATTTTATCTCCACATATAATTTCCACACCATTTTCAAGAATAATTCTTTTTAATTCAATTTTTTTGTACAACTTCCATATTTTTCTATTATCTTTACGATAATAACGTACAGTAAAAAATGAAGCAACTAGTATCCCTAGAAATGATATTACATTTCCTATCCAATCTGCTAAAGATCCTGGTTCTAAATTCATAATTTTCACACCTTCCAAACAACTATTTTTTTATACTGTATATATTTCCATATAAATTAAATTATAGATTGTTCCTACATTTTAAATATATTATGCAACTTTAAAATAGCCACACCTATTAATTCTCGGTATTAACATAATTCTCAAATAGTAACTCTTCAATAACCCCTTGTACTTTAGACTTAATCGTACGTGCATTTTCACCTTGTGTATTAACAAGCATACTTACCTTCGAATAAATCAATTCTTCATCTAATAAACTTCCTAATTCTTTTTTACGAGATGAAATTTCTTTTTTTACAATAGCGTGAATAGTACTACTTTCAAAATCTTCAAATTTTATAAACTTATCTATTCTATAAAAAATTGGAAGTCCTAAATGTTTTTTCATATCTTCTAAAGAATTATAGTTTGCTGTCAATATAATTAATGTTCCTGACATGTTAACATCATAGTTTGCATCTTTAAATATTTCATTATCAAATAAAGTATAAAAAGCGGAATAAAAACTAGTTTCACATTTATCAAATTCATCTAGAAAAATTAGATTAGATTCTCTTTCCAATAAATCATAACCTAGACTTCTTCGATTCAATTCTGTTCCGAACAAATAGTCAAAACTTTGATTATTCTTAAACATTGATAAGTGTTTTTCAAAAAATATATTGTCAAAAAATTCCTTAGCAATTTCCCTTACTAATTCTGTCTTTCCTATACTACTTTTCCCGTATAACATAACTACATATGGCTTCTTTGTATTTATTTTTGTAAGATACCATAAACTTTTACTAATTTCATTAACAGCATTATTTTGCCCTATTATTTTTTGTTTAATAGAATCTATTTTTATATTAAAATTATTTTCATCTTTTACTATTGAGTACTCTTCATTCTCAACACTAAGTTCTATTAATTCTTTATTATGTAATTTATTTAAGTATTCATATAGATATCTAGGTGGATTATGAATATATATATAAGAATTTTCATAAGTAAATTCTTCGATTATTGTCCCCATCCTCTCAATTGCTGCCACAACCAATGATTGATAATTATCATTACTTAAAATTAAAACCTTTTCTTTAAAGTCAAATCTACTATTGTTATCATTATTCTTTCTTGCGGAGTCCTGAAGCATAATTAGTTCTCTAAACGTATGACCACTGTTTTCTACAGACAATTCAACTAATTTTTTATCAAAATATGATTTAGATCCATTAAAAATAAAATATTTTCTCTTATGATTTTCATTCATCTATCTTCTCACCATTTTCCACCTTAATACCAGCATATACTACATCATATAATTTAATCTTATACTCTAAATAATCTTGTTTATTTTTAAAATTACTATCTTTTCCTATATGATAAGCTGAAGGATATAACTCCCCCAATTTTTTAGGTTGTGAAGTATTTGATATCAGTGTTTCCATTTTATTAATTTCTTCAAAGAAATTAAAATGCTCTTTAGAAAATTCACCAACAAAAATACAATACATTGTCATTTCAGATCTTAAAATATCATATCTTTTATAATTACTCACAAAAGCTGTATTATTAAACCTTACATACTCTGTTTCTGAAATTTTATATGTATCATATCCTTCATATTCATCCATAACAGATTTAAATTCTTTAATATCTACTCCATCTATTTCTCCTTTAAACATCCTAAGATATCCGCCTGCAGCTCTAAAAAATGTTGAAGAATTTTCAATATCATCTAATATTTTCTTATCATATTTTTTTAATCTTGGTTTAAGATTTTCAAATTCAGAAATTTCAGTTGATGTTATAGTGATCTTTTTATCTAGTTTAGCAATATAATTAGCTTGCAACTTCCCACTAATAAGGAACCGAATTCTATCAAAGAACGGAACACTTAAATCGACTTTAGTACCTAGTTTAAGTTCTACCTCATTATTTAATGAAGTTTTCTTATCTGTTATATAAGTCTTACTTCCACTATTTTCTTGTTGAAGTATATTCTGTATAGTTTCTTTGTCAAAATATATAATTTTATTTATTACTTTTTCTGTCATTTATACTCCTATTTTTAATATTTAAATCTATCAAAACTTTATATTATATCATAGTATAACAAAACTTTACCTTGATAAATATAACATCTACCTAGTTATCAAATTAAGTAATGATTCATAGTTATCTACTACATCATATACTACTTCATTATTACTTATTGCTTTAAAGTGTTTTTTAGCACAATGTATTTTTGATTGTTCAATAGTACGTAATTCTAGTGAATCCATGCTTCCTTTTGTTTCAGCTATAAAGTAAACATGTTTAACAGAACCTTCATGGAAAGCTATAGCCCAGTCTGGATTATATTTCCCAACTGGTGTTGAAATATAAAAACTATTTGGCAATTTAACATAAACAGCAACACTATTATTTATATCTAAATCACTAGCAAATCTTTTCTCATTTGTCGAATCATAAACAATATGGTCATATAAATGTTTTTTAGCTTTCATTGCATTCACATCTAGTTTTCCTTTGATTGTGGCATCTGTAAAAATGTTCACATCATATTTTTCTTCCATAACATTGTATGTAATATGCTCAATAACTGCTGTTGCCTTCTCTGAGTTTATAATCGAAATAGCTTTAAGAATAAATTCTTCTGGATTAAACTTGAATTGTTCAAAAACATATGGTTTTATACCTTGTAATATGCGAACAACTGCTTTTCTTGTTAAATCAGTACCCTCTACAATTTTTCCTATTAAATCATATTTTATATTAGAACCTACGATTGAATGATCTGTGTAATTACTTGCTTCTTCTTTAACAAATGATTTACCAGCTAACAATTCTTCTTTAGACTTAATATTATTCATTACTCCACTTTCAACTTTAAATTGTAGTTTAGTAACAGCTAAATTTTGGTCTAAAGCATTAACAGCTTTTTCTATAAGTTCTTCTGTGTCGAAGTCAACTACATAAATAGATTTAGAATTAATTTTCTTCCACAATTCTTTAAATTCTTTCATAGCTAACTTATTCTCATCTAATTTAAGTTCAACATTATTTTGTCTAGCATCTTCAATTGCAAATAATTTGTTATCATAAACTGAATCTAGAATAGTAACAATATAATTTACATATGGCATTAGTTCATCATCAAATTCAATTGTTCCATTTTTCTTATCTTCGAAGTATTTATCCGTTAATATGTGTTTCTTATCAATATATTTATTAGAAATCAATTCAAACTGAATAGCATCCGCCAACTCATTATTTACTTGGATTTCTTCTCCATTAATACCTTTTAAAACACGTCCAATAAATAAATCCTCTGTGATTTTAACAGGACGATCTGATACTGCTTCTGCAAATTCACTTTGCAATCCTTTAGCAAAACTATCATAGCTTTCACTAGCAATTATAGTTAGCACATTAACATTATGTACTTCGTTCCCTAACGCATTAGTATCCATTCTATCACCACGATCATTTACACATAATCTTAGACCTCGTCCTACCTCTTGACGTTTTCTTACATCACTCGTACTTTGTTTTAATGTGCAAATTTGGAAAACATTAGGATTATCCCATCCTTCTCTAAGCGCTGAGTGTGAGAATATGAAGCGAACTGGTGATTTATTTGGATCACGATTTAATAATAATTCTTTATTTTTCATAATTAAATCGTATGTATCTATATCATTTTCTCCACTTGCACTTGTCTCATTTCTTTTTAGCTTAGAATCTACTAACTTACCTTTTTTATCTATTGAGAAATAACCAGCATGAGTTGAACTCTTATCAATCTCATTTAAATAGTTTTGATACTCTGTTTCACCGAACTTAATTCTTAAGTTTGACACTATATCATTATATTCTTCTTCGAACATCTGTGCATATATACCGTTATATTCACTTCCTGCTTCATCATAACATTTATATTTTGCAACTTCATCAATAAAGAATAATGATAAAACTTTTATACCTTTATTGAATAATTCTCGTTCTCTTTCAATATGAGATAGAATAGTTTCTCTTATTTGAATTCTTCGAAGTACATCTTCATTTACATTACCTATAACATCACCAGCATAGATTTTTTTACCATTTATAAATTCAATCGAATTGTCTCTTCCATCTATTCTAGTAATAGTAAATCCATTTTTGTATTCTTCTAATTCACCTGAATTATCATATAAATTAAAACCCTCAGTTACTATTCTTGTGATTTTTTTAATTCCTTTTGATGTTTTATAATCAAATTGAATAGTCGCTGTTGGGGCAGCTTTCGAAAGATTAATTCCTTCTAAATACACATACCCCTCAGTTGAACTACTTCCTGTTTCAGTTATCCCTTTTACCGATATTCTTTTTACAAGTTTTTTGTTATATGCTTCTAACGCATCTAATCTATATACCATATTATAAATACTATCTTTTTTATGTGTTGCAGAATATCGTAAAGTCATTAAAGCATTAAACTGCTCTAAGTTTTCTTTTGTCTTCTTACCTTCAACTGATTGAGGCTCATCTATTATTACTATTGGATTAGTTTTAGCGATAACATCAATAGGTCTTCTTGAACGAAATTCATCCAATTTCATATAAATACGTCTTGCATTTTTACCCGTAGCATTAAAGGCTTGTGAATTAATAATCATTACATTAATAGAATTATCAGAAGCAAACTGTTCTATTTGATTTAATCTACTAGAATTATATACGAAATATCTTATTTTCTTGCCATATTCTTCTGCAAAATGCTCTTGTGTTATTTCAAAACTCTTATGAACACCTTCACGAATAGCAACAGATGGAACTACAACAATAAACTTACTCCAACCATATTTTTTATTTAATTCATACATAGTTTTTATATAAGTATATGTCTTCCCTACACCTGTTTCCATTTCAACAGTTAGGTTATAACGCCCCTCTAATTTTTCAGATACCTTTATATTATTTCCCTTCTGTATCGTAGTAACATTTTCTAGAATTTTAGAATCAGTTAACTCTGGAATTATCGGTTCATTTCTCCAACCAGTAAAATCATCTAATAAGGTTTGTCTACCATCTCCACTATCAATCATATAGGTAGAAGTTAAAAAAGGTTGACCACTAAAAACATCTACAATTGCACGAGCAGCATCTTTTTGAAATTTTTGATGTTTAAATTGTAATTTCATTTTTTCTCCTTCCTAAATAACTTTTATTTTTGTATCTGGTGACAAGAGTTTAAATATCTCACTAGTATTTATTTTCTCAGCACTATTTCCAAAACTGCTATCTCTAAATACCGCTCGAAGTGGCGTTAATTTAGCAATTTCTTTCATTACATTCTCTGAGATATTTTCTTCAAAACACGCAATTAAATCCCCATCATTATAGTCGTGTACCACACAACCATCTATTTCAAAAGATTTATACGATAAAGATAAAGGCAATCCCCATTCTAATAAGCATCCAAATAATAAATCTAAGTCTGTTCTATCTTCTTTGATATTTGATTCCAGTGAACTTAGGAAATCTTGACTAATTTCACTAGGTGAATAATATACATCTTTCATGTTAGAACTATCAACTTTCAACACTCTGAACCCAGTATCTAAATTTGAAGTTAATAATAGATTTTCACTTTTTATCTTGTCTCCAGCTCGTCGAATTCTTTCTTTACCTATTTCACATATATTTTTATATCCTGATTTAAACGCCACTGATTTTTCATCTGTATCTTCAGGTAATTGGACCATTATGAATTTTCTACTTCCGCCATCTTCTGCATTTAATGCCATGGTTGCATGTGCTGTAGTTCCTGAACCCGAAAAGAAATCTAGAACTACATCGTCTTTTCCTATTCCAATTTTTAATAAATTACTTAACAACAATACAGATTTCGAAAAATCAAATAATCTGTCCCCAAAAATTTTTTCTAACTCTAAACTTGCTCTTTGATTAGTACCAAATTCTATACCCCAAAAATCATTAGGAATTTGCCCCTTTGATTCATCTAAATATATTTTACTATACGGTTGTTCATCACCACCACTTGTCCAATAAATCATCCCTTCTTCATCAAGTTTTTTGAAATCTTTTTCAGTCTTCATCCAAGGTCCACTAAGTATATTTCCCGTTTTAGTAGTAACATCGTAGTAATGTCTCCCTCTAGTTTTATGTAATAAAATTCCTCGTCTGAATAATCCTTTTTCATCTGAATATCTATATTCCTTTCTTGCCTTCTCAGATAACTCAATTCTACCTAATTGTATATTTTTATATACCTTTGCATAACAAAGAATATATTCTTTTACGGTTGCAATATTACCAATATTTGGTTGATTATCTGTTCTTCTCCATGCAATTTGTGAAATAAAATTCTCTGAGCCAAATACTTCATTACAAATTTTCTTTAAATTTTCTACTTCATTATCATCGATACTAATGAATATTACTCCGTCTTCTTTAAGTAGATTTTTTGCTACTAAAAGTCGTGAATACATCATCGAACACCAATCTGAGTGAAAACGACCGTTTGAATCAGTATTTTTAAACATTCGATTCCCTTCTTCGTCGATCTCTCCGCTTTCTTCTGCATATTCTTCATTACTAACTTTAAAATCATCATTGTATATAAAGTCGTTTCCAGTATTGTACGGTGGATCTATGTATATCATTTTTACTTTTCCTAAGTAACTCTCTTGAAGAAGTTTTAATACTTCAAGATTGTCTCCTTCAATATACAGGTTCTCAGTATTTTCCCAATCAACACTCTCTTCGGGTACAGGACGAAGTGTCTTTCTTATAGGTTTGTTAGCTTCTACTATAGATTCTTTCTTTCCTACCCATGTGAATTCATACGCTTCTTCTCCATCTACTATATCTTCTGATAGTATTTGTTTTAACATTTTAAAATTTACTGATTTTTTTAATTTTCCATTCTCATCTCTTGATTCTGTAATACAGTTTGGAAATAAAGCTTCTATTTTTTCTACATTTTGAGAAGTTAAGTTTAACGACTCCATTCTCATTTTTCCCATCATTTTACCTCTTAAAAATTTTTATTTTAACAAACTACTTATTTTCTTCTTTAACTTTTTTTAATTCAGAACTTAATTCTATTTGTCTATTAAATCGTTATTCGTTTTTTATTTTTTTAGATAAATCATTAACTTGTTTTCGTATTTTTTCATATTCTATATTTTTTAATACTCTTTCTTTTAATGTATTACATGAAAATTTATCTAATTCATTATTAGAAATACTATTTAATAGATTTTCATACATATTATCTAAGCTAATACCAGAAAATTTCAACAAATCTTCCTCTTTACTTAACCAATCTGATTGAAATATTTTTTGTATATTAATCGTTTCAGCTTCTCTACAAATCTCTTTAAAACTTAATGAGTATTTTCTCTTGTTATTATATTCAAATACAAATAAAATATGATATGGTATATTCTCATCAATAATATATAAAACTGAATCATCAATTTCATAATCATAGAGTTCTACTCTAAATACTTCTATTTCCTCTACAAAACTACCTTTTGCTATATTCATAGTTGTATGATCTATTTTATTTTCCCATGTTATTGACTTTATCTGTTTTTCGAAATAGTTCTTAGCTTTATCAGGAATGGATTTTTGAGTATAAAGATTTTTATAATACTTCTGTTTAGGAATAAATCTATTAAATTCTGTACTTTTTGGTAATCCTAACATTTTTTCACCTCTTTAATTTATAATTAAGAAAAAAATTCACTCAAAATAATTTTATCCTGAAACTTGAATATCTTAACTTAATAATTCCACTCTTCATTCCCTCTCTACAATAATGGCTTTCCCTCATGTATAATTTTTTTATTTCTTTTTATCTAAAGAAGCATCATTCTTTATTTCAAGTGGGAATGGAATGCCATTGTGCATAATAATTTGTCTATAAAATAAATCTATCGCAGTTGCTCTTGTTAAACCTAATTTTTTAAGTATTGCTTCCGCTTCTACTTTAATATTTTCTTGTATTCTTACATTTACAGTTGCTGTCTTTATACTAGTCATAACCAACACCTCCGCGCGTCTCTTTTTATTATACACTTATGTATCTCCATTAGCAATACAAATGAGGTACAAAACGCAATAATTCTAAAGTTTAATATATTATTATTTTTGAAGAAATATTAGTCTAATATTTCTTCAATACTTGGTTCAATTCCTCGTATTTTTAATGCTTTTATCCTTCTTTGTGACGAAAATCTATTTTTATCTTTTGCTACATATCTTAATATTCTAGCAGCAACTTCTTTTACTAAATAAGAAAATTCAGGATTATGTTCACTCAATACAGAGTAGCACAATTCACCAAAGGGATCCCAAGCAGCATAACCACCATTGATCCCCAGTATATAATTTTGATAATTTACTTCTATACTTCTTATGATATTAAAAGCTTTTAACTCATTATTTTTCATGGCAGCTAGTATAGCATTAGAAAAACCTGCTTTCCTTTCCACTAAATATTTACAAATATACTCTCCAGATAATACATAAATAAACTCCTTTACTTCGGTAGTTATATTTCCTATTTTTATTTCTTCAAATATTTTCAATTTATAATTTTTATTCATATTAATTTCAATTATATTTTTTATTGCATCATACATTTCTCCTGCATCTTTATATCTCAATTCAGGAATCTTATGTGTAGCTATCTTAGAAATGTTTTTCAAAATATGAGACGTATCATCAGAATCTTTTGTGAAAATATAATTAATTATTTTCCCCAGAGAATATACATCACTTTTTTTATCAGTATTTTTTAAACCTCTCATTTGTTCCGGAGAAGAGTAAAAATATTGTCCGACAGCTAAAGTTTCATTTGTTTGATAAGAATAAATAATATTTATATTTTTCCCTAAACCAAAATCTCCAATTTTCAATCTGCTTCCCACTTTAAATATATTAGTAGGACTTAAATCCCTGTGTATTATATTTCTTTCATGAACTAACTTCATAATTTTTACTATTTCATTAACTATCCAAATCTTATTCTCAATTGAATCCCCCTTCCCTAAATCAATGAATTATTTCAATGTACAATCCGCTTTTTCCATTCTGTAACTATATGAATTTTCATTAAAATCTATTACTTTAATTATCCCTTCAATATCATCTATAGATTTTGTTATTTCATATTCTCTCTTAAACCTACTTTTATCTGCACTATTATTCAAACAATTTCTTTTTAATTTCTTTACTACTAAACCTGTAGATTTTTGGAAATATACCTCTGCAAAACCACCTTCACCTATTTTTTGAAGATTCTCATCTATATTTTCTAATTTATATTCCCCTTGAAATTCAACCAACTCAGATCCATATATTTTTAGTATTCTATTAAATTCTTGAAATAATTTTTTTTTTAAATCTAATGCGTCTGTTTCAGATATACTTAACTCGTTCATAATATACATTTCATTTAGTATTATCTTAAAAAATTTATTAATTCTATTAAGTCTTATTAATTCTTCTAATCTATCTGAAACATATACATATCGAGTTGGAAATCCTTTAATGCTTGGATTTTCAGGTGAAACTCCATACTCATGATTATATCCAAAATTTTCATTAAAAAATTTTACAAGTACATATCCACTTTTGTACTTATAATATCCCGCTTCGTCACCTATAAATATTTTAGATATTTTTTCAATTGCTTTTCTTTTAATCAACTTTTACCTCCTAATTCTTTGATTTGTCTTCATTTAATAATTTAGGAATTTCTCTAAATTTTATTCTATTATTTAAATTCAAGTTTTTTAATGTATACTTTCTCTCATCATTCTCTTTTTCGTATCGTCCAAATAATCTCGATATTCCTTCTCTTAATTTTATAATTTCATTTTCTTTTGTAGTTCCCTCGAATACTGTATAGCAAAATTCAAATATCAAGTTTTCATTTTCTTTATATTCGTCAAAAATTAATTGGAAATAACCATAATCAGCATCAGATAAAGAATGCCCATAAAATACCACTCTATTTACACTTTTATCTAAAATAACCTTAATTGGAGTAGACTTATTTTCTTCAATAGTATTCATCTCCATTATTCTAGATCCTTTTGTAAACCTGTAACCCTCACCTTTAGAGTCAATCATATAATCATCAATTCCAAAAATTATTCTTTTGTTCTTTAAAGTACCATGAATATTTTTGAACAAATTTACATGTAAATGGTTATCTCTAAAATTTAATTCTTCTCCCCATGGTTCAGTATAATTAAATGATACTATATTAAATTTAATATTTTCACTTGATATTTTATCATCCCTCAACAAATAATTAGCCAAAATCTTTGAATTATCTTCATAGCAATTATTCCCATTTACTTCATTATCTAAATACATAATAAAATCTTGTTCCACTTCTTTCAATTGTTCTAATAATATCTCGGCTATACAGTTTAATAATTCATTTATTCCTTCAATATCGAATATATCAATATTTAAAATCTCATTTTGATATTCGGGACTATATAACATATCTTCTATTTTTTCAGTGAGACTTTTCTTTATATCTTCTAAAACTATTAAAATATTATTATTTACTATGTTACCCGTTTTATCATTTTTTATTTTGAAATACAAATTAGAAGACAATACATTATAAATATTTTCAAATTCAGTGTAATTTTTTCCATTACAAGTTAATCTAAGATTTCTATTGCATCCTAACTGTTTAATTAATAATCCCAATGCAATTTTAGAAAATATATTTAAGCCATCACTGTTTTCTGTTATTTCTTGCGAAATTTGATTTTCTATAAAATTCCAGTCTTTTTTATTTAATAACTTCTTATATAAAAATACTTTATACCAAATATTAAGGTCTTCAATATTTTTATTCCTACTGTACCTTTGAGTTAATAAGTAAATATTAAATAACCACGAACAATCTTTTATATAATTCAAGTATTCTTCAAATATTTTGATTTCTTGCTTTTTATTATCTTCATTTCTTTTAAGTATGTAACTAAAAAATTCATAATATGAGCTTTTTAAATCACATTGACGATCAAAACCATTTCCTATAACAAGTAATACATCTGATACAATTACATTTTCCATTCTACGCCTCCTAATTTTTTTAACAATATTAAATTTTTAATATATATTTTAATATTAATTTACATATTTACAATATGCATTATACATGAAATTCTATAATTATATTTTATCAAAATCTAAGAAATAACTACAAGCTTTTGGTAGAAAAAAAGATCAGTACTACTACTGAGTCCTTCTATAATATATATTTCAAAAAAATAACCATCTTTGCTTTGACCGGGAAAGATGATTATTTAATATAAATAAATTTATCTAGATTGTCGTTATAAAATCGGCAACCACGTTTTTATACTAACACTTACTTTTTATATTTTTCAATAGTATAATCACTTTTTTCTATGTTCATAAAACTATTCTATATCTTAAATATTAGTGATAAAATTATAATATTACAACTAAGAATAAGATTATTTCTACTATAATTCTAAAATAGCTACTATTTCTTCTCCGTTTTTTTCATCAGTTTCAACAAAACCAACTGATTTATAGAGTTGTCGTGCTACATCATTATCCCTTTCATAAGATAACCAACAGTATTTTGCTGTTCCACAAGGAAAGGAGTTAATAAATTCTAAAGCTAAATCTATTGCCTTTTTACCAAATCCTTTCCCTTGGAATTTTTTATCTATCATAAGACGCCATATATTATAATTACCTTTAGCTATCCTAGGAGCACCTTCATCATCTGAATTTACATCAAAACCTATCATTAAAAAACCAATAGGTGTATCGTCTTTATAAATACCAAATGTAAATACATCATTATTCTCAGTAATTGCTATATATGCTTCTATAATACTGCTATTATTTGTAGCTACAAAATTCTTCTGATTATCAAAAACCTCTAACTTCAGAATCTCCCCTACATTGTTTCTATTAATTTTTTTCAATTCAAGCATAATTTATTCCCCGTTGATTTCATATTTTAATTATGAAGTTTAGTCTATGATTATAAAATATATTCTTAATGTTTAAATATTATTTCTTAATACCTCTTCCAAACTTCTCTACTTCATAAACTTCGTTATTTTTCCTTCTTTTTTGTATGTTTCTACTGCTTTTGCTACTCTCTCGAAGTCACGTTTTAAACTGTATGAATAGATGTCTCTAAATAATCTATATCCTAGTTTTTCATTTACTTCGAACGCTAGTGTGTATAGTTCGTATGTTTCCATTGAATCGAAGTTTTCGTGTGCTTTTACTACATCTAATAATATATCATCACTATGTTCTACTAATGCTTTTTCTAGTCTGTCATTTAGAAATTTTGACTTCTCTAGAGTATGTTTATATAGTTTTTTTGATGTAGTCGAGAAGTCTGCTACTAAACTTTCTCTATCTAGTTTATCGTATAGTTCATATCCTAACTGTTCATTTACATCTTTTGCGATTTCTACTAATCTTTCTTCTGGTACTGGTTCTAAACTATATGCTGCGTTATTAACTTCTGAAAATACATTTTTCTCTTCTTCTATCGCCTTTTGTAATAATTCTAAGTTCATAAAGATCCTCTCAATACTATTTTTTCATTTATTCTTACATAATATTATAACATATTTATTGCGAATTATTTTATGACTTATCACTATATTAGTCATTTCTACACTCCTGTATGAACCCTTTTTTCTTCCCTTTTGTTTTTTCATACAAACACCTCTTGAAAAATCTATAATTCTACGATAAAATTAACGTATTAAATAAGGAGAGAATATTATGAGTGAATCGAAAATAATGTTAACTATTGATGATGAATTAAAAAATGAAGCTGAAGATTTATTTTACAGTCTTGGATTAAATTTAGAAACTGCCATCAGCATGTTTCTTACAAGAGCAGTTAATGAAGGTGGTATACCTTTTGAAATAAAACAAACAAAATACGTTGAAAGTCCTGATTTTATCTCAAGTCACTTTACTATTAAATCGGCTGTATATGAGATTAATGAATACATTAAAGATAGATTCAACGAAGAACCTTCATTTACCCTAGCATGTGAATATAGAGGTCTTACAGATGATGAGGCTAGTAAATTATTCATTCTATTTTCTAATAATACTGAAGAAATTGATCAAGAAGAGTTCACAGAAAAAAATATTGATAATCTAGTAGAATTATCTACAATCGCCTTCCCAGCATTAAAACGATTATCAGATGAACAACTACGTGATATCGTGAATGCATATATCACAAACTACTATTTAATTAGATAATAAAAACTAAATATTTTACTTTTAGGAGTGATTTTAAAATCAATGAGTATAGATTTAAAATCACTTCTTTTTTTATTTAGCTATGTAATTTTACAAAACGTAAAATTGTATTGGCAGTAGACTTTCAACTTTCATATTTTTTACCTCAAATTGGAAGTTCACTTCCAACTTTTGTCTTTTTACCTCTGAATTGGAAGTAGAGTTCCAACTCTATTTATTCTTTATTTTATTTCTTCAGATTTTTATTTTTACATTCTTTTAATTTTCTGATAAACTATAATTGTAATTAAATAAAACACTTACATTTATGTAAATAAGAGGAGATTAAAATGGGAAAATTCAATAAAAAAGTTGTTTCAGTAGCTTCAATTGCTGCAACATTACCTGCCCTAATCGGTAGCTATGCTGGGTATCAAAAATTACGATATAAACGTAGTGCTAAAGCTGGATTAATCGAGTTATACCTTGGGAATAAATATAAGAAACTAAGAGATATCGATGAAACTAAAAGACTAGAAAAACAAAAAGAAGATAAAATCGAAGAAACTGTAAATGTATATGAATTCGATACTAAATCTAAATTCTATACTAGTATTGTCTCTGATAGACAGGTATGGCATTTAAACAGTTTTAATAATTCTAATTCTACTATTTTCTATATTCATGGTGGTTCTTACGTTCATGAATTTGTGGATATTCAATGGGAGATGGCTGATAAAATTGCTCAAGAAGCTGATGCTGAGGTTATTATTCCTGATTACGGACTAGCCCCACTCTATACTTATAAAGATAGCTATGAACTCCTAACAAAATTATATACAGACTACGTTGCTGAGAATCCAGATAAAGATATCTATATTATGGGAGATAGTGCTGGTGGTGGTTTAGCTCTAGGATTAGTTCAAGATTTTGTTCAAAATAATATTAAACTACCTAAAGGTCTGATTTTGCTAAGTCCATGGGTTGATTTAACTATGTCGAATCCTGATATTAAAAAATATGTCACAAAAGATCCTCTACTACATGTAGATACTTTGCTAGCTGATGCTAAATCTTGGGCTGGTGATACAGACTTATCTGATTGGAAGGTTTCTCCATTATACGGTGAGATGAAAAATCTACCAGAGGTATTGTTATTCTCAGGAACTCGTGAATTATTATATCCTGACATAGCATTATTAGCTGAAAAACTTCGCGAAGCAAATGTTAAGACTGAATTCGTAATCGGTAAAAACTTAAATCACGTATACCCCGCCTTCCCAATACCAGAAGCAATAAAAGCTATTTCTAAAATTGTTGAGTTTGTGAAGAGTAAATAGTAAAAATTAAATACAAAAAAGATGTACTCAATATTTGATTAAAAAATCTATATTTGGGTACATCTTTATTTAGTATTATTCTCAACATTTAAAACTATTTTTTAAATTTAAAATATAAAATATTTCAAGAATTACAATCGTTTATTTTCTATTTATACTTAATAGTTTCTTCTGCTATAGCATTCGTTAATAATTGTGAAAAATTAATATTGTATTTTACTGCAACATCATTAGCCCATTTAGGAATAGACAATGTCTTTTTTATTAACGTGTTACTATCTAAATATTCTCTCAAATCTACAACAACCATTGATACAAAGGATTTATTAAGAACATAATAATCCTTCATCTCAGGATCTTCTTTAAAAGGAAAATCATCTTCAATTGACAACTCATTTATATTACTTGACTTAGGTAATCTTTCTCCATCTTCCAAATAATCACTAAGAGCTAATCCTAAATAATCTGATGCCATACTCATTGATTCTGCTATACCTATCCCCTGTGTTCCACTTCCTTTTAAATCTGGAAAATATACATTATAAATTTCTTTCTCTTCATTTTCTTTATTAAAATAGAAAATAGCTGGATAACTTACTAACATTATATCACCTCATTAATTCGGAGGGAGTGACTCAAAAATCGGGATTTCAAAGAAATCGATTTTGTCGAGTCACCCCCGCAAAGGTTATTAGATATCTAAAGAGCTTTTACAAAGCGAATTTAGATATCAATAAACCACTGCGTCTAAAGATTTTTATATAAACATTTTTAAAATTTTGGACTTTTGTAATAACTTCATCCTTTAATATACTCTTCTCTGTGAATTTATTCAATTCACCTTTCGGTATAATGATAGGTCTCTTCTGTCCAGGTTTTTTTCATTTTTACATGAGATCCCTTTCCGCCTTTACAATAAAGTAAAACCGTACTTTTTCAACAGTTTAACCATCTCGTCTTGCGTCATCGGCATAATATTAACCTCCTGACACTTTAACTATACTACGTATTTATACGTGTGTCAATGATATTACTTCCATTTCTCAAAATATATTCTGCATTAATTGAATATTCTCAATTATCTACTCTTCTAACTACCTAAATCCAGTCCTATCACCAATGTCCAATTTTTTAACTATGAATATCCAGTTTCATTCCCCAATGTCCGCTCCTTCAACTATGAAAGTCCAGTTTTGCTACCAAATGTCCACTTTTTAACCACAAAAGTCCAGTTTTTACATTTTAATACAAAAACTCGAAACAAAGATTTCTCCTTGCTTCGAGTTCGTTTTTTATTTTCGTTATTATCGTTTTGCGATTTCTTCTAATAACATTTTGTTGATCATTTGTGGGTTTGCTTGTCCTTTTGAAGCTTTCATGATTTGACCTACTAAGAAACCAATCGCACGGTCACGACCGTTTTTGTAGTCTTCGATAGATTTTGGATTGTTATCTAATGCTTCGTTAACCCAAGCTAATAATTGTCCACTATCTGATACTTGTACAAGACCTTTTTCTTTAACGATCTTCGCAGCGTCTCCACCGTGTTCGATAAGTTCTGCGAATACTTTTTTAGCTATTTTACTTGAGATTGTTCCGTCAGTGATTAATTTAATCATTCCTGCTAAACCTTCTGCAGTTAATGCTGTTTCTTTAAGTTCTTTTTGTACTTTGTTTAAGTATGCATTCACATCTACCATTAAGTAGTTAGAAGCTAATTTTGGATCTGCTCCTAAAGCTACAGTTTCTTCGAACATGTCTGACATTTCTTTAGTTAATGTAAGAACGTGTGCATCGTATGCTGGTAATCCAAGTTCCTCTTGGTATCTTCTTTGACGAGCATCTGGAAGTTCTGGAATAGTTTTTCTTACTTCTTCCATCCATTCATCTGAGATGATCATAGGCACGATATCTGGCTCTGGGAAATAACGGTAATCGTCTGAACCTTCTTTGACACGCATAAGTTTTGTTGTACCTGTTGTTTCATCGAAACGACGTGTTTCTTGATCAATTTTTCCTCCTGAAAGGATAACTTGCTCTTGACGTTTTTCTTCGTACTCTAAACCTTTTTTAACAAAAGTGAATGAGTTTAAGTTTTTAAGCTCAGTTTTTGTACCGAATTCATCTTGACCGTAAGGACGAATAGAGATGTTCGCGTCACAACGCATTGATCCTTCTTCCATCTTAACGTCAGATACTTCGATGTATTGAATGATTGAACGTAATTTTTCTAAGTAAGCATATGCTTCTTCTGGAGTTCTAATATCTGGCTCAGATACGATCTCGATAAGTGGTGTACCTTGACGGTTAAGGTCAACTAGTGAGTAACCATTTTTGTGAGTTAATTTACCAGCATCTTCTTCAAGGTGAGCACGTGTAATACCGATACGTTTAGTTTCTCCGTTAACTTCGATATCGATCCATCCGTTTTCCCCGATTGGTTGGTCAAATTGTGAGATTTGGTATGCTTTCGGGTTATCTGGATAGAAGTAGTTTTTTCTATCGAATTTTGACTCGCGAGCTACTGTCATGTTAAGCGCCATTGCTGCTTTCATTCCCCATTCTACCGCTCTTTTGTTTACTACTGGAAGTACCCCTGGGTATCCTAAGTCGATAACGTTTGTGTTAGTGTTTGGTTCTGCACCAAAGTGAGCTGGAGATGGTGAGAATATTTTTGAATCTGTTTTTAATTCTACATGGACTTCTAGTCCAATTACTGTTTCAAAATGCATCTTGTTTCTCCTATTATAATTCTATTTTTTTATCGTGTAAGTTGTAGTGTTGTTCGAAGTTGTACGCTACATCATATAGTGTAGATTCTGCGAATGGCTTAGCAATAATTTGCATACCAATTGGACGTTTACCTTTGAATCCACATGGAATACTTAATCCTGGAAGACCAGCCATGTTTACTGGGATTGTTAAGATATCGTTAGCGTACATTGTAATTGGGTCTCCAACTTCTTCTCCAATATTGAATGCTACTGTTGGAGCAGTTGGTCCAATGATTACATCGTATTCTTCGAATACTTTGTCAAAGTCTTGTTTAATTAGTGTACGAACTTGTTGTGCTTTTTTGTAGTAAGCATCGTAGTATCCTGAAGATAATACGTATGTTCCTAACATAATACGGCGTTTAACCTCAGCTCCAAATCCTTCTCCACGTGTTTTTTTGTAGATTTCTTCAAGGTTTGTTGCGTTTGGACTTCTAAATCCGTAACGAATACCATCGAAACGAGAAAGGTTTGAACTTGCTTCAGCAGAAGCGATGATGTAGTAAGTTGAGATAGCGTAGTCTGTGTTTGGAAGACTTACTTCTTCAACGATTGCTCCTTGGCTTTCTAAGTATTTAACACCTTCAAGAACGGCTTTTTTAACATCTTCATCGATTCCAGCACCGAAGTATTCTTTAGGAAGAGCGATTTTCTTACCTTTGATGTCTCCAGTGATGATTTTGCTGAATTCTGGTACTTCAACAGGTGCACTTGTCATGTCGTTAGCATCTAATCCAGAGATGATTTCTAATACACGAGCGTTATCTTTTACTGTACGAGTCATTGGTCCGATTTGGTCTAATGAAGAAGCGAATGCTACTAATCCAAAACGAGATACACGTCCGTAAGTTGGTTTTAATCCAACGATACCACAGTAAGATGCTGGTTGACGTACAGAACCACCAGTATCACTTCCTAGAGTGAAGCTAACTTGTCCTGCTGCTACCGCTGTAGCTGAACCACCACTTGATCCACCTGGTACTGCATCTAAGTCGTGTGGGTTACGAGTAAGTTTGTAGTAAGATGTTTCTGTAGAACCACCCATTGCGAACTCGTCCATGTTTAATTTCCCTAAAAGAATTGGGTTTTCTTTATTAAGTTTGTTCATTACTGTTGCATCATAAATTGGGTTGAATCCTTCTAAGATTTTTGATGCACAAGTTGTTTGAATATCTTTTGTAACGATGTTATCTTTGATTCCCATTGGGATACCGAATAATTTACCTTCAGTGCGTCCTTCTTCTTGAGCAAGGTCTAAAGCTTCGGCTTGTTTTAATGCTACTTCTTCAGTTACTGTAATGAATGAACCTACTTTTTCATCAGTAGCTTTAATTCTGTCTAGTGATTCTTTTACTAAATCACTTGGTTTAATCTCTTTATTTTTAAGTTTAAGTTCTAAACTTTCAATTGATTCATGTAATAAACTCATTAAATTATCTCCTTATTTTATTCAATAATAGTAGGTACTTTGAATTGTCCTGCTTCAGTTTCGTGAGCATTTTTAAGAACTTCTTCTCTATCCATTCCTGGTTTTGCAACATCCTCACGGAAAACATTCACTAAGTCTAAAACGTGATATGTTGGTTTTACATTTTCTGTTGGTGCGTTGTTGATTGTATTGAATAAATCTACAACTTTCTCTAATTTTTCGATGTATCCATCTACTTCATTTTCTTGGATTTCTAATCTAGAAAGATGAGCGATGTGAGCTACTTGTTCTTTCGTAATTGTTGTCATAAGTGCCTCCATATTTTTTCAATTTTAACTACTAATATTAGCTAAACCTTATATATATTGAAAATAAAAAATCGTCCCACATAGTTATATAACTACATGGGACGAATACTAATTTCGTGGTGCCACCCGAATTCATATCAGTTTCCTGATACCTTTCAAATTATATTCGGTTTTATAAAGAGTGTTGCTTATTTCAATCATTATTATTTAATCTTTCAGCCTATGGATTAAACTCTCTTCTAAAAAAACATGAAATAAAAGTCTCTTTACTAATATTTTATATTACGGTTTACTTAGTCTATATTATACTAATCGACCGTTATTGTCAAGGATTTTATTAAAAAAGCACTATGGAGCCATATTAATTTAAATTTTTTGTATTTAAAATAAATTTAAATTTTATCATAAAAAAAAGCACCTATTTCCAGGTGCTTCCAATATTCCTATTTGGACGTTCAGTAACCTCGTCATCTCAGGTACCCTCTCGGGTGCGGCAGGAACCTTTCTGCCCTCAAATAGTACTGTTATAAATTATAACATAATTAAGCACTATTAGGCTACAAATTCTCATATATTCACTTAATTCCCATTAAAAGTATTTCTTTATTATTCATTTATTCTAAATAGTCGCAGTAGAAACATCTAATCTTTTCCTCTCCTTGTTCGTTAAGATTAGTGTTTCTGTTGGGAGTGACTCAAAAATCATGATTTCGGAGAAATTGATTTTTTAGAGTCACCCCTGCACAGTTTATTAGATATCTAAAAAGCTTGTATGAGCGTATTTAGATATCAATAAACCACTGCGTCTTTGTTATTATTATTCTCTATTATTTCATTTTTTACTATATTTTTTAATATATCTACCCGATAAATATTTCTTCGTGAATTCTACACTCGAAATATAAACAACTATCTCACCTTTTTATTTGCTTAAATATTGAAAATGGTATAATATGTTGTAGGTATGTTAAATGGGAGTGACTCAAAAATCGTGATTTCGGAGAAATCGATTTTGTCGAGTCACCCCCGCACAGTTTATTAGATATCTAAAAAGCTTTTATAAAGCGTATTTAGATATCAATAAACCACTGCGTCTATGAGTTATCATATGAACTTTGTTAAATTTTATGACTTTTGGGGCAGTCACTTATTTTGGTCTTTTCGATCAAAAATATAATGAAAAAAATTTAAAATATTTGTGAGGTATAAGATGGAAAATTGGGTTGAAATTACAATTCATACTACTAATGAAGCTAGTGAAATAGTTGAGTCTATTCTTTTAGATTATGGTTCAACTGGAGTTGCTATTGAGGATCCTACTACTCTTGAGGAAAACTTACACGATGATTTCGGTACTATTGTTGAACTTAGTCCTGCTGATTATCCTGAAGTTGGAGTTGTTGTTAAAGGATACATTAACGAGCTTAATTTTGATGAAGAAACTTTCAAACGTTTCGAAGCTGAGCTTCTTGCTTTAGGTGAAAATATTAACATTGGAGATTTCTTCAAGATTGAAACTACTATTATTCAAGATAGCGACTGGGAAAATTCTTGGAAAGATTATTTCGATATTCTTAATATCGGTGAAAAGTTCGTTATTGTACCTACATGGCGCGAATATGAAAATACTGAAGATAAATATATTATAAACATTGATCCAGGTATGGCATTTGGTACTGGTGGTCACGAGACTACTTCTCTATGTATTAAAAACCTTGAGAAATATGTTCAAAGAACTGATAATGTTATCGATGTTGGTTGTGGAAGTGGTATTTTAAGTATCGCAGCTAGCTATCTAACTGATGGTAATATTAAAGCTGTTGACTTAGATAAACTTGCTGTCGATGTTTCTTATGAGAACTTCGCTTTAAATAATCTTGAGAAGAGAATCGAAGTTGATCAAGCTAGTCTTCTTACAAAAGAAACTAAAGAATATAATATTATCGTAGCGAACATTCTTGCTCACATCATCGAGCTTATGATTGATGATGCGTATAACTTATTAGAAGATGGTGGTTACTACATCACTTCTGGTATTATCGAAGAGAAGAAAGATGAACTTCTTGAAAAAATGTTAGAACGTGGTTTCAAACTTGTTGAGGAAACTTCTGATAACGGATGGTACTCATTCGTAGTAACTAAATAATACAAACCTACTCTTAATTTTATATAGAATATATATGAAATTAGGAGTTTTTTTTAATATTACTATGAAATATGTTAAATTTATTTTATAATAGTAATGAAAGCACTTTAAAAGGAGAGATGTTATGAGTAATAATAATTCAAAGCCAAATAATAATAATAATAATCAAAATCAGAATACTAATCAAAATTATAGCAACTATAATCAAAATGATTATAACGAACAAAATAGCTATAATAACCAATATCAAAATTATAATAATCAAGGTTATCAAGAGGGGTATAATAACCAGTACCAAAATTATAATGAACAAAGTTATCAAGGAAGCTATAATCAACAATACCAAAATTATAATAACTCGAATCAGCAATATCAAAATAATCAACAGTACGATTATTCAAATCAAAATTACCAAACTAATAATCAATATAATTATGGTAATCAACAAAATAATAACCAACAGTATCAAAATTACTCAGGTTCATCAAATAATCAACAATACCAAAACTACAATAATGCAAATGGCCAACAAGGTTACAATCAACAATATCAAAATTATAACAATCCTGGTCAATATCAACAAAATACTCAAAACAATGGACAGTTCTATCAAAACAATAATAGACCAAATAATTCACAAGGATTTGATCCTAATAAGAAAAAGAAAAGTAAACTTGTTCCTATAGTTTCTAGTATTCTTGGCATTGTTCTACTTAGTGGTGGTGGATTATACTACTATTCGAAATCTACTAATAAACCTATCTCTAGCATTTTTTCTTTTGGGAAGAAATCAGATGAAGAACTTTATACTCCTGTTCTTGAAAAATATAAGAAAGCAATGGACTCTGGTGAGGTGAAATCTGATTCTGAGGTTAATAATTTCGCAATCGAAAATTATAATTCAAAAGGAAAAAATAAAGATTACATCAGGTATGTATATTATGATATTGATGGTAATGGTAGAAATGAATTACTTATCTGCGATAAAGATAATCTAAATAGTCCTTTTGCGATATATTCTTATGATAATAGTAATAAAGTTAATTTAATTTACCAAGTTGAATCTGGTAATGATATTTCAAAATCTGTATTCTATAATGATAAATCTATTTGGATACATGATACTACGAACAACAATGACACATATGTTGTGTATAAATTGAAAGATGATGGTTCAAAATTCGAAAAAGTTCATGATATTAACTTTGCCGAGTATAAAAAAATTAACAAAAAATTTAAAGATTCAATTTCTTCTGAAGAGTTTGAATCTAAAGATGAATTCTTCAAAAAATATGCAATCCCTACTGATAAAATTGATTTTTCTAAATTAGGATATAAAGTACTATATTACTATAATGATCCTAATGCACAAGAAGAAAAACAAAATGACAGTAACAACAATAACAACGAGAAAAAAGATGAGAATAAAGCTGAATTCACTAACTCTCAATTAGCACTGATTGGACGTGCACTTTTAAGAGATTCTACTTCTCCAGAAAATATATTAACTCACTATGAGACTGGTTTTATAATGGAAGAACAACAAGGATTCTTAATTACTCATTTAGGAACTGAATCAAGTAAAGTAATAGTTAAAAAAGTGGATAATGGTATTGAAATACTAGCTGCTGATGCTGACACACCTGCTGCTCGTAGAAACTATGTTGTTAAGAAAAAAGCTACATTCCAAGAAATTAAAGACAAATTCAAAAAAGAAGATATAGATAAAATTAACAAAATAATAGAAGAATACAAACACACTAGAAATTATGAAAAAGGACAATTTAATATTAAAGATTAATATTACATCTTCCTCACCTACTCTTGGGTGAGGAAGATGTAATTTCTTTTCATAATATTTTGAAAAAGTTTGAACTTATTTTATAATAGTATTTAAATGAAGTTTATAGGAGAGTTTTTATTAGTAATAAAGATAATTTAAACAATAATTCGCAGTCAAATAATAATAATAATAACATAAACAATAATGCGAATTATGGACAACAATATCAAGATAATAATCAGCATAATAATAACGTAAATAATCTGCAATATCAAAATTATAACGGTACTCCAAATGATCAACAAGGTTACAATAACCAATATCAAGGGATAAACAACAATAGATCTCAACATCCTTATAATAATCAATATCAAAACTCATATAACAATTTTGGAAATAAACAAAACACAAACTATAATAATCAAGGATACTATCAAAATCCTAATATGCAAAATAATCAACAAAGATTTAATCAAGAGAAAAAGAAACGTTCAAAATTTGTTCCAATAATTTCTGGTATGCTTGGTATTATTCTACTGAGTGGTGGTGGACTTTATTATTATTCAAAATCAACAAACCAATCTTTATCTAGCATTTTCTCCTTCGGTAAAAAGGAAAAAGAAAAAGAGATTTACTCACCTATTCTAAAAAAGTATAAAGAAGCTATGGATAGTGGTGAACAAAAGTTTGATTATGAGGTTAATAACCGTGTCATTGAACGATATAATTCTAGTTCTAAAGATAAAGATTATTTAGAATATAGTTACGATGATATTGATAATGATGGAAAAGATGAACTTCTTGTTTTCGAAAAAGATAATTATGCTAGTCCAGCAGCAATTTATTCTTATGATGAACAGAGTAAAATTAATGTTATTTACAAAGCTGAAACTAAATCTATTCAACCTACAACTTTCTATAAGAATAAATTAATAGTAGTTCAAGACAATGAAGGTTCTAACGATAGATACACGATTTATCAGTTTAAAGATAATGGTCTAAGATATGAAATGGTTCATGACATAGACTTCGGAAAACCAAAAGATTTAAGTGGAAAATATAAGGATTCTATTACCAAAGAAGAATTTGATTCTAAAGATGAGTTCTTTAAAAAATATCCACTTCCTGGTGAAAAAATTGAATTTTCTAAACTAGACCATCAATCTGTTTATAGCTCTATTAATGAATCTAGTAGTAGCAATAATAACGATAAAGAGAAAAAAGTTGAGGATAAACCTAAATATACTAAAATGCAACTTGCTTTAATCGCTCGTGCTATTATGGCTGGTTCAACTGATCCTCAAGTAGGAACATTAGATTATAATACTTATTTCTCTATTCGTTCATCTACAAACCATAGTGTTATTTCTGACTTTGGCACAAGAGCAAGTGTAGTTAGTGTAAATATTCGAGAAAATGATATTGAGATTATAGTAGTCAACTACTCTTCTCCAAATCGTAAGTACGATGTCGCTAAAACTGTAACTTATAAAGAAATTCAAGATACATTCAAAAAAGAAGATATGGATAGAATAAATAAAATTATTGAAGAGTATAAGAAAACTAAGAGTTATGAAAAAAATAAAATTGAGGAATAATGGATACTAACATAAGTATGTTTCATTAGTAAATAAAAATATTATAAAGGAGCGTCTCGATAAAATTGATTTCTCTGAAATCATTATTTTTGAGGCACTTCCTCTTTTTTTATACCTTTCAAATAATACTTTGAAAATACCTTATCTTATTTTATAATATAATTGAATATACTTATCCGGGAGAAACAAAATGAGTAAGAATAATGATAACTACAACAATCAACAAAATAATAATCAACAAAAGCCTAATCATAATAATGTAAATAGCGAGCAGCAAGGTTATAACCAACACTATTCAAACTACAATAATCAGCAAGAATTCAATCAACAATACACTAATTATAATAGTGTAAATAATGAGCAGCAAGGTTATAATCAGCAATATCATAACTATAATAACGAACAACAGGGATTTAATCAACAATATCAAAACTACAGCGATCAACAAAATCCTAATTTTATGAACGCTCCTCAAAATCTTAATAATAACTTTAATCCTAACCATAAAAAACGTTTAAAGTTTGTTCCAATCATATCAACTATACTTGGACTCGTATTAATTGGTAGTGGTGGCTTATACTACTATTCAAAAACTACTAATAAATCTATCTCTAGTATTTTTTCTACTAGTAAAAATGATGAGGAGATTTACGCTCCTATACTAGAGAAATACAAAAAATCTATGGATAATAATGAATTAGGCGAAAATTCTGAAGTTAATAAGTTCGCTATTAAAAATTATGATGAATCTGGCAAAGAGAAAAATTATATAACTTATAGTTATTATGATGTAGATGAAGATGGTAAAAATGAATTAGTTATTGCTGAAAAAGATAAACCTAACAGTCCATTTGCTGTTTATTCATATAATTCAAACAAAATTATAGTACTATAGCAAGCTGAGTCTAGAAATGATATTCCTCGTGCTAATTTCTATAAAGATAGAACTATATGGATTCACACAAAAGAAAAAGACTTTGATAGATATGTCGTCTACAAACTAAATGACAAAAAAGATAAATATGATAAAATACATGATATCACAATATCTGAAAAAGAAAAAAAAGATGGAAAATATATTGATACAATATCAAATAATCAATTTACTAGTCTAGAAGACTTCTTAAAAAACAACAAAAAATCAAGTGATAAACTAGACTTCTCAAAATCTGATTTTAAATCAGTTTATACTTACAATGAAAATAGAAGTAATTCTTCAGAAGATAACAAAGATGCTTCTAAAGTAGAATACACAAATTCACAACTCGCTCTAATAGGAAGGGCTCTTTATCAAAACTCTACTGACCCTGGCACTGGTGATTTGAATTATGAAAGTCCTTTTACTATGGGTCAAGACAATACATCATTAATGACAAGTTTTGGTACAGGTGGTAGTATTGTACAAGTTATACGTACTGAAACAGGAATCGATATTAAAGTACTTGATTATGATAAACCAGTTCAACAACGAGATTTTAAACTTGTAAAAAGTGTTACATACAAAGAAATAAAAGAAAAATTCAAAAAAGAAGATATGGACAGAATTAATAGTATTATTGAAAATTATAAGATGACTAGAAACTATAAACAAAGTAATTCTAATATCAAAGATTAGTTTCTTTCATTGGAACACCGAAAAATTAAGAACTCCTAAGTAGCTTTTCTACCTAGGAGTTCTCCTTATGTATCTTTAATTATTCTTTAGTTAGCTTTTGGTAATTCAATAGCATTTGCTGTTGAACCTTTAGTTAACATATCATTTAAGTTATCATAACTGATTTCAATCATATTTGATAAAGCTTCATCTGTATTAGAACCAACGTGTGGTGTAACTAATACTTTCGGATATAGATCAACTAATTCTCTAACTACTTGGTCTGAGATTTCATCTCCGTTTTCGAAGTTTTTGAAGAAGAATTCAGCTTCATTTGCGAATACGTCTGTTCCGAATCCGTCAAGTTTACCAGATTTAATAGCTTCTAAAATAGCTGCGTTATCTTGTAATTCTCCACGAGCTGTATTGATTAAGATTGCTCCATCTTTCATTTTTGAGATGAATTCTGTATTTACCATCTTATCATTTTTTCCTGGGAAGTATGGTACGTGTAAACTTACGATATCACATCTTTCTAGTAAGTCGTCCATTTCAACGAATTTAACTACGTGTTTTGCTTCTTCACTTTGGAATACGTCAAATCCATAAACATCAGCACCTAATCCTTTAAATAGTTTCGCTTCAGTTAGACCAATTTTTCCTGTTCCGATGATACCAACTTTACAGTTACGAATTTCTTTACTGAACATTGTTCCATCTACACGGAAGTCATATTTTGATGTTTTATTAACTGTGTGAGCAACGTGTCTTAGTAATGACATCGCTAATGTTAATGATAATTCTGCAATTGCGTTTGGAGAATATCCAGGTACACGCGCAACACTCATGTTGTAATCAGCTGCTGCTTGAAGATCGATGTGGTTGAATCCTACTGTACGAGTAAATACATATTTAATTCCGTATTCGTTCATTTTTTCAATATTAGTTCTATCAGCAACACAGTTACCACGTAAGATTACTGCATCCATTCCTTCTGCTGTGTCAATATTATCGTGATTTAATAATTCTTCTACAAGTTTTAATTCAAAATTATATTTGTTTAGTTTTTCAAAATATGGTACTTCATTTGGTCTAACACCATAACATACAACTTTTAATGTCATTTTCATTTCCTTCTTTCTTTGTTCTTTATTATTAAAAAATTAGACGAGAGTGCTTATCGGCAATCCCGTCTTTTCATTATTACCGATTATAAAAATCTATCTTTTATACTAGTGGAAAATTCCAAGTGAACCAATAATTTGTACAATCACGATCCATACTGGAGTAAGGATAACCGCTCCTAATGTTCCAAGTAATGATGCATTAGATGCTAATACTGCATCTTTATCAAAGCTAATAGCATACGCGGCAGCTACTGTTGCTGGAGGAGTTGCCATCATTACAACAATTGTTCCTAGAGCTGTAAGGTCAACTGGTAAAACGTGTGTTACAGCTAATACCGCTAAGATTACGATATTAATAGCTGGAATAACAATAAGTTTAACAGCTGTGTAGTACCAAGTTGGTTTGTTTGATAGTGCATCTTTGAATGATACTGAACCCAGCGTAGCTCCGATTGCTAACCATGCTAATGGAGATGCTAAGCTAGATAAGTATGTTAAAATTTGTTTGAATTGTGGTAATGTTTGGTCTAATCGTAAGAATGCATATTCTTTAACAACTGTTTGCCCGTCTTTTACAGTTGATACTGCAACTTGCGGTAAGCTTCCTTGGAATAACCAGATGAATAAACCTAGGAACGTTGCTATAACGATCGGGTTTAAGAACATTGTCTTAACATTTTTCATCGTCATTTTTAATCCACTCATTTTAATATATCCATAAGAATATAAGAAAATACGGTATCCAATGTTAAAGATTGAAGCGTAAAGTGTTCCAGTTGGACCATAAATAGCTGTTACTATCGGAATTCCGAAGAATGTTGTTGATCCAAAGATAGAAAGAACACGCATTGTATCTTGTTGATCACCTTTAAATTGCATGAATAGAGGTTTACTAATAATAATTAAAACAATATATACTAAAATACCCCAAATTAATACATTAAGACCTTGTTTTAAACTCTTTTCATTTATATCAACTAAGAATGAGTTAAACGCAAGGGCTGGTAATGAAACTGTAAGTACCACTGAAGTAAGTACCTTCCCGATTGAATCATTAAAAACACCTTTTTTACGTAAGAAGTATCCTAATAAAATAATAGCTATACTAGAAATAATAGCGGTATTAATTTTTTGATTCATCAATGTTTTAGTAAAAACATCTAAAAAATTCATAACTGTATAATCTCCTTCGAAAAAAATATTTTAGTGTACTAATACACTTTTAAGACCTTTTAAGTGTATCATTATATAATAATTTTTCCAATATTTCTAAACTATTCAAAGTTATTTAACTAAAGTAAAAATAGCTAGAAATACTTAAAATAAGCCTTTTCATAAAACTTAAATCAAATATTTCGGGTCTATAATAAATACGGTTGATAATAAATATCAGCCGTATTTAAATTTAT
>NZ_CAUTDQ010000003.1:0-87057 GCF_963537375.1 uncultured Gemella sp.
ATACCGACCTCCAAAAAGTTAGATTTTTTGGTCTAACTTTTTGGGGTCGGTACAAAATGCTTTGAGTCTTATTTTTTATGTTAATTTTAGAAAAAACCTAATATTAGAGTGATTTAATGAGGAAAATGAAGGGGGCTGCCCCAAAAGTCCTAAATTTTAACAAGGTTTATATGAAAATCCATAGATGCAGTGGTTTATTGATATCTAAATGCGCTTTATAAAAGCTTTTTAGATATCTAATAAACTGTGCTGGGGTGACTCGTCAAAATCGATTTCTTCGAAATCGCGATTTTTGAGTCACTCCCTTTTCACTATGAGAGAGTAGTGTAATCTGATATAATGTATAGAAGTGAAATATATAAATTGATAAGATTATAGATTTATTGAAATCTACTAAAGGAGCTTTTGTATGATAAAATTAGTTGTTACAGATATTGATGATACGCTATTAAATAGTGATCGTGAGATTTCTAAGAAAAATAGAGAAGTAATTGAAGAGTGTAAGAAACAAGATATTAAAGTTATTTTAGCATCGGGTAGACCTGATTTTGGAATGATGAGTATAGTAGAAGATTTACAACTTGATAGTTATGATAACTACTTACTTTCATTTAATGGGGCTAGAATTGCTAATCTTAAGACGAATGAAGTGATCTATGAGAAGTTTTTATCTCCTGAGAGAATTAAGTTCTTAATAGATGTTGCTTTGGAGAATGATTGTGATATTCTTACTTATCAAGGTGGGAAAGTTCTTACGAATCGTGATAATGAATATGCACGAATTGAGTCTGGTTTAGTAAGTGCAGAATTAGTAATTAGTGAAAATATGAAAGATGATATTAAAGAAGGTGCAGCTAAGGTAATAATTCTTAAACATCCTGATGAAGCTGTTGCAGTGAAAGATAAACTAGTACTTGAATTAGGTGATGAGTATGAGGTTGCTATGTCTAAACCGTTCTTTATCGAGATTAACGATAAGGGTATTTCTAAAGGAGTATCATTAGATTCATTATGTAAAAAACTTGGTTTAACAAATGAGAATGTAATGGCATTAGGTGACGGGCTTAATGATTTAAGCATGATTGAGTTCGCTGGCATGGGAGTTGCGGTTGATAATGCTAATCCTACTTTAAAAAAAGCGGCGAATTTTATTTCTAAGTCAAATGATGAAGATGGTTTCGCTTATGCTATTGAAAAATTTGTTCTTGGCAAAGATGTGTAGATAGAAAGAGGTTCTGATGAAAGTAACTTTGATTTGTGTAGGTAAAGTTAAGGAGAAATTTTATAGAGATGCTATAAAAGAATATGAAAAACGTCTTGGAGCATATATTAAGTTAAATACTATAGAAATTTCAGATGAAAAAGTAAAGGTAGAAAATGATTCAGAAATAGCTCTTGCGATGGAAAAAGAAGGGAATAACATACTTTCAAAAATTAAAGATAATCAATATGTTATTACTTTGGAAATTTTAGGTAAGAATTTATCAAGTGAAGAATTTGCATCAAAAATTGATAATTTAATGCTTACAGGTAAGAGTGATGTTGCATTGGTAATTGGTGGGAGTTACGGTCTTACTGATAGTGTGAAAAAACGTAGTGATTTTGCATTATCGTTTAGTAGAATGACGTTTCCACATCAAATGATGCGTGTTGTTTTACTTGAACAAGTGTATAGAGCTTACCGTATAATAACAGGAGCAAGTTATCATAAATAATTGTAAAGGATGAGGTTGTATTTTCAGACAATTTCATTCTTTTTTTGCTATTAATTTATAAAGATTTTTAGTATAATAAAGGTGAAAGAAATAAAGGAGGGATTTTTATGTTTAATTTAGATAATTATGTGATAGGTCAAGTATTAGCTATTGTTGGAATAGTATTATTTATATTTGTTTTAGTCGGTTATATTATTACAGCTATTTTTTCAAAAATTATGTTTGATATACTTGGGGTTAAATCAGGGCTTGCATTTATACCATATTATAATACTTATAGGATTTATAAAGAGTATAAAGGGCGTGTTTGGAAGAGGAATTGGGGAGTTGCTTATCTATTAACATTCACACTTCCTTCAGTTGTAATAGGAGCTTTACTGTTGGTACTAGTGGAGTTGCGATATACCACTGAAGTTTTTTCAGAACAGTATGCCGGCATATTATTTACTGGACTTGGATTATTAGTAGTCGCGGGATTAATTGCATATATATTTAACTTTATTATGTTATTTATAATGTACTTACCAATCTTTGATACAAAAGGTAGACGAGTAGCATAGTAAATCCAAGCAGCACTGACAATTTTATCTTCTTTTAGTGGTGTTATATTTCAAGGAGCTAGTAATAGCACATTAAGTAGTACTTTTTCAATAGTGCAACTTATATTCTCTATTGTCTTTATGGTTGTTTATTTTGCTGCTGCAACAGACATTAGAGCTAGAATTAGAAGTGGAGAATATGTACTTCAGGAAAAATTAGATTATAACATGCTAAGTAGTTATGAAATAAAATCTATATTAAAAGCGAGAGGTAGAAGATTAGTTGTTCCTAACATGAATAATGGCTTCAGCGATTATCAACCGAGCAACAATGAAGAAATAAATAGAATTGAATATGTCTAATGAGAAAAATTCCAGGTGATTTGAATGTAATGTTTAAAGCTCCTGGATTTTTCATGTAAGATTTTAAGTATTTTCTATAGTTTTTTAGTAAATATTGAAAGTAAAGTTGATTTAAGATAGTCTTATGTTAGATTTTCTAACGTATATTTATAATTGTAGTGTTTTTTAAAGTATAATAGGTAGCGTAATAAAACAAATAAAACGAGGAGTTGACTCTTAATGGATAGATTTTTAGAATTATTGACTAACATTAATGACTTTATATGGACTTATTTCCTAATAGGGTTGGTAATGGTAACTGGTATTTATTTTACATTTAGTACTAAGTTTGTTCAATTTACTTACATTAAAGAAATGTTCAGACTTATTACAGAAAAACCTAAAGTAGGTGAGGACGGAGAACAAAAAGGTGTTTCTGCTTTTCAAGCGTTCACAATCTCAGCTGCGTCAAGAGTAGGTACTGGAACAATTGCAGGGGTAGCTATTGCGATTGCAATGGGTGGACCTGGTTCAGTATTCTGGATGTGGGTAATGGCTCTTTTTGGTGGAGCTTCATCTTTTGCTGAATCAACATTAGCCCAAGTATATAAAGTTCGTGATAGAAAAGGTGTTTATCGTGGAGGACCTGCTTACTATATGGAAAAAGGTCTTGGTCAAAAATGGATGGGTGTGCTTTTCGCGATTGTTATTTCTATAACATATGGTGTAGCATTTAACTCTGTTCAAACTAACACTATTGCTCAAGCTTTACAAGTATATGACATTAATTCAAATGTTGCGGGGATTGCTTTATTAATTCTTACTATTTTCGTAATTTTTGGTGGAGTAACAAAAGTTGTTAAAATTACTCAATGGTTAGTACCAGTAATGGCAGTAGCGTACCTATTTATCGTATTAGTTATAATGGTTATTAACATCGACAAATTACCTGGTGTTCTTGCTCAAATCGTGAAATCAGCATTCGGTCTTGAACAAGTAGGTGGTGGAGTAATTGGTATGGGAACATCAATTCTTTTAGGAATTAAACGTGGTATGTTCACTAACGAAGCAGGTTTAGGGTCTACTCCTAACGCAGCCGCTACAGCTGATAGTACACACCCAGCTAAACAAGGATTTATCCAAACTCTAGGAGTTTACTTCGACACATGTTTAGTATGTACAGCAACAGCATTCTTAATTTTACTATATCCTGGTGTTGAATACGGAGCTGGTAAGTTACAAGGTATCCAACTTACACAAGCTGCTTTAACTTCACAAGTAGGAAGCATCGGAACAATTTTCTTAATCGTTGCAATCTTCTTATTCGGATATAGTTCTGTAATTGGTAACTACTACTACGGAGAAACAAACATTCAATACTTACTTCCTAAAAAATGGGCTGTAAATGTTTATCGTGTTATCGTATGTATCTTCGTGTATGTGGGAAGTGTAATGGACTTAAACCTAGTTTGGGGAATCGCTGACGTATCGATGGGGATTATGAGTTTACTTAACTTAATCGCGATTATCGGACTTTCTGGTGTAGTTTATGTAGTATTAAAAGACTATGTGAAACAACATAAACAAGGAAAAGATCCAGAGTTTTACCTAGATAACTTACCAATTAAGTTAGATAATGCAACTGCATGGAAAAATAAAAAAGAAGATTAATATTTAAAAAAATACTTCAATGATGGAATTAAATTTCTTGTCATTGAAGTACTTTTTTTAGTTCCTCTCTTAAGGTTTTAATAGAATCATCAAAAGTAAGGGTACGACCGTTTGTAAAATCAGATTCACTTTGCTCAAGAAGTTGATATAGTTCGTATCTTCCCATGAATTTATTGAATAAATCAATACTCATAACGGCAAGATCTCCACGACCATTTTTGGTGATAAAGATAGGTTCACCTGTTTCATGACAAAACGAAGAGATTTCATTGTAATTATTACATAATTCTTTATTTGATTTAATGTTTGGCATATTAGCACCTCCTCTAATCTAAAGATAATGTACTATTATTTTTTTAAAATATCAAATTTATTATAGGTAAGGGAGATATAAATTAATATGTATTAACAAAGTTTTCATTTCACTTGCATTATAAAAAAAAGTATGTTATTATATTAAACATATTTTAATTATAAAATATATGCGATGAGCCGATAAGTAAAAGTTCTTGCGTACCGTAGGATACAGAAAAGAAATCAGTGGTTGAGAGATTTCTCCTAGGCAGGACTTTGAAGTAGCCGGTGAGCATTTAGAGTGAAAGTAAGTAGCTTTAAACGTGGTTAGAGCGTTAATCTTATTAAGTGCTAATGTTATAATTAGAATAAAGGTGGTACCACGGAAACTTTCGTCCTTATGTAAGGATGGAGGTTATTTTTTTTTACCTAGAAAAAAATATCACCAATATAAAATTAGTAAAAGTAGAAATAATTAATAATAAAATAAAAATTTAGGAGGAACAGTCATGACTGAAATGTCTACAAAATATAATCCGACCGAAGTAGAAAATAATCGCTACAACTGGTGGTTGGAAAAAGAAGTTTTTAAAGCTGATAATAAAAGTAAAAAGAATCCATATACAATCGTAATTCCACCACCAAACGTAACTGGTAAATTACACATTGGGCATGCTTGGGATACAACTTTACAAGATATGTTAACACGTTACAAACGTCTTAAAGGATTTGATGTACTTTATCTTCCAGGAATGGACCACGCTGGTATATCTACACAAGCTAAAGTAGAAGCTAAAATGCGTGAAGAAGGATTAAGTCGTTATGACTTAGGTCGTGAAAAATTCTTAGAGCGTGCATGGGAATGGAAAGAAGAATATGCTGGATATATTCGTGCACAATGGGCTAAACTTGGATTAGGTTTAGATTACTCAAGAGAAAGATTTACATTAGATGAAGGATTAAACAAAGCTGTAACAAAAATTTTCGTAGATCACTACAATAATGGTACAATCTACCGCGGTGAGAAAATTATCAACTGGGACCCAGTTCAAAGAACTGCATTATCTAACATCGAAGTAATTCACAAAGACGTAGAAGGTGCATTCTATCACCTTAAATATTTCTTAGCTGATGGAAGTGGGGATTATCTAGAAGTAGCAACTACTCGTCCTGAAACTCTATTCGGAGATACTGCGGTTGCTGTTCACCCTGAAGATGAAAGATATCAAAAATATATTGGTAAAACAGTTCTTTTACCAGTAACAAACAAAGAAATTCCTGTTATTGCAGATGAATATGTAGAAAAAGATTTCGGAAGTGGAGTAGTTAAAATAACTCCTGCACACGATCCAAATGACTTTGAAGTAGGTGAACGTCATAACTTAGAACGCATCATCGTTATGGATGAAGGTGCTGTTATGAATGAACACGCTGATAAGTATAATGGTATGGATCGTTTCGAATGTCGTAAAGCTCTTATCGCTGATTTACAAGAAAGTGGAGTATGCTTCAAGATTGAAAAACACCTTCACTCAGTAGGACACTCTGAGCGTAGTGGTGCTGTTGTTGAACCATACCTTTCTAAACAATGGTTCGTTGATATGAAACCTCTTGCTGATAAAGTTTTAGAAAATCAAAAAGATGAAGATAGAAAAGTTAACTTCTATCCACCACGTTTTGAAAATACATTAAATACTTGGATGGAAAATATCCAGGACTGGTGTATTTCTCGTCAATTATGGTGGGGACACCGTATTCCAGCATGGTATCACAAAGAAACTGGTGAAGTTTATGTTGATGTAAATCCACCAAAAGATATTGAAAACTATGTTCAAGATGAAGACGTTCTTGACACTTGGTACTCTTCAGCATTATTCCCATTCTCTACATTAGGATGGCCAGATTTAGAAAGTGAAGATTTCAAACGTTACTATCCAAATAGCTGTCTAGTAACTGGATATGACATCATCTTCTTCTGGGTTGCTCGTATGGTATTCCAAGGATTAGAATTTACAGGTACTCGTCCATTTGAAGATTGTTTAATCCACGGTTTAGTACGTGATGAACAAGGTCGCAAGATGAGTAAATCACTTGGTAATGGTGTAGATCCAATGGAAGTAATCGAACAATATGGAGCTGATAGCTTACGTTACTTCTTAGCTACTAACTCAACACCAGGTCAAGACTTACGTTATTCAACTGAGAAAATCGAAGCAAGTTGGAACTATATCAATAAAATTTGGAACGCTTCTCGTTTCGTAATCATGAACCTTGAAGGTTTCGAATATAGTGATATTGATTTAACTGGAGAAAAAACATTAGCTGATAAATATATCTTAACAAAACTTGCTAAAACTATTGAAGATTTCGAAAGATTATTCGAAAAATATGAGTTTGGTGAAGCAAGCCGTATTTTATACAACTTTGTATGGGAAGAATTCTGTTCATGGTATATTGAAATTGCTAAGATTTCATTAAATGGTGAAGATGAAACTGCGAAGAAAACAACTAAATCTATTTTAGTATATGTACTTGATGCTTCTCTAAAAATGTTACATCCGTTTATGCCGTTTGTAACTGAAGAAATCTGGCAACACATTCCTCACACAGGAGATAGTATTGTGACTAGTGAATTTGCTAAAGTTGAAGAAAGTCTAGTGTTCGAAAAAGAAACTGAAGATATGCAATTCATCCAAGATGTAATTACTGCAGTACGTAATATCCGTAGTGAAGTGAATGCGCCAATGTCTCGTGAGATTCCTATTAAAATTAAATACTCACAAGATAGCGTAAAAGAAGTACTATTAAGTGGTAGTGCGTACTTAGAAAAATTTGCTCGTCCTAGCGAACTTATTATCGAACGCGAAGTAGAAGCAAGTGAAACTGATATTAGTCGTATCTTACCAGGTGCTGAAATCTATGTTTCATTAAGTGATTTAATCGATGTAGACAAAGAAAAAGAACGCCTAGGTAAAGAATTAGAAAAATTACAACAAGAATTAGATCGAGTAAACAAAAAACTTTCTAATGAAAAATTTGTAGGTTCTGCTCCAGAAGCGGTTGTAGCTAAAGAAAAAGAAAAACAAGCAACATATCAAGAACAATATGATAGTGTCAAAGAAAGAATAGCTGCATTAGATAATTTAAAATAGTATAAAATAAAATAGAGAGTGATTCGAAAATTGTATAGATTTTATCGAGTCACTCTCTTATTCATTATGTAGTAAATAGATGTAGATTAATTATAATAAAAAAACTCTAGCTAGTTTTACCTAGCTTAGAGTTTATTAATCATCTTTATTATTCTTTTTTCTCCAGATTAGTAAGAAAATTACTGCAATTATAATGATTATACCAATGTATGCACCATAATTTTTAACTGCTTCTCCTGTATTAGGAAGAGTACTTAGGGATAATAGATTCATCTTAAATCCTCGTTATATTATTTTTCTTCTTTTTGTTCAGGAGTATTTTTTAGAACTTCAGTTTCAACGCGTTCTTTAACTGAATCTAGTGTTTCAGTTGATTTGTTAGTGAAATCTTCAACTTTTTCTTGAACATTTGCTTCATTAACGTCTTTTTTAATATTTGATACTTGATCTTTAATTTTTTCGAAAGAAGAAAGAGCTTTTTCTTTGTAAGCTTCTACTGAAGGTTTTAATTCTTCAACGATTTTTTTTGCGTCACCTAAGTTTTCTTTAACTTCTGAAGTATATTCTTTTACGCTAGATACGTGTTCTTTAATGTCTGTTACATTACTAGATAATTCTTTTCCGTAATCAACAGCATTATTGTATTTGTTTTCTAAAGCGTTTTTAGCTTTTTTAAGATTTTTTACTAGGTCGTTATATAGGTAGATTGCCGCTTCTTCAACACCATTTTTCTTAGTGTAGCGAATCATACAACGTGTGTATCCGTAATAATCTTTAGATTTTCTCTTAACATACTCAGCGTGTTCTTCAACCTTGTTTGGATTTTTTGAGTAATAGTTAGCAACGGCTATACCTGTACCGATTGCAAATAATTTTGATAATTTTGACATACAATTTTCACCTCGATATATTATTAGATTAATTATATCATATAAACATTTAAATTTAAATAAAATAGACAATGAGTAACTCTATTTTAATATATTGGTAATAAAGTAGGATAGGAATGTAGGAAAAATATCATTTAAAATGAAATAATTATACATAATAGAATTTATTATTACACATTAATACGATATAACTATTGAATTAGTGTGTAATATATTGTATAATAAAAAATATAATACAAGAAGGAGGAACAATGAAACTTACTGAGAGACATAAAGCTATAATTGAAATAGTAAAGAATTTCGAGCCAATTACAAGTGATGAGATAGCCGAGAAGCTATCTATAGGGAAATCTACTTTAAGAAATGATTTGGCAGTATTAGGGATGTTGGAAATTTTAGAAGCAAAACCTAATGTGGGGTACTATTACAATTATAACTTTTCACCAGGAGAACAACGTGAAGAAATAAAAAATAAATTAGTTAAAGATGTTATGGGGATAGCAATAACGGCTACAAGTACAGCGAATTTCTCAGATGTATTATCTAAATTGTTTATATATGATGTAGGAACAATCTTTATTGTCGATGAAAATAATCACCTTGCAGGTGTAACATCTAGAAAAGATATGTTGAAATTATCAAGGAATGCTGACGGTCAAAATCTTCCAATAGTACTAGCGATGACACGTGTACCGAATGTAATATACATATATGAAGATGAATTAGTTAGCGATGCCTTAAGGAAGTTAATTTTACATGAAATTGACTGCTTACCTGTCGTAAGAGATGAGGATGGTGGCAAGGTGATCGTCGGAAAAATTTCAAAAACTACATTAATTAAATTATTATTAGAGATACTGGAGGGATAATATGTTAACTGTACATATAATTTCAGATTCAATAGGGAATACTGCGAAGGATGTTGTAGATGCAGCTTTAGTGCAGTTCTCTTATGGAAAAGCTGATTTTAAGGTATTGAAGAATTCAAATGTTTGTACGATAGAAAAAATAGATTGTATTATGTCGAATGTAGATGATGGGGATGTAATAGTTCAAACATTGGTGGATAGTGCCTTAGCCGAATACGTGAAGAAAAAAGGGTTAGAAAAAAATATAAAAGTTATAGATCTGTTAAGTGAAATGCTAAATACTTTTGAAGATAAACTTGGAATAAAATCTGAGGGGAATCCAGGTTTAAACAGGAAAATGGGAACTGAGTACTTCAAAAGGGTTGATGCATTGGAATTTGCTGTGAAGTATGATGATGGAAAGGATATCAATGGTCTTAAAGAGGCGGATATTGTTATTTTGGGGGTATCAAGAACGTCTAAAACACCATTAAGCTTATATCTGGCAAATAGAAACATTAAAGTTATGAATGTTCCTATTGTTCAAGATTTAATACTACCAGAGCAATTATATGAAGTAAAAAGAAAGATTATTGGTTTAACAAATTCAGTAGAACAACTTAATAAGTTGAGGGAAGAAAGACTAAAAACTTTAGGAGTGGATGGAAATACTGATTACACAGATGAAATCCAAATATTTGAAGAATTAGAGTACGCGTTAGAAATTATGGGGAAAATTGGTTGTCCGATAATAGATGTTCAAAATAAGGCTATTGAGGAAACTGCAGAATTAATAATTGGGATAATGAGAGAACGCGGCTTAGAAGTTTAACATTTAAGAAATAATTATATACTGTAACAAAATGTGATGGGGGAATTTTAAAATGACAAAAAAATATGTTTATAATTTCAGTGAAGGGAATAAAGATATGCGATCTTTACTTGGAGGTAAAGGTGCGAATCTTGCAGAAATGAAGGGATTAGGGATTAATGTACCTCCTGGTTTTACTATTACTACAGAAAGCTGTAATAGTTATTATGAAAATGGAGAAAGAATTAAACCTGAGATTTTAAAACAAATTAATGAACAATTAGAAACATTAGAAAAAACTATTGGTAAAGAGTTGGGAAGTATAGAAAATCCATTATTAGTATCTGTACGAAGTGGTGCTGTATTCTCAATGCCAGGTATGATGGATACAATTTTAAATCTAGGATTGAATGATGAAACAACTATTGCCTTAGCTAAGAAAAATAATAATTATCGTTTTGCTTATGATAGTTATAGAAGATTTATTCAAATGTTCTCTGATGTAGTAATGGATGTAGAGAAATATAAATTTGAAGAAGTTTTAACACGAGTGAAAAATGAAAATGGCTATGAACAAGATAGCGATATGAATGAAAAAGATTTATTTAAAGTTGTTGAGGAGTTCAAAGAAATCTACAAAAAAGAAGTAGGTCGTGAATTCCCGATGAGTGTGAAAGAACAACTTATGCTAGCTATTGAAGCGGTATTTAAATCTTGGAATAATAATCGTGCTAAAGTATATAGAAGACTTCATAATATTAGTGATAAATTAGGAACTGCTGTAAATATTCAAGCCATGGTCTTCGGGAATATGGGAGATAATTGTGGTACTGGGGTATCGTTCAGTAGAAATCCTGTAACTGGTGAAGATGAATTATTCGGAGAATATCTAATTAATGCACAAGGAGAAGATGTAGTTGCAGGAATTAGAACACCGAAAAACATTAGTGTGCTTGCTGAAGATATGCCACATTTATATAAAGAGTTTGTGGAGATTTCTAAGAAGTTAGAAGGACACTACAAAGATATGCAAGATATTGAGTTTACTATTGAAGATGGTAAGTTATATATTCTTCAAACAAGAAATGCTAAGAGAACACCAAATGCTGTTGTTGAAGTTGCAGTTTCATTAGTAGAAGAAGGGGTTATTAGTAAGGAAGAGGCTATTCTAAGAGTAGGTACAGAAGAAATTAACAAACTTCTTCACTCTACATTTGAAGATAAATCATTGAAACAAGCGCAACAATTAACTCAAGGATTAGCGGCTTCACCAGGTGCGGCTGTGGGAGCAATTTATTTTACTGCTCATGAAGCGGTTGAAGCGGCGAAAACAAAACCTGTTGTATTAGTAAGAGAAGAAACATCACCTGAAGATATTGAAGGTATGGTTAGCTCAGAAGCCATTGTAACTCTACGCGGAGGAATGACATCACATGCTGCGGTAGTAGCGCGTGGAATGGGTAAATGCTGTGTATGTGGTTGCCAAAACATGATTATTAATTATGATGAAAAAACATTAAAAATTGCTGGTATTACGCTAAAAGAAGGAGATGTAATCTCTGTTGATGGAAGTAGTGGTAAGGTTTATCTAGGAGAAGTTGATAAAATAGATGCTAGATTCAGTGACAGATTCAATAAACTTTTAGGATGGGCAGATGAAATTAGAAGTCTAAAAGTATTAGCAAATGCTGATAATGAAGTTGATGCAAAAGTTGCTTTCGAGTTCGGGGCTGAAGGAATTGGATTATGTAGAACAGAGCATATGTTCTTTGAAGAAGATAGAATTAGCTTAGTTAGAAAAATGATACTAGCTTCAGATACAAATGAAAGAATAAGATTCTTAGATAGATTACAACCAATTCAAAGTGATGATTTCTATAAAATTTTTAAAGAAGCAAAAGGTAAATCTGTTAACATAAGATTATTAGATCCACCACTTCATGAATTTTTACCGAAAGATGAAAAAACTGTAAAAGTTATTGCCGAGGAAATAGGGGTAAGTGTTAGTCAATTAGAAGCTAAAATTGCTAGTATTGCTGAGTTTAATCCAATGATGGGGCACCGTGGTTGTCGTCTAGGAATAACTTATCCAGAAATATATTTAATGCAAGCTAAAGCGATTAGTTCAGCAGCGATTAGAGCACGTAAAGAAGGAATTGAAGTTAATGTAGAAATTATGATTCCGTTAGTAGGTTTAGAAAAAGAACTTGCAGTTTTACGTGAGCAAATAGTTGAATTAGTTGAAAAAGAAATACAGTTATATAATGCCGACTTTAATTATAAAGTTGGAACTATGATTGAAATACCACGAGCTTGTGTGGTAGCTGATAAGATTGCAGAACATGCAGATTTCTTCAGTTTTGGAACAAATGACTTAACCCAATTGACATTTGGTTATTCAAGAGATGACGCTGAGAAATTTATCGACATTTATAAGAAAAAAAATATCTTAGAGTCAGATCCATTTGTTCATTTAGATGAGAGTGGAGTGCTAGAATTAATGAAAATTGCTGTTAATAAAGCAAAAGCTGTAAAACCTAATATTAAACTAGGAATTTGTGGTGAACATGGAGGAGATGAAAAATCAATTCTACTTTGTTCAAAAATTGGTCTAGGTTATGTTTCTTGTTCACCATATCGAGTTATTATTGCGAGAATTGCAGCAGCTAAAGCAGCTATTAGTAATATAGAAGTAGCGTTAACTAAGTAAAATGTTAAAGAAGAAATAGAGTTATTTAGTAATTTTAAATATTAAGACTTTTCTATAATAATTAATGATTATATTAGCAGAATATAAGGGTGATTCTCAATGAATTACCCTTTTTTGAATTATATTTAGTAATATTAATTAGTAAAAAATTTAAATTAAGTATTAATTAACTAAATTATAATTAGAAGAATCTTTGTAAATGTTACAAAATTATTAAATAATAGTTAATATTATACAAAGTAAATTGATTTTTTTTTCATTATACATTAAAATTAGTGTAGTATATTGTACCATTTTATATCGAAAAAAGGGTTCAAATCAAAATGAAAGTTAAATGAAAGTTTAAATATTGAAAAAGAGAGGATATACTATGGCAGAAAATAATAATAGTCGGTTATCGAGAAGAGATAGACACTCTCAGGAAAGAAAGAGTGTTATGCCAGGTGGATATATATCTAGAGGAAATAATAATCCGATGAATAATGGACAACAAAGAAGACCATTAACAAATGAAGAAATAATGAGAAGAAATGCACAAAACTCAGGATCTTCTAATCAACAACAAAGAGCAGGTAATGTTAATCAAAGACAAGGAGTTCCACCTGTAAGACCAAGAAATGCTCAACAATCAGCAGGAACTGGAAGACCAGGAGGGTCAAGACGCCCATTAGGTCCAAATAGAATTAGTAATCCAAATTCTAAAAAATCCAATAAAACTTTATGGATGAAAATATTGAGATATGGGTTATATGCAGCAAGTGTTGCTATTATATCACTATTCCTACTATGTGTATTTTGGATTTATCAAGCACCTGCATTTGACTCTAAGATATTAGACAATAACTCAAGAACAATCGTTTATGATGTTAATAATAATGAGGTAGCAAAATTAGGGAACCAAATTGGTGAAAATTTAAATACATCAGACATCCCAACAAAAATGCAAGATGCAATTTTAGCTACAGAAGATAATAGATTCTTCGAACATGGAGCAGTTGACTTCAGACGTTTAGTAGGAGCGGTATTTTCAAACCTTACGAGTGGTTTTGGATCTCAAGGTGCGTCAACAATTTCCCAACAGTTAATTAAGAGAACATTTTTAGATGATAATAAGAGTATGAAGCGTAAAGTTCAAGAAGCATATCTTGCATATAAACTTGAACAAAACTATGATAAAGAATCTATTTTCACAATGTATGTGAATAGAATTTATTATTCAGATGGAGTATATGGATTAAAAACAGCTTCTAAGTACTACTTTGGAAAAGAGTTAAATCAATTAACACTTCCACAGATGGCACTTTTAGCAGGTTTACCTCAACACCCTAATACATATAATCCATATGATAATCCTGAAGCGGCTAAGGCTCGTCGTGATACTGTACTATATTTAATGCAATATCATGGGAAAATCTCAGAAGCCGAATCAACAGCAGCTCAAAAAACTAATGTATTAGACGGATTAATAGAGCGTGATGAAAGTGAACGTGTACTATTATCAAGTGAATTTGATTCGAAATATACTTCATATATGAATCAAATTGTAAATGAATTAAAAAATAGTAAAGAATTTAAAGATTATGAAGGTGATGTATTAAACTTAGGTCTTAAAATTTATACTAACTTTGATTCAAAAATTCAAGATACTTTAACAGAAAGTGTAAATGCTAACTATGCAGGAATAAAACAAGCAAGTAATGTTGCTATGGTTGTACTGAATAACGAAAATAGTGGAATAGCTGCTCTTTATGGAGGTAAAAAACAAACATTCCATGGATTTAATATTGCAACACAAGCTAAATTACAACCTGGTTCATCAATTAAACCAATACTAGCTTACGGACCTGCTGTAGAGTATCTAAATTGGGGATCTGATCATACGGTTAATGACTCTAAACTTCAAGGGTCACAAATTCAAAACTGGGATAGACAATTCCATGGTAATATTACTATAAATAATGCCTTAGTTTGGTCATATAATATTCCAGCCATTAAAACATACCAAGAAGTTGGATTTAATAGGGTAAAACAATATGCTGCAAATGTTGGTATGGAACTTACAGATGATTCTATTACTACTCCAATTGGAGGTAGTGGAGATGGGTTCTCACCATTGCAAATGGCAGGAGCATATGTACCATTTAGTAACGGAGGATATTATGCAACACCGAAAGCTATTAAGAAGGTTTATGATAGTGAAGGTTCTGAAGTGAAGAGTTTCAGTAAAGATGATAGGAAACGTGTTATCAAAGAATCAACTGCCTATATTATGACCTCAATGTTAAGAAATGTAGTAAATGGTACTGCATCTAACGCTCGTATAAGTGGAGCAGATATGGCGGTGAAAACAGGGACAACTACATTTGGTGAAGGTGAAGCACAAAAATTTGGATTTGACATAAATGACTCAGCTAAAGATTCTTGGACAATTGGTTACACGAGTAATTACACGATGGCTGTATGGCAAGGATTTGATGCTATTGACGGGCCAACGAAGTATCTGTCTCAAGACGATACTCAAAAAACTCAAGCGTTATATCGAATTAATATGCAAAACATAGTGCGTATTCACCCACCTAAAGGATTTAAAGTACCAGAAAACGTTGGATCTATAAATGGTGGAGTTAAAGTTATTTCTGATAGTGAACGTCGAGAAATTGAAGAACAAAATAAACGTAACCAAGAAGAAAAAGAAAAAAATAGAAATAACAATAACAATAATAACGATAATAACGGTAACGATGATAATAATCGTAATGGAAGTAACTCTGAAGATAATAATGGTAATTTATCAAATCAAAATGGCCAACAAAATGGCAACAACGGTAATTCCCAATCACGAGGAGGTAACTCTAATGGAGCACAACCAGGTGTAAGGAATTCAGGAACCAATAACAATAACAACGCTAGTAGAGGTAATAGATAATTAGTAATAAATCTACTGTACGGGAAATCTGTACGGTAGGTTTATTTTTTATAATTTTAAAATACTACACAAATATTTAGAAATGGTGTACAATATAGAAATGGAGCAGTTTATTTATTCTTTGTTAAACTGAAAAAAATCATTCCATAAAACTTATATTATTATAAAGACGGATGTGAAGCTATGAAGAAAAAATTAGTCATAATTACAGGAATAAGTGGAGCAGGAAAAAATACAGCGTTAGAGGTCTTTGAAAATCAGGGGTATTTTTGTACAGATAATTTACCGGGACTTGTTGTAGAAGATTTTCTAAGAATTATTGAAGAAAAAGAAATAGATAAAACAGCTATAAGCATAGATATTAGAAGCAAGCTTTTGTTTGTTGATTTAAAAGAAGTATTAAGAAAAATACAACAAAATGAATATTTTGATGTTCGTATAATATTTTTAGATAGTGAAGACCAAGTATTAGTAAATAGATATAAAGAAACCAGAAAAAATCATCCTTTATCTAGTGAATTTAGTCTTCTTGAGGGGATTACTCAAGAAAGAAGAGATATGGATGCTATTAAAGGTATAGCGAATTATATTTACGATACTACAAATACAACGGTTAAAGATCTTAAAAAGAAAATTTTAGAAGATTTTGGTATTGAGAAAAAAGATAGTTATCATATTACAATTTCTAGTTTTGGATATAAATATGGTATACCTATAGATGCGGATAACATTGTAGATGTACGATTTTTAAGAAATCCATTTTATCTAAATGAACTTAGAGAAAAAACAGGGCAAGATAGTGAAGTATTTGATTATGTTTTTGATGATGAAGTCACTAAAGAGTTTTACGATAAATATCTAGAATTAATGACTTATATGATAGATAAGTATCAATATGAAGGAAGGGACAAGGTCGCAATTGCTGTTGGATGCACTGGTGGTAAACATCGTTCAGTGAGTATAGCGAGAAAATTGCATGAGGATATCTCAAAACTTGGTTATAGAGTTTATCTAGAGCATCGCGACATTAATAAGGGTAGGTAGAAGAATGAGAACTAAAATTAGAGTAGTTACTATAGGTGGAGGAACAGGGTTATCTGTTCTTTTAAGAGGGTTGAAAAAATATCCTCTTGATATAACAGCTGTGGTAACGGTAGCTGACGATGGTGGTAGTTCAGGAAAGATAAGAAGTGATATGAATATTCCATCACCAGGAGATATTAGAAATGTTATTGCTGCATTATCTGATGTAGAGCCGTATCTAGAAAAAATGTTCCAATATCGCTTTGATAGTGGTGAAGTTAAAGGTCATCCGGTAGGTAATTTAATGATTGCTGCAATGACAGATATCCATGGGGATTTTTCAACTGCAGTAAAAGTTATGAGTAGAATTTTAAATGTTCGTGGAACGGTATTACCGACAACCAACGATATAGCGACTTTAAATGCTGTACTTTCTACAGGTGAAATTATAAGAGGAGAATCTTCAATTACTGAAGCTGGTGGAGAAATAGATCATGTGTATATTACACCTTCTAGAGTAAAACCTAATGAAGATGTATTAAGAGCTATCGAAGAAGCGGATTATATTATAATGGGGCCAGGTAGTTTGTATACTTCGATTATTCCCAATTTAGTAATTTCTCAGGTTTCTGATAAAATCAGAGAAAGTAAAGCTAAGAAAATATATGTTTGTAATGTTATGACCCAACATGGAGAGACGGATAATTATACAGTTTCTGAACACATTACAGCTATCAATAAGCATGTAGGAGAGAATATTTTTGATTTGGTTATTGCTAATTCTCGTGAGTTTGATGATAGTATTTTATCGAAATATCACAAAGAAAAACAAGAACCGGTCAAAATCGATCATGAGAAAATAGAAGAACTTGGAATTAAATTGATAAAAAATAATGACGTCGGAATCGTTGATAATAACACGATTAGACATAATGCAGAAAAAGTTTCTGAATTAATTTACGATTATATTATAGACGACAAGCCAACAATGATTTATAATAAAAGGTGAAAATAAAAAAAGGAGAACAAAAATGCACTTAAATTTTGATTATTCGAAAGCACTAAACTTCTTTAACGAACAAGAAGTAAAAAATATGGAAGGTTATGTGAAAGTTGCACATGATCAATTACACAATAAAACTGGAATAGGAAATGATTTCCTAGGATGGTTAGAATTACCAACTAACTATGATAAAGAAGAGTTTGCTAGAATTAAAGAAGCTAGTAAAAAAATCCAAAGCAATTCTGATGTACTAGTTGTTATCGGTATTGGAGGATCGTACCTTGGAGCTCGTGCAGCGATTGAAATGCTAAATGATAGCTTCTATAACTTCTATGAAGAAGGAAGAAAAACTCCAAAAATCTTCTTCGTTGGTCACACAATTTCATCAACTTATACTCAAGAATTAGTAAATTACTTAAAAACTACAGGAAAAGACTTCTCTGTAAATGTAATCTCTAAATCAGGAACAACTACAGAGCCTGCTATTGCATTCCGTATTTTCAAAGAATTACTTGAAGAAAAATATGGTAAAGAAGGAGCAAAAGAAAGAATCTTTGCTACTACTGATAGAGCTCGTGGAGCATTAAAATCATTAGCTGATGATGAAGGATATGAAACATTTGTAGTACCTGATGATGTAGGTGGACGTTTCACAGTTCTTACTGCTGTAGGATTACTTCCAATTGCTGTAAGTGGAGTTGATATTGATAAAATGATGGCTGGTGCTAAATTAGCTCAAGATGAACTATCAACACCAGATCTAAGTAAAAATATTGCTTACCAATATGCTGTAATGCGTAATATCTTACAACAAAAAGGTAAATTAATTGAGATTCTTGTATCTTATGAACCATCAATGGTTTACTTCAATGAGTGGTGGAAACAACTTTATGGTGAATCTGAAGGTAAAGATGGAAAAGCTTTATACCCTTCAAGTGTTTGCTTCTCAACAGATCTTCACTCTATGGGACAATATGTTCAAGAAGGACGTCGTGTTTTACTTGAAACTATCTTAAAAGTTAAATCTCCAAATAAAGATATCGAGCTTAAAGAAGCTGATAACAATCTTGATGGATTAAACTACTTAGCAGGGAAAACTATGGATTTCGTAAATACTAAAGCATTTGAAGGAACTCTTCTTGCTCACACTGATGGTGGAGTACCTAACTTTGTAGTAGAACTTCCTGATATGAGCGAGTTCACATTCGGATACTTAGTATACTTCTTCGAAAAAGCTGTAGGTATTTCTGGATATATGCAAGGATTAAACCCATTCGACCAACCAGGAGTAGAAGCATATAAGAAAAATATGTTTGCACTTCTTGGAAAACCAGGATTTGAAGAATTAAAAGCAGAATTAGAAGAAAGATTAAAATAATCTTAAATAAATTAAAAACTGATAGAGGAATGACTTTCCTTTATCAGTTTTTTATATTCAAATGGAAACTGCAAGTAAATTCTTATATTTTTCTTTTTCCTGTTTTAAGTGTAGCTTGCGACACCTCCATATCTTTTGTTATCTCAAAAGGATATTCCGGTTAGAAAATAAGCCTGTAGTCTTATTTTCTCGCAGTAAAACACAAGTGTGTTTTACTTCAGCTACTACAAAACAGTAAGAAAAATATAGAATATAATGATTAAATCTTAATTATTATTATTAATTTTACTCAAATATTTTGTAATGGTGAAAATGGAACTTAACAAAGTTCCATCGGTGAAATTAGGACTACAGGCCTAATTTCAAGGTGTAATATCCACTTTAATTGTCTAAACGACAATTAAAGTTAGATGAAACCGTCTGCCATCATACTAAAAATATTTGAAAAGTAAAATTAACAGCAAATAAAAAAAACGACTCTATAAATTTGATTGTTATAAAATCGTAATTTATGAGTCGTGTTTATCTTTTTGCCATTGTTACAAATGTGAATTTGTCGGGTCTGTAGCTAAGTATTCCATATTGTAGTATGTTTCCATTTGATAAATAAGTAATACTTTCGACGACTGCGACCATATCATATTCACCAAGATCCATATGTTGTCTTTCTTCGTCAGTAGCGTGTCTAAAAGATATCTCTCGACGAGAGTGGGTGATATTTAAACCTAATTCTTTTTCTAAGTATTTATAAATAGATGATTCTGCGATTTCTTTATTAATAAATGGAACAAGATTTCTATCGAAGTAAGATACTTCATACTCTAATTTTTCTCCGTTTATCGTTCTACTACGGCTAACTCTATAAAAATCATTATTCTCATCTGCATCAAAAATATCCATTATTTTCTTTTCGCCTTGAACAATATATAGAGATTCAAGTGTAGTTTTAATTTCGTATTTACCGTCGATGTTTAATTCAGAAGAAGTTTTAATATTTCCTAAATAGTTATTTTTTATTCTTCCGTGTCCAAGAATTAAAGAGTTTTTACCTTTAATCTTTTGGATATAACCATTAATTTCTAATAAAGACAAAGCTTTTCTAATAGTATCTTTTGAATAACCGTATTCTTTTACTAACTCATTTTCACTTGGCAATTCTGTATTACGCTTATAAAAACGAGTATCTATTTTTTCCTTGAGATCATTATAGACCTGTTTGTATTTACTCATATATGATTTACCTTTACTAATCTCCTTTTAAAAATTACCTACTTAATTATAAATGTAGTTGATAAGAATTGCAAGGGTTAAGTACATCTTATATACATATTGTAACATTTACGTATATGTAGTAGAAAAAAATAAAAAGAAGTACATAAATGTTATTGACAAAATGAAAGTGTTTTATTATAATAATTATTGTTAAGTTATAAAAACTTATTTTGTAAATACAAGTTAAAAGTATGACGGAGGGAATTAGGATGACAAAACGTTCAAGTGGTGTATTGATGCATATCACATCATTACCAGGTGAGTTTGGTATAGGAACATTCGGTAAAAGTGCTTATGATTTTGTTGACTTCTTAGAAGAAACAAAACAAACATATTGGCAAATTTTACCACTTACGACAACTAGTTATGGAGATTCACCATATCAAAGCTTTTCAGCAGTAGCAGGAAACTTAAATCTAATTGATTTTTCTTTATTAAAAGAAGAAGGATTATTAGAAGAAAGTGATTACTCAAATGTTAACTTTGGAGAAAATCCTGAAAAAATAGATTATGCTTTATTATTTGAAGTTAGAAGACCAATTTTAGAAAAAGCCGTTGCTAACACTGCAAAATATAGCAATGTATTAGCTGAAATAGAAAAATTTGAAAAAGATAACTCAAGTTGGTTAGCTGATTATGCTGAATATATGGCAATTAAAGAAAGTTTTGGATATCAAAGTTTTATTCACTGGGATGAAGATATTAAAAAAGGTGAAAAAGCCGCACGCGAAAAATATCGTACGGAGCTTCAAGATAGTATAAGATACTACACAGTTACACAATACTTCTTCTTTAAACAATGGTTAGCATTAAAAGAATATGCTAATGGTAAAGGCGTTAAAATCATTGGTGATATGCCAATCTATGTAAGTGCTGATAGTGTTGAAATGTGGACAATGCCAGAACTATTTAAAGTTGATGAGAACAATGAACCACTTTATGTAGCTGGATGTCCTGCAGATGACTTCAGTCCAACTGGACAACTTTGGGGTAATCCAATTTATGATTGGGCAAAACACAAAGAACAAGGTTTCTCATGGTGGATTTATCGAGTACAAGAAAGTTTTAAAATCTATGATGTACTTCGTATAGACCACTTCAAAGGATTCTCTGATTTCTGGCAAATTGATAAAGATGCTGAAAATGCAGTAAATGGTACTTGGGAAGCTGGTCCTGGAATTGAATTATTCCAAAAAATCAAGGAACAATTAGGAGACTTACCAATCATCGCAGAAAATCTAGGATTTATCGATGCGAAAGCAGAAAAATTATTAGATGATTCTGGATATCCTGGAATGAAGATTCTTCAATTCGCTTTCCCAGGTGATGATAATCTAGATCGTCCACATCACTATACTCAAAATAGTGTTGCTTACACAGGTACGCACGATAATGATGTAGTTAATGGATGGTATGAAAAATTAAGTGAATCAGAACAAGAACTAGTTTCTGAATACTTAAATCGTCGTGATGATGAAACAATTACTGAAGCGATGATTAGAGGAATATACTCTTCAGTAAGTGATTATGCAATCGTAACAATGCAAGACTTATTAGATAAAGATGCAACAAGCAGAATGAATGTTCCATCAACAGTTGGCGGAAACTGGGAGTGGAGAATGCTTGCAGAAGATTTAACAGACGAAAGAAAAGAATTTTTAAAAAATATTACAGTAAGATATTCGAGAGAGAGGGCATAAAATGACATTTACTAAATATGTATTGGATAAAACAAATAAAGAACTTAGTACATTAGATAACAAAGAAATTTATAAACAATTATTAAACTATGTTAAAGATGAAGCTGACAAAAAAGCTTTAAATAGTGATAAGAAAAAAGTTTACTATATTTCAGCTGAATTTTTAATTGGTAAACTTTTATCAAACAACTTAATCAACTTAGGTATTTATGAAGAAATCGAAAAAGAATTAAAAGCAGCTAACAAACGTCTTAGTGATGTAGAGGAAGCTGAATTAGAACCTTCATTAGGTAATGGTGGTCTTGGACGTTTAGCATCATGCTTCATCGACTCAATTTCATCATTAGGAATCAATGGTGATGGAGTTGGATTAAACTACCACTGTGGTTTATTCAGACAAGTGTTTGTTAAAAATGAACAACATGCAGAACCAAACTTCTGGATTGAAGATACTTCATGGCTAAGAGATACTGATGTTAAATATACAGTACCTTTCAAAAACTTTAACCTAACTTCAACACTAAAAAGAATTGATGTATTAGGGTACAAAAAAGATACTAAAAACTATCTAAACCTATTCGATATTGATTCAATTGATAGCAGTATCATTGAAAAAGGAATTTCATTTGATAAAACTGAAATTGAGAAAAACTTAACATTATTCTTATATCCAGATGATAGTGATAAAAATGGTGAGTTACTACGTATTTACCAACAATACTTCATGGTATCAAATGCTGCTCAATTAATTTTGGATGAAGCAATTGCTAAAGGAAGTAATGTTCACGACTTATACGAATATGCATATGTTCAAATTAACGATACTCACCCAAGTATGGTAATTCCTGAATTAATTCGCTTATTAACTGAAAAACACGGAATTGAATTTGAAGAAGCATACACAATTGTTCAAAAAATGACTGGTTACACTAACCACACTATCTTAGCTGAGGCATTAGAAAAATGGCCATTAGCATACTTAGAAGAAGTAGTGCCACACTTAGTAACAATCATCAAACAATTAGATGCTGTTATTAGAGAAAAATATGAAGGTGAAGATATTCAAATCATCGACAAAGACGATAGAGTACACATGGCAAACATGGATATTCACTTCTCTAACAGTGTAAATGGGGTTGCATACCTACACACTGAAATTCTTAAAAACTCTGAATTAAAACATTTCTATGAATTATATCCTGAGAAATTTAATAACAAAACTAATGGTATTACATTCAGACGTTGGTTAGAATTTTCTAACAGACCATTAGCAGCTTACTTAAAAGAACTAATTGGTGACGAGTACTTAACTGATGCAACTAAATTAGAAAAATTACTAGCATTTGTTGATAGTAAAGAAGTAGCAGCTAAATTAGAAGAAATCAAACACGAGAACAAACTTGTTCTTAAAGAATACCTAAAAGAAACTCAAGGTATCGAATTAGATGAAAACAGTATTATCGATACTCAAATTAAGAGATTCCACGAATATAAACGTCAACAAATGAACGCTTTATATGTAATTAAAAAATACTTAGATATCAAAAATGGTAAATTACCTGAAAGAAAAATTACAGTATTCTTCGGTGGTAAAGCAGCACCAGCATATATTATAGCTCAAGATATCATTCACTTAATTCTATGTCTATCAGAATTAATTAACAATGATCCAGAAGTAAACAAATACTTAAACGTATTCTTAGTTGAAAACTATAATGTAAGTGTTGCAGAAAAATTAATTCCAGCAACTGATATCTCTGAACAAATCTCATTAGCTTCTAAAGAAGCAAGTGGAACTGGTAACATGAAGTTCATGTTAAACGGAGCTTTAACTCTAGGAACTCTAGATGGAGCTAACGTGGAAATCGACGAGTTAGTTGGACGTGAAAATATCTACATCTTCGGTAAAGAAAGTGATGAAATCATTAAACTTTACGAAACTGCAGGATATGTGTCTAAAGAATACTATGAAAAAGATGGTGTTAAAGAAGTTGTAGACTTCATCGTTTCTAAAGACTTAGTTAAACTAGGAAATAAAGAAAGATTAGAAAGACTGTACAATGAACTACTTAACAAAGACTGGTTCATGACACTTATTGACTTTGAAGAATATTACGCTAAGAAAGAAGAAATGTTAGCAGATTACGAAAACCGTGAATTATGGCTGAAAAAAGTTATTGCGAATATCGCAAAAGCTGGATTCTTCTCATCTGACCGTACAATAGCTCAATATAACGAAGATATTTGGAACAAAAAATAATAAACAAAAAAGTGGGGAACATAGCATGAAACTATTAACAATTAATGTACATAGTTGGTTAGAAGAAAATCAACTTGAAAAATTAAATATTTTGGCAAAAACTATTGTGGAGAAAAAATACGATGTTGTTGCTATGCAAGAAGTAAATCAATTGATTAATAGTGAGGATGTTTACCAAGGAATTAAAGAAGATAACTTCGGAAAATTATTACTAGATAAAATTAGAGAATATGGAGAAGAAGGATACAGTTACTACTGGACTTATTCTCACATAGGATTTGATAAATTCGAAGAAGGTTTAGCAATACTTGCTAAAGGTGAAGTTGTTGCCGTAGAGGACTTTTACTGTACGGCACAACAAACCGTAACTTCTATCGAATCGAGAAAAATTTTAAAAGTCGATCTTAAAATAAATGATGAGATCGTAGAATTTTACAGTTGTCATATGAATTTGCCAACTTGTAAAGGGGAAGACATAGATCAAAATCTTAGCAACCTAATTAATTATACAGATAACAAGAATCTTAAAGTTTTCATGGGAGATTTCAATACAGATTATTTCCATCAAGTAGACGATTATAAGAGAATACTTGATAAAGGATTATATGATACTTATGAATTAGCCGAGAAAAAAGACGGGGGAGTTACGGTATATAAAAATATAAGTGGTTGGGAAGATTCTATGTGTCAGAAAAAATTGGATTATGTATTTATTAATAGAAAATTAGATGTAAAAGAAAGTTTTGTTATATTTAATGATGAAAATTATCCAATTATTTCTGATCATAATGGCTTAGAAGTAACATTAGCAGAAAAATAAAAAAAGGAGGAAAAATGTTATGTTACAAAAAATTCAGCGCTTTGGAGGCGCGATGTTAATGCCATCTATTTTATTCGCATTCTTCGGATTAGTAGTTGGATTAACTTCAATCTTAAAAAACCCTAACCTAGTAGGGAGCATCGCGACAGAAGGTACTCTTTGGTACAACTTCTGGTTCGTAGTAGAGCAAGGAGGATGGACTATCTTTAACCAAATGCCAGTAGTATTCGCACTTGGTATTCCAATCGGTCTTGCTAAAAAAGCAAATGGTCGTGCAGCATTAGAAGCGTTCTTAATCTACATGGTTTATAACTACTTCATCAACGGATTCTTAACTCAATTCAAATTCTTTGGTGTAGATGTAACGCCTGCTCTTAAATTACCTACAGGTATTACAAGAATCGCTGGAGCAATCACTCTAGATACTTCAATCATCGGTTCTATCGTTATTGCATCTATCTCAGTATGGATTCACAACAAATACTTTGACAAAAAACTTCCTGAATTATTAGGAATTTTCCAAGGGTCAACATTCGTAATCTTAGTAGGATTCTTAATCATGATTCCAGCTGCTTTCTTAACAGCTCTATTATGGCCAAAAGTTCAATTAGGAATCGCTGCTTTACAAGGATTCTTAAAAGTTTCTGGAGTTGCGGGAGTATTCACTTACACATTCTTAGAAAGAATTTTAATTCCAACAGGATTACACCACTTCATCTATGGACCATTCATGTTTGGACCAGCAGTAGTAGAAAATGGAATCACAGCTTACTGGGTACAACACATTCAAGAGTTCTCTCAAAGCTCAACTCCATTAAAAGAGTTATTCCCTCAAGGTGGATTCTCATTACACGGTAACTCTAAAGTATTTGGATTACCAGCAGCAGCTTTAGCTATGTATGTAACAGCTAAAGACAGCAAGAAAAAAGTTGTAGCAGGGTTATTAATCCCAGCAGCACTTACTGGTTTCTTAACAGGAATCACTGAACCAATCGAGTTCACATTCTTATTCGCAGCACCAATGTTATTCGCTACTCACGCAGTATTAGGTGCATTAATGTCAGCAACTATGTATCAATTTGGAGTTGTAGGTAACTTCGGAAGTGGATTAATCGACTTCTTAGCTCTTAACTGGTTACCAATGTTCAAACACCACTCTTCACAAATGTTCGTTCAAATCGGAATTGGATTAGCATTCTCTGTAATCTACTTCTTAGTATTTAGATTCTTAATCCTTAAATTCCAATTAAGCACACCTGGACGTGAAGCTGAAGATGCTGAAACTAAACTTTACTCTAAACAAGAGTACCGTGAAAAAGGTAAAGAAGCAGCTAAACCAGAAGTTAAAGATGATGCAGCTACTCATGATGATCAAGCTCTTATCATTCTTGAAGGTTTAGGTGGTAAAGATAACATCGTAGACGTTACTAACTGTGTAACAAGATTACGTGTTAATGTTAAAGATGAAGGCTTAGTTAAAGATGATGCATTCTTAAAACGTTCTGGAGCTCTTGGAGTTTCTCGTAACGGTAAAGCTATTCAAGTAATCATCGGGTTCTCAGTAGGACAAGTTAGAGAAGCTTTCGAAAAAGAATTACACAAATAAGATAATTAATAAAAAGGAACTGATGTAAAAGTCAGTTTCTTTTTTTGTTTATGAACGAATAGAATCATACATGGTAGTATGTTATTAAATATTGATCTTACTTGGGTTCAAGAGAAGGATTATAGATATTTGAGAGTATAGTAAAATATGTATTATCGATTGATAGAACAGTATTGAAAAGGGGAATTATGTTAATATATAGATATATAGTGAAATCAAAAAAACACTTGGTAAACATTGTCTACCAAGTGTTTTTACTTTATATTAGAACGCTGGAGTAGCGTGTCCTTTTGGTTTAAGTTCTTTGTTGATATAATCTTTAATTTTTTCACTAGCTAATGCTTTTTTAACTGCTTGTACTTTAGCATCGTCTTTGTTATCTTCACGAGCTACAAGTGAGATAGCGAATGTTAAATCATCAGCTTTTTCAAGTGCTAGACCGTTTTTATCAGGAGTTAATCCTAATTTAGAAATATAAGTTGGGTAGTTAAATACTAAATCTTTTTCGTTGTATGCTTCGTTAAGGTTTAGTAAGCTCACTTTAGTGAATTTAAGGTGTTTTGGATTATCTTTGATATCTGCTTCAGTTACTGTAAAGCTGTTTGGATCTTTAAGAGTAATAACTTTAGCGTGATCTAATAAACGTAAAGCACGAGCTAAGTTTGTTGGATCTGAAGGGATAGCTACATCAGCACCATCTTTAAGATCTTTGATGTCTTTAAGAGTTTTTGAGTAGAATGCTACAGTTGCATTGTAGATAGGTTGAACAGCTACAAGGTGAGCATTATTTTTTTGGTTAAATTGTTCCATAAATGGTTTGTGTTGGAAGAAGTTAGCATCAACTTCTTTATTGTTTAATGCAACGTTTGCTTGAACGTTATCAGAAACTTTAACGATTTCTAAGTTGTAACCGTCTTTTTTAAGATCTTCTTTGATCATTTCTAACATGTCTGTCATTGGAGAAGTGTGAGATGCTACTTTTACTGTAACAGGTTCTTTCTTCTCTTCTTTTTTAGTTTCAGTTTTGCTTGAACAAGCTGTTAAAACTAATAATAATGCTGTTAAACTAGCGATAAATGAAATTATTTTCTTCATTATATATCTCCTATTAAGTATATTTTTTATTTAGAGGTAAGGTTGTTGATTGTATAATATAGATTTTGGATTAGTAATAATATATATTTATTAGAAAGCTGCAGTAGCTTTACCTTCATAATTTTTTTGTAAGAAGTCTTTAACTTTTTGACTAGTTAAAGCTTTTTTAACTGCTTGAATTTTAGCGTCGTCTTTGTTATCTTCACGAGCAGCAAGTACACCAGCGTATGTAAAGTCAGCTTTGTCTTCCATTAGAAGTCCATCTTTCATTGGTGTAAGGTTTAATTTAGCAATGTAAGTCGGGTAGTTGAAAACTAAATCTTTTTCTGCATATGCATCACTTAAGTTTAAAAGACCAACTTCTGTAAATTTAAGATGTTTTGGATTATCTTTAATGTCTTTTACAGTAACGTTATAGCTGTTTGGATCATTTAATGTAATTAATCCACCGTGAGCTAATAATCTTAATGCACGAGCCATGTTAGATGCATCAGATGGAATAGCTACATCAGCACCATCTTTAAGATCTTTAATGTTTTTGACAGTTTTTGAGTAGAATGCTGGGATAGAATTATAAACTTTCGCCACAGCAACTAAGTTAGTTTTATTTTTTTCGTTGTACTGTTTCATGAATGGTTCGTGTTGGAAGAAGTTAGCATCGATTTCTTTGTTTGCTAAAGCAACGTTAGCTTGAACGTTATCAGATACTTTTACAATTTCAAGAGTGTATCCTTCTTTTTGTAAATCTTCTTTAACTAATTCTAACATGTCAGTAAATGGTGGGACATGAGCAGCAACCTTAATTGTTTTGTTTTCTTGTTTTTCTTCTTTTTTATCGCTAGTTTTACTTGAACATGCTGTTAACACAAGCACAAGCGCTAAAAGACTAGCAACAATAGATAATACTTTCTTCATTAATCTATTTCTCCTTCTTGTTTGTAAAACGTTTAGCTAATCCATAACCTATAGATTGAATAATAAATACATATATAATAAATATTATTACTATTAAATACATTAGATCATAATTGTACTCCTGATACCCGTATCTAAAGGCAAATTCTCCAAGACCACCAGCTCCAATTACACCCATTACAGTAGTATAAGCTAATAAACTAATAGTAGTATAGGTAAATGATAAAATTAAGTTATCCATTGTGGCAGGTAATAAGAAATATCTAATAATTTGAATTTTTGTAGCCCCCATACTTATAGCTCTATCTACAATTTTTTTAGGAACATTTATTAATGCTTGTTCAACGAAACGAGCATAAATACTTACACCAACTAGTGTAAGAGGTAGAATTGCTGCAATATTCCCAAATGATGTTTTAAATAGAAATCTATTTACAGGGATTAATATGAATACAAATATTAGAAATGGAACACTACGTAGGGCATTAAGAGAAATGCTAAGTCCTTCATAAACTGCTCTATTTTTTAGTAAATAATCACGACTGAAAGCAAAAAGCATAATACCTAATGGTAGGGAAATGAAAAATACTGTTAACATTGAGTAAAGCATCATATAGTTTGTTTCCCAAAATGCTTTCATAATACCATCGTAATTGGTTTTAAATAAATCAATCATTTAATAAAAACTCCTTTACGTAGTTATAGTAATTACTGTCGTAATCGTCTTTTGCATTTTTGTTAGGTACGACAATATCTTTTATTGTAGAATCATCAATAACTACTACACGATCACAAAAGTTCTTAAGTAAAGATAGGCTGTGTGAAATCATAACTATTGAAATGTCAGTTGTTGTACGCAATTTATTTAATAGTGCAAATATTTCTTTTTCACTATTAGTATCTAATGCTGAACTGATTTCATCACAAAGTAGAACTTCTGGTTCTTGTAACAGTGCCATAGCGATAGCAACTTTTTGTTGTTCTCCACCACTTAGGCTACCACAAAGACTATTTTTAAGTCTTGTAATATTCATGAATTCAAGAATATCATCTATTTTCTTTTTATCAACAGAAACCTTATTTAATTTGTACACTAAGCTTAAATGATAATATACACTTTTGTTATCAATAAGATTAGAGTGTTGGAATATATAGGCTAGATTTTTTCTTGTATTTCTAAGGGTACTTGCATCCATATTTTTAATAGAAGAGTTTTTATAAAGAATATCTCCGCTATCATATGAAACAATACCATTAATCATTTTAAGAATTGTACTTTTACCTGTACCATTTCTACCGATAATTCCAATAACTTCTTTTTTATTAATATCAAATGATATATTTTCTAGTTTGAAGTTAGCGTCTTTATATTGTTTTGATACGTTTTTTAATTGAACTATCATAATATACCTCCAAGGTAAACTATACCACTTTCGGAAAAGGATTTCAAGAGCTTTGTTTAATATTTTCAAAAAAAATGTTTATATTGTTCAGTGCTTGTTTGATAGTGTTTGTGAATCTGTTAACAAAAATCTTCAACACTGTAATGGTACAGTTTAATATTGTAGATGTTATGGTATAAATTAGGAGATTATTTTTAGAAAAGATAACCATTATCATAGCAATGTTTATAAGAAATACAGAGTTTTGTTCTAGTGAAATTGTATTAGAATAATTTGATTATTGTATTTTTTTGTTCATTGTTTTATAAAGTACTATTCAATAAAATAATAAAAAATAATAGAAGATATTTTCTAAAATTGTTCTTATATAATTCTTTATTTATTTACTCTAATCGTATATAATTAAAGTTGTGACTTAAGGAGGTAATCTATGAGGAATTTGACAATAGTAGATATAGCAAAAATGGCTGGAGTAGGTACTACTACTGTCTCTAGATATTTTAATGGTGGAAATTTAAAAAAAGAAACTCATGAAAGAATTAAAGAAATAGTTGATAAATACAATTATACACCGAATACTTTTGCCAAGGCGTTAAAAAGTACGGATAGCAAAATTATTGGTGTGATAGTACCATGTTTACATTCTTTTGTAAGTGGAAATACTTTAAAATATCTAGATAAAGAATTAAAAGAAAATAATTATGAAACACTAATAATGAATGCTAATTTTGATGAAAATAAACAATTGGAATATATTAAGAAGTTAGCGAGGATGAACGTTGATGGAATAATCCTATTACCAACAACGATGAGCAAAACATATGAAGATACAATAAAATCTGTAGATGTTCCTGTTGTAATGTTAGGACAGGAAGGGGAATACACTTATAGTGTTGAATATAATGATTTTAATGCTGCTAGAGATTTAACAAATTATGTTCTAGCTAGTGGACATAAGAAAATTGCTTACTTAGGGGTAAGTGAAGATGATATTGCTGTAGGTTACTATAGAAAATTAGGGGTAGTAAGAACTTTAGAAAAGTATGGTTTAAGTCCTAAAAATATACTTATCAGTAATTTTGGTATGGAAGAAGCATACGATGTTGTAAAAGAGAATATAGAACAGTTGAAGGCTGATAGTTGTTTAATTTGTGCCACTGACAATCTAGCTTATGGTGCTATGAAGGCTCTTGAAGAAGAAGGTTTAAGTGTTGGTGAAAATTATTCAGTTGCTGCATTTGGGGATTATACTTCATCTGCTTTATTGAAATCCCCGTTAACAACTATAAAATTTGATTTAAAAGATGCAGCGAAGCAAACAGTTAGCATGTTACTTAATGTTATAAAAAAAGAAGAGACAGCAATGAAACTATTAATTGGTTATGATTTGAAAACAAGAAATAGTGTAGTTGATTTAAATAAATATGGAGAATAAGAATGACGAATATAAAAGCGATTTTTTTTGATATTGATGGAACGATAAGAAGTTTTAAAACTAAAACTATTCCGGAAAATACTGCAAATACTTTAAGAAGGTTAAAAGAAAAAGGGATTAAAATGTTTATAGCTACAGGAAGAGCACCATTTCATACGACATTTTTAAATGATTTGTTAGATTTTAAATTTGATGGATACATTACAATAAATGGACAGTACTGCTATTTAGAATCTGGAGAAGTTTTAAATGATAAGATTTTATCAAAAGATGATATAAAAAATGTTCTTCCTTATTTTAAGGAGAATAATATAGCTTGTGATTTTGCTTTATTAGATGGAGCTTTCATGAATTTGAAAAACTCACGAGTTAAATGGTTGGAAGATGAATTAGGAGATCCAGAAAGATTTAAAGAGGATCCACTAGCTTACGATAAGGCTGTTAGTGAAAAAATATATCAACTTAATGTATTTGTCTCTGAAGAGGAAGAAGCGGGATTCTTAGCTTATATGCCTAATTCAAAAGCAGCTCGGTGGACAACTCATTTTACAGATGTTATTCCAAAAGATGGGGGAAAAAATACTGGAATTGATGCGATTATTTCTCATTTTGGTATTAAATTAGAAGAAACTATGGCTTTTGGTGATGGTGGAAATGACATAGATATGTTAAAACATGCAGGAATTGGTATCGCAATGGAAAATGCCGGTGATAATGTTAAAGAAATAGCTGATTATATCACAACTAGTGTAGATGATGATGGAATTACTCATGCTCTAAAACATTTTAATGTATTATAAGGATAAAAACGGGAGTGACTCGACAAAATCGTTATTTTGTCGAGTCACTCCTTTAAAGTTTATTAGATATCGATAAACTACGGTATATTTGAATTTTTATATAAACTATTTTAAATTTAGAGCATCTTAGTTAGCTCATTTTCTTTTTAATCACTAAATTGCTTTAAAAATAAATCTACACACTCTTTTGGCATAATGACGGTAAGTTTGTCGTTTGCTTCTAAAATTGTACTTCCTTTTGGCACGATTTCACGACCAGAGCGCTCGATATGAGAAACAAGAGCACCTTTTGTCCAATCGATTTCGCGTATTTCTTTTCCTATTAATGAACTATCGTTTGATATAGTAGTTAGAATTTCTACTTCCATTTCTAGTTCATCGTCTCCTAGTTTATTACTAGTTAAAATGCGCTCAAGTAAATATTCGTAAACAGGTTTTGTTCCAAGTATATTTGCTGTGATATATGCGAATAGACAACAAAGAGCGATGGGTAGGAAGTAATTTAGTTTTTGAGTCATTTCGAATAATAATATTATTGAAGTAATTGGGCTTCGTACAATTGCAGTTAAGTAACCTGACATAGATAGTATTACGAATAATGCAGTATATTTAGCGTCAAAAAAGTTACTAAACAATGTTCCAAGTACTGCACCTTGTATCAATATTGGTAAAAATATACCACCTGCGACTCCTGATGTAAAAGAAACAAGTGAAAATAGAGTTTTTATGAAATATAAGGTTAATAAAAACATAAAGCTAAATTTATTCTCTATCAGAAATTCTACTAGACTATGACCACTACCAAGTACTATTGGATAAAAAATAAATAGTCCAAATGAGATTATAAATGCTACTTGAGGTCTAAATACTATATTAAGTTTGAAATATTCATAAATTTTGAAAAGTATTTTTATAGTAACATTATAAAATGTTCCAAATAAACCTAATAAGATTCCTAATAAAACAACCCAAGGATAAATACTTACTTCAACATAAGGTATTTCGGGAAATTTGAATATAGCGGTAAGTCCAAAAATATATTGCCCAACTATATTTGCAACTACAGCGGCGCTAAAGCAACAAATAACGATTTTTTTAGTTATTTGTTTATGTACTTCTTCAATAGAAAATAAAACACCAGCAAGTGGAGCACCAAAAGCAATGGATAGACCAGCACTAGCGCCACAAGTAATAAGATACTTTTCTTTTACACTATCTTTTTTTAATATTCTAGATACTAGTTTACCACTCATTGCTCCTAGCTGAATTGAAGGTCCTTCACGTCCAAGTGATAAACCACCTAGACTTGCCGTTAATCCACCAGTTATTTTATAAATTAGAACGCGTAGAGGATTAGAATTCAATCTACCTGTAATTTCTGCAGAAACTTGAGGAATTCCACTTCCACTAGCCATTGGTTCACGTTTTAATAAAAAGCCAGAAAACAAGGCAAGTAAGATTAGAATTAGTAAAAGACCTATTTTATATATAAATCCAGTTTTAATAAAGTCGGCTGTGTAATGAACAAGTTTCTCACTATAACCAATAAGAAGTCTGTAACTAGCACCGACAATTCCAGCAGCTAAACCTACTAAAATTCCATCAATTAATAAAGATGATTCAATTTTTAAATTTTTATTTTCAATTTTACTAATTTTTGATATTCTCATCCAGATCTCCTTTCGAAAATTTTGTCTATATCAACATTTTACTCCTTATTATAAAAAAAATCAAAAAAATATTTTATTAATACAATTTAATATTAAAAATACAAAATGTATGCTAAAATATAATTATATGATGAAAGGAGTAAACATAATGAAAATATTCTTAATTATAGTAATTGTATTATTAATTATTGCATATGCATTTTGGCTTAAATTGCTAAAAGGAAAACCAGGAAGAATTGCTGGAGTTGATGTTGAGAAGAAAACATTCGAAGAAGCTTTAGTAGTTGATGTTCGTTGGCAAAAAGAATATGCAAGAGGTCATGCTATAAATGCTGTGAATCTTCCAATTAAACTTTTCAAAAATGGTAGTGATGTATTAGATGATTATAAAGATAAAGATATAATCTTATATTGTGTCGTTGATGTTACTTCACGTAATACTGAAAAATTGCTTAGAGAACGTGGTTTCACAAAACTTCATATCGGTGATGGTATAAAACAATATGACTATGGAAAAGCTATTTATAGTAACGCCTTATTATCAGAATTCAAATATCGTATTTCAGCAAGTAAAAATAAACAATTATTAAATCTTGGTTCTGAAGTGTTAAGTGATGAAGAAATTAAAGTTTCACCTGAGGAAATAGATAGTGTATTAGATAGATTAGATAAATCTTCAGAAATTTTTGTTTATAGTGATAAACCTGAATTAAGTAAAGCGGTATGTAAGAAACTTGGTTTAGATGGATATACAATTATTAATTTAGTTGAACCGTTTAGTACTACTAGTTATAGAAATGCATTTTATAACAAAAATGATTATATCGAAAGTCAAGACGAAAAAGAAGCCGCAACGTGTAGCGCTTGAGGATAGAGATTTTAAAACGATAGGTTATCGTTTATAATAATTTTCGATCAAACTTGAGGGTAACTTGATAAAATAGATTTTTAATAAATCTTATTTTATGAGTTACTCTTTATTTTTTGTATTATTATATTTATTTATTACGTTTACTATAAAAAATATATAAATTAGGTTATAATAGAGATGATGGAAAATATGAAACAGAGGACAATAATTATGAGGATTTTACATGTGTTAGCTCAGCTTCCGATAAAAACAGGAAGTGGCGTATATTTTACTAATGTTATAGATGGATTAAAGGGATTTAACGTAGAGCAAGCAGCTATTTATGCTACGACACCAGAGTATAATTTTAACTTTGTAGAAGAAAAATTTGAGGTTGAATTCCAAGGAGAAGATATTAGTTTTCCAATTGTTGGTATGAGTGATATTATGCCGTATGACAATACACTATATAAAAATATGACTGATGAAATGATGGAATCTTGGCAAGCTACATTTCGTAAAAAGTTAATACAAGCTAGAGAAGAATTTAGACCAGATGTAGTAATTACACATCATTTATGGATTTTGAGTTCTATGGTTTGTGATGTTTTTGAAAATGAAAAAGTTCTAGGGGTATGTCACAATACGGATATAAGACAAGCTGAAAAAAATCCTGTAATGAAAGATAAATATGTAAAAAGTCTTGGGAAGCTAGATAAAATATTAGCATTAAGTAGTGGAGTTATAGATGGAATATCTAATATCTATAATTATCCTGTAGAAAAAATTGTTAATATTGGTGCAGGTTATAATGAGAAAATTTTTTATCCTGAGGAAAAATATGATAAACATGATAATGTAAAAATTTTATATGCAGGAAAATTTGACGAATCAAAAGGTTTTTACGAATTAATTAAAGCTTTTAGATTGTTAGAAAAAAAAGATGATAATGTAGAATTAGAATTAATAGGAAATTTAAAAGATGAAGATAAGCCTAGAGTTGAAGCTCTAGTCGGTGATTCTAAGAGAATAAGAATTTATAATGCTGTTGATCAAGTTCATCTGGGTGAAATTATGCGCGATAAAGACATATTTATACTACCTTCTTATTTTGAGGGACTGGGATTAATCGCAGTAGAAGCATTAGGAAGCGGGCTTAGAGTAGTTGCTACTGAGATAGAGGGGCTTATAGAATTTCTTGGAGAAAAAATAAATAATTCTGAGATAATTGAGTATGTAAAAATGCCAACTATTTATGATACAGATAAGGCTGTAGAAAAAGAAAAACCAGCTTTTGTAGAAAGGCTAGTAGGGGCTTTAGAAGTTATGATAAAAAGAACAAGAAAAGATCGAGAGATTCCAGCTTATTTACTAGAAGAAATTGAGCGACATTCTTGGAAGAAAAAGATAGAAACAATTTATAAATTGTTGTAAAATCAATAATTAGATAATACATGTAGAAGTACAAAGAGAAATATATAATAGTGATATATGAAGAATAGTATGAGGGCGACTCAAACATCGCTTTTTAAAAATGTGATTTTTGTTTCGTACTTCTTTATAATTTCTAGAATTAAAATTAGGAGATTTAAATGGATAAGATAATATTAATAGATGGAAATAGTTTAAGTTATCGTGCTTTTTATGCTATGCCAGCTTTAAAAAACAAAAAAGGTCTATATACTAATAGTGTTTATGGATTTACATTAATGTTAGAAAAAATATTAGCAGATACTAATCCGAAGTATGCATTAGTTGCCTTTGATAAAGGAAAACAAACTTTTAGACACCAAAGTTATGAAGCGTATAAAGGTACTAGAGACAAAACTCCTAGTGAGTTAGTAGAGCAATTCGGTTATGTTAGAGAACTTCTAGATTCATATGGAATAAAGTATGAAGAACACTTTGATTATGAAGCGGATGATATTATTGGTAGTTATGCAAAAATTGCAGAGAAAGCTGGTTTGGAAGTAATAATAGTAACTGGAGATAAAGACTTAACGCAACTTGCTAGTGAAAATATAACAATTTATTATACTAAACGCGGAGTTACAGATATTGATTATTACACGCCAGAATTTATTGCTGAGAAATATGGTTTAACTCCAGAACAAATCGTTGACATGAAAGGTCTTATGGGAGATAAGAGCGATAATATTCCGGGGATTGCTGGAGTAGGAGAAAAAACTGCCATAAAACTATTAACTGAATATAAAACTGTAGAAAATGTATTAGAAAATATTGACAATATTAGTGGAAAAAAACTAAAAGAGCGTTTAACAGAAGGTCGAGAAGATGCCCTGTTAAGTAAAAAATTAGCAACTATTTATACAGAAGTTCCAGTCGATAACAAGTTAGAAGATTTAACTTATAGTGAGAATATAGAGCTTAAAAGAGAGCTGTTTGAAAAACTTGAATTTGTTTCATTTTTAAGAAAATTATCTCAAGAAAATCTTAGTGAAGAGTCAGATGAAGTAGCTGAAGGAAAGACTGCTCCCGAAAAAGAAGTTAATATTATTTTAGCGGATAAAAATACGAAAATAGATTTTACCGATAGTGCTCTACATGTAGAGTGTTATACAGAGGATTATCATAATTCAGATGTGGTAGGAATAGTAGTTTACAAAGAAGGAACAGCTTATATTTTTAGTGAAGAACAATTTTTCACTAATGAATTTGTAGTAGAGTATCTTCAAAGTGAATTGGCTAAAACTGTCTATGATTTTAAAAAGATTTTATTTATAGCGAAGAGAAATGGTGTTGATATTAACGGAGAAGTTTTCGATGTTAAAATAGTGTCTTATCTAATTGATGTAAATGCAAAAACTGAAATTGATAAAATCATCTTTAACTATCTTGGGAAAATAATAAGTAGTGACGAAGAAGTATATGGTAAGGGAGCGAAACGAACTTTGCCAGTTCAAGAAGTTATTAATCCGTATATAGCAGAAATTGCAGAGAGTATTTCACTTATGAAACCATTGCTGGAAGAAAAACTTTCTGAAGAAAATATGGTGGACTTATATAAAGATATAGAGATTAAAGTTGCTAAAGTATTAGCTAATATGGAATTTGAAGGAATACATGTTAGTAAGAAAGCTCTTGAGGAAATGAGTGCTGAGTTTGACGAGAGAATTAAAACATTGGAATCTAGTATTTATACTTTAGCTGGTTCTGAATTTAATATTGCTTCACCTAAACAGCTAGGTGTTGTGTTATTTGAAGATTTAGGTTTACCACCAATTAAGAAAACAAAGACTGGATATTCTACAGCTGTAGAAGTGTTAGAACAACTTCAACATAGTCATGAGATTATTCCACTAATTATGGAATATAGAACCATTACAAAATTGAACTCAACTTATGCAAAAGGATTAGTTAAAGATATCACTCGTGAAGGGAAAATTCACACACGTTATGAGCAAACATTAGCTCAAACAGGACGCTTATCTTCAGTAAATCCTAATCTTCAAAATATCCCTACAAGAATCGAAGAAGGTAAAAAAATTAGAAAAGCATTTGTTCCAGCTTCTGATGATAGAGTAATTTTATCTATTGACTATTCTCAAATAGAGCTTCGAGTATTGGCTCATATTGCTCAAGATGCAGGAATGATAGATGCATTCAAGCATGATGTGGATATTCATACTAAAACAGCTAGTGATGTTAATGGAGTGAGCCTTGATGAAGTAACATCTTCAATGCGTCGAGAAGCTAAAGCTGTTAACTTTGGTATTGTTTATGGAATTTCTGATTTTGGTTTATCTAATAATTTAGGTATTACTAGAAAACGTGCGAAAGAATTTATCGATAAATATTTAGAAACATTTAAAGGTGTTGATAAATATATGACTGATATTGTAGATTTTGCAAAAGAACACGGTTATGTAGAAACATTATTCAATAGAAGAAGAGCATTACCGGATATTAATGCTAAAAATAAGATTGTAGCCAATCTAAATGCACGTATTGCGATGAATTCACCGATTCAAGGTACTGCTGCAGATATTATCAAGATAGCTATGGTTAATGTATTTGAGTATTTAGAAAAAACAAATGTAGATGCAAAATTATTATTACAAGTACATGATGAATTGATCTTCGATGTAAATAAAGATATAGAAGAAGAGTTTACAAAAGAAATGATTAAAATTATGGAAGAAGCGGCTAATTTAGATGTTCAGCTTAAAGCTGAAGCGAGTAGCGGATCTTCATGGTATGATGCAAAATAGAGTGGTAGCTTATATTAATTTACAGTAACATTCTCCATATAGTTTTTTTGAATGTTATAAAAAGCTAGTGATAACGATAGACATATTGTTATCACTAGCTTTTTTCATGAGAAATTCACATTGGAAATTGAAAATATAAATAAGAAAAACGAAGAACAAAAACGTTTACAAAAATATGTTGTATTTGATATAATTGACTAAGAAGAAATTACATTGAAAGTGTAAAATAACAATTTAAGGAGATGTAGTAATTATGAATAACAATCCATTGGTTAATGCAAGAGAACAAATTAAAGGTGCTTGTGAAGTTTTAGGGTACAAAGAAGAGGTATATGAATCACTAAAAGATCCACAAAGATTCTTTGAAATATCTATTCCAGTTAGAATGGACAATGGTGAGGTAAAATACTTCAAAGGATTCCGTTCACAACATAATGATGCAATCGGACCTACAAAAGGTGGTTTAAGATTTCACCCACTTGTAACAGGTGATGAAGTTAAAGCATTGTCTATTTGGATGACATTCAAATGTGCTGTTGCTAACCTACCATACGGTGGAGGTAAAGGTGGTATTATCGTAGATCCAAAAGAATTGTCTAAAGGTGAACTGGAAAGACTTTCTAGAGGATACATTAGAGGAATCTACAAGTATCTAGGTGAAAAACAAGATGTCCCAGCACCAGACGTAAATACAAATGGTCAAATAATGTCATGGATGATTGACGAATTTAATGTTCTTACTGGTGAGCAAGGAATTGGTACTTTAACAGGTAAACCATTAGAACTAGGTGGTTCATTAGGAAGAACGCAAGCAACTGGATATGGGGTGGCTCTTGCTGCGAAATTGGCATTAGAAAAATTAGGGAAATCTACACAAGGAGCTAAGTTTGCTGTTCAAGGATTTGGTAATGTAGGTAGCTATACAGTAAAAACTGCTGTAAACTTTGGAGCTAAAGTAGTTGCTGTAACTGAACGTGATGACGATGGAATTCAATATGCTGTATATCGTGAAGATGGTTTATCATATGCTGAACTTCAAGAATGTAAAGATAATAAAGTTAGATTCCATAAATTACCAAATACAAAACGTTTAACTTTAGATGAATTTTGGGCATTAGATGTAGATGTTCTTTGTCCATGTGCTTTAGAAAACGCAATTGATGCTAAGGAAGCAAGTTTAATTAAAGCACCAATTATATCAGAAGGAGCCAATGGTCCTGCTACATTAGAAGGTGATAAAGTATTACGAGAAAAAGGTGTGGTTGTAATTCCTGATATTCTTGCAAATAGTGGTGGTGTTACTGTATCTTACTTTGAATGGGTACAAAACTTACAAGGTTACTACTGGACAGAAGAAGAAGTAGTAGAAAAACAAGCAAGAGTTATGACAAAAGCATTTAATGATATTTGGGAAGTGAAAGAAAGATTTGATATCCCAATGAGAAAAGCTGCTTATGTGAATTCTATTGAAAAAATTGTTAAAAACATGAAGTTAAAAGGTAGATTAAGCTAATCGTATTAAAAATAATGAATCGACGGAATTCTATTTTCTGTCGATTCTTTTTTTATTTATTTGAAAGTATTTCAAGTATATAATCATCAAATTGATGTTGGAATATTTTTTTATAATCTAAAAATTTATAATGCTGGATCTCAATATTTTTTAGTGATTCAATTAATTTTAATTGTGCAAAATGTGGAGTTTTAGGACTTAGATATGAAAGTCCATAGTGTACTTTTTGTGAGACGGAGCTACTAATATCAAGTATATCAATTGAGTCTAGTGTTTTATATAGATAGTTTATTTGATCTGGAAAATCAATTTCAAAATTATATAATTTTCTAAAGATTGGATTTTTCTTATTTTGAATGTAAGTATTTTTTATATCACAGAGAGAACAATCAGAAATAAATAGTTCCTTAATTGAATTGTAATAACTAGCACATACTAGGGAAATAGCAGCACCTTGTCCAACTCCAGTTGCATATATATCTTTATTCGGAAATAATAATTCAATAATTTGTAGAGTATCAAGAGCATCTTGAAATACCAGCTTATAATATGGAAACTCATAACTATTATCTAAAAATGGAAAATGAGAACAAGGAGTATTGTTTTCACTATTTCCAGCTTGGGCTCTAATATGTAAAGACACTAGAACGTAGTCTAACATACTGTATTTAGTTAATGATAAGTAATCTTTATTTTTTACTTTAAATTCAGGAAAGTCGATAATCACTCCCTTGATATCGGTATTTGGAGTGACTATATCTAATTCAATGTTAGAATTATCTATTCCTTTAAAATTAATTTTTTTATATTGAACAAATCGATGTTTAACATGCAATAATTGTTCTGTATAATTTAGTTTTCTATATTTCTCTAATTTCATTATATACTCCCATTATTTATTTAGTAAGAAGTTAACTACTTCATCATTGAAGCTTGGAATATTTTCGTGATAGTACTTTTTATAAACTATAACTTTTTTATTACTTTTTATATTATTAAAAATATTTTGTTGGGTTTCTATAGGACAATCAACGTCGAGATTAGAAATTCCGAATAATACATTACATTTCAAAAGTTTTGCAAAATTTATAGTATCGATGTAATAAAGATTGTTTAAAAAGTCTTTAGTATTGCTTCCTTTTGTGTTAAACCATCGTGCATGATGGGTAAATTCTGTATAAGCATTATTTCTATTGTCAAGTTCATAAATAGCTTTGAAGTTTGAAAGGAAAGGATATAGACTTATACATTTTTTTACATTTTTATTTAAAGCAGCAAATATTATTGAAAATGCTCCACCTTGAGAAGCTCCGTAGGTAACAATATTATTAGAATCAACTCCTTCGAAAGATGTAATAATTCTAGAAAGTAATAAAGTATCTAAAATGTTCTTATAAAATATCATATCTTCAATACTCTCATCGATTCCTACTGTAAGGTGACCAAACACTGAAGGCGAGGAACTTCCATTGTCTTTACTTAAACCGCCTTGATTTCTAAAATCTATAGCAACCACATCATACCCCAAAGAGGAAAAAGCAGATTTTTCTAACCAGTTTCTACTCGAAGCGGGGTATCCGTGGAAATAAAATAGAATAGGGATAGGTCTATTTGGATATTTGGTTCTAAATTTAATATTTTTTATGTATTTAGCGTAGATTCTTGAATTATCGTAGCTATTAAAAGTTAAGTTATAATATTCTATATTTTCAAATTTCGAAAACTTGGTCTGCTCTATATTATAGTCGATGTGAATATTATTAATGTAGTTTATTTTTTTAGACCAAAAATTTTTGAAATTTATTTCGTTGCTCATAGTAATCTCCTATTTTAGCGTTTTCAATTACTTAATATAGTATCACTCGAAAGAGGAAATATCCACCAATAAGAATTATTAAAAAATTAGAAATAGAGATAGAACTTATAGATAGTATAATAATTGAAAAAAAAGTTTATATGTAGTAAAATTATTTATTAATGACTAAAAAATAAGGAAAGAGGTTAAATTAAAACCATATGGATCTCAGTATCTTAATTAAAATATTAATAATTATATTATTACTTGTTGCTTCGGCAATATTTGTAATGTTTGAATTTGCACTTGTTAAGCTTAGACCTACAAGGGTAAATGAATTAGTTGAATCTGGAAATAAAACAGCAAAAATTTTGGCAGTAATGGTTGATCAATTGGATCATTATTTATCTGCTACGCAGCTAGGTATAACGATTGTTTCGTTAGGACTTGGTTGGATAGGGGAAGCAACATTCCACTCATTATTTAATCCTATATTCGAGTTATTACATCTAAATGAGGCGGTAACACATACGATATCGTTAGTAGTGTCATTTGGATTTATGACGTTATTGCATGTGGTTTTAGGTGAATTGGTTCCTAAAACTATAGCTATTCAATCTGCAGAAACAACTTGTCTGAGAGTTGCTTGGCCGATGTATATGTTTGATAAAGTAATGCGTCCATTAGTATGGTTGCTTAACTCGCTAGCAAATGTTATAGCAAAAATGTTTGGATATGAACCAGCATCTGAACATGATGATATTCACAGTGAACAAGAATTGAGAACGATAATGAAATCTTCAAGAGCACATGGTCAAATTAATGACGTAGAGTATCGTTATGTAGAGAGAGTATTCGAATTTGATAATAAAATTGCTAAGGAAATTATGACACCTAGAACAGAGGTTGAAGCAATAGATATGAGTGACTCTCTAGGAATTATCATGAGACAATTAAAGCAAGAAGAGTATACTAGATACCCGGTAATCGAAGATGGGGATAAAGACAAAATTCTTGGTATTTTAAATGTTAAAAAACTGTTATTTGCTGATAAACCGCTAGAAAACACTAAAGATTTAGAAGAGTATATTACACCAGCTATAAAAATATTTGAACATACACCGATTTCTCAAGTATTAGCAACTATTAAGCAAAATAGAGAGCATATGATTGTTATTACTGATGAATATGGTGGAACTAGTGGAGTAGTTACATTAGAGGATATAGTTGAAGAAATTACTGGTGAAATTCGAGATGAATTCGATGAAGATGAGCAAAGTTTAGTTAAAAAATTAAAAAATGGACATTATTTAATTGATGGCTGGGTACCAATCCAAGATGTCAATGCATTATTCCATGCTCACCTACCACATGAAGAAGTTGATACAATAGGTGCGTATATTTATTTAGAAAAATATGAAGCGAAAGTTGGAGCTGTATATTCTATTGATAAATTAACTTTTGTTGTAAGAAAAGTAGAAGAAAATCAAATACGAACTTTAGAAGTTTGGAAAGAAAAATAAAAAGAAAAAGAGAAGATAGTTTAATTAAGCTATCTTCTCTTTACTATAGGTGATGTGATAAAAAGTTTAGTTAATTAAAATCAACTTAAAAATTATTGTATACCCTTTACTATTCCGAACAATAGTGGTATTATATACATATAATATACGAATAAAATATATTGATTGTATAATCTGTGGTAAAGTTACCGTTTATACAATGTAAGGAGTATAAGATGAAGTTAAAGAGAAGTGAAAGAATAGTAGTGATGACGGAGTATTTATTAAATAATCCGAATAAATTAATTCCATTAACGTATTTCGTTTCAAAATTTAATCAAGCTAAATCTTCAATAAGTGAGGATATACATATAATAAAAAATGGTTTCAAAGAAGAAAATATTGGAGAAGTTAAAACTTTAGCAGGAGTAAGTGGAGGTGTTATCTTTACACCGACTTTAGTAGAAGAAGATGCTAAAGAAATTCTAAGTAGTTTTCTTGATAAAATTAATGATGGAAATCGTTTGTTAGCAGGTGGGTATATTTTTATGTCAGACATAATAGGTGATCCTAGTCTAATGAATAAGTTAGGCCGAGTAGTTGCTACTGTCTATAAAAATAAAGAAGTGGATGCAGTGGTAACTGTTGCGACAAAAGGTATTCCAGTAGCTTATGCCATAGCTTCAATATTAAATAAACCTGTAATTATCATAAGAAGAGATAATAAGGTTACAGAAGGAACTACTGTTGCGATAAATTATGTTTCAGGATCTACCAAGAAAATAGAAACAATGATTTTATCTAAACGAAGTTTAAATACTGGATCAAAAGTGCTATTAGTTGATGACTTCATGCGTGGAGGGGGAGTCCTTACAGGTATGGAAAGTCTTATGAATGAGTTTGATGTTAATGTTGTTGGTAAAGTAATAATCACACAGTGTTTTGATTCGCCAAGAGAACACGAAGATGATTACTTATATCTTTCAAAAATTGAAAATATTGACGAATTTAACGGAACTTTCGATGTGAAATTAGGGAATGTTATTGAAAAATTAAGACAAGTAGAAAAAGAGGATGTTGAAAATGAGTAATAATAGATATGCAGTAATTCTTGCAGCTGGAAAAGGAACTAGAATGCAATCAAAACTATATAAAGTATTGCATAAAGTTTGTGATAGAACGATGGTAGAACTTGTATTAGATAGCCTTAATGACTTAGAAATGCAAGAGGTAATAACTGTAGTTGGTCATGGTGCGGAACGAGTTAAAGAGGTGCTAGGAGATAGAACAAAGTTTGTTTTACAAGCAGAACAATTAGGAACTGCTCATGCTGTAAAAGTAGCCAAAGATGAATTAAAAGATAAAGAGGGTACAACTATTGTAATGTATGGAGATACTCCTCTAATTCGTCCAGAGACTATTAATAGTATGCTAGATCACCATGAAAATACAAATGCAAAAGCAACTGTATTAACAGCAATAGCTGATGATCCATTTGCTTATGGTCGTATTATTCGTGATGTGAATGGAAAGTTAGTGAAAATTGTTGAAGAAAAAGATGCAACAGAACAAGAGAAAAAAATAAAAGAAATTAACTCAGGAATTTATTGCTTTGATAATAAATTATTATTTGAAATGTTAGAAAAAGTTAAGAATGATAATAATCAAGGTGAGTATTATCTTCCAGATGTACTAGCATTAATCCGTGAACAAAAAGAAATTATTGAAACATATTTATGTGACGATTTCGATGAAACATTTGGTGTAAACGATAGAGTAGCGTTAGCTTATGCAGAAAATGTTATGAGAAATAGAATTAATACTAAACATATGCTAGCAGGAGTTACTCTAGTAGATCCTACAAATACATATATTGCACCTAATGCTGTAATTGGTCGTGATACAACAATTTATCCAAACGTTACAATTAAATCTAATACTGTAATTGGAAAAGACTGTCAAATCAAACCTAATTCATACTTGGAAAATGCACAGATAGGAAATGGAGTAAAAGTTATATCTTCAACTATTAGCGATTCAAAAATTGGAGATTATACTAGCGTTGGTCCATATTCTCACATTAGAAATAATTGTGAATTAGGTCAACACGTAAGAGTAGGTAATTTTGTAGAATTAAAAAATACTACATATGGAGATGGATCTAAAACAGCTCATTTAAGTTACTTAGGTGATACTGAAGTAGGAAGCAATACAAATATTGGTTGTGGAACAATTACTGTTAACTACGATGGAAAAAATAAATATCGAACTAAAATCGGTAGTGATGCATTTATAGGATGTAACTCAAACTTAATAGCCCCATTAGAAATTGGTGATGGTGCTGTAGTTGCAGCCGGAACTACTGTTACAGAAAATGCTCCATCTGATGCTTTAGTAATAGCAAGGGTGAAGCAAGAAAATAAAGAAGGTTATGCTAAAAAAATGCCTGCGGGTAGAAAATCGTAAAATATTAATATCATAGAATTAAAATGGTGTTATAGTAAAAATATGAAAAATAAACTGTATCACTAAATTTTTCAAAAATATTCAATATATTTTTCAAAGTTGAAAATATACATAAATAATATAAAAGAGGATGGAAAATAAGTAAAATTAGTTATTTTTCGTCCTCTTTCATCTTGAAATAGTTCTATAAAAAGTATATAATTACATATGTATAGAATGTGTTACAAATAAATTATTTGTATTATAATAAAAATATAAGGAGGAATCATTGTGAAATCAAAACACCAAAAAATATTAGAATATATAAAGAGCTTACCGATTGGTAGCAAGATTTCTGTACGTCAAGTAGCTAAAGAACTGAAAGTTAGTGAAGGAACAGCATATCGTGCAATAAAAGAATCTGAAAATCGTGGTTTTGTATCATCGATAGAACGTGTCGGTACAGTGAGAATTCAGAAAAAAGAACGTGATAATGTAGAAAAATTATCATATTCAGAGATTGTAAATATAGTAAGTGGACAATTAATCGCAGGACGTGGTGGAGTTCATGAAATAGTGCAAGACTTCGCAATTGGGGCAATGGATTCTGAACAAGTAGGACAACACATACGCAAAGGAACATTGTTAATAATAGGGAATCGTCCAAAAATTATTGAAATGTCACTGGAGAAAGGTTGTGCTATTTTAGTAACAGGTGGATATGTACCAACTGATTCTATTAAAGCACTTGCTGATAGTAAAAATTTACCTTTAATTATTACTCCACATGATACTTTTTCAGTAACTCATTTAATAAACCGTGTAACTAATGACCAAATTATTAAGAGAGATATAATTACGGTTGAAAGTATTTATATGAAAGTTGAAAATCTATATACAATAAATCTAAATGATACTGTAAAAGATTGGTATGATTTACAATTAAAAGTAGGTCACACTAGATATCCAGTAATTAATGAATACGGTAAATTAGTTGGTATTGTTACAGCTCGTGACGTTTTCTTACAAGAAAAAGATGCGCTTATAAAAGAAGTGATGGAAAGAAAAGTAGCAACTACTACTTTAGAAACACCTATATCTTCAGTAGCTAATACTATGCTATCTGAAGGATATGAATTAATGCCTGTAATAGACTCGAAAAATACATTACTTGGTGTGGTTACTAGAAAAATAGTTATAAACTCATTATTAACGAATAATAGATTCCAAGAAGGTCATAATAATGATACATTTGATGAAATTATGCGTAAAGGTATAGTTCCAAGAGCTGATGGATTACAGGTTAAAGTTATTCCTCAAATGTTAGATCAATTTGGTACATTCTCTAGCTCAGCTCTATTAAGTATTATTGATGAATCTATTCATATTACAAGCTATAACTACAATAGAAGTGAAGTGCTTATGCAAAATACTACTCTTTATTTCTTGAAATCTGTACCATTAGATAGAACAATAACAACAAAAGTAAACATTTTAGATATAGGACGTAAAACTGCTAAATTTGATGTTGAAGTTTATGATAAGACAGAATTAGTTGCAAAAGCAATGGTAACTTGTCAAGTATTCCAGAGAAATTAGAGAAAGAAGAAATTAGATGAATACAAACTACGAAAATTTATATGAGGAAATTTTTCAAAAAATTAAAGAAAATGATAAGATTATAATTCATAGACATGAAAGACCAGATCCAGACGCATACGGTTCTCAAGGGGCAATGTATCAAATTATTAAGGAAAACTTTCCAGAAAAAACTCTAATAACTGTAGGTAAGGATTCTCCTTCATTGGACTTCTTGTTCAAAAATTCAGAAGTAACAGAAGAAGACTATAAAGATGCTTTAGTTATTGTAACAGATACGGCTAATTTTCCTAGAATTGATGGGAAACTATTTACTAAAAATAACTTTTTAATTAAAATTGATCATCACCCACCATTAGATAATTATGGAAGTATTAATTTAGTTGATACAGAGGTTTCATCTTGTAGTGAATTAATATATAATTTTTATACATATTTAAACGGAAAATATAATGTAAAATTGAATGATGAAGCGGCAAAACTACTTTATCTTGGTATCGTGGGAGATACTGGTAGATTTCTATTCCCGAATACTTCAAATAATACTCTAAAAGTTGCATCAGAACTTATAAAGTATGATTTCAATATGAGTGCATTATTAGATAAAATGGAAATTATCAGTGAGAATATTATGAGATTTAGAGCGTTCATTTTTGAAAATTATGATGTTTATCAAGATGGAGTTGCGTATTTAAAAATTACAAAAGAAGATATGGATAAATACGGTGTTGATCCGGGAGAAGTTTCAACAGGAGTAAACTTACTTAGAAGCTTAAAAGGTCTATATGCATGGTGCTTTGCAATAGATGAGGGGAATAAAGTACGTGTTCGACTTCGTTCTAAAGGCCCAGTTATAAATACACTAGCAGAAAAATATGCTGGTGGTGGTCATCCATTAGCAAGTGGTGCAACAGTTAAAAACTGGGAAGAATTAGATGATCTATTAGATGATATGGCAAGAGTAGTTAGAGATTACCTTGTTGAGAATGATATTAAATTGGAAAATTAGTGGAATATTTTCAGAATTTTCAAAGGATAATTTCAAAAATTACACTTGACACTATAAAAGTATAATGGTATACTTAATAGAAATTAATAAAAACCAATACTCGTATAAGTAATATATGTAATATTTAAAGAGAGTACCGTAAGCTGAAAAGGTATAATATGAAATATGTGAAAATGGTTCGAGTGGTTAATAAGGTAAACGTAATTGTAAACTTTGTTCGGCGATCCACGTTATAGGATAGACTATGTTAGTAGTTATAATAAGTAAAATATAAGGTGGTACCGCGTATAACGCCCTTATTCCTAGATGGAGTAAGGGTGTTTTTTATTTTTTAAAAAGAGAAAGGAGCTAGACATGATTGAATTAAAAAAAGTAAATAAGATTTATAATAATAAAGTTCATGCGCTAAAAGATATTAATTTAAAAGTTGAAAAAGGTGATATTTACGGTATAATTGGTTATTCTGGTGCTGGAAAAAGTACGTTAGTAAGGCTGTTAAACGGACTTGAAGTGGCAACAGATGGAGAGGTAATTATTGATGGTGATGACTTCAATAAAATAACTGAAGAACAACGTAGATTAAAACGTCAAAAAATCGGAATGATTTTCCAACACTTTAATCTATTATGGAGTAGAACGGTTTCTGAAAATATTGCATTCCCATTAGAAATTTTAGGGAAATCAAAAACTGAAATTAAAGAAAGAGTAGAGGAATTGGCTAAGTTAGTTGGATTAGAAGATAGATTAAATGCCTATCCTTCTCAATTATCAGGTGGTCAAAAACAAAGGGTAGGTATTGCACGTGCATTAGCGGGTAATCCTTCAATCTTACTTTGTGATGAAGCGACAAGTGCACTTGACCCTGAAACAACTGCCGAGGTATTAAATCTAATTAAAGAAATTCACAGCAAAACTAACATAACTGTTGTCCTAATTACTCATGAAATGAATGTAATTAAAACTATTTGTACAAAAGTTGCTGTTATAGATGGTGGTACAATTGCTGAAAATGGTCTTGTTTCTGAAGTGTTTTATCACCCGACACAAGAAGTTACGAAGAAATTCTTAGCTCAAACTTCATTTGCTTCGGAGTTTGAAGAGAGAGAAAACATCGAAGAGTGGAAGAAAGTATTCACAGACGGTATTATTATTAAATTTACCTTTGACAATAATACTTCGAAAAAACCTATTCTTAGTACATTAATAAAAGAAATTGATTTTGATTTTAATATTATTAATGGTCACATTGATAAGACAGCAAATGCAAATATAGGTACGCTGTTCGTTCAATTAATTGGTTCGAAAGAAAATACAGATAAAGTAATAGCTAGATTAAATGAACTAGGTATTTTAACGGAGGTGTTATAATGTTTGATTTTTCAAGAGTTAATTGGGATAAAGTACAAGACAAAACAATTGAAACACTTATTATGACTTTTGAGTCATTAATCGTAGTATTCATCATCGGTTTATTTTTAGGATTACTGTTATACTTAACATCTAATAGTAAGAGTACGTTTGGACGTGGATTTTACACAGTTGTTACAGCAATTGTTAATATTTTTAGAGCGATTCCGTTTATTATCTTAATTGTATTATTAATTCCTTTCACTAAGGCTTTAATTGGTACGATTATCGGTGTTCAAGCGGCAATTCCAGCACTTATTATTTCAGCTGCACCATTCTACGCTCGTTTAGTAGAAATCGGATTACGTGAAGTGGATAAAGGTGTAATTGAAGCAGCTCGAGCAATGGGAGCTAAAAAAACTACTATTATTTTGAAAGTTTTAATTCCTGAGAGTTTACCAGCAATAATTTCAGGATTAACTGTTACAGCGATAGCATTAGTTGGATCAACAGCGATGGCAGGAGTTATTGGTGCTGGTGGACTAGGTAACTTAGCTTATTTAGATGGTTTCCAACGAAATAACAGTACTTTAACATTTGTTGCGACAGTGTTAATATTAATAATAGTATTTGCTCTTCAAATTCTTGGTGATACTATTGTTAAGAAAGTAGATAAAAGATAAAAGAATAAATTTCACAATAGAAGTGAGGTGTCCCCCTCTTACTGGATAAATTATTATCTAGTAAGAGGGGAATTTTGTTTATTAAATTATAAATATAGGAGTTAAGAAATTGTCAATTAATGATGTATTTCTGTATGATTAGTTATTTTAAAAGTATATATTTAGAGGTTAAATATACTTAGGGGATTTTAAAAGTGTTTTTTATAAAAAATTATTGTAATTTTTTTTTTGATTATATATTTGTTTGTATTTTTATTGTTTAATTTAATTAATTAGAATGCAATAATTTTCAGTAATTATGAAGATTCATTTTCATGTTTTCATCTATGAAAATATGAAAATATTCTATGATAAATCTATGTAAAAGAAAAGGTTTTCTTGATTTTTTTCTCTTTTTGTAATAAACTAAAGTTACATCCAAAAAACAGTTATATAACAAGGTCGACCTGTAATATTTTTTAATAAAGAAAGAGGTACAATATTATGCAAACAATATCTAACTCCCCTACTCGAAAGCAAGGGATTATCATGTTTTCGATTCTTATTACAGCTTATGTAGTATTTGCAACTAACTGGGTGGCGGGTTCTACTTTATCAAAACAGATTACAGACTATTATTTTAATGGTGAGAAGGTATCTCCCATAATATCTGAGGTTGTAAACTATACTATTACTATTTCAAGAATTGTTGCTAATTTATTAGCTGCATTTATTTTAATAAAACTACATCCTAAAAAGGCTGCTTTAATCGCATTATTTTGCTTATGTTTTTCATTTTTCGCAATATTTACACATAGTTATTGGTTATATACAATATCAAGAATGATAATGGGATTTGGTGGCTCTATGATAATTGTTTTTATTAACTCATTTGTCGCAAAATTCATTCCTAATGATAAAAAAATTATTACGAGTACAATTATTACAGCATCTTATAATATTGGAGCTGCTTTAGTTGCGATACTATTCCTATTATTTAAAAAATACTTTATCGTAGACTGGAGATATACAATGATAGGATTTAGTATTTTTAGTATAATACTACTTGTATTTTGGTTGTTATTATCTCGAGACTTTGAACCAACAATTACATGGAAACACCCAAATCATTTTGTGTATGAATCTCTAATGAGATCAAAAGAAGCTATACATCAAGTTGAAGAGAAAAAATACACTTATGCTGATGGTTTTAAAGATAGATTTATTTATGTATTCTCGTTAGGATTTGGTGGCTTTTTATTCTTATATGTTATGCCACTTGTATCTTTACCTAGAGTAATAGCAGAACATGCGAACAATACTCATTTTAAACCAGAAGTAATGATATTAACTGTTACAATAGGAGGATTGTTTGGAACGCTTTTTAGTCTGCTAGTTACAAGACGATTAGATTTTCGAAGAAAACCATTTTTAATGATTCATGGAGTATTAATGATAGGATTTATGGCGATTGGACTTCTATGTGTTTCTAGAAGTGCTATCATCTCATATATAATGTTTGCAATATCAGGTTTCTTCATGTATTCTCAGTATCCAATATACTTAAACATACCGTACGAACTACCTAAGATGAATTCGCAAAGATTAACTATAATGTTCGGAATATTTTGGGCTTTTGGATATGCAATTTACACTTTATTTAATTTTACGTGGAGTATTGTATTAAATCATATGGGGTATAAATCATCTTTAATATTCTACTTATTAGGAAGTGTAATTTATATAGTATTTGTCTCTGAGTTTCCTGAAACAAGACCTAAGACAAGTAATATTAAACTAAAAGTTTTTGGTATTAATTTTGTTATCTAAATAATACTAAAATATAAAATTTGAAAATAAATATTTGTAATGGGGATGACCAAACAAAATCATTTTTTCTGAAGTTATGATTTTATTGAGTCATTCCCATTATTTTTATTCTATTTCTATAAAATAAAATATTAATTATAGAATTGGAAAATTTGAAAATATTAATGTTTTACGAATAATTAGCATCAAAATAGGTTAAAAAAACTTGAAAATGTGGTAAAATAGTAAAGACTGTATAAAACAATAGAAATTTAAAAAAATAAAAAGATAAGGAGTTAAATTTATGGTTATTCAATGGTTCCCGGGTCATATGGCCAAGGCAACAAGAGAAGTGAAAGAGAAACTGAAACTAGTAGATATAGTTTTTGAGTTAGTAGATGCACGCTGTCCGCTTTCTTCACATAATATGTACCTAGATGAAGTTGTTAAAGATAAAAAGAAGATAATTATATTTAATAAAATTGACTTATGTGACAGAGCTGAAACAGCAAAATGGAAAAATTACTTTGAGAATAAAGGATATACTGTAGTATATACTGATGCAAAAAATAGTAATAACTTAAATAAAGTAATCGATAAAGCAAAAGAAGAATTAGCAGAAAAAATAGCTCGCCAAGTTGCAAAAGGAATTAAACCTAGAGCAATTAGATCAATGGTAATAGGTGTTCCTAACGTAGGGAAATCAACGTTTATAAATAAACTGATTAAGAAAAATGTAGCTAACACTGCAAATAAACCTGGTGTTACTAAAAAACAACAATGGCTAAAATTAAACAAAGATATAGAACTATTAGATACTCCAGGAATACTTATGCCAAAGTTTGACAATCAAGAAATTGGTAAAAAATTAAGTCTAATTGGTTCTATAAAGGATGATATTACTCCACTTGATGATGTTAGTTTATATTTAATCGAGCTTTTAAAGGAAAATTATTTAGAGAATCTAAATAATTTGTATAAGATAAATGTTAATAGTGATGATGAAAATGTATTTATTATGGAAAAAGTAGCCGAAAAAAGATTTAAAAAAATTGGTGGAGACTATGATTACGATTCAACAATTAAACTATTAATTCAAGATTTTAGAACACAAAAGTTTGGGCTTATTACGTTAGATAATTATAATGATTTATTAGAAAATGAGGAACAAAATGAAAATTAGTGAGGTAAAAGAACTCTTAAACCAAGAAGTCATTTCCGAGGAAATATTAAATGAACTAAAAAAAGATGAAAGATCGGGAGTTCAAAAACTGCTACTAAGTTATGCTAAGAAGCAAGAGAAAAAACTTTTTTATAAAAAAGAGTATGAAAAAAAATCATTTTACGAAAATAAATGTTATAATAATGGATGTAAGTATATTTGTGGAATAGATGAAGTAGGTAGAGGACCGCTCGCTGGACCAGTAGTTGCTGCCGCGGTAATTCTAAAAAAAGACAGCTATTTCGAAGGATTAAATGATTCAAAGAAATTATCTGAGAAGAAACGTGAAGCACTATACGAACAGATAAAAAATGAAGCTGTTGCTTATGCTATTTGTGAAGTTGATAATATTGAAATTGAAAAATATAATATTTACAATGCCGCGCGTATAGCGATGCAAAGAGCAGTTGAAAAGTTAGAAGTTAAACCAGACTTCTTACTTATAGATGCTATGCCATTTGAAAATTATCCTATACCTAATTTTAGTATGGTAAAAGGTGATGAGAAGAGTGTATCTATTGCAGCAGCATCAGTAATAGCGAAAGTTTATCGTGATAATTTAATGAAAGAATATGCAAAAAAGTATCCAAACTACGATTTTGAAAATAATGCAGGGTACGGAACTAAGAAACATTTAGAAGGCCTAAAAGAGTATGGTGTTACACCAATTCATAGAAGAGACTTCGAACCAATAAAATCAATGTTACAAGGAGGAAAAAATGAGTAATAACGGAATAAGTATTGCTAAAAATTTACAAAAGAACAATAGCCTGAAAAATAATAATCAAGCGTCTAAGAAAAATAATACTAGACCTAAAAATTCAAAAAAAGTTGTGGCTAAAGAGCAACAAAATAACTCAAAACAAGTAGTACAGAAAATTAATAATGTAAATAAAGCTAAATCTCAACAAAACAAATCTAAAAAGTTAGCTAAAATTCGCATTACTCCATTAGGTGGGGTAGAAGAAGTAGCTAAAAATATGTATATGGTAGAAATCGGTGACGAAATTTATGTTCTTGATGCAGGTTTAATGTTCCCTGAAACAGAAATGATCGGTATTGATGCTGTTATACCTGATATTAGTTACTTAGTTAGAAATAAACAAAAAATTAAAGGGATATTTTTATCAAATGGACATGTAAGTTCAATGGGGGCAGTTCCTTATATTATCGATAAACTAAAATGTCCTGTTTATGGTTCTAAGTTAACAATTGATTTATTAAAAAATCACCTTAAACAATTAGGAATAAAAAGAAGAATTAAGTTTTACTATGTAAAAGATAATAATAAATATGATTTTAATAATGCTAGTGTTACATTCTTCAAGACAACATATTCAATGCCTGATTCTTTAGGTATTTGTATTGAAACTAGTCAAGGAAATATCGTTTATACTGGTGAGTTTAAATTTGACCAATCAGTAAGTAAAGAATATAAATCTGATATCGTAAAAATTAGTACACTAGGTCAAAAAGGTGTTCTTGCTTTACTAAGTGATTCAAGTAATGCTAATGTTAAGGGATATAATGTTCCTGAAAATGAAGCTGCTGAGCAAATTGATAATGCATTTTATCAAGCTAATAAACGTATTATTGTAACATGCTATGCTTCTAACTTTTTAACAATATCTCATATTGTTAGAGCAGCACTGGCTCAAAATAGAAAAATTTTACTTTTAGGTCAAGCTATTGAAGCATCTATCAATACTGCAAGAAATATGAATTACTTACAAATTGAAGATAGTAACTTAATTTCAATTGAAGAATTAAAAGACTATCCACAAAATGAAGTATGTATTCTTTCATCTGGAGATCAAGGAGAGCCAATCGAAGCGATGAAAAATATCGCTGAGAAAAAAGTTAATGGAATTCAGATTGAATCTGGAGATACGATTATGGTTGCTGCGACACCATCTCCAAATATGGAAGTAATGTTATTCCAAACATTAAACCTATTAGTTAAACTTGGAGCAAATGTTGTTACAGCTTCTAAACGTCTACACGCTGCAAGCCATGCAACAAAAGAAGAACTAAAAATGATGTTAAACATGCTTATGCCTAAGCATTTTATTCCAGTTCAAGGGGAATTTAGAAACCTTCGCAAACATGCAGAAATTGCTGCAGAAACTGGTGTAGCTGGAGAGAACATTCACATCTTATCTAAAGGGACAACTTTGGAAATCAATGGAAGTAAGTCTAAAACTTTACAAAATAATATTCCAGTAGGGAACATATTAGTCGATGGTCGCGGAATTGGTGATGTAGAAGATAGTGTTCTAAAAGATAGAAAATTACTTTCTAACGATGGAATTTTCGTAGCTTCATATGCAATTAGTAAAAAAGAGAAAACTTTAGTAGGTAAACCAGTTATTCAAACAAAAGGTTTCGTCTATGTTAAGAAAAGTATGGAACTGATTAAAGAAGCGGAAGAAAAAGTAATCGAGTACTTAGAAAATAATCCAATTAAGAGTATCAGAGAATGTGCAGCTGTTAAGGCTGAGATAAGAAGTATGTTATCTAGCTTACTATATGACAATACTAAGAGAAAACCAATAATAATAATTAACTTTTCATTAGTTTAATAATGAAAACATAACGGGAAATTAAAATAGGGTGGGATCAATTAATGTTTTGAAATTAAATTGACAGAAACCCTATTGTTCCCGTTTTTAGTCTATTAAAAGGGGTGAAAAAATGTCTAAAGTTATTGCTCATATTGATATGAATTGCTTTTATGCAAGTGTAGAAGAAAAATATAATCCTGAATTGAAAGGGAAACCTTTAGCAATAGCAGGAGAAGTGAAAACTAGACATGGAATAATTGTAACCTCTAATTATGAAGCGAGGAAATTAGGGATAAAGACAACTATGCGTGTAGGAGACGCCAGAAAGATTTACCCTAACATAAAAATACTTCGACCTGATATGCAGAAATATCAGCAAGAATCAAAGATGATTTTTGATTTAGTACGAGAATATACAGATAAGATTGAGATAGTCTCGGTTGATGAAGCATATATAGATTTAAGTGATTTTCATGAACCGATAAAGGTAATAGCTATAATACAAAGAAGAATATATAAACAATTAGGTATGCCTTCATCGGTAGGAGTATCTTTTAATAAATTTTTCGCGAAGATGGGTTCGAATTTGAAAAAACCTTTAGGATTTTCTATTATAAATAAAAAAAATTACAAAGATATCCTTTGGAATTTGGATATTGGTGAAATGCACGGTTGTGGGAAAGCATCTACAAAAAAACTTAAGAATATTGGAATTAATACTATTGGTGATGTTGCTGAAGCGAATGAGGTGATTCTACATAGTCTATTAGGTGTTCAAGGTTTAAGACTAAAGAATAGGGCTAATGGGGAAGGTAGCGATGAGCTAAAATATACAGTAGATAGAAAATCAATTGGGAATTCAAAAACATTTACAAATGATTTAATAGATGAAGATGATATTTTAAGAGAAGTTAAGAAATTAAGTGAGAAAGTAAGTTCAAGAGTTCAATCACGTAACTATGTAGGAAATAATATTTCAATCATGGTAAGATTTAGTGATTTTAAAACTATTACTAGATCTAAAAAGATTCCAGAATTTATATCTGGTACAAATGAAATTTTTAATTATGCATGGGAGCTTTTACTGGAACACTATGATTTTTCACGTGGCGTTAGATTACTAGGGGTTTCACTAAATGATATTAAAAAGTCAAAAGAACTTAAGGTGCAACTAGATATTTTTGATAAAAAAGATTACAAAGAAGAAGAAAGACTAAGAAAGATTTCTAAAATGTTAAAAGCTGAATTTGGCGACAATATAATAACTGACTTTGAAAATATAGGAAAAAAAGAGAAAACTGTTATTACTACGAGTTTTAGTAAAGATTTTCTCGATTAACAAAAAGGAGAAATGATGTTAGCAATTAATAGAAGATTAAAATTAGTAGCTGAATATGTTGAGAATAGAAGATTAGCAGATATTGGTAGTGATCATGCATATCTACCTATTTATTTAGCAAAAAATAATAAAATTGATTTTGCAGTAGCCGGAGAAATAGTTGAAGGACCGCACAAAGTATCAATAAAAAATGTTCAAGAAGAAAACCTTGTAGGGGTTATTGATTGTCGTAAAGCTGCAGGTCTAGATGCTATTGAATTAAGTGATAATATTGAAGTAATAACAATCTGTGGTATGGGTGGTAAGTTAATTGCTGATATTTTAGAAAAAGGAAAAGATAAATTAGCAAATAAACCAAATCTAGTATTACAACCTAATGTTGGTGAAAATTTCGTTAGGGAAAAATTACAAGAATTAGGATATGAAATAACTGCAGAAAATATTATCGAAGAAGATGGTCATATTTATGAAATTATAGTAGCAAAACCAGGAGTTATGAATTTATCAGAAGATGAAATAAACTTTGGAAAATATTTGTTAGTAGAAAAGAATGAGCTGTTTGTAAAAAAACAAAAATTAGAGCTGTCTAAAATTGAGTATATTTTAAATCAACTTGAAAAAGCAACAGAAATTCAAGAAAATAAAGTGGAAGAATTTAAAAATAAATATAAAAAAATATTAGAAATTATTTCATAATAACTTAGTTAAGAGGAGGGAAGGTATGTTACAGTCTTTATGTGATGAAAAAGAAGCTAAAATGTTATTGAATTTTAGTATGAAAATAGCTAAAAGCATGTTGGCATATGGAGCTGAAGTATATAGAGTTGAAGATACTGTAAATAGAATTTATAGATCGTTCGACAATATAAAAGCTGCAAATAGTCTAGTGACATATAACTTTGTAATTGTTTCTTTTGTTTATGATGATAATACTTATACTGCGATGAGAAGAGTTGTATTAGGGGATCGTGATTTAGAAAAAATTGCTCTATTAAATGATATCTCAAGAAAAATGGTAATGGGTGGCTGTACTCTAGATTATGCCTTCAAAAAGATGAAAGAAATAAAAGCTAGAAAAAGATATTCAAATACTTCTGTGATTATTGCTTTAACCTTATCAGGTCCTTTTTTTGCAATAATGTTTGGAGGAACGTTTAAGGATAGTTTATACGCATTCTTTATCATGGCAATAGAAGCTATGTTCTTGACTTTAACTGCGAAATATAAACTTACATCTTTTGTGAGTAATTTTTTAGGAGCATTTATAGCTACCATTTTGGTAATGGTGTTAAATAAGTTTTTCTTAATATATAATCCTTTTAGTATTATTATTGCGGGATTAATGCCGCTTGTTCCTGGAGTGCAAGTTACAAATGCTGTACGTGATTTTATGGCTGGTGATTATTTATCAGGGATGATTGGAATACAGGCAGCAATCTTTGTATCTACAGCTATTGCACTCGGTGTGGTTATGGGATTAAAATTGGTGTAAGGAGAAATTTATGGAGAATAATGTTTTTATACAATTTATTGCAGGTTTTGTAGTTAGTGTAGCATTTGCAATTTTCTTTAATGCGCCGAGAAAATCATTGTTTACTTGTGGACTGATTGGAGCTATTGGTTGGTTAATTCAAGTGGTAGTTAACTTGTTATTAGCAGATGTTGTTGTGAGTAGTTTTTTAGGTGCTGTTTGTGTTGGTATATTATCAACAAATGCATCTAAGCTTTTAAAGCTACCGGCTACTATATTTATTTATACAGGGATGGTGCCATTGGTGCCAGGATATGGTATGTATAATACAATGCAAAATATAGTAACAAAGAATTATGGTGTAGCTTCAAAGGTAGGGATGGAAACACTCCTTCAGGCTGGAGCAATAGCAATGGGGATACTACTAGCATCTGTATTTTCTTCTTCAATTCAGAGGGTGAAAATACAAAGAAAACGTTAAAAGTGATATAATAAAAGAAAGATTTTATAAAAGGAGATTATTATGGAATATATTTTATACTTTGCAGAAACTTGTCCAGATACTACGCCATTTAAAGAAAAACTAGCAGAATTAGGAATTACTTATAAAGAAGTAGAAGTTATGTCTTCATTAAAAAACTTTAAAGAGTTTTTATTTGTAAGAGACACATACACTCAGTTTGAAGGAATAAGAGGAAATATGAAGATTGGTATTCCTTGTTTAGTTATTAGTGAAAGTGAATGTATCTTAGAATTAAGTGAATTAACTAAGTTAAAATAATAAATGTTAGAAAAACTCCAAAATAGTATTTTTTAAGTAGTATTATATTAAAAAATTATAATTCTACTAGATGAATTACTAATTTGGAGTTTATTTTAGAATTTTTATTAATCCCTTGCTTTTTATATTTAAATTTGATATAATTAAAAAATGCTAGGTGGGGAGTTAGCGGTGCCCTGTACTTGCAATCCGCTTTAGCAAGACCGAATACCGAGATGCGGGTAGAATAGGGAATGTCGAGTTTAACACGTAATGTTGAGACTAAGGCACCTTACGACGCAATACTTATGAACCATGTCAGGTCCGGAAGGAAGCAGCATTAAGTAAGTCTATTGTGGGTGTGAGTTTTTGTCGAGGTTGAGTTGGCGATTAGACTAACGGTTTTTTAATCTATTCAAGTCTCGGTTGCATATAGTATAAATCGATGATATCTGAAAGTAAATTCGCTTTTGGATTTTTTTTGTGTAAAAAAAGAAAAAATTTATAAAAATATATAAAGGAGAGAACATATGTATCAAGGAAAAAACTTTTCTGAAAGAGCAAGTATTTTTATTAAATTACTATTGCCTGTTTTAGTTTATCAAGTAATTTCATATTCATCTGGTATGATTGGAACGTTTATGGCGGGACACTATAGTCCTACAGATTTAGCTGGTGTGAGTATGGGTGTTAATATTTGGAATCCAATTATGTATACTTTAAATGCGATTGTTTTAGCGTTAATTCCGATAGTTTCACAATTGATTGGAAAAAATAAAGAAGAAGAGATACCTACAGTAGTTAGACAATTTCTGTACATAGCTGTAATTATTAGTATTGTCTTAATTGTTGGGTTAAATACTTTAGCAACACCAATAGTAGACCGATTAGGTATGGATAGTAATATTGCAAAAATAACTAAGAACTATCTGTTTTATGAAAGTTTTGGAGTGCTATCAATCTTCTTGTATGTAGTTTTACGTTCGTTTATAGATAGTTTAGGATTGACGAGATTATCGATGATAATGATGATAGTGTCTGTACCTGTAAATGTATTTTTCGCGTATAGTTTTATTTTTGGGAAGTTTGGTATGCCAGAGCTTGGTGGAGCTGGGAATGCAGTTGCTGTTTCAGTAACATATACAGTATTGTTTTTCATTGCATTATTTATAGTACTAACAAACCCTAAAATTAATAAGTATAAAATATTCGAAAAAGAAAAAATTAGATTTGAAAAATGGGGAGAAATCTTTAAACTAGGAGTTCCAATAGCACTAGCTACAGCGCTTGAGACGGTTGTCTTTTCAACGTTATCTTTAATGGTATCACGTTTTGATACGACAGTTATTGCTTCCCATCAAGCTGCGTTAAATTTCTCTGGATTTTTATATACTTTACCAGTTAGTGTTGCAAATGCTGCAACAATTATAATAGCATTTCATGTAGGAGCAAAAGACTATAAAATGGCAACAGAGTATACAAAACTAACGGTAATAATGGGAATGATACTATCAAGTATAGCAGGATTAATCGTACTATTGTTTGATACGAAGATTCCGTATTTATATACTAGCGATAGCGGAGTAATAACTTTAACAGCTGAGCTATTATTATTTGCAATTGGTTTTGCTATTTGTGATTCTTTTGCATCAGCACTAGCAGGAGTGCTTCGTGGATACAAAAAAGTTGTACCGATTTGTGTGGTAATGTTTATCGGTTATTATCTAGTAGGTATTCCTACGGCATATTATTTTGTTTTTAAACAAGGTATTGGTATAGAAGGTTTATGGATAGGTTGGATAATAGGACTTGCAGTATATGCTTTAGGTGTCTTATTCTACTATCTATACATGAGAAGAGGAATTAAGAAAAAAATAAAATTAGCTAAATAGTAAAAATTTTGTAGTAAATATAAATACTACAAAATTTTTTTATTTTACTTGTATAATCACTTGACTCTAATTTTAAAAAACTATATAATGTGATTATGAAGACTAGATTAAAAGGAGGAAAGAATTTGAACAAAGTATATCCAAAATGGTCTGAGTTACCAAATATTGATTTGTACTTAGATCAAGTATTATTATACGTTAATCGATTAGATAGTTCCTCAATTGTCGATGATGATAAAGGTTTAACTTCAGCGATGATAAATAATTATGTAAAAAATGGTCACCTAGATAAACCGATTAAGAAAAAATATAATCGAAAACAATTAGCAAGATTAATAGTAATTACATGTTTAAAAAATGTATTCTCAATACAAGAGATTAGTAAGACAATAAATAGCTTGACTTCAGAGGGAAGTTCTGAAGAGATGTATGATAATTTTGTTATGTGTATGAATGGCGAGAAGAGAGAGGGACTAGCAGAAGTAATAGTTGCAGCCTGTGATACTGTGAGATTATATAAAAAAACGCATGATCTAGTAGAAAAGTTAAAATAAAATACTTGGAGGTAAATTATGGGGTGGAAAATTGTAGTTGATACTGCTTGCGATTTTAGAGAAATTCCTAATAAAGCTGAGAATGTTGCTTATGAGAGAGTGCCATTTTCATTACAAATAGAAGATAAAGTTTATGTAGATACGTTAGATTTAAATATTGACGAAATGATGAGGGAAATATATGCTAGTTCAGAGCCAGCAAGATCAGCTTGTCCTAGTCCAGAGGCATATCTAGCTGCGTATAAAGGTGCTGATAATGTTATAGTTCTAACTCTTACTGGTGGAATGTCAGGAAGTTACAATAGTGCAGTAATCGGTGAGAAGATGTTGAGAGAAGAAAATGAGAATGCTAACATTCATATAATCAATACACTTTCTGCAGGTGGTCAAATTGATTTATTTCTTCTTAAGATAAATGAATTAATAAAAGAAGGATTATCTTTTGATGAACTTGTTTCAGAAATGACAAAATATCAAGAAAATACGAAATTAATTTTTTCTTTAGAAAAAGTGGATAATCTTGTTAAAAATGGACGTTTATCAAAATTGGCAGCTGCTGTAGTAGGGTTATTAAATATGCGTATGGTAGGAGAAGCGAGTAAAGAAGGAACTCTACATTTACTTCATAAAGTTCGTGGTGAGAAAAAGGCGATATCTACTGTAGTTGAAGAGATGATTAAAGCTGGATATAAAGGTGGAAGAGCCGTAATTACACATAGAAATAATGAAAATATTTGTAAAAAGATAGAAGAAAAACTAAAAGAAAAATTCTCGAATGTAGAATTTATTATAGTTCCTACATCTGGAATTTGTAGCTTTTATGGTGAAGAAGGCGGAATGCTTTTAGGATACGAAATATAATCTGTATTTTAGAATAGTATAAATAATATTAAAAGAGAAGAAGTGTATTATAAAAAAACACTTCTTCTCTTTTTGATAAATTTAACTAACTCTGTTTAGCTCTTTTTTTACGTTTTCGAAACTTCCCAATTAAAAAACCAGTCCCTTGACCACAAAGGCTGAAGAATATATACCCTAAACCATAGATAAGAATATCAAAGTTTAAAATGATTAAACATGATATTATATAAAAAATTCCTATAATAAATGAGAAAATATAGCTAAAGTCTTCTTTATTATATGCATATAGAAACGAAATTAGAAAACTAATAACAGGGTATAGGATAATTAATAATAAAATTATCATCCCAGATCTATTTGATATAAAATAAGAACACAGAGGGAGTATTATAAATAAAAAGAAAGAAAAAATTAAATATGGTACTTTTTCTAAAAATTTCTTCATCATCTGCCTCCTAATTATAGTGTTATTCTATCATATATTGGATTGAAAAACAATAAAGAAATAGTTATAATTGAAGCTATAAAATTGAAAACACTTTCTGAATGTGATATTATGAGGTTACTATAAAAGTGAGAGGGGATAATATAATGAAATTTTTTATAGATACAGCAAATGTCGAAGATATTAGAAATGCTAATGAATTAGGAGTAGTTAGTGGAGTTACTACAAATCCGTCATTAATCGCAAAAGAAGGACGCGATTTTAAAGAAGTTATTAAGGAAATTACTTCAATAGTAGACGGTCCTATTAGTGGAGAAGTAAAAGCGACTACTACTAATTGGAAGGATATGTTAGAAGAAGCAAGAGAAATTGCAAAAATTCATCCTAATATGGTTGTTAAGATTCCTATGACTGAAGATGGATTAAAAGCTGTAAATGTATTAAAAAAAGAGGGAATTAAAACAAATGTTACTCTAATCTTTAGTCCAACTCAAGCGTTATTAGCAGCTAGAGCTGGTGCAACATATGTTTCTCCATTTTTAGGTAGATTAGATGATATTTCTCATAATGGATTATTATTAATAGAAGAAATAGTGGAAATTTTCGCTAATAATGATATTGATACACAAATCATCGCAGCAAGTGTAAGAAATCCAATTCATGTTACTGAATGTGCTAAATTAGGATGTGATATTGCTACTGTTCCTTATTCTGTAATTAAACAAATGGTTAAACATCCATTAACTGATATTGGAATAGAAAAATTCAAACAAGATTACTATAAAGTATTCGGTGAGTAATCGATAGAAGCAGTTTACGTAATATAAAGTTATATTTCTTTAAAAAAATTTAAAAAATTTCCACTTTATACTAGAAATATTTATAAAGTAATGTTATAATATATTTTGTTGTATGAAAAAGTTGTTAAGATTAAATTTTATAGGAGGTTATATTAATGCGCGTAAATGTAACATTAGCTTGTACAGAATGTGGTGACAGAAACTACATTACTAAAAAGAACAAAAGAAATAATCCAGACCGTATTGAACTTAAAAAATACTGTCCAAGATTAAAAAAAGTGACTTTACACAGAGAAACTAAATAATAAAGTTAGAGAAGCCTTAAAGTATCAACGTTTAAGGCTTTTTGTTTTACTTTTTGACAATGTTTTGACTGTGTTTTGACTTTCCTCTGATAGTATAAAAGTATACTTGAATGCCATATATTGACCCACACTTGACCCACATATTGCAAATAAGGATAATGAAATTATCTAAATACAGTGTTATAATGTATTTGAGGTGAAGGATAATGAAAGAAACTATAGAGAAAATAAATAAATTTAGAGATGAGAGAAACTGGAGACAATTCCATAATGAAAAAGATTTGGCTATATCAATATCTTTAGAAGCTAGTGAATTATTGGAATTATTTCAATGGAAAACATCAGAGGTAACTGTATCAGAAAAATTACCAGAAATTAAAGAAGAATTAGCAGATGTTTTTATTTATGCTTTTATGCTTGCAGACAACTTAAATCTTGATGTAGAAAAAATTATTACAGATAAGTTAATTATTAATTCTAATAAGTATCCTATTAAAGAAAGTTTTGGATCGAATAAAAAGTATACAGAATTAAAAGGGGAATAGCTGTGTAATTTAATTTTATATAGAGTTTTGATTTACAATAAATTCAAGTAGGATAGGGAAGCATTATTCTAAGTATAGATTAATCATATTAAAAAGAAAAGGCTTGATATACATTATTATTTTCTGTATATCAAACCTTTTTATTCTGTGTATTATTTAGTTACTGGAACTTCAAAAGTGGCTTTTTCCATTGTTTTACCATCTTGATTGAATTGGCTAAAAGAAATTTTAATTTTGTCACTTTCCGTGCTTAAACCGTATCCCATAGCAGATTCTGAGATTGTACCAATTGGAGTAGGTTCTGGATATTTTGAAGAATTAACTGGATAAATTCTAGCTTCCTTTTCCGCTTCATCAACAACTGTTCTAGGTGTTAAAAATAGGTCTTGATATTCATTTTTAAAACCTAAGTTCTCATAAGTATATTTTATGATAACTACTTGTGCTATTTTTTCTTTGATATGTTTAGTTCTATCTTGAGTAGTTTTAACCTCTGTTATTTTTAATCTCCATTGACCATCTACAATCCATTCTTCATTAAGACCGTATACTTTATCTTTTGAGTTTTCATTTTTTGATGTTGTTGCTTTATTTTGGCTAATTAGATCGCTTTTAAATAATGAACACCCACTTAGAATTACAGAAACTGATAACAGGACTGTAAATAGTAATTTAGATTTCATATTTTCCTTCTCCTAATTTATAATGTTTAATTTTTATAAAATATCTTGAATTACCTCTATATAAAAAAATTATATAATACTAGAATAGGTTGGTCAATAAATGTTAATTACATTTTTAAATTTTACAGTAGGGATAAAATTTATAGTTTATTACAAAAATACCTTTACAAATTAAAGAAAAAATATTATACTATATACTATCAACTGAAAATATTGTTAATTTTCCTTTAGATGCTTCTTGTTTTCAAAATAATTCTTTAGTGAAGCTAACAAAATTAGAAATTTTTAAAAAAATAAAAAAAAAATTAAAAAAGTTGTTGACAAACTATAATATCTATTATATAATTAATACATAAGTTAATAACAAATATTCATGCGGGTGTAGTTTAGTGGTAAAACCTCAGTCTTCCAAACTGATGTTGTGAGTTCGATTCTCATCACCCGCTCCATTTTTTTATTTAGAGATTTTTCCACAGTAGCTCAGTTGGTAGTAGCATCTGACTGTTAATCAGAGGGTCGCAGGTTCGAGTCCTGCCTGTGGAGTAAAGTACGGCTGTGTATGCAGCCGTATATTTTTTTGTTTAAAATCTCGCTAAATATTATTATCAAAGGGAAAATTATGTTATAATAGTTCATGGTATATGAACTTTTATCAAGTTGAATTTTATATAGATTAAAAGTTGAAGTTTAAGAAAAATAAAGAGAATTTTATAGGAGATTTTTATGTTTTTAGATGAGGTAAAAATATTCGTCCGATCAGGTGATGGTGGGAATGGATTAGTAGCATTTAGAAGAGAAAAGTATGTTCCAAAAGGTGGTCCAGCAGGTGGTGACGGTGGACGTGGAGCAAACGTTGTATTTATAGTTGATGAAGGTTTAAGAACTTTCATGGATTACCGTTATCAGAAAAAATTCGTAGCACCTAATGGTGAGAACGGAATGAGTAAAGGTATGCATGGTAGAAAATCTAAAGATTTATACTTAAAAGTACCACCTGGGACTGTAATTCGTGATACTGATACTGGGGAGGTATTAGCAGACTTAGTAGAACATGAGCAGGAAGTAGTAGTAGCTCGTGGAGGTCGTGGAGGACGTGGAAACTGTCGTTTCGCAACACCTTCAAATCCAGCGCCAGAAATCGCTGAAAATGGTGAACCAGGAGAAGAAAGAAATCTTACATTAGAATTAAAACTTATGGCAGATGTAGGTCTTGTTGGATTCCCTTCAGTTGGTAAATCAACATTATTATCAATAACATCAAAAGCAAAACCAAAAATTGCTGATTATCACTTTACAACATTAGCACCAAATCTTGGAGTAGTAGAAACAAAAGACCACAGAAGTTTTGTTATGGCTGACCTTCCAGGATTAATTGAAGGAGCTAGTCAAGGTGTAGGTCTTGGACATCAGTTCTTACGTCACATCGAAAGAACGAAAGTTATTGTTCACGTAGTAGATATGTCAGCAACTGATGGCCGTGATCCATATGAAGATTATAAAATTATTAACCAAGAGTTAGCAGAATATAACATGAGACTTTTAGAAAGACCTCAAGTAGTAGTAGCTAATAAGATGGATATTCCGGTGGCTAGTGAAAATCTTAAAGAATTTAAAAAACAATTAGAAAATGATGGTGAAGATGTAGATATCGTTGAAATTTCTGCATTTACACGTAGTAATATCGATAATTTACTTTATAAAGTAAGTGATATTCTAGATAACACAGATCCAAATACGTTATATGAACTTGATACTGAAGAAGAAAGTATGGAAAACAGAGTTCTTTATAAACATAAACCTAAGGATGAAACATTCAAGATTACTCGTGATGACACAGGTGCTTATGTAGTAAGTGGACCTGGTATTGAACGTGCATTCTTAATGACTGATTTCAACCGTGATGCTTCTGTTAGACGTTTTGCTCAACAAATGCGTTCTATGGGTGTAGATGATGCTTTACGTGATAGAGGATGTAAAAATGGTGATACTGTTAAAATTCTTAAAGGTGAGTTTGAATTCGTAGAGTAGGAGATAACCACTGTGGATAAAGAAAAAGTTTATTATATAATTAGAGAAGATGTATTGCCAGAAGCTGTAAAGAAGACGTTAGCGATGAAGAAAGCTTTAGAAGAAGATTCTAAATTATCAATTTTAGAAGCTTCGAAGAGATTTGATTTAAGTAGAAGTGCATTTTATAAGTATAAAGATACAATTTTCCCGATTCAAGATGTGAAAAGACAATCTATTCTATCACTATCTATTGATGTTGATGATATTCCTGGAATATTAGGCAGAATTTTAGCGGTTGTTAATGAAGCTAAGTGCAGTGTACTTACTATTCACCAAACAGTACCGATTAATGCAAAAGCTACGATAATTATTTCTTTAGAGCTAAGTTCAGGTGATATAAATATTGAAAAATTAAATAAACGAATTAAAGATCTTGAGTTTGTTAATTCAATTAAAGTAATTGGTTTAAGCATGTAAAGATAGTTTAATAAATATTAAATGTAGGAGAACAGAGTAGGGAAGTCAGTTTCCTATGTCTGTTCTCCTTTTTATTTTAGAAAGGTGAATTATGCAGAAAAATGATATATTCGAAGGGAAAGTTATAGATTATACCCATGATGGACTTGGTGTAGTAAAAATTGATAATTTTCCGATTTTTATTGAAGATGTTATAGAAGGTGAAGTAATCGAGTTTAAGATAATTAAATTAAAGAAAAATCTTGGTTATGGAAAAGTTCTTAATATTATTGAAAGTTCTAAAAATAGAGTTGATGGTATTCCAAAAACTTCAGGAGCAAATTTAGTTCATATGAACTATGAAGAACAGCTGAAGTTTAAGAAGAAAAAAGTTCAAAATGTTATGGATAAAGCTCTTGGAAAAGATGCTATTGAAGTATTAGATACGCTAGGTATGGAAGATGGATACCATTATCGTAATAAGTCTGTGATTCCAGTACAAAAAGTTAATGGTGAAGTTAAGATGGGATATTATAAACCACGAAGCCATGATGTTGTTAATATAGAGAAATGTTTTATTCAATATGACGAACATAATGTATTAATGAACAAATTACGTAGTCTAATTTCAGAGCTTAACTTATCTGTCTATGATGAAAATAATCACTCAGGGGCAATTAGACATATTATGTTTAGAACGAACACCCTAAAAAGTGAAATTATGGTTGGTATTGTCGCGAAAGAGAAGTTTAATAAACTAGATGAATTCGTTGAAAAAATATCTAAATTAGATGATAGAATCGTTAGCATTATGTTGAATATTAATGATAAGAAGACAAATGTAATCTTTGGAGACAAAACTGAAAAATTATTCGGACAAGATTATATAACTGACATCCTAGATGGAATAGAGTTCAAGATTTCACTTCGTTCATTTTATCAAGTAAATCCAATTCAAACAGAAGTATTGTATAGTAAAGCACTAGAACTTGCTGAATTAAAAGAAACTGATACTATAATAGATGCCTACTGTGGTATTGGAACAATAAGTCTATTCGCAGCGAAAAAAGTTAAGAAAGTATACGGTATTGAAATAGTAGAAGCGGCTGTTTTAGATGCTCGAGAAAACGCGAGAAATAATAATATTGAAAATGCTGAATTTTTACTAGGTAAGAGTGAAGATGTAATTAAAAAATTAATCTCACAAAATATAAAATTAGATGCAGTTATCGTGGATCCTCCACGTAAAGGATGTGAGGAAAGTTTCCTACGTGATCTTGCAGCTATGAATATAGAAAAAATAGTCTATGTTAGTTGCAATCCAGCAACATTAGCTAGAGATATGGAAATTATGAGAGGTCTAGGTTATAAACTAGGAGCAGTGCAACCTGTAGATATGTTCCCAGGAACGTATCATGTAGAAGCGGTCGTTTTAATGACAAAAGAGTAGACCGAAGCCATTAATTACGAATGTTTTATGCGATAGCTGTCGCAGAACGTTAGTACTGGGGTAACAGCGAACCGCCGAGTTGTGATATTGCTTGTGAAATGTGGATAATCGTTCAAAAATCAGAAGGATTAGAGATGTATATGTTGGAATTATATCAAAATCTTTCTTATAAAGATCTAGTCGCATTTGGGTCCTTAAAAGAAGGAAAAGAATTTGTACCCAAAATAACTGGATATACTATAGAAAATGAAGATGATTTTGTTTAAGGTAATAAAGTAGAAATAACGAACATTTATATGAAAGGTTTAGAGTAAACATGAGTCTCTTATTTGAAGAATTTAAAACCATTTGTTTCCATTTAAATCGAGTCGGAATTACACCGACACTGATGGGGTCTTTGGGATTGGAGTTTAGAACGAAAGAAAATTGGGGGCCGTCTGACATTGACATTCATGTGCCTGGTGACCCTAGAGGTTGGGAAGCACCTGATCATCTCAGAATTTATGACTGGGACAAGATAATGAAAGTGATGAAAGACTTAGGCTACGTCTTAATAGATATTCATGAGCATGAATTCAAAAAGGATCGAGTGAGTGTTGAATTTGGAAGTATTGATTCCTTATCTGATTTTGCAGGAGTTTCGGAATCGGATATAGAGCTTATTCACATTGAAGGTATCACTTTTCGTCTTCCAAGTCTGGAGCAGTATCTAAGTATTTATAAAGCTTCTTCTCAAGACTCTTATCGAAATGATCACAATAACAATAAGGATTTTAGAAAGATCGAGTGGCTAGAAAGACATTTGTGAATTATCATATGAAAAGTAGTAAGTTGTAAGACTGGCTGCTATGTTATTTTTATCATCATTTTTATTGGTCATTTAATTTATACTATATTGGCTAGTAATAGAATTAGTAAAGAAAAGGATTTTAAATTTTTAAATCAGCTTATCCATTATTGAAAGTAACGATTTTTAATTAGATGATTAATGTTAGAGAATTATTAATTGTAATTTTAAGTGGAGTTATGGATGTCGTTTCTTTTGGAAGTGATGATAATCTTTCCGTTCCACAGTATCATTTCAAAATGATTTTCATTGCCTTTTGTTTATTAGTATAAAAGTAGAATATTACCACATGTTGAAGCGGTAACACTGCTTGTACGAGCTTAGACATCAGCAAAGTAGAAGTGGATGCTCCGCTCATGTGATAGTATTAGTAGAACGAGGAGGGAAACCGACGAAATGATACGATAAGTTCGAACTGTTGAGTGTGTAAGCTTGTTAGAGAAACGTTCCTAATAGCTATGAATAAATTATTGAAATGCTTCTTTTACTACCAATATTTTCTGTTCTGAATGTGGTTCGGCATAAGGAACTGAGGTAGATTTATAAGAGACTATGACAGGGAAGTTATAGTCTTTTTGAGGTTTTAATGGTATAATGAGATTATAAATGTGTATAATGTTTAAATTATCTGGAGGACGCATAATGTTGAATTTAGTAAAAGGTCACCGAGTTAGCATGGTAGAAAACCTGTTTGAGTCATTTACAAAGTTAACTGAACAGCATTTGATGGCGAATGTACACGCAGAAAAAATATTAGAGGTTTTTCAGCACTTTATTGCGATTCATGACGAGCCCTTGTTTTTTATTTTGGAATTGCCTGTCAGTATTGATAGAGAAAAAGTAATAGCAAAGAATATTATCAACGAATTACATAAGGATGTTTATTATATTGATAATTGTTCAAGAGAGGAATGCCTTGTACTGTTGATAAGATACGGTGATTTGCTTGTTAATGATGGACTAAGTAAGTTTGGATTTGGTGGGCATAAAAGTCATGATGAAATTATGCTTGATAGCTATAATGTTGTGACAATTTATAGTAAAGAACTATCGAAATTTAATGACTTTTTTGAACCTCATAATATTCAATTTGTAGAAGAACTAGTGACAGCTTGGGAAACTTTTTCTGAGACTTCACCAGGAATTTCCGAAATCTATGAAAGTAACGGTAAAACTGTTTATGATTTGCCTATAGAATTAGCTGAATGGGGAATATATTTAGCTGAAACTCGAACAGAATAGGCATTTCTATAGATTAGAAAGAGCATATTTCAATTTCTCTGACACTCCAAATTTAACTTTAGTAAATTTTTAGAAGAAACAGTAGTAAATATGTGTTTAACTGCAACTAGTAAGTTGCGGTTTTTTATTGGTTGGTATCGTTTCGACATACCCATTTTAAGGCGAAAATAGGTATTCTACCATTCCTTTGTACAGTGGATATGAAATGCGTTACTCGTTGGAGAACTGAGCCATGTTGAAACAGTCGTTTTAATGACAAGGGCGTAGACCAAAACCATTAATTACGAATGCTTTAAGAGATAGTCGTCGCAGAGCGGTAGTGACGAGGTAACAGTGAACAGCCGAATATGTGACGTTGCTTTTGAAAGGTGATTAATAGAAGAAAATTATAAAAGATAATAATATAGTATTTTGTAAAGGGAGGGATTAATTGTGCCAAGACCAACGACAAAAAATGATTTAATGATAGTTGCTAAGGAAAGTTATGAAAAGTTAAACTTACTTATTTCAAAGATGACGAGTGAAGAGTTAAATACACCTTTTGATTTTTCAAAAGATAAAAAGAAAAAGGAAGCTCATTGGAGAAGAGATAAAAACTTAAGAGATATCTTAATTCATCTCTATGAATGGCATAAACTTGTTTTGAATTGGGTACATTCCAACCAAAAGGGAGAAGAGAAATCATTTATTCCTGAACCATATAACTGGAGAACTTATGGCGATATGAATGTAGAATTTTGGAAAAAGCATCAGAATACGTCTCTGGAAGATGCGATGAAAGCTTTACAAAAATCTCATAAAGATGTTTTGAAACTAGCCGAAAACTTTACAAATGAAGAATTATTTTCAAAAAAAGTTTATAAATGGGTTGGCGGGAGTACATTGGGATCTTATTTTGTCAGTGCTACTTCTAGCCATTATGATTGGGCTATGAAAAAAATAAAGGCCCATCAAAATAATTGCAAGTAAGCCATAAATGGGAAAATACAAGGGAGTAAAGATAAATCAACGTAAACTTCCTTTTTGATTGCTAATCTAACGACAAAAAAGTAAATTTTGTTCTCTACTTTGATGAGAATCTTTCTTTTGAATTTATCAACACGAGCATTATTTCGATAGATTAATAAATACTTTATCTATATTGCATTGACTCGAAAAGTTAGATAGGAGATATCTAACTTTTTGGGTCATCGTTTTTTAATTTAGCATATTTATAATGATTTGCAATATTATATAATTAAATATCATGTGAAATTATATAATCAAATTTAATCTCAAAAATATATTGATAGAATAGTGAAAATGCTAAAATAAGAATATATAGTTTTGACAAAATAAAGTAGTGTAATGTAGTGTTCTTGTTCTACATTTTTTATTATTGGTGAACCTCAAGCAATATAGTATAATAGAATAAAGAAAGTTGATTAAGGTTGGAAAGTTAGATATACATGAAGTTTTGGAGGTGAGTGTGTGATAGAAATTAGACCTAGTTTTAAAGATATAGAATCATTTGAGGAATTTAACAAGTACTATTGGTACCGAGAAGAACTTTCACAAATATGTAAGTCTCTTGGACTAGAGTATAGATGTACAAAGAAAGAATTAAACTATATTATTGAACAATATTTCAGGGGGAATAGAATAGAAAAGTCTACAAGGAAAGTAAACAAAAAACATGCCGAAGTAATATCTTTAAATACACCATTGCTAGAATGTGGTTTTTCTTTTAACCAAAAATTTAGAGATTATTTTTCAGCCGTGACTGGAGTTAGCCCGTTTAAATTTAATGCTGACATGGCAACGGCTTGGAGAAAAGTAAAAAGTGATAACGATAAAGAATTTACAATTCAAGATATGATAAAAATTTATTATGGAGAGTCAGATTATGCAAAGTATGATAATTCGACTTGTCAGTGGAATCAATTTCTGAAAGAATTTTGTGCAGATGAACACAGCAATAATTATTCTAACAAGTTAAAAGTTGCAGCTGTCCTTTGGAAAGAAGTTAGAAACTCAAAAAATGAAAAAATTTATTCAAAACAACTTCTAAATGAATATGGGTTCAAATTAGAGAAGTACCGCAAATAAAAATATATTGAATACTTTTTAACGATAGTGCACATATAAAAAATTACGAGGATATTATAAGATGAACAATTATATAAAATTTAATGAGGATAGATGGAATAATGTAAAAAATGACTATACTGAGCCATTGTCACATGAAGAATTAGAAGAAGCTAGAAATAATCCAATTTCCGTTGCATTAACTGTTGGGAAAAAAGTTCCAAAAGAATGGTTTAAAAAAGCAAATGGAAAAAAGATATTAGGTTTAGCTTGTGGTGGTGGACAGCAGGGCCCGGTTTTTGCTATAAAAGGTTATGATGTAACCATAATGGATTTTTCTAAATCACAATTACAAAGAGATGAAATGGTTGCTAAAAGAGAAGGCTTAAAAATTAACACAGTGCAAGGTGATATGACAAAACCATTTCCATTTGAAGATGAAACTTTTGATATTATTTTTAATCCAGTCTCAAATGTATATGTAGAAGATTTAGAAAATATGTATAAAGAAGCCTCTCGAGTATTGAAAAAGGGTGGATTGTTAATGGTCGGATTTATGAATCCTTGGATATACATGTATGATGCTGATATTGTATGGGACAAACCCGATGTAGAATTACTTTTAAAATACTCAATACCTTTTAATTCAAGAGAGCTTGAAGAGGAAGGGAAAATAACTATAAATCCAGAATATGGATATGAATTTAGCCATACCTTAGAAACTCAGATTAGAGGGCAACTAAAAAATGGTCTTGCTATGATAGATTTTTATGAATCGTGTGACAAAAGAAATAGATTATCACGTTATGGAAATGACTATATAGCTACACTTTGCATTAAACTATAATGGTTATAGAACATACTTCAGGAGAATAGCCCGTTTAAATTTAAAGCTGATGGGGTAATGGCTTGGAGAAAAGTAAAAAGCGATAACGATAAAAAATTTACAATCCAAGACATGATAAAAAAAATATATTGTAGAGAATTGGATTACGTCAAGTATGATAATTTGATTTACCAAGGGAAAATATTAAAAACTAAAGTTAAGTATAATGTTAGAAAAAAGTTAGGTGATATTAAATGGTTAAGTATAGTGATGAGGATATTAGAAAATTAAATAAGATAACATTAAAAATAGCTGGAGATTATTTGGGAATAAGTTCTCAGGCAGTCGCCTTAGGGTTAAGAAATAATCTTCTTCCTATAGGTTTTGCTATTCATAATGAAGAGAAAGATAGACGTTTTACAGAAAGTTGGTCCTATCATATTATTGCTGAAAGAATGATTTCTTATAATAATGGAAAATTGTCTGAAATACGTGTTGAGCATATAGAAAAGAGTTTGGATAAAATTATAGGTGAATTCAATAGCTTAAAACAAGAACTACTTTTTATATTAAGCGAAAATGCAGAAGTGAAGAATTAGAAGTTTTTGAATATGCATTTTCGCTAGGAAAATATAAAGATAAGGATGTAAAATATAAAGGTAAAGGTGATTTTTATGAAGATGATTAAAACATTTTTTAGAGAAGAACTTTATGAAGAAATTTGGGAAATAAGTGCTAAGCAAGTTTCATTAAAATATGATTTAAACTACTCTGATTTACTAAATAAATGTAGAGAAGCTGACATCCCAATTCCTAAGAGTAGTTATTGGTATAGGAAAAAAACTGGACAAGATTTAACTGATTTTATAATTCCCTTACCTAAAAATAAAGTTAGTGAAGTTCATATTTATAGAAAGACCTTAAAAAATAGTAAATTAAAAAATACCGTGAGGAAGGAAGAAACATCTAAAGAAAATTTCATAGATAATTTTACAATAGATGCTGATAGTATTAAAGATTCATTGTCATTTTTGGATACAACTAAGGTTGATCGTATTATTGAAGTTATTTCAAATCAGACTCATTATTCAAATAAAAGACTTCATAAAATTGTAGCAAATTTGAGAGCTAGTATAGAAGAATGGAATAAAAGAGAAAAAGAAGCTGCATATCCATATTTTGATTCTAGGCATAGGTTTAATAATCTGGATAAACCAAGGTTTGTAAAAGATATTCCTTTAAGTTCACTTCCTCGTTTATATTGTTTTTTAAATACACTTGTCACTATTATTGAAAAACTTGGAGATAATATTACAAAAGATTTTGATATTAAAATTAATAAAGATATTGTTAGTTTTGAGATTGTAGAATTGACCGATAAAGTAAATCATGAACTAACTAAAGAAGAAGCAAAAAAACTCGCTGAATACAATGATAGTAAGAGACATGATACATATGCCAGTAAACCTAGAATAAGAAAGTATGATTATATTCCTAATGGTAAATTTCGTTTTAAAATTATAAATGGGAGATATATTAAAGATACTCAGCAATTTACAATTGAGCAATCAATACCAGAAATTGTCATTATGATTTACCAGGAATATTATAAAATAAAAAACTTGAGGATTGAACGAGAAGAAGCAGCACGTCGTTACGCAGAAGAGATGGAAGCCAAAAGAAAATTACAAGAGAAGATTGAAGAAGAGAAAAAACGAACTTTATCTCTGCTTAATATGTTAGATGATTTTCAAAAGGCAAATGATTTGAGGGAAATGGCTGATCGCTTAGAAGAGGTTGGTAAAATTAGTGATGATGAAATTAACTGGATTAGAGCTAAGGCTGATTGGCTCGATCCTGTGGTATCATCAACTGATGAATTATTAGGAGATAGGAATCATCACGATTCTAAAGAACAAAAAGAAAGATATCTAAGTGAGAAAAAATATTATTGGTAAATTTATTGATTGTGTATTCAAGTAATGAAAAATTTGGTATTAAGTTAAAATTATTTTATGAAGAGTAAAAGGTATTAAAGAAAAAGAGGTATAAAAATAAGAAAATAACATTAATAATACCCCTTTTACTGGACTAAACGGTAATAGGGGTATTATAGTATTAAATTTAATAATTTTGATATTTATCATATATGCTGGAATATTTTCTTTGAACTGTTAAAAAAGAACAGTCTGCTTAAACATTATTTTGATTTTTTTATTTCTCAATTTATTTACTAATTAAATGTGACATAAAAGAAAAACAAAAAAATAAAAATGTATGTCTGAAAAGACAGCTTAGTATTACAACTAGAATTGATATTAAGACTAAACCCTTAAAATAAGTTTGGGAAATAATAAGAAACTTGACATTATTAGTTTAGTACATTATAATGAAATTACATACCGGTGGTATGATAGAGAGGAGATACTATGGCAAGGAATAGAAATCCACATGAAACTAGAAAAAAAATACTAGAAGTTTCTAAAGATTTATTTTTAAAAAAGGGATTTGATAATACCTCAATACAAGATATAATAAATGGATTAGGTGGATTGACAAAAGGTGTTATTTATCATCATTTTGAATCGAAACAGGAGATATTACAATCAATTATTAAAGAAAATAATCAAGAAATTCTAAATTATAATTGGAGGGGAGATACTGGATTAGAAAAAATACAAAATTCTTTGATGGATGCTTTCTCTAATTTTGAACAACAAAGGCTTGTATATTCAGCTTCGATAAAGTTAAGAAGTCCACGTTTGTTAGGAGAACAGTATTTAAGTTTATTTTCTGATTTTTTACCAGAAATTAGAGAAAGAGTTTACGAAGGTGTTAAAGATAAATCAATTAAAACAGAATACCCAGAAGAACTGGCTGATTTGATTGTTTTAACTTTGAATATTTGGATTGGATTCCAAATTTCTGTTTATTCAGTAGAGGAACTGAAGAGAAAAATGAAATTCGTTAAACTTTCTTTTGATGGACTAGGGGTACACTTGATTTCTGATGAAATGATGGGGGTAATTTTCCAATTATTTGATCACTTAAAAGGTGTTAAATAGATAGTCTTATTATATTCTCGTTAGTAATAACTTTTTATCGATTTAATCAGTTATTATTCTATATATATTTTTTTTAAGTATTTGATATTTTAAAAATAACATACTCAGGTATGTTATTAAAAACCTTAATTACATACCGGTAGTATGTTTTATTTTTAGTTTCCCGCATACCGAAGGTATGTATAATAGTGTTATTTTATTAAAACGATTATTTTAAGTATGTTTTGAGAATAGTTTAAACAATATAAACTATATTTACTTTTAGGAGGAAAAAATCTATGTTGTCGCTTATTAAAATTGAAATAAATAAGGTTTCAAAATCTAAATTATTTTTGGCTTGGTTTGCTACTATATTGATAGTATTAGGTGTCACGGGAATTATAATTATGGGGCTAGGTACGGATAATAAATTAGGAGAATTTGTAGGGCAGAGTTCTAATAATTTTAGAATTGCTGGTAAATGGGGAAATTGGGCAATAGCAACATCATTGTTTTCATCTTTATTTACAAAAGCAGCATTTTTAATTTTTGAAGCTTATTTATTGTCTATAATTTTTATTGATGAATTTAAACAAAGAACAATTTTTCAGTTGTTTTCTTACCCTATTTCTAAAATAAAATTACTATGGGGAAAAATTATATCAGTGATTTTAATATCATTTATTGCTCATTTTACTGCACATTTAGTTATTCAATTGTTAATTAAATTAATCGCGGTTTTAACTGAATCAAATTATATCCCAGTAGTTAATCAATTAATTAATTTAGTCGGAACTACGTTTGGGACAGTATTAATCGGGGTATTACCTTTTGTTATAGGTATGATTAAGTATTCAACACCTATAACAATGCTTTCAGGACTCGGCTTAGCAGCATTACTATCTAATGCAACCCCGGGGAGTTTAACTAATAACTTTGTTGACAATCCATTATTCTTAATATTTGCTAGTTTCATAAGTATAATTATTGCTTCAGTTTCAATTTATAATATTTCAAGAAAAGATATTAATATCAAATAGTTATAGATTAATTTAATGGAATGAATTTTTTCAGGAATAAAATGAAATGGCTAAAATAAGTAATAGTTCTTTTATAGTTACTTTACAAGAAGATACTTATACAAGTTGATATTTATATTCCTGAAGGAAATGAATTTCGTATTGGAAGTTGGATATAGAAAGAGAGGTATAGAAATGAGAAATGTTGTTGAAATAAAAGAACTTTTTAAAACTATTGATAAGGAGGAAATTTTGAGTGGTATTAACCTTCAAATTGCTGAAGGGGAAATATATGGTTTTTTAGGTCCCAATGGTGCAGGGAAAACAACTTTAATGAAATGTATGTTGACCTTATCAACTATTACATCTGGTAGTATTGAAATTTTCGGGAAAAATTTACAAGAACACAGAGAGGAAATTCTAAGTCAGATTGGTAGTATTATTGAAACAGCAATTTTTTATGAAAACTGTACTGCAAAAGAAATCTTGAAAATTCATGCTCAGTATATGGGGAAAAATATTACTGAATCAGATATAGTGAGTAGCTTAAGTATGGTAGGATTAAAAAATACGACTAAAAAAGTAAAAGAGTTTTCGTTAGGTATGAGGCAGAGACTTGGTCTAGCTAGAGCTTTTTTAACAAAACCTAGATTATTAATTTTAGACGAACCAACTAATGGTTTAGATCCAATTGGAATTCAAGAAATTCGAAATCTTTTGCTGTCGTTTTCTAAGGATCATGGAATTACAATATTAATCTCAAGTCATATCTTATCCGAGATATCACAGATAGCAGATAAGATTGGTGTTATAAAAAATGGAGAGATGATTGAACAAATTTCTATGAAAGAAATTATGAGAGAGAATATTGACTTAGAAAAATATTTTATGTCGCATTTTCTAAATAAAATTTAAGTGTTATGAGGGAGATTAAGAATGAAACAACTGATAAAGAACCATAAAAAATCTTATTATGCTTTCATGATTTTTAATATGCTAGTTCCTTTAACTAATATTGCTTTTGCTTATTCTATTAAAGGTATTATTGATAGTGGAATGTCGCAGAATAGAGAAGCTCTGACCAAAGCGGTACTAGTTGGCGCTGCTGTTATTTTCATTTATGCAGGTCTTAATTTTATATCTCTTCGAATGAGAAATAAACTTGTTAGCGGAATTATGTTAAGGTACAAAAACAAGGTGTTCCACTCTATTTTAGATAGTGATTATAGAGAATTTTCTAAGGAAAAATCAGGGAAATATATTTCTATATTGACTGAAAATATGAAGAAAATTGAGCAGGACTATTTATACCAGCATTTTAATATTTCAAAAAACTTTTCTTTGATGATTTTCTCGCTACTAGCCATGTTTATAGGTAACTGGTTTTTAACTTTATTGGTTATCATTGCCAGCGTTATTCCAATGATAATTTCAGGAGTTATTGGACAGAAGTTAGCTTCTTTACAAAATAGTGCTATTATTGCTGATCAGAAGTATTTAGCTAAGGTTAAAGACATTCTATCAGGATTTCTGGTTATTAAAAGCTTTAACATGAAAGAAGCTGTCCGTCAGGATTACAATTATGAAAGTGAAAAATTGGATGAGATTTATTATATAAAAGGGAAATTTGATGTTTTGGCTAGTGTAATTTCTCAGCTTTCAGGGATGATTGTTTTTTTAGTAGCTTTTGGTGGAGGAATGTATCTTGTCTTCGATGGTCATACCACAATTGGGAGTGTAACAGCTATTGTTCAATTAGTAAATTTTGTAGTAATGCCACTAAATGAAATTGGTATGGGAATAAGTAAATTTCGTGAAGGTCAGGTTACACTGAATTCATTTGAAGTAAAAGATGCAATCGAACTTCAAACTGGTAAAAGGAAAGAATATTTTGATGATGTAATTTCTTTTTCAAACATAGATTTTTCTTATCCTAATGCTGAAGAAAAGATTTTTAATAATTTATCTTTGGATATTCAAAAGGGAGAAAAAATTGCAATTGTAGGTATGTCAGGGAGTGGGAAATCAACTTTACTCAATCTATTATTGCGTTTTTACGATGTAACAAGTGGGAACATTTCAATTGATAATCAAGATTTGCAAGATATTTCGTCAGAGAGTCTGTATAACTTAATAACTGTAGTTCAACAAGATGTTTATATCTTTGATGATACTTTAAGTGCGAATATTACCCTTAATCAACCTTTCGCAGAAGATGATATAAAACAAGCTATACAGCAGTCTGGGTTAGAAAACTATATTTTAGAAAATGAATTAGGTCTACAAACTTTATGCGGAGAGAATGGATCGAATCTATCTGGTGGGCAAAAACAGAGGCTTAGCATTGCGCGTGCCTTAATTCGTAAAACACCAATCTTATTACTGGATGAGGCTACCTCATCTTTGGACAATCAAGTTACTACTGAAATTGAAAATTCAATCTTGAAAATCCAAGATTTGACAGCTCTTGTTGTCACACATAAGTTGAATAAAACTATTTTAAAAAAATATGATAGAATTATTTTTATGAAAGAAGGAGTCATTGTTGAAGATGGTTCTTTTGATGACTTGATGTATAGGGAAGGTGAGTTTTATAAGTTGTTTGGGTTGAGTACATAATTTTGATAGTGAAGGGAGATCAGTAGGTAAATTATTAACAGAGTATTATTATTGGTTGTAGGTCAAAGTTCAAATATAGTGGCTTATCTCATAGAATATTTATAAATGATGGTTATTGTTTTTAAGTAGTAATTTGTAAATTAGAAACTTATAATATTGATAATCTCTATCAGTAGAATATATTTGTTGTTTTATAAGTATTAGTATATAATCGTTAATTAAGAGATATACATATTTAGGAGAACAAGAATGAAGTTAGAAGATTTTACAGAACAGGAACAGATTAAGAAAGGTCTTACTTTTTCAGTAATTAGTGATAAAGAGACTGCAGAAAGAATACTTTCATTAGTTCCTGAAGAATTAATGAAGAAGATTCCATTTTTCGTAAGAAAACATGCTAATACTCGTACTGTTAAGAGAATTTCTGTCGAGTATCCAGAACTTTATGCAGCAGCTCAACAAGAAGGTGAATGGCCAGAAAAAGAAAAAGAAGAGCTACGTAAAGTTATTACAAATATTTTTCAAGAGAAAATGAATAAACATCAAATTAGATAATATAGAATTTTTAAAATGATATATTATTAAATGTCGATATCAGAAAGTTAAGTAGAGTATTTTAGCTTTTTGATATTGGCATTTTTATTTTGAAAGTTATAAAAGAGTCACGTTAAAGTAAAATTATTATGGAAAATAAATCCCTGAAAAATAAAATTACGATGAAAAATCGAAAAAGTTTTTTTGTCAAGAAAAATTTGTTAAAAACACAAAAACTGACGAAAATAGTTTTTTAGAGGTTCTGCCAAGTAACTAAATAGCAAAATTTGTGTTAGAATTCACTTTATAAGTATCGCCTTTATAGCTATCATCTAAAATGGAAAAATCTAAGTTTGTGAAATTATTGACAGTTTGATTACTGTTCATAAGTTTTATAAATACTTGTTTATTATCGAAACTATTCAGATATAAGGCATGTAGGAGCTAGTATTTTCTATATTTTTGATAAAGATTTGTGTTATAATATTCATATGAATAAATTCCTTTCTGTGAGTGTCGCAATTTATAGTTTAAAGAAATTTATTCTTTTTTCTACTTTTTCTGTAATAATTTTACTATATCGAGTGTAGTACAACCTTTACATTTTATCAAAAAGTGTATTATAATAAAAGAAAACACAAATGAGGTGAAGAATAATGAAATATGAAACTATGTTAGAACGTTTTTTAGGATATGTTAATTTCAAATCTAGATCTAATGCTGCTAGTACAACAATCCCGTCTACTCCAGAGCAAAAAGATTTCTTACGTATGTTGAAAGGTCAACTAGAAGAACTAAATCTTAGTGATATAGTTTTAAATGAAGAAAATTGGTTTTTAACAGCAACATTACCAGCTAATACTGATAAGCCTTATGATAAAATAGGTTTTATTTCACATGTAGATACAGCTGATTTTAATGTTGAAGGAATAAATCCACAAGTTATTGAAAATTATGATGGAGAAGATATAGTTTTAAATAAAGAATTAAATATCGTAATGACTAAAGAAGAGTTCCCTAATTTAAGCAATTATAAAGGTCTTACATTAATCACTACGGATGGTACAACATTACTAGGTGCTGATGATAAAGCAGGAATTACTGAAATAGTAGAAGCTATTAAATACCTAAGTGAACACCCTGAAATCGAACATGGAGATATTCGTATCGCATTCGGTCCCGATGAAGAGATTGGACGTGGTGCTGATCATTTTGATGCAAAAGGATTTGCTACGGATTATGCTTATACTATGGATGGTGGAGTTCTAGGAGAACTACAATATGAAAGCTTTAATGCTGCACAAATTACATATAAAATTATAGGAGTAAGTGTACACCCTGGTACAGCAAAAGGGAAAATGAAAAATGCTAATATGATTGCAGCTGAACTAGCTTCATTATTCCCAGAAAAAGAAGTACCTGAGCATACAGAAGGGTATGAAGGATTCTACTTACTACACAATATGCAAGCGAGAATTGAAGAAGCGGAAATGGTTTATATTATTCGTGACCACGATAGAGAAAAATTCCTTGCACGTAAAAAATTTGCAGAAGAAGTTGCTGCTAAAATTAATGGAAAATATGGTAATGTTGTTGAATATGAATTATATGACCAATATTATAATATGGGTGATGTAATTAAAGAAGATAAACGCTGTGTTGAAGTAGCTGAACAGGCTATAAAAAATGTTGGTGTAACACCATTGATAATTCCAATACGTGGAGGAACTGATGGTTCTAAAATTTCTTACATGGGTATTCCAACTCCTAATATTTTTGTCGGTGGAGAAAATTTCCATGGACAATATGAATTCAGTTGTTTAGAACATATGACAAAAGCTGCTGATACAATAGTGGAGATTGCTAAATTAGCAAAAAAGTAGAAAAAATAACACCGTGGTGTCAAAGATAATTTATGAAACTATATAATATATACTCGATTATAATAATATTAAGTTAATTGTGAGGAAATTAGTTCAAGAATTAATTTAAAATTTAATAGAAGAGTAGCTCAAAAGCAAGGTTTGTAACGAATCTTGCTTTTAATTTTTTGTCACTTAAGGACTGATGTCTTTTTTATATAAAAGTATTTTGAAATTTGAAAAAAATGATAAAAAAATATGCATTAACTCGCGATATATGGTACAATAGTAATGTATATTAACTAAAAAATTGAAAGAGAGGATGGTTGTAAGATGACTAAAAAAACATTTTATGTTACAACTCCTATTTATTACCCAAGTGGTAACTTACACATAGGACATGCCTACACAACGGTTGCTTGTGATGCATTAACTAGATATAAAAAATTAAGCGGATATGATACATACTTTTTAACAGGTACAGATGAACACGGTCAAAAAATTCAACAAAAAGCTCTAGAGAAAGGAATTTCAGAACAAGCTTATGTTGATGAAATGATTAAAGATATTAAAAAATTATGGGAAGCTATGGATATTAACTATAGTAAGTTTATTCGTACTACAGATGATTATCATGAGAGAGCTGTTGCTGAAATTTTTGATAGATTAGTTGAAAAAGGTGATATTTACCTTGGAGAATATAAAGGTTGGTATTCAATTAGTGATGAAGAATATTTCACAGAAACACAACTTCAAGAAGTATTCAGAGATGAAGAAGGTAATATGATTGGTGGTATTGCACCAAGTGGAAATGAAGTTAAATTAGTAAGTGAAGAATGTTATTTCTTCAAAATGAGTAAATATGCTGACAGATTAGTGAAATACTATGATGAGCATCCTGAATTCATTTTACCTGAAAGCAGAAAAAATGAAATGCTTAACAACTTCATTAAGCCAGGATTGGAAGATTTAGCAGTTACTCGTACAACTTTCGATTGGGGAGTGAAAGTAAAATCTAATCCAAAACACGTTGTATATGTTTGGATTGACGCTTTAGTTAACTACATTACAGCTTTAGGATATGCGACTGGAGATAGTGAAGAATTATTTAATAAATATTGGCCTGCAGATGTGCAAGTTGTTGGGAAAGAAATTGTACGTTTCCACGTAATTTATTGGCCGATACTTCTAATGGCATTAGATTTACCACTACCTAAGAAAATTTTTGCTCATGGTTGGTTATTAATGAAAGATGGTAAAATGAGTAAATCTAAAGGTAATGTAGTTGATCCATATATGTTAATAGAACGTTACGGTTTAGATTCAGCTCGTTACTATTTATTACGTGAGGTTCCATTTGGACAAGATGGTATCTTCACACCTGAAAGTTTTATCGATAGAATTAACTCAGATTTATCAAATGATTTAGGAAACTTATTAAACAGAACCATTTCAATGATTAATAAATATTGCGGTGGAGTTATTCCAAAATTTGTGGAGCCAACTACAGAATTTGATAAAGAATTAATAGCTTTATCAAAAGAAGTTATTTCAGAGTATGAAGAATATATGGAACATATGCAGTTCTCTAAAGCGTTAGAATCAGTTTGGAAGTTCATTTCTAGAACTAATAAATATATCGATCAGACTACACCATGGATTCTAGCTAAAGATGAAGCTAACCAACCTGAGTTAGATAAGGTAATGAACTATCTAGCTGAGAGTCTTCGTATTGCTACAATTTTAATAGCGCCAGCTTTAACAAAAGCTCCTGTTGAAATTGCTAAACAATTAGGTGTTAAAGAAGAATTATTAGTATTTGAATCAGCTAAAACATTTGGAGTATTTGATGGAACGATTAAAGTTGTAGAAAAACCAACTCCAATTTTTCCTAGATTTGATAAAGAAGTAGAGGTAGAGTATATTAAAACTAAAATGTCTCCAAAGGCTTTAGAAAACTTAGAAACTGAATCAAAAGAAGAAAAAGATGATACTTATGTAGAACTTGCTGAAGAAATTACAATCGATAAATTCTTTGAAACTTCTTTAAGAGTTGCAGAAATATTAGAATGTGAAAAAGTTAAGAAAAGTTCTAAACTGTTAAAATTTAAATTAGATTTAGGTAATCACCAAAGACAAATAGTTTCTGGTATTGCTAAATATTATGATCCAGCAGAATTAGTTGGTAAAAAAGTAGCTGTAGTAGCTAACTTAAAACCAGTTAAATTATGTGGTGAATTAAGTGAAGGTATGATACTATCAGCTGAAAAAGATGGTATTTTACGAGTAGTAGAAATAAATTCTGAAATTCCTAATGGAGCAGAAATTAGGTAATAAAAAAGAGAATATAGCTAAATGCTTTATTCTCTAGTCTGTAAAAATAATTGTTTTTACAAAATTTGTTACTAATTAAGAGGAATTGTGAGTCTTAAACTTAGTTTTTTTGTCGAGTTAGGGGCATGGAAAAAATCACCTTAGAAATCTAGGCAGCATTTTGCTGTTTAGATTTTTTCGGTTATATACTAAATCCGGGGTATGGAAAAATTCGGGTCTATAATAAATACGGTTGATAATAAATATCAGCCGTATTTAAATTTAT
>NZ_CAUTDQ010000004.1:0-68058 GCF_963537375.1 uncultured Gemella sp.
AAGAAAAAGCTGAAAAACGTGAACAAGAACGTCTTGAAAAAGAACGTATCGCTCGCGAAAAAGAATTAGAGCGTCAACGTATCGAAAAAGAAAAAGCTAAACAAAGAGAAAAAGAGCGCCTTGAGAAAGAACGTATCGAAAAAGAACAAGAAGAAAAAAGAAAAAGAGAATTTAGACGAAAAGAAAAAGAATTTAAGTTATCAGAAGATAAGAAAAAATTAGAGCTATTACAAAAAGAAAATGAGATGAGAGAACACGAAAATAATCTTCTATCATTACAAACTTCATTAATTTCTCTAGAAGATAAAATCGAAGAAAAAAAACTTACTATCTCTACTCTAAAAAATAGAAAAGCTGATAAAGAGAAAATAACACTTGAAGAAAAAAGACTTAACATTTTAAATACTCAAAGACAAGTTGTGTTGAAAGATATTGCAACTGAGAAAAAGGCCATAGAAAAAATTCAAAAAAATCTTGATATTGAATATAAACTAGATGGTCTTAAAAAGGAAATTCACAGTATCAAAAAAGAAGTTGTTAATGAAGATGAAACAGCATTTAAAGTTAAATATATTGACAACAAATCTAAAAATATATTCGTGGTATCTCTTCTAAGTATTAAAGCTTTCATTTCTAAATCTATTTTAAGAAATAAAGTTGAGAATTATGATAAAATACAAAAAGTATCCAAAAATATTAAGGTTAGAATTGCAACTTCAATAATTTTAGCTTTATTATTATCAATTTGTTTCTTAGTTACTCTGAAATTCATTTCTTCTGCAAAAGAGCACTATGTAGGATTCGGTGAAACTAGCAATAGCGCCGTCAATACTACAGACGAATTGAAAAAACAAAAAGAAGCTGAGGAAAAAGAAAAAATTCTTAAAGCACAAGAACAAGCCAACGCTGTTCGTATCGATTCAGAAGCGCAAGATGAAGAAATAACTGCGAAATTAGCTGGAACATTCTCATCCTACTCATTCGACGTAGACCGTGAAGTTACAGTTAATAAAAAAATTCACGCATTTAAATCAGCTTCTTGGTCAGAACCAGGTGAAGTAATTGAAGCTGGAACAAAACTAACAGTAGATAAGATAGTTTCTCCCGCTGGTTACATTATGTATCAAATTTCATTTGGAAATTTACAAGGGCAATATATTACAGCAAATGAAAAATTTGTTTCTGTGGATAAGAAAAATGATCAACTTGAAAACTTTATCTCTCGTCCAGTAGCAATTAAATTCTTGACTACACAAAATATTTATTCTGACGAGTCTCTAAGCAGTGTTAGATCAACTTATGGTAATGGAGCCCAATTAAATATTAATGGTATTGGTATTTCTAAAAATAATAGATTAATATATCATGTAGCTGATGGATCTTTTGTACCTGTTAATCCAGTTCGTGTAACTGAAACAAACAGAGAAGCACCTAAACAAAAAAATAACGATAACAATAAAAATACTACTGATACCCAAAATCAAAACACTCAAAAGAGAACAACTAGATAATAAACTAATTCACCTTAAATATTTCCCAAAACAAGTTATACAGGATAGTAACTTATTTTTGTTTAATATTTTAAACTTTAAAATTAATAAATTATTACTTTTAATGACTTTTATTTCTTACAATCATTTTAGTTTTTTAACTCTTTCTCGAATTCAGGGTATAGAAAGAAATCAGCTACACCATAATAAATACGATTAACAATAAATATCATTCCTAATTTAGATTTATAAAAAAGGGCTTTTTGTCAAGTTCGGGGCATGGGAAAAAATCACTCTAGAAATCTAGGCAGCATTTTGCTGCTTAGATTTTTTCTTACTTTCTTTAAGTTTGATATTATTTTTATATTCAGAAACAAATAAACTCGAAACTAGGATAACCTCCTAATTCGAGTTTATTTTTTATATCTAAGTGTGATAGTTTCTTAGATTTTATTGATTTTTCTTTCTTCTAATCGCTATTGCAGCCCCTAGTGCCAACAATGCAATCTCTAGTGAGTTAGTAGTTTCCAATCCAGTTTTTGGCAATTTTTCTGTTTCTTTTTTATTATTTTCTTCTTTTTTTTCATTACTAGTCTTATTGTTATTATCAGACTCTTCTTTTTTATTTTCAGACTTATACTCTGCTTTTACTGGAGTTACTATTTGAACACGACTTTCTAAATCTTTAGCACCTACTCTAATTCTCTCTAGAATAGTAAATTTACTGAAATGATTTATTTTAAATTGTACAACCCCTTCACTAAAACTACTTTCAACTTTTTCTAATTCATTATTGTCAGTAATATGATACACTTCTAGTTCTGCATTATCATTTTTTACTACAGACATTTTAACTGTACGTTCGGCATCACTATCTAATTTCTTACCATCTTTTTCAAAATGAATTTCAAATACTTCTACAACTTTATATTCACTACCTAATTTTTCGATAATAGTTTTATTTAGATTTTCATCATTAATTGATCCTACAAAAACATTATCAGCTTTTATTTTATCTTTATCAAATAACACAGCTACATCACGTCCTAAAATTTTTGCTGATAAGACATGATTTTCTACCTTAGCAGTGTTTGTTGGTGTTTCTTGTTTTTTATCATTAGTTGCTTCTTGTTTACTTAGAGTCACTTTTGGAGTTTCTTTGCTAGGAGCTACTTTCTTGTCTTCAGTAATAGTTTGCTCTTTAGAAGCATCTTTTTTATCTTCTATTACTGGCTCATTCTTGTTCTCTGAAACTTTGTTTCCTTTTGGAGTTTCCTTCTTATCAGTTTCTTTTGTTACTTCTTTGTTTTCTTTTTTATCATCAGTAACTTTTTCTTCTTTTGGAATATTTTTTTTACCATCTTTTTCAACTAAAGGTTCATTCTTTAAAGTATTTTCTAAAATAGACTTCACTTTCTTAAGATTTTCATTATTAGGATTAGCTTCTAACAATTCTTTAACTTTAACCAACCAAATAGTTTTTATTTCCTGTTCTTTCGTTTTATCAACTTTAATACCAGCTAATAGATAATTTACAAACTCTTTTTCATCAATCGAATTCCAATCAACTTTATCTTCTAAAATAGATTCAACTAATTCTCCTTCTTTATGAATTCCTACCACTGAAACTGTTTTTGATAACACTGATTCTGTTGACTTTGAAGTTGCCTTAAAAGAAGACACTTCTGTTTTAGACTTACCTGTTACGTCTACTTTTTGATATTCTAAAATTTTTTCCTCATGTTTACAATCTTCGCACTTCGGTGACACAATAGATTCTTTAGACTTGAAAGTCAATTCAGGAGTTGCTATTGCTCTTCCAGGTTCTTCTAAGATTGTTTTATTTACTTGTTCTATGTTAACACCAGGAATAGTTTCAGTATTCACAATAACATTGTTTTCATCTTCATGTGCATAAGCTGTTCCAAGAGATCCTGCAGCAATACCTATTAATACACTAACTATACCTACTGAAACCTTTCTTATCGAATATTTTTTCTTATTAAACATAATTTTCTCCTTATCAATTTGTTTAAAAATTACAATGTACTCATTATTCTATCTTTATAATTATATTATATCTATTAAAATTGAGCAAGTATAAAACTGTTTTGAAGATAGTAGAAAAAAAGAAAAATTTCTTTAAACTATAAACTGTGACATCCACAGAAAGAAATTTATTTATATGAACATTATAACACAAATTTTGCAGTTTAGTCGTCTTGAGGAATCTCTAAAAAATCTGTTTTCATCGACTTTTATGTTTTAACAAATTTTTACCGACGAAAAAAACTTTTTTTAGTTTTTCACCGCAATTTTATTTTTCAGGAATTTATTTCCCGTAATAATTTTACTTTAATCTATACTATTTTCAATATAAATACATATGTGTCTTTTTTCTAATATTATAAACAATCTTCTTAATAAAATTGTTTTTTTATGTTACAATTACATATGTATTCTAATTTTATATTAGACATTAGTTAAATTAAATTTTAAGGAGAACTTTTTCATGCAAGAAGTTATGAATTATAAAGATACTAGGATTGAAAACTTCCATACTATTTATCCTAACCATATGAACAGACATGACACATTATTCGGTGGACAAACTCTATACTGGCTTGACGATGTACAAGGTTTAGTAATACGTAGATATACACACCTACCCTTCTTCACTGCAAGTATTGATACATATCAATTTTTAGATGTTGTACATAGACACGAAGCGTTAATTATTGATAGTTATATTTCTAGAGTTGGTACTAGAAGTGTCGAGATTTTTGCAGAACTAAGTGCATTTAATCATGAAACTAGACATACTCGTCTAGTTGGAATCTGTTTCTCAACATTCGCTATCAATAGAGAAACTGTCCTTGAGAAACCTTTACCAAAAGTAGAATATACTGATGAAATTTCAAAATTTGTTAGTTCTTCATACGCAGATAGACAAAGCGGTAAATTATCAGCTAGACAATTCTGTAAAGAATATCTAAAATATTATAATAAATAGCAAAAAAGGAAGCGAGATTTTTTCTCACTTCCTTTCTTTTTTAAAATTTATTAATCAATTGAGTAAAGTAATTCTAATACTTTTTCTTCGAATTTAACTAATTTTTCTTCAGCAACTTTCTTATCTGCATCTTTAACGTAGATGTAAAGTTTTACTTTTGGTTCAGTTCCACTTGGACGTAAAGTATACCAAGATTCATCTGAATAACTGAATTTAACAGCATCTGTTTTTTCGATTTCAATATCTTTTTCTTCACCAGTTGCTACAACTTTTTCTTTTTGCACTAAGTAGTCAGTAATAGCTACTACTTCACTTCCAGCAATTTCACGAGCAAAAATTTCACGATATTTTTCCATCATACGTTTAATTCTTTGAGCACCTGCTGCTCCTTCTAGTACGATAGAGATAGTTTTATCTAGGTAGTAACCATATTTTTCATAGAATCCATCCAGGACATCTACTAATGTTTTACCTTGTGTTTTGTAGAATGCTGCTGCTTCTACTAATAACATAGCAATAGTAACACCATCTTTATCACGTAAGAATGTACCAACGTTGTATCCGATACTTTCTTCATATCCCATCACATAGTTTTTCTCACCTGTAATATCCCATTCATTTGGTAATGCACAGATGTTTTTGAATCCAGTTAGAACGTCAATTACTTCTACTCCGTATTCTTTACAAAGTGGTTCTACCATTTTTGAAGTTACGATAGATTTAACTAATACTGGGTTTTCTGGAAGTTTGTTTTGTTTAGCAAGATTTTCAATAACATATTGAACTAATACCGCTCCAGCTTGGTTACCATTTAGAGAAACTACTTCACCATTGTGAATTACTTCTACAGCAAGACGGTCACAGTCAGGGTCAGTTGCGATGATTACATCAGCATTAACTTCTTTAGCTAGTCTTTCACCATATTCAAATGCTGCAGTGTCCTCTGGGTTTGGATATTCGATTGTTGGGAAAGTTCCATCTGGATCTTTTTGCTCCTCAACAACATGAACATTTTCAAATCCACGGCGTGCAAGGACTGTTGTTACAGCTTTGTATCCTGCACCATTTAATGGTGTATAAACTACAGAAATGTTTTTGTCGATATTTTCATCATTAATTGCACAGTTTAAAGATTCTCTATAGAATTCTTCATCAATTTCTTGACCAATGTAAACTAATAATCCCTTTTCTTGAGCTTCTTCTTCTGTTAAAGTAACATAGTTGTCAAAAATATCCATTGAGTTAATGTATTCTAAAACTTTATCACTTATATCAGATTTAATTTGAGAGCCTTCTTGCCAGTATACTTTATATCCATTATATTCTTTAGGATTATGACTTGCAGTGATGTTAATACCACTAGCTGTTCCTAAGTAACGAACTGCAAATGATAATTCTGGAGTTGGACGTAAATCTTCGAATAAGTATGCTTTAACTCCATTACTAGCCATTACTAATGCTGCCAACTTAGCAAATTCTTTTGAGAAAAGACGTGGATCGTGTGCAATAGCAATACCTTTTTCTTGTAATCCATTGTCGATAATAGTTTGCGCTAACGCTTTTGTAGCACGAGCGATAATGAATCTATTCATTCTATTAGAACCCATGCCTACTTTACCACGTAATCCCGCAGTTCCAAATTCTAATTCTTTATAAAATCGATCTTCTTTTTCTACTTCATCATCAGCTACGTTTTTTAATTGAAGTTTTTCTTCTTCAGTTAAAGCTGAACTGTTTAACCATTTTTCATATAATTCTTGATAGTTACTCATATAATATTACCTCTAAAAATTTAATTTTATGCTAGCCCTAAAGCAATTTCCATCATTTTTGTGAATGCTGTTTGTCTTTCTTCTGGAGTAGTTTCTTCCCCTGTTACTAAAGAGTCACTTACTGTTAAAATTGTTAAAGCATTAACTCCTGCTGCAGTCGCATTCGCATATAATGCAGTACTTTCCATTTCAACAGCTAGAACTCCCATTTTAATCCAATTTTCCATAGCTTTTTCATCAGCATTGTAGAAAATTTCACTACATAAAATATTCCCAACGTGCACTGGTTGTCCCATTTCTTGAGCTTTATTGTATGCTTTTAATAATAAATCAAATGAAGCTGTTAAGCTATAGTTTCCTGGAATGTTGTATTGGTGCATGTAATTTGAATTTGTAGAAGATCCCATACCTAAGATTACATCATATAATTTCACTTCTGGTTGCAATGCTCCACAAGTTCCAATTCTAATTAAGTTTTTCACTCCAAAAGTGTGAATTAATTCATAAGAATAAATACCGATACTAGCGGGTCCCATACCAGTTCCCATTACAGAAATCTTTTTACCTTTGTATGTTCCAGTATAACCTAGCATACCACGCACTTCATTAAAACAAACTGCATCTTCTAAAAATGTTTCAGCAATAAATTTCGCTCTTAACGGATCCCCTGGTAGAAGAATAGTTTCTGCGATTTCTACTCCGTTTGGTTTAATATGTGGTGTTTGTTTATGTGACATCAGTTAGTCCCCCTGTAAATATATTAATAACTTTATTATACCTTTTTTTCTTATCTTAAACAAGTTATATTAGAAAAATAATTATCTATATTTTCTAACAAATATTCTGAAAATAGTAAGTTTCGCATAAAGTTTTCAACGGAATTTCCACTAAAAAATACTATTTACCATATAGATGAACACTCCTTTTAATATAATAATATTTATTATTTTAAAAAAATAATTAACACGTATTTTTTAAGTTTAACTAAGAATTATTAATGGTATTTTGCTATATACAACAATATTTATTGAAAAATAATTATATAAAAATTGAATATCAATAGTAATTTAATCAATTTTGTTATATAATTAATGTTATAAAAAATAAATTAGAAAGAGGTTTTTTTATGTTACAATTAGCTGTCTTTTTCCCAGTAATTGCGATGCTTTTCATACCTTTCTTAAGGAAAAACTTCAAAAATATCCATACTGGAAAATTTGTTATAATTGTACCATTAATTCTGTTTGGATATTTTGTATCAAATATAAAATATATCTATTCAGGTGGGACAATATATAAAAAATTAGCATTTGTTTCTAATGCAGGGCTTGATATTAACCTTAATCTTGACGGTTTATCACTTCTTTTCTCATTACTAATTACAGGAATTGGTACCTTAGTAATCTTATATTCATGTTACTATATGAGTATTTCAGATGAAAAACTACATAAATTTTATATATTTCTATTAATATTCATGTCAGCAATGCTAGGAGTAGTATTATCTGATAATATGCTTAGTATGTACATGTTTTGGGAGTTGACTTCTGTATCTTCTTTCCTACTTATTAGTTATTGGCATGAAAATGATGCTTCAAGAAAAGGTGCTTTAAAATCATTAATAATTACTGTTTTTGGTGGTGTATTAATGTTAGCAGGTATCTTCATTCTAAATAGTATCACTGGTAGTTTTAACGTTAGTGAAATAATTGACTTTACTAATAATCATGGTTACAACAGTAAATACATTATCGCTATGATTCTTATTTTATTTGGTGCATTCACTAAATCAGCTCAATTTCCATTTCATATTTGGTTACCTGATGCAATGGCTGCTCCAACTCCAATTAGTAGTTATCTTCACTCTGCGACAATGGTTAAAGCCGGTATTTATTTATTACTTAGAATTGGAATTGTATTTTCATTCACACCAACTTTTGGAAATATCTTAATTGTTTTTGGTACTATTACTATGTTATTAGGATCAATATCTGCAATTTTCTTAAAAGATCTAAAAGGAATTTTAGCATATTCAACAATCAGTCAGCTTGGTATGATGACTCTTATGATTGGTATTGCAAACTTAGGTTTATATAATGATAATCATTATATTTATACTTTTGCATTTTATGCTGTATGTTTCCATATTATTAACCACGCAGCATTTAAAGCTAGCTTGTTTATGATAACTGGTATAATAGATCACTCATTCCACACTAGAGATATTAAACAACTAAGAGGAGTAAGAATGTATATGCCTCTTGGGTTTATATTAAGTATAATAGCGGGATTCTCTATGGCAGGAATTCCACCACTAAGTGGATTCTACTCAAAAGAATATTTCTTAACAGCTGTATATAGCTTATTAAATTCTAGTATGCTATACATGATAATTGTTATAGCTGTTGTAATCGGTGCTCTAGGAACAGCTGTATATTCATTAATATTAGCTTTCAAACCATTCCTAGGTACTTTCGATAGTAAAGTACTTGGAGACAAAAAACTTCATTTACCAAAAAATGGAATGTTTATTTCTCCAATAATACTTGTAATCTTTGTTATTATTAACACATTTATTAAGGATTATATTGTAATTCCAGCTCAACAGGCTGCTCTTGCAGTAAAAGTAACGAACAACGAGGTAATAACTCACATTCATCACGATAGTTTCCTATCAAGTGAACTTCTTACTTCTATTTTTGTAATAATTGCAAGTTTTGTAATTTATAAAGTTTTCGCTAGTGGTAATGGTATTTACTCAATAAACCCTAGCATTGTATCTATTCACGGTGCATACAACAATTTAGGTATATTATTACATAAAGTTAGTGGTAGACTTCACGATGCATTCATCACTAATCAACTAAGAAGAAATATGAGTTATATATTCTGTGGCCTATCAGCTACTATTATCGGTGGTTATTTTGCAATTGGTAGACCTATGATAATAAATAACTTCTCTACTATTCATTATATGAATATATTCATTGGATTATGTATTGTCCTTTGTTGTGTTACTCTAACAAGAGTTTACAATAGATTAGTACTTATAATCCTTTCATCTGGTGTTGGATTTATGATGACTGGTTTATATGTAACTTTCAGAGCACCTGATTTAGCAATGACGCAATTCGTCATCGAATCAATTTCTACAATTATCTTCTTAATAGCTTTCATTCTATTAACTGATAAAACAAAACAAGTAGAAAAAAATAGTTTCAAACTTACAAACGCAATTATTGCAACTCTGACTGGTGTTAGTTTTATAATTGTAGGACTTGTATCTTATGCATACAAAAATCCATCAGAAATTAGTCAATTTTATTTCGATAACGTTGTAGCTTCTGGTGGAGGAAACATAGTAAATGTTATTATCGTTGATTTCAGGGGATTTGATACCCTATTTGAAATCACAGTTATGACGATGGTAGCTTTAATAATTTATGCTATGTTCAAAATTATTAAAAGAGGAGGACCAAAAGATGAAAACTAATGATGTAATTTTAAAATCATTATCTGCAATTATTTCAGGTTGTATATTTCTACTTTCACTTAGTTTATACTTCGGTGGGCACTTCCTTCCAGGTGGTGGTTTCGTAGGTGGACTCCTTTGTACAATGGCTCTTGCTTTATCTATGTTCACATATGGAATAGACAAAGTTACTAAACTACTTCCAATTAATTACGTTTATGTAACAGCAATCGGCTTACTTTTCTCTATCGGAACAGCTTTTAGTGGAGTTGTTGTTGGAAAAAATTTCTTTAAACATCACTTCACTCATATCCATGTTCCAATTATGGGAGAAATGGAATTACACACAGCTGCAATCTTTGACTTAGGTGTTTATTTCGTAGTTGTTGGTGTATTAATGTCAGTAATATTAGCTTTTGGAAAGGATGGTAAATAATGGAATTTTATATGATTATCTTATGCGGTATTCTTGTTGGTTTTGGTGTTTACCTTATGCTTTCTAAGAGTATGATGCGAATAATTATCGGTGTTGGTCTTTTTGGACATGCTGCTAACCTAATTATTCTTATCGCAGGTGGTTTATATGATGGAGATATTCCTATTATCTCAGAACTAGGAAAAAATTATATAGACCCAATACCAGCAGCACTTATTCTTACTGCTATCGTTATTGGTTTTGCAGTAACTTGTTTATTAATTTCAATTTATATTGCTAACTACAAACTAAAAGGAAGCGATAATGTAATTGATCTTGAAGACGTTGAAAATATGAAGGAGGAGAGAAATAATGCATAGTAATTTACCTGTTATTCCAATATTTATACCCCTTCTATTTGCTGCAATAACAGTATTATTTAGAAAAAGAATAGCAATGCAACGTTTACTAACAACATTAGCTACTCTGTTAGTCTTAGCATTTTCAATCTACAACATCTATCTTGTAGATAAACATAAATTACTAATATTAGAAATGGGTAACTGGGCTAGTCCTTTTGGTATTACATTGACTTTAGATGGACTAAACAGTGTTTTAGTTACAACTTCATCATTAGTATTTTTAGCAACTTTATTATATTCTTTTAAAACAATAGATAAAATTCGTGAACTTAGCTTCTTCTATCCTGGTTTCTTATTAATAATGGTAGGTATTAATGGAGCGTTCACTACAGGAGATATTTTTAACCTTTTTGTTTTCTACGAAATCTTACTTATGTCTTCTTACTTACTATTGTTAGTAGGTATAAATAAAGAACAACTTAAATCTTCTATTAGTTATGTACTAATGAACGTTTTTGCTGGTAGTTTATTTGTTATTAGTATCGGTTATCTTTACACAATTGTTGGTAGTTTGAATATGGCATACATATCACAAACAATTTCTTCTATGTCAGATCGTAGAGGATTATATCTTATCGGCGCAGTAATGATATTCGTGTTCTGTATGAAAGGAGCATTATTCCCACTATTCACTTGGATGAATAGATCATATGTAGCACCTCCAATTGCTGTCTCAATTATCTTTGGGGCGTTATTAACAAAAGTTGGACTATACTCGATTATTAGAACTTATGGACTATTCTACTACGAGTCAAACTTCATTAAATCATACTTATTAATTTTAGGTGCTATATCTATAATAGCCGGATGTATTGGGGCAATTTACCAAAAAGATTTAAAACAAATAGTAGTATTTAACATTGTGATTTCTCTAGGAGTAATGGTTTGTGGAACAGCTACATTAAATACATTTGGTGTTAAAGGTGCTTTATTCTACGCTGTTAATGACATATTTCTTAAAGCTGCTTTATTCATAATCGTAGGCTTAATAATTTACGTTAGCGGTGTTAAATATATTCAAAAATGTGGATTAATTAACAAATATCCTCTTCTAGGATGGACATACTTTATTGTTGTCTTATCATTAGCAGGAGTACCACCATTTAGCGGATTTTACGGTAAAGCTTTAATAATTAAAGGATTAGTAGCAAACAACAATACATTTATTGCAATACTTGTTGCTTTATCTGGATTAGTTGTGTTTTACTCATTAATTAAAGTTTTCTTAAATGTCTTTTACGATAACATCAATAAGAGTTTAATTTTAAAACCACTCCCTAAAGGTGTACAAATCCCTCTTATCGCTATCGTAGCAATTGCATTAATTATTGGAGTTAGCACTAACCTATTAGATGGATTCTTCGATAAAGGTATTCAAATGGTACTTAATCCTCAACATTATATCGATTTAGTACTTAAGAAAGGAGCATAATTATGGCACTACAATTTTTAATTAATATATTAGTTGGTGTAATATGGATGTTCTTTTCAGGAAGTTATAATTCTGAATATTTTGCAGTTGGATTTTTCTGGGGGATGGTATTATTATTCATCTTCAGAAAGACATTTGTTAAAAATATTTTAGGAGAACAACTATACTACATTTATGTATACAAATGGATAAAATTAATCTTAATGTTTTTAGTTGAATTGCTAAAAGCAGATGTGAATGTTTTAAAATTAATGTTCAAAAAAGAGCTTGATGTAAATCCGGTTATTTTTGAATATCCTCTTGAAGTTAAAAAAGCTTGGCAAATAACTCTTTTAGCAAACATGATTACTTTAACACCTGGTACTCTTACAGTGAACGTTAGCCATGATAATAAAGTCTTACATATTCACTGTTTAGATACAGATGATATTCCTGGTGAAATTGAAGGTATAAAAAATAGCTTTGAAAAAGCAATATTGGAGGTTGATTTAGATGGATAAAATTGTAGAGTATTCTATTTTATTGGGAATTTTCGCTAGTATTGCTATGATATTTTTCTTACTAGTTTATATCGTTAAAAAGCCTAGCATCTTTGATAAATTAATAGCAAGCGACCTTCTTGCTATGCCTCTTATGTGCTTAATAGTTTTAGTAAGTATGTACTATAAAACTTTTTCATATATTTCGCTTATACTTATAATAGCTATTATCTGTTTAGTTGGTACAGTTGTCACTGCTAGATTCTTAGCTAAAAAGGAGGTTTTAAGTGATGATACTAAATAATATTTTAGATATTGTTATTATACTTCTAATTTTAGTTTCTATTATAGCTATGTTAGCAACTGTGATTGGGTTCATTAGGTTACCTGATGAAATAACTAAAATTCACGCTGCTGGTGTTACTGGTTCATTTGCTGTTGAATTAGTACTTATTGCTGGATTTGTTTATTTCTATAGATATTTACACGTCCTTGAATTTAAATTCTTTTTAGCAATTGGATTCTTATTCTTAGCTGCACCAGTCTCAGCTCATATGATTTCTATAAGTGCAATAATATATAATAAGCATGTTTATTCTAAAAATAATAAAGATGAAGCTAAAAAAGTTCTAGAAGATATTGAAAAATTAAATAAATAATAGTAATATCAATTATTAAAATACATATAGATTTATAAATTCAAAAACTCTATATGTCATAAAACCTGAAAGAATAACTCGAAAATAAGATTTTTTACAATCAATTTTCGAGTTGTTTTTAATATTCTCAATTTCACTTTTAAATAACGCTTTACATGATATTAGTTACTTAATAAAACGCTTAAAACAACCCTAGACCTTGACTTATTTTGCTTTATATAGTAATATTCATATAGATTATAATACAAGGAGTCATTTTTTTATGAGAAAATATTTTGGAACAGACGGTATTCGTGGTATCGCAGGAGAATCACTAACTGCCGATTTAAGTTTTAAAGTAGGTAAAGCTCTTGGTAAATTACTTACTGAAAAAAAAGAACATCCAAAAGTAATAATAGGTAGAGATACTAGAATTTCATGTGACATGATTGAACAAGCTTTAACAGCAGGACTAACTAGTACTGGTGTTAATGTTATGACGGTAGGAGCTATCCCTACTCCAGCTATTGCATATCTTACTAAAACAATTGAAACTGATAGCGGAATTATGATTTCTGCTTCTCACAATCCATACCAAGACAATGGAATTAAAATTTTTGGACCTGATGGATTCAAACTTACAGACGATCAAGAATTAGAAATTGAACACCTAATCGACAATTCAGACGAAATAAAAAATGCTAGTTTTGAAAAAATCGGAAAATTATATAGTGGAAATGAGCTAACACAAAAATATGTTCAACACATAAAACAATCTATTTCTGGAGATTTATCTGGAATTAAAATTGCTCTTGATTGCGCTAATGGAGCCACAACAGGTGTAGCTCCATTCATCTTCGGTGATTTAGAAGCAGATATAGAAACTATCGGATGTAAACCGAATGGTATCAATATCAACGACAATGTTGGTTCAACAAAAATCAATACAATTGCAAACTTTGTTAAAGAAAATAATGTAGATGTAGGTTTTGCATTCGATGGTGATGGTGATAGAGTACTTGCTGTTGATTCAAAAGGTAATATCGTTGATGGTGATAAAATAATGTTCATCTTAGCAAAACACTTAAAAGAACAAGGTGAATTGAAAGAGAATATGGTAGTATCAACAGTAATGAGTAATATCGGATTCTACAAAGCAATCGAAGAAAATGGATTACGATCGGTAAAAACTGCCGTAGGAGATAGATATGTTGTTGAAGAAATGAGAAATAACGACTACTCACTTGGAGGAGAACAATCTGGTCATATTATTCTTATGAACTATGCGACAACTGGTGACGGTATTCTTACAGCTGTTAAACTGGCTGATATAATTAAATCTTCTGGAAAATCATTAGAAGAACTAGCTAATGAAGTTAATATTTATCCACAAAAACTAGTCAATATTAAAGTAGTGGATAAAAAATCTGCTATGGAAGATGCAGAAATTCTTTCTGAATGTGAAAAAGTAGAAAAAGAATTAGAAAGAAATGGACGTATCTTATTACGAGCTTCTGGTACAGAAAATTTAATTCGTGTAATGGTAGAAGCTAGTAGCGATGAACTAACTGATAAATATTGCGAACAAGTTGCAAAAATCGTTCGTGAAAAATTTGAAGTAAAATAAATCACAAAAAGAAGTTAGGATTAAAAACTAACTTCTTTTTATATTTTGTATTTTTAAAAGATACAACTGTAATTCCAATAATCCTATAAAATCAATTTACATATTAAAATATCCCACTTTTATTCTACACATTATCTCAAACATTTTTTTATATTTATAATTTTTAAACAAATAAATAACAACTTAATATTATATTAATTTTTTTAAATGATAAATTAGTACTAATAAAACTCCTATAAATGGCTATTATATTTACATCTTTACAGTAAATTACTTAATACTATTTTTTACTATAAAAATAGCATTAATTGTATTTAAAATATAAATAATAATATAAACTATTATCAAAATTTTAATCTTTTTATATAAATCGAGTTTTATTAATATTTTACCAAAATATAACTGAATTATTTTAAAGAAAATTATATTTTCCTCTTGTTTTTTGTATATACTTCTGTTATACTTATAAATGAAGTAATTATTATATTACTTCAATATGTTCTTTTATTATAAGTCTCCCTAGCTTATAATAAAGACTTTTCATATTTACTCCCTTATTTCTACCTTACAATATTTTTTGTAAGGTAGGTTTTTTTATTTTCATTTTCTGAAATAACAATTAATTTCCACTGTTTTTTCACAAAGTACATATTTTTTTCTCTTTACAACAAAATTGTCTTGACTTATTTTCTTTCCTAAGGTAAACTTTAATGTGTAGAGAAAAATTATATGAGGGAGGGGAAGATATGATACAAATCGAAAACCTTAACGTTTCCTACAACCAAACCCCTGTTCTTTCTGATGTTAACTTAGAAATTACAGGAGCTAATATAATTGGTATTATAGGACCAAATGGTGCTGGAAAATCCACTTTAATAAAAGCTGTTTTGAACATAATACCATCAACAGGTAGTGCAAAAATAGATAATAAAATCTCTAAAGAAAATTTAAATAATGTTGCTTATGTTGAACAAAAAATTAATATCGATTACAATTTTCCAATAAAAGTAAGGGAATGTGTTTCACTTGGTTTATATCCAAAAATCGGTATTTTTAAAAAATTAAAAAAATCAGATTGGCAAAAAGTAGACGAAGCATTGAAACTTGTTGGATTGGATCAATTTTCAAATCGTCAAATCAGCGAGTTATCAGGTGGTCAATTTCAACGTGTATTAATTGCTCGTTGTCTTGTCCAAGAAGCAAAATATATATTTTTAGATGAGCCTTTTGTTGGTATTGATTCTGTTAGTGAAGAAATCATCATGGAAACACTAAGAGATCTTCGTTCTAAAGGACATACAATTCTAATTGTACACCACGACTTAAGAAAAGTTCATTCATATTTTGATAAAGTACTTATACTAAACAAAGAAGTTATTTCTTACGGTGATACAAAAGAGACTTTTACTAGAGAAAACCTTACAAAAGCATATGGTACTGACCTATTCTTCATGGGAGGTGAATCTAATGATTAAAGAATTTATAGATGGTCTTTATAGTTTTCATTTCTTGCAGAATGCTCTTATCACTGCAATCGTGATAGGTATTGTGGCGGGTGCTGTCGGATGTTTTATTGTACTTAGGGGAATGTCTTTAATGGGAGATGCTATTTCTCACGCAGTTCTTCCAGGAGTCGCCCTATCATTTATATTAGGAATTGACTTCTTTATAGGTGCGATTGTATTCGGACTATTAGCGTCAATTATTATAACATTTATAAAAGGTAATTCAATAATTAAAAGCGATACCGCTATAGGTATTACATTCAGTTCGTTTTTAGCCTTAGGTGTTATCCTAATCAGTGTTGCAAAAAGTTCTACAGACTTATTTCACATTCTTTTTGGTAATATCTTAGCTGTTCAAGACTTAGACATGTATATTACAATTGGAGTTGCTATTTTCGTATTACTTGTAATAAAACTATTCTACAAAGAATTATTACTAACTTCATTTGATGAATTATTGGCAAAAGCAATGGGAATGAAAGTTAATTTCTATCACTATTTACTTATGATACTTTTAACTTTAGTATCTGTAACAGCAATGCAAAGTGTTGGTACAATTCTAATTGTAGCAATGCTAATTACTCCTGCTGCCACAGCATATCTTTATGCAAATAGTCTGAAAACAATGATTCTCTTATCATCTACAATTGGAGCATGTTGTTCTGTACTCGGGCTATTCATAGGATATTCATTCAATATCGCAGCTGGATCTAGTATCGTTTTGACATCAGCTATTGTTTTTGCAATAAGTTTCTTTATTGCACCAAAACAACGCTTTGTTAAGCATAAAAAAAAATAATTTAGGTAATAACATACAAAGAATAAACTAGTTTTTATCTAATCTAAATTAATATAATAATCCCTTTAAATAAACTTATTAAAATAAAAAATACTTCCAAAGTGAGTTTATTTAGAGGTGTTATTAAAAAGGTTTTAATTGATAATGATTATTATTAGTTATGTAAATCTATTTTATTCTTTGTCTTACAAAAAAAAATAATAAAGGAGGCCTATAATATGAAAAAATTAGGTTTTAAAAAATTAAGTTTTCTAGCGCTTATTTTTACTTTAGCTGTTGGATTATTTGCTTGTTCTAGCGCTAAACAAGACTCAAATTCTAACGAAGCTACAAAATTAAAAGTAGTAGCAACTAACTCTATCATTGCTGATATTACTAAAAATATTGCTGGTGATAAAATTGATTTACACAGTATCGTACCAGTTGGTCAAGACCCACATGAATACGAGCCACTTCCTGATGATGTTAAAAAAACATCTCAAGCTAATCTTATCTTCTACAACGGTATTAACTTAGAAACTGGTGGTAACGCTTGGTTTACAAAATTAGTTCAAAATGCTAAAAAAGAAGAAAACAAAGATTACTACGCAGTAAGTGAAGGTGTTGATGTAATTTACCTTGAAGGTCAAAGCGAAAAAGGTAAAGAAGACCCACATGCTTGGTTAAACCTTGAAAATGGTATGATTTATGCTAAAAATATTGCAAAACAATTAGAAGCTAAAGATCCAAAAAATAAAGATTTTTACGAAGCTAACCTTAAAACTTACTTAGAAAAACTTTCTAAATTAGACAAAGAAGCAAAAGAGAAATTCAACAACATTCCTAAAGAGAAAAAAACAATCGTAACTAGTGAAGGATGCTTCAAATACTTCTCTAAAGCATACAACGTACCTTCTGCATACATTTGGGAAATCAATACTGAAGAAGAAGGAACTCCAGATCAAATCAAAACTCTAGTTGAAAAATTACGTAAAACTAAAGTACCTTCTCTATTCGTAGAAAGTAGTGTTGACGAACGTCCAATGCAAACAGTATCAAAAGACACTAACATTCCAATTTACGAAAAAATCTTCACTGATTCAATTGCTGAACCAGGACAAAATGGAGATAGCTACTACAGCATGATGAAATGGAACTTAGATAAAATTTCTGAAGGACTAGCTAAATAACTATATTATAGAATCTCATGTACATTTTTATGTATATGAGATTTTATATTGATTTTTCATATAAAATCGTTTACAATTAAAGATGAGAAAATTTATTAGGAGTTATTTATGAATATTATTAAAAATTTACCTACACCTATTGCCGGTTTAGCACTTGGTTCAGTAGCGTTAGGAAATCTATTACAACCATACAGTCCTAAATTACAATTATTATTTTGTCTTTTATCTTTTATAATAATTGTACTTTTAACTATTAAATTTGTGTTGGGATTTGACAAATTAAAAAAAGAAATGAAAAATCCTGTAATTGCAACGGTTCTTGCAACTTATCCTATGAGTATTATGCTTTTAAGTTCATTTTCAAAAAAATTTATCGGTGCTTACAGTGTTCCCTTTTGGATAATTGGAATTCTTCTAGATTTATTTGTTGTTTGTTATGCAATTTATTATTTTATTTTGAGAGAAAAACATATCAAAAATATTTATCCAACTTGGTTCATCACCTTCGTTGGACCAGCCGTTGTAACTGTAACAGCAATAAATTACAACTTAGAAACACTAGGATTAATTTACTTCTATTTTTCTTATATTAACTACTTAGTATTATTACCTTTCGTTCTTTATAGAGTTTATAAATATAAACATTATAATGATGGTGATTATCCTACTATAACAGTATTTTCTGCTCCTGGTGGATTATTACTAGCTAGTTATATGATAGGAGTTACACAAAAAAGCAACTATATACTTACAGTATTAGTGCCACTAACGATATTATTGTTTATATTTGTCTTAATCCAATTACCTTATTTACTAAAAAGAAAATTCTATCCTAGCTTTTCTGCTTTTACTTTCCCATTAGTAATTTGTGCGATAGCATTTCAAAAAACTGGAATATACTATCAAATAGCTGAATTTTCTGTTTTGAATATTTTAATTCATCTAAGCGAATTACTGGCGATAATTATTGTAATTTATGTATGGTATGGGTTTATTAAGAATTTATCATATTCAAATAATTAATAGTATATACATTTGAAGGACACAGTTCAAAATTGTACTGTGTCCTTATTTTTATATATTTTTCTTTGGATGTCTGTCTATAACATCTTGATTATCAAGTAAAGCTTTTTCCCCTTTTTGAGTTAATTTATATCCTCTTATAGAGAAAAGTTTAGATAACTCTTCCTCACTAAAATTTTCTTCAAGTACTTTATCTAAATCAGCTGCTTTTAACTTAGATAGTCCTTTGATTCCTTTTTGTTTAAGAATATTTTTCTTAGCTGTAGAGTTAATATGATCTAATGAAGAAAATGCACTCTCGATTTCAACATACCCTTCATCTTCTAATTTTTTCAAGTTCTCAGGAGCATTTATACCATACGTATATTCGAAGTATTTAGGAAACCAGGTTTCAGTTGTAAATGTCCCGAATTCTATTCTCCATAACAATATAATATCACCTGCAAGCAGATTATTCTTTAAAGTTACCATATTTCTTTTCGGTACTGGCTTCGCATCCAATAACCACTCATCAATATTTCGTTCAGGAGAGATATATGAAATATTCTCGTGAGATTTATACATTTCTAATATCCTTTGATCCATCTACTCTATAATCTCCTCAAAGTTCTCGATAACATCTTTTAACTCTAATTCTAAGATATAACTAATACCTTTTTCTTGCATTGTTACTCCGTATAAGGTATCCATAGCTTCCATAGTTCCTCGTCTGTGCGTAATAACTAAGAACTGATTATTCTCTGAATAAACTTTCAAGAATTTAGCGAATCTATTAACATTCTCTTCATCCAGTGCCGCTTCTACCTCATCAAGTACTACAAACGGAGGATTTTTAACCTGTAATATCGCAAATAGTAAACTTACCGCAGTTAAAGATTTCTCTCCACCTGATAATAATGAAAGGTTTTGAAGTTTTTTACCAGGAGGTGAAGCTTCGATTACTATTCCAGTATTTAATATATCATTTGGTGATTCTAAAGTCATATCCGCATAACCACCTTTGAATAGTTCTTTAAATATCTTATTAAAGTTCTCAGCTACTTGAACAAACGTCGTTAAGAAGCGCTCTTTTACTTCTTTATCAATCTCTGCGATAGTCTCTTCTAGTTTTTCTTTCGCTTCTACAAGGTCGGTAATTTGCTCATTATAGAAGTCATAACGTTCTTTTACTTCTTCAAATTCAGCTATAGCATTTAGGTTAATATTACCTAAGTCCACTATCTCTTTACGAAGTCTTACTACATCATCTTTATATGAAGGTACTTCATCAATATTTTTATCAGTCAATCTATCTGATACACTTTCATACGTTACATTATAGTTGGTAACAAGATTTTCTAGATACTCATCGATTTTAACTTCTATCTTCGTCTGTTCTACTGTTAGTTTTTCAAATTCTGAAGTTTTTTGACGTAGACTTTCGTTATTTCTTTGTTGAGCTACCGTAATTTCTTTTTCACGTTTAAACAATCCTGTTTTTTCCATATCAAGATCTGATAATAAAGTCTTAAGCGTTGTTAAACGTTCAGTACACTCAATAATCAACTTAGAGTTATTTTCTAAGATTTGAAGCTCATCTTCCTCACTCAATGACTCAGCATCTTTAGACATTTCTAGTCTTATCAACTGTTCATCCACATCTGCTATATCTGCTAATAGTGATTCTATTAACTCTAAACCATGCTTAGTAGTCTCTTCCAATTTTGATTTTTCTATCTTAAGCTCAGCAATTTTCTCTATGAATAATTCCTCAGCACTTTGAGCATTTTGTTTCTTACTACTTTCTTCTTTGATTTTTTCATCAAGTTTTTGTAGTTCTACTCTAATTTTTCCAAGACTTTGAGTTAATTCGATAATATTACTTGAATCATCCTCATTGTCTTTAAATTCTAATAATTTTTTCTCATTAAATTCTATATTTGCTTTAATATCAGCAATCTCAGAATTCTTATGATTAATACTTAATTCTAATTGCTTAAGTTTTAAAATCACTTCTTCTTTTGTCGATTTTAAACTTCCAATTTCATTCATTACTTCTTGTTGTTGATTTTCTAATTGATGTTTTTCTCTATCTAATTTTTCAATCTTATCATTAATTTTAACAAGATTTTGTGAAAGTTCATCAAGTTCAGCTTTGTGTTTAATAGATGAATTATTATTTTTATTAATAGCTCCACCAGTAATAGATCCACCACTGTTAATAATTTGCCCATCAAGGGTAATAATTCTATTCCTAAAATTAATCTTACGAGCTATTCTATTGGCGTTATCCATATTATCAACGATAAGAACAAGCCCTAATAGGTGAGATATTATATTTTTATACTCACTATCAACAGTTATAAGATTTTCAGCAATATTGATAAATCCTTCTTCATTTACTACTGTTCTATAAACATCATTGGCAATAGCTTTTGCTTTAATATTATTTAATGGTAAAAATGTAACTCTACCTTTATTAGTTTTCTTTAAATGATTAATGCACTCTTTAGCAACATTCTCATTTTCTACGATAATATTTTGTTGTGCTTGCCCTAAAGCAATATCAATAGCAACAGCATATTCTTTATCAAATTCTACAATATTTGCTACACTATTATGAACACCAGCTAAAGAATCCTTATTTGCAAGAATCTCTTTAACTCCAATATTATAAAAGCTTAAATTATTGATTTGATCTTCTAAAAATTTCTTACGATTTTCCAGGTTACTCTTGAAGTTATGTCCTGTACGAATTTGATCTTCTATATTTTTCCCATTTGAATTAATTAAAATATTTTTTTCAACTAATATATCAAGTTCTCTTTGAAGATTAGATAATTGTTCATTTAATACCTTTTGTTCTTCTATCGCTGTAAAAAATTCTTCTTCTCTTACACTTAAAACTTGTTTTTGTCTTTCTATATTATCTAAAATTTCTTTACTGTTTTCATCAGCACTCTCTAGATTTCTCTTTGCAAACTCTATACTATTCTCTAGTTTAGTTTCTTCGTTAATTAAGCTATAGTAAGTATCTTTTAATTCTTCTATATTTCTTTCAATTAATTCTAGTTTACTTTCTTCACCTGATTCTAACGAAGATATTTCTTTGTTAATCTTTTGAATTCTGGCCTTAGTTTCAGCATTTAAATTTTCTCTTTCAGCTAGCTTACTTTCAAGGTTTTGTTTTCTTTCCTCAAGATACTTAATATCATCGTTTATTTTTTCACTTCTAAGTGTTCTGTTATTTTTTCTTTCCTCAATAACACTCAATTGCGATTGAAGAGATTCTTTCTTCTGAACTAATTCTAACTCCTCATCATGATATTTCATGTATGTTCTATCGAGCGAAACTAAACTATTCTTGATGCTTTCTAAATCTTTAATAAGTTCTTCTTGTCTACTTTCAAGTCCAAGTTTTTCAGATTCTTTCTCATATTTAACTTGAAGTAAATCAGCAAGTCTTTTTTGATATTCAGCAATGTTATAGACATTTAATAAAATGTCTTTTTCTTCAAGCTCATTAGCATAATCTAAATATTTTTGAGTTTTATTTTTTTGATCTTCTAAGATTTTATAACGACCTGAGATTTCTGAGAAAATATCATTTAATCTCATTAAGTTATCATTAGTTTTTTCTAATTTAAGATTAGTTTCTTTTTTCTTATTTTTATATTTTAATACTCCTGATGCCTCTTCTATAATCGCTCGACGATCAATAGGTTTAGATGAAATAATATCTTCTACCTTACCTTGAGTAATAATACTATAACTTTCTTTATTAATCCCAAAATCAAGATAGATATCCGTAATATCTTTTAATTTAGCACGTTTATTATCAATGTAATATTCACTATCACCATTTCTATACAAACGTCTTTTAATTTCACAATTATCTTCTCCGTTAGAAAATGTTACTGCTACTTCAGCAAAGTTTTTTCTTTTCGCATCTTCAGTCCCCGAAAAGATAACATCTTTCATGCTACTACCACGTAAATTTTTAGCAGATTGCTCCCCTAAAACCCAACGAATAGCATCAATTATATTACTTTTTCCCGAACCATTCGGCCCTACAACACCGATTAAATTATTTTTAAATTCAAACGTTGTCTTCTTTTGAAAAGATTTAAAACCTGTAACTTCAACCTTTGCTAATTTCATCTTTGTTTCCTTTCATTATTTTTAAATATCTTTGTACCCTAGTTTTTCTAATGCTTGTTTTGCTGAAAGCTGTTCAGACTCTTTCTTAGTCGTTGCAGTTCCACTTCCATACTGATTTCCATCAATTAAAACAGCACTTGTGAAAGTTTTAGAATGTGATGGCCCCGTAGAATCAAGTACTACATACTCAATATCACCCAATTTAATTTTTGAAATGTACTCTTGTAGTATAGTTTTATAATCTACAAAGCTGTGATATTCAAGATCTTGAACTTCTGTAAATAACGTGTTATGTAAGAAAGTTTTTACCACCTCAAGATTTGACTCTAGGTACATTGCTCCTGTGAAAGATTCAAAAATATCAGCAAGTAATGCTGCTCGACTTCTTCCACCCATCTTTTCTTCTCCTTTTCCTAGGTAAATACATTTATCTAAACCGAGTTGCAAAGCATATTTAACCAATGTTTTTTCGCAAACAATAGATGCACGCAGCTTAGTAAGTTCACCTTCAGGAAGCTCAGAAAATTTCTTAAATAAAAATTCACTTGTTGTAAGTTCAACAACAGCATCCCCTAAAAATTCCAAACGCTCATAATTTAAATGCTTCGCAATTCTTTTCTCATTAGTATAAGAAGAATGAGAAAATGCATTTTTAAAATTCTCACTGAATATCAAATTAAAACCATACTTTTCATTCAAAGTATTAAGCAATCTTTCAATATATGTTCGTTCCACAATAATTCTCCTTTCTTTCATTATTGAGAGAAACTCAATAATTTTATATAAATTAATCAAGTTCCTCCCATAAAAATTATTATCGTTTAGTAAAATACGTTATTAATCCAATAAAAACTCAGAGAAGACATCATTTCCATAGAATAATCCTTTTCTAGTTAGACGAAGTTTATTACCTTCAATTTCTAAGTACCCTTCTCTTACGTTTTTATCAATAACATCTTTGAAGATTTCTTCTGCTCTTTTTCCATATTTTTCTTCAAAAATGTCTAAATCTACACCTTTTAAAAGACGTAGACCTAGGAACATTTCTTCTTCTATTCTCTCTTTATGTGTTACGGCATTTTCTTCACGTCTAGCGTGCCCTTTTTCTAACATACTGTCGATATAGAATTTTAATGCTCCTTGGTTGGCATAACGTACTCCATCAATATAACCATGTGCGCCTGCCCCAAGGCCATAATATTCAATATTCTTCCAGTAACTGCTATTGTGAACACTCTCATGACCTGGCCTAGCAAAATTACTAATTTCATACTGCTCATAACCATTTTCTGTTAAGAAGTTAATAACTTCGTTGTACATTTTTTCTTCTGTCTCATTCGAAGGCAATGTAACTTTCTTATCTCTCACCTGATTATAAAGTTTAGTCTTCTGTTCCAAAATCAATGAATAACATGAGATATGACTGATATTGTATTCTGCAACCTTCTTCATACTATCATATAAGTCATCCATTGTTTGCTTAGGTAGTGAAAACATTAAATCAACATTAATATCTTCAATACCATGCTTTTTACAATTAGCAATCGCCATATCTACATCATCAGCAACATGTCCACGTCCAAGAATTTTTAACAATTCGTTATTAAAAGTCTGAACTCCCATGCTAATTCTATCAACTCCGTAGCCCTTTACCAAAGCAACCCGAGAATCAACAAGATCCTCAGGGTTAGCTTCAAAAGTAAATTCACGCAGTTGTTGTGGAATTTTATTTCTTAATGCAGTTAATAAACGATGAAGTTGTTCATCACTTAATGCACTTGGTGTTCCACCACCAATATAAATAGTTTCAACATTTTGAATGTTTTCCATACTCTCGATTTCTTTGATTAAGCAATCTATATACTTGTCAACAGGTTGTCTTTGTATATAAAACTTGTTGAAATCGCAATATGAACAAATATACTTACAAAATGGAATATGAATATATACTCCGCGTGGATAACTCTTCATTATTCTTCATCCATTTTAAGAACAGCCATGAAGGCATCTTGAGGAACTTCTACGCTACCAACAGCTTTCATTCTCTCTTTACCTTTTTTCTGTTTCTCTAATAGTTTACGTTTCCTACTAATATCCCCTCCGTAACATTTAGCAAGAACGTTTTTACGCATCGCTTTAATAGTTTCACGAGAGATAATTTTATTTCCAATAGCAGCTTGGATAGGAATTTCGAATTGTTGTTTTGGAATAAGTTTTTTAAGTTTTTCTACAATAACTTTACCACGTTGGTAAGCAAATTCTCTGTGAACGATAAAACTTAAAGCATCGACTTGTTCACCATTTAATAGAATATCCATCTTAACAAGGTTACTATCTTTGTATCCTGTTAATTCATAGTCAAATGATGCATATCCTTTTGTATTAGATTTAAGTTGGTCGAAGAAATCAAAGACGATTTCTGATAAAGGTATATCATAAGTAATATTAACCCTTGTATCATCGATATATTCCATATTTAAGAAAATACCACGTTTCTTCTGACAAAGATCCATAACAGCACCTACATAGTCATTTGGTACCATTATGCTCGCCTTAACAAATGGCTCTGTAATCTTATTAATTTTTTGTGGATCTGGCATTTCTGATGGGTTTGACACATCTACTAGAGTTCCGTCAGTTTTTTCAACTTTGTAAATAACCGATGGTGCAGTTGCGATGATATCAATATTAAATTCACGCTCAATACGCTCTTGAATGATTTCCATGTGTAACATTCCTAAGAATCCACATCTAAATCCAAATCCAAGTGCTTGTGACGTTTCAGCTTCATATTGTAATGCAGAGTCATTCAGCTCTAATTTTTCTAGTGCTTCACGTAAATCATTATATTTTGATGAATCGATTGGATATAATCCACAGAATACCATTGGATTTAATTTTCTGTATCCAGGTAATGCTTCTTTAGCTGGATTATTCGCTAATGTAATTGTATCCCCTACACGAGTTTCACTTACATTTTTAATAGATGCACAGATAAATCCTACATCCCCTGCAGTAAGTTCATCAACGATTTTCTCTTTAGGTGTGTGAATACCAACCTCAGTAACCTCGAACACACCACCAGTAGCCATCATCTTAATCTTATCTCCAGCTTTTACAGTACCGTTCTTAATACGTACTGAAACGATAACTCCTCTATACGCATCGTATAATGAGTCAAAGATTAGGGCTTGTAGTGGCTCAGCCGCATCCCCTGATGGAGCTGGAACGTATTCTACGATTTGTTCTAAGATTTCATCAATACCAATACCCGCTTTAGCAGAAGCTAGTACGATATCGTCTGTTGGCAATCCAATTACATCTTCAATCTCAGTCTTAACCTTCTCAGGATCCGCTGCAGGTAAGTCGATTTTATTAATAATTGGAATAATTTCTAAATTATTGTCTAATGCTAAGTATACGTTAGCTAATGTTTGCGCTTCGATACCTTGAGCAGCATCAACTACTAAAATAGCCCCTTCACATGCTGCTAGAGAACGTGATACTTCATAAGTGAAGTCTACGTGTCCCGGTGTATCGATTAAGTGAAAAATATACTCTTCTCCGTTTTTGGCAGTATATTGTAACTGAACTGCATTAAGTTTAATTGTAATACCTCTTTCACGCTCAATATCCATTGAATCTAGAAGTTGTGCTTTCATTTCGCGTTGTTCTAACGCCTTTGTTTTTTCTAAAATTCTGTCCGCAAGAGTCGATTTCCCGTGGTCAATATGTGCAATTATAGAAAAGTTCCTTATTTTCTTTTGCCTTTCATTTCTTTTATCCATTTTATTCTTCCTTTACAAATCTTGTTTTTCTACGTAGTCTTTAGCTGTATAATACGAAAAACCATCCCTTATTAGCTTTTCAATCAGCTTTTGTTTAAGTGCATATCCTTCATATCTGCGACTATAACTTTGATAAGCCCTTCTAAAATGCTCATCTAATATTTCGTCTTCATTTTCATCTTCATAGTCTTCGAAAAATATGTCAAACACCTTTCTTATTATATCAGATGTAAAGCCATTTGTATAAAGTTTTTGTGTTATTTTTTGAACTTTTTTGTTTTTCGTTTCTCTTCTTACTTTATACTCACGTTCAATAATTTTATAAAGTATTTCTATCATTGCTTCTTCTGTACAAATCTTGGCAATATTTTCATCTATAACATCTTTATCTAAGCCTTTTTCTAACAGTTTTCTTTGTATCCAATAAGGACCCTTTAGATTAAGATTAAAATAATCTGTTACAGCAGCTTCTACATAGTGATTATCATTCAAATAACCAATTTCTATTAACTTCTCAATTACTTCATCAATAACATTATTAGCAATCTCTTTCTTCTGAAGATATTCTCTTATGTCTTGCTTAGTTCTCAAACCAAATTGTAGATAATGTACTGCCTTACTATAAGCACTCTCAACACTTTCGTGAGCAATAATTTCTTTTAGTTGCTCTTTTGATAAATCTATTTTTTTTATAAGTCCATATTTAATAATCGTATCTTCAGAAACATAAAAATGTTTACCATTTTCCAAGTCTATTTTATACTTAACTTTTAGCTTTGTTATATTTGTAACTTGCAAATTTACACCTACTTTCTATATTCCTCGCTAAAAACTCTTACCTTTAATTTTATCAAAAATCACATAAAAAAGGAAATGTTAGAAAGAAAAAAATTCCCAAACCATAAGGCTTGAGAATTTTTATTTTCAACTAAGATACTACGTTATTTTTTAATTAACCCTTCTTTTTGTAGATATTCTTTTGCTACATCATAAGCAGGTTTACCTTCAATATCTACTTTGTAGTTCATTTCAGTCATTTCTTTTTCTGTTATTTTTCCAGCAAGTTTATTTAAGATTTTTTCAAGTTCAGGATGTTTTTTCAATGTCTCTTCTCTTAATAACGGTGCCCCTTGATATGGTGGGAATAAATGTCTATCGTCATTTAATAATTTAAGCTTATTAGTTATTATTTTACTATCCGTTGAGAATACATCGATAATATTTACATCACCATTTGAAATAGCTTGATATTTTAACGCTATTTCCATAGTCTTAACATTTAAATTCAAGTGATAAAGATTTTTAAGTCCTATACCACCATCTTCTCTATCATTGAACTCCAATGAGAATCCAACTTTTGAAGAATTTTCTACTAATTTTATATCTGAAATATTATTTAATTTATTTTTATTTGCAAAATCTTCTGTTACTGCTAAAGCATAAGTATCCTGGAATTTTGTAGGTTTTAGGTACACAAGATTATCTTGTTCAAAAATTTTATTTTTAGCAACCTCATAAACCTCATCAGGATCATTAGAAGCAACAGTCTGAGGTGTTTTTAATAATGTTGTAGTAACTGTACCTGTAAATTCTGGATAAATATCAATACTTTTGCCTTTTAACGCCTCATATAAGAAACTTGTTTTACCAAAATTAGGTTTAACCTCAACATCAATATTTGTCTCATCTTCTATTAAAAGTTTATACATATTTATTAATATCTCAGGTTCTGCTCCTATTTTACCAGCTATTATTAGTTTATCATTAGACATTTTTCCAATTGGAAAGAAGCTGATAGTTAAAGCGACTACAGCTGCAAGTAATGAAGCTAAAATAGTTTTCGGTTTTTTATCTTGTAAAAATCTAATTAATAACCCAAATAGAATCGCTAATATTGCAGATGAAATTGCCCCTATCAAAATTAACGCTGAGTTATTTCTATCTATCCCTAGTAATATAAATGAACCTAATCCTCCTGCTCCTATTAAAGCGGCAAGAGTTGCTGTACCAATTATCATAATACTCGCAGTTCTCACACCACTCATAAGTATTGGCATAGCAAGTGCAAGTTTAAATTTTTTCAACTTCTCAAGTTTTGTCATACCAAAAGCTGTCGCAGCCTCTTCTAGCGATGGATCAATCTCCGATAGTCCAGTAATCGTACTTTGGAGTATTGGGAATATTGCATAAATTACCAATGCCACGACTGCTGGTAATGTCCCTATACCCGTAAACGGAATAAATAAACCTAGTAATGCAAGAGAAGGAATTGTTTGGAAAATACCAGTAATTTGTAAAAACCATTCACTTGTCTTATTATTCCCTGAGATAATTATACCTAATGGAACTGCTATAAAAATTGCAATAATAAGTGATAATAATGAAATTTGAAGATGTTCATATAAGCCAGTTATCCAATCACTTTTTCTTTCTAAAAATGTACTTACTAAATTCATTATTTATTCCCCCTTGCAAAAAATTCACGAACAAAATCATCCGCAGGATTTTCTTTTAGTACTTCTGGTGTAGCAATTTGAACCACCTTACCTTCTTTTAAAACACAAATTCTATCAGCAAGTTTCATCGCTTCATCCATATCGTGAGTTACAAAAACTGTTGTTCTTTTATACTCATCATGTAGTTGTTTTATTAAATCTTGAAGTTGAACTTTACTAATAGGATCTAATGCAGAAAATGGTTCATCCATCAGTAGAATTTTAGGATTAGCGATAATTGCACGTAGTATTCCTACACGCTGTTTCTCTCCTCCAGAAAGTTCCTTAGGAAGACGATTCATATAATGCTTCGGATCCAATCCTACTTTTTGAAGTAAATCCTCCGTCTTTTCTTTAATTTCTTTCTTATCAAAGTTTTTCATTTCTGGGATTAGCGCAATATTTTCTGCAACAGTAAGATTCGGAAATAGTGCAATTTGTTGAAGAACATATCCAGTTTTAAGCCTTAATTCTCTTAAATCATAGTCTTTTAGTCTCTTATCTTCAAAATAAATATCTCCATCTGTTTGTTCTATCAACCTATTTATTAATTTTAAAGTTGTTGTTTTTCCACTTCCACTCGGTCCTACAAGAACAAAAAATTCTCCTTCTTGTATTTCAAAATCTAATCCATCAAGTATTAAACCATTTGTGGAACAGCATAATGAAACATTGTTATATTTAATCATTTTTATATTTCTCCTTTCAATACTAGTTTCTCAATATTTTTCTTCATATTATCGTTAAAGATTGTATAGTATTCTATAAATATTTTTTGTTGTTCACTTGAAAGTTTACTTATTGCATCTATTTCAGCTTTTTCAAGTGGATCTAAAATTTTTGATGCATATAAGTAACCTTCTTCTGTAAGTCTTACTATTTTCTCCCGCCTATCTTTTTCTTTCTCCTCAAAATAAATATACCCTTTTTTCTTAAAAGTCTTTATAGCTGCGCTAACTACTTGTTTAGTAGAATAAGTTTTCTCACAAATAGTATTTTGAGTTATCCCATTTTTTGTATAGTAAAGACAACTTAGTATTAATAGTGATTTGCCTTGCAAACCATTTTTTCTAGCATAGTACTCATATAATGAGTTGTTTTCATCTTTTTTTCTAGAAAATAGATTCGAGTTTCCCAATAAACTATTCACTTGTAATCACTCCCTCTCTAAAACTATAATTATTACCTAAATAATTATGAGAACACTTTTAATCTTAATAGTTTAAATGTTTTCTTTACTATTAGATTCACTTTATTTTTATAACACTGAAAACCTCTTCTAAACTAGTAAAATCTTTTGACTATTATCTTATTAAAAAACTTATTAGTAATTTTTTTAATACTAATGAGTTCATTCTACCTCTATAGTTTACAATTGTCAATAATTTAGTTTTCATGAAAATAGACAATCAATAAATATTTTACCAATTGTCTTAAAAATTTATTAAATTTATATTTAAATAATTGAACGTCTAATTGTTCACTGCCATTTTTTTCACCTTATTGTAACGACGAATAACATTAATTCTCTCCAATAAGTGTGGCAGTAAAATTATAACAATAATAATTGAATTAATTACTTTGTTTACTGTTTCCCCAAAGAAACTTATCAATAACCCTTTATTTATTATTGAAATGAGTAGATATATATAACATGATATAGTTATACCTAAATTTAATAATAAAGCGGATTTGGAAGAATTCTCCTTTAGTCTAATTTTTTCTATTTCTTTATCTGTTAACTTCTCTAAAAGTAGTTCTTCTTTTTTTATAGTTTTTCTAGCTATTACAAATACTATCATATAAAAAATACAAAATATTAATGAAAATACTCCTAACAAAATTTCTAATGTACTCATAATATTCACCTCCATTTAAATTCATTATACCATATTACCTGTACAAAAAATTACCCATATATAACTCATATAAAAAAGTATTATGAATTAATCTTCCTCACAAACTATATCAACCAGAATATAAGTAGCCCTAAAAATGGAGAAAGGGACTGATAAAATAATCAGTCCCATATATTATGAAAAAAAATATTATTAAGTTTTGTTATGTTTATATTATATACGTTATACCTTATATGAACTTTAGACTATAATTAAAATGTAACTAAAATTGAAAAAATTTGAAAATAATCTGTGATAATGGAGAAAGGGACTGATAAAATAATCAGTCCCATATATTATGAAAAAAATATTATTAAGTTTTGTTATGTTTATATTATATCCGATATACCTTATATAAACTTTATACTATAAATAAAATTTACTTAAATTTATAGTTCTCTTAATTTCTCCGCTCTCTCTAAAGAAGCATCAATATTCTCACATATATTTTCTTTACCTATTTTTTCAATAAAGCCAGCTTTTTCCATAACATGATATGGTTGTTCATTTACGTGTGATAATATTAATGTTAATCCACGTTTTTTACAAGTTTCCAATATTTCTTCAAGTACTTCTAATCCCGAAATATCCATAGCTGGAACATTGCGCATTCTTATAATTAAAACATTTTTCCCTTCTCCATGTTCAAAGTTAGTAAACACATTTGCTGCACCGAAGAATAACGCTCCAAATATTTCATAAACTACTGTATTTTTAGGAACATATTTTAAATCGACTTCTTCTGATAGTTTATCATCATCAGATGAACCTTTATAAGTCCATTGTCGAACTTCTGCAATATCTGACATACGTTTTAAGAATAAGAAAGCCGCTAATACCATACCGAACTCTATCGCAATAACTAAGTCAAAGAATAACGTTAATAAGAAAGTAATAATTAATACCGCAATATCACTCTTCGGTGCAGTTTTCAACATACGTACACAAATACGCCAGCCACTCATATTATAACCTACAATTATCAATATCGCAGCTAAACAACTCATAGGTATATACGATGCATATGGCATTAAAAATAATAATATTAGTAATAAGGTAAATGCGTGCACCATTCCAGATACCGGTGTTCTTCCACCATTTTTCACGTTAGCTGCCGTTCTCGCAATCGCACCTGTTGCAGGTATTCCTCCAAAAAGTGCCGACATAAAGTTCCCTACACCTTGGGCTACTAACTCAGCATTAGATTTATGCTTACTTCCTGTCATACCATCAGATACTACAGCCGATAATAGTGATTCTATAGCTGCCAATATTGCGATTGTAAATGCCGGTAAAATCATCTCTCTTATTAGCGAAAATGAAATTGTAGGCATTGTAAAGCTAGGAAGCCCTGCTTTAATTGTATATAGATCACCAATAGTTTTAACCGGCAATTTGAAAATAGCTACTAAAAATGTTGTAACTAGTATTGCGATTAAAGAACCCGGTATTTTCTTCGATACCTTTGGCCAAAATATTTGAATTAGTATCGCAAGTAACCCTATCGCTAAAGTGACGAAACTAATACTTCTTATATTATGACCGTATGCTACTAATTTCCCAACAAACTCTGCAGGAACTGCTCCCATACTTAATCCTAGAAAATCTTTCACCTGACCAACTACTATTCCCATAGCAATCCCTAGTGTAAATCCAATAGTGATAGTTTTCGGAATAAATTTTATCAAGTCCCCAAAGTGAAATAACCCCATTAGAATCAACATAACTCCTGCCATTAGTGTAGCAACAGTTAATCCTGCAATTCCATGTTCAGCTATTATCCCATAAATAATAACAACAAAAGCAGCCGTAGGTCCACCAATCTGAACCCTACTCCCACCTAAAAACGAAATAAAAAAACCTGCTATAATCGCAGTATAAAGACCTTGTTCCGGATTCACTCCAGATGCTATCGCCAAAGCAATCGATAAAGGTAATGCTATAACAGCTACTATTAAACCAGCAATTATATCTTTTAAGCATTGTTCCTTTGTATAATTTTTCATTACACTAAATAACTTCGGCTTGAGATATTTAAATGAATTCATCTTCTCCTCCTACTTTTGAGAATCTATAGTATTACTAGTTTAGCACATAACTAACAAAAACTCTAGTTAAATCAGAAATACTCTTGAAATATTTTAAAATTTTCTAATATATCTTCTCATAACTAGAGTTCAATCTATTATACAATAGAAAATAACTTGTAATAAATTAGAAAAAAGGCTTGAAAAATTAATCTTCCAAGCCTTAGACAATTACTAATATAATTATAAATTAAATTTCTCTTTGATCCCTCTTATTACATCTGCCAATAGTTCCTTATTAGCAGTATCATACCAAGTTCCATCCATTTTGTTTCTAAACCATGTTAATTGACGTTTTGCATAACGGCGTGAGTTTTGAGAGATAGTTGCAATGGTATCTTCTTTAGAAATATTATCATTAAGATACGGGATCATCTCCTTATATCCTATCGCTCCTAAAGCTTGGAGTTCTATTCCATACTCATCTATAATTTCTCTAACTTCTTGTTCTAAACCTTCTTCAAACATCAGCTCAACTCGCTTATTAATACGACTATATAGAACTTCCCTATCGGTATTAAGAACTATTAAAAATGGATTATAGCAATCAAGAACAGTATCCCCATTGTTGTTAGTCGTTACAGATTTTTTTTCATTCATCACATAATTATATGCATTGATTACACGACGATGATTTTCTAGATCGATCGAATTATATGTGTCTGGATAGTTTTCTTTTAGATACTCTCTGGCCATATCAACATCAATGTCATAAGTTTTTTCCTCTAAATCAGTAAACTCATAATTATTTAGAACAGCATTCATATAAAAACCAGTTCCTCCGATTAATAAAGGCATCTTACCACGACAATGTATTTCCTCTATTTTCTTACGTGCTAGTTTTTGAAAATCATAGACAGAACAAGTATCAGTAGGCTCTAGTTCGTCAATTAAATGATGATCTATTCCATCCATCTCTTCTTTTTTTACCTTTGCAGAACCAATATCAAACTTCTTATAAATTTGAACACTATCTACAGAAATTATTTCACAGTTGAACTTTTTTGCTAGTTCTATACTAAGTGCTGTTTTCCCAACTGCAGTAGGTCCTACTATAGCTATTAAAGGTATTTTTTCCATCTTACCTCCTACACTATACGCTTAAACATTTTTTCTAAATCTTTTTTCTCCATTTTTGTGATTATCGGACGTCCATGTGGACACGTAAACGGATTCTTACATTCATAAAGATCACTTATAACCTTATTCATCTCTACATCAGTAAGTACTTGATTCGCTTTTATAGACATTTTACAACTCGCCATTGCAATTGCATCATTTCTTAATTCGTTGAAAGTTATATTATTATTTCTAAGGACCTTCTCAACAATAATTTTTATCATTTGTTCTTCGTCTTCTTCTATCCAACCAGGAAATTCACGAACAACATAAGAATTATCCCCAAACTCCTCAAATACAATACCAAGTTCTTCAAATTTTTCTAAATTATTACGAACTTCAGCCGCTTCATCTACAGAAAAATCAAACATAAGCGGTATTAACATCTGCTTTTTATAATTCTTTCTTTCAATAAATTCACGTTGTAATTTCTCATAATTATATCTTTCTGCAGCTGCGTGCTGATCTATTAGAAATAACTTATTATCCGCTTCTGATAAGATATATGTTTTAAAGATTTGGGCTAATACTTTTAAGTCTGGTAGAGTTCTAACTTTTGTATCATCATCTTGGACGATTTTAGCATCTTTAATTTCATTAAAGTGACTGTCATCTTTTACTACATTAGAAACTACTTCTTCAGTACAATTATCATAACTCGCATTATCTTCTTTTTTAGAAAAATTCATGAAGTTCTCTATTTCTTTTTTAGTCGGCTTATCACCGTACTTGTTTCTATTATCGCGAGGATGTGAACTATAACTTAAATCCGGTAAGTCGCTCTTAATTCTTTGAGTTTTACTTCTTTGATTAAATGTGTTTTCTTTACTTTGTACTGAAGTTTTTTCTTCGCTAGAGCCCGTCAATAAATCTCCTCCGAAAAGAAACTCATCTTCTTGAATGACATAATTTGTTGATTCTTCTCGGTTATCAGAAATACTACTGTCATCTTTAGAATTTACTTCAGATACTTTTAACTCTCCTGAGAAGCTATTCTCATCTTGAACATTTCCAAACTTATTATCAAGTTCATCTAAGAAATTTATTTTTTCAATTTTTGCTTTTTCTTTTTTCGTAAGAACATTATTCATTCCTTGTGGAATATACGTATAATTACTTAATCTTTCAGCGATAACTTCTTTAATTAAACGTATTAACTCCGCTTCTTTCGATAATCTTACTTCTTGCTTAGTTGGATGCACGTTAACATCTAATAAAATTGGATCCATTTCGATATTAATTACACATAATGGATACCTATTAATCATTAAAAGTGTTCCATACGCATCGATTATAGCATTTTGAATTCCATAATTCTTTATATAACGACCATTAATAAAAATATTTATATAGTTTTTACTAGCTCTCGTCTCTTCAGGAACAGAAATATAACCAAATACTTTATAATCATCGTTACTACCACTGAATTCAATCATATTTCTAGCAACACCCATATTATAGATTTTAGATAAAATCTTATGAACATCACCATCACCGTATGTTTTAAAGGTAAGCTTACCATCTACATGAAGTTCGAAAGCTACATTAGGATAAGACAAGGCAAACTTATGAATAATATTAGTAATATTAGCTTGTTCTGTATGAGGATTACGTAAATATTTTAATCTTGCTGGTGTATTGTAGAATAAATTTTCTACACTTAAATCAGTTCCTTTAATAGGAGCGTAATATTCCTCAGAAACTACTTTTCCACCTTCAAGAACTAACATTTTTCCTTGCGCTTCTCCTGCACAACTCTTAATTACTACTTTACTCACAGATGAAATACTCGCTAATGCCTCACCTCTAAAACCTAGCGTTTCTATGTGAAATAAATCATAGTCAGCACTTATTTTACTAGTTGCATGACGTAAAAATGCTCGTGCCAAATCATCATTAGAAATACCACTACCATTATCAATAATTCTAATTTGTTGAATACCAAATTCTTTAATTATAACTTTAATATTAGTACTCCCTGCATCTATTGAGTTTTCCACAAGTTCTTTAACAACAGAAGAAGGTCTTTCGACAACTTCTCCTGCTGCTATTTTATTAGATAATTCCGCAGATAATATATTTATTTTTCCCATTTAATTTATTTCACATCCTCACTTATTTTTCGTTGTAATTCATAAAGAAGATTGAACGCCTGCATTGGAGTAGTTTCTAAGAAGTTTACACTTTCTAATTGTTTTTTGATTTCATCAAATTTCTCATTATCTCCATCGAAATCCAATTGTAATTTCGCATAATTTTTCTTCGATATCTCTTCAGCTTTTAGTTGTTTTCTAATAGTTTTCTCTAATTCTTCTTTAAGTTCTCTTTCAAGTTCTTGACGGAGCTTCGTTCTTAAAGCTTCCTCGTCCACTTTTACAACATCTTCTTTAACCACTCTGCTACTGTATTCTTCTTCTAGTTCAGAACGAATTTTCGCTCTTAGTTTTTCCTCAGATTCTTGTGATGAAGCATCATTTAATAATACTTTGTTATATCTAGCATTATCAACAAGGTCCTCACTACCTTTATTACCACTTTCTAATTCTCTTAAAATTTTATTAGCACCTACGATAACATCTTCCGGTAAATGAGCAAGTTGAGCTACATGGATACCATAACTCTTCTCGATAGGTCCTTCATTAATTTTATATAAGAAAATTAATTTTCCATGATCTTCTTTTGCAGAGACGTGAATATTCTTTATTCCCTGGGTAATATTTTCTAATTTTGTAAGCTCATGATAGTGAGTTGAGAATAATGTTTTACACTTAATAGTATTATTAATGTATTCTAATATTGATTGAGCTAAGGCAATACCGTCATATGTCGATGTACCACGACCAATTTCATCAAAAATTAATAATGAATTTGCAGTAGATTCAACTAAAGCGTTCTTCGCCTCAATCATCTCAACCATAAACGTCGATTTACCACCAGCTAAATCATCACTCGCACCTATTCTCGTAAATATTTTATCAAAAATCGGTAAATTCGCAGAAGTCGCTGGAACGAAAGATCCTATTTGTGCAAGAATCACTATAAGAGCGAGTTGTCTCATGTAAGTAGATTTACCAGACATATTAGGCCCTGTAATAAGCAAGATATTATTATCTTTGTCTACTTTACAATCATTACTAATATAACTATCCGCACTCACATTTCTCTCAACAATCGGGTGACGTCCATCAACAATATCGATAATATTATTATCATTGAACTCAGGTTTCATATAACCATATTCTTCCGCTACATCAGATAATGAAACAAAAACATCAATATCACTCAAAGTATTCGCTACTCTCTGCAATCTTACAATATAATTATGAATTTTCGTCTTAACTTCTTGGAATAATTGTAATTCTAATTCTTCTATTTTTGCTTTAGAATTTACGATATGTTCTTCAACTTTTTTCAATTCTTCAGATACGAATCTTTCACAGTTAGAAAGTGTTTGTTTCCTATGATAACCTAGTTCTGTTGGATCTATAGTTTTAAGCCCTACTTTAGATACTTCGATAAAATAACCAAAAATCTTATTGTATCCAACTTTAAGATTTTTAACCCCAGTTCTCTCTTTTTCACGTTCTTCGATTTCTAATAAAATTCTATTTCCATTCTTACTAGAATTCTTATAGCTATCTAATTCTTCATTGAAGCCTAATTTAATTACATTTCCTTCTTTAACAGTCTGCCCAGCTTCTTCATGGATTGTCGCTTCAAGATAATCGTATAAATCTGTTAATTCATCGATATTCTCTGCGATATCTTTTAATTTATTAGATTCAAATCCTAATAACAATTTCTTAATTTCTGGTATTTGAGCTAATGTTTTCTTTAGATTTAATAATTCCTTAGGACTTACTATATTATAAGAAACTTTTGTAGAAATTCTCTCAAGATCATACACTTCTTTCAAACTAGTTTTCACATCAGCTTTTTCAAAATAATGTTTAGTAAAATCTTCTACAATTTCCTGACGTTTTTTAATTTCTTTAAGATCTAATAATGGATTTTCTAACCATTTTTTTAGTTTCCTTGAACCCGCAGCTGTTGATGTTTTATCTACAATACTAAGAAGTGAACCTTTCTTCCCACCATTAGCCATATTTTGAGTAACTTCTAAGTTTTTTAACGAGTAGTTCGTCATATAAACAAACTTATCTTTAAAATATACTTCAAAATCTTTAAGGCTTGAAATATCCTTATTTTGAGTTTTTTCAATATAATCTAAAAGAACATCACAAGCAACACGAAGATTACTATCAGTAAGATTACTTGTTTTTTCCTTAGTAATATCATTAGTTAATTTAACTTCAGTAATATAAGCACTAATATCCAACTCTTGATCTTTTATGCTAATTACTTCTTTAATATTATTTTTTAGTACTTCATCTTGCAGATCAGCCATAGTTTTTAGTACAGTACAACGGCTATCCCCCGTCATAATGTCACAAAAAGCGAAGTAAATATTATTATCCTTTACATATGCACTACCTAAGTAATTGTTCTCATCGTAGTTTTTATAGTTCATGTAAGTTCCAGGTGTGATTACTTGAACTACCTTACGTTCTACGATTTTTCCTTGACCAGGTTCTGAAACTTGTTCACATATAGCTACTTTATAGCCGTTATTAACTAAAGTATCAATGTAAGTAGCTGATGAATGAAATGGAACTCCACACATAGGAATTTTTTCAGCTCCTCCATCACGAGCAGTTAGAGTTATTTCTAATATTTTTGACGCTCTAGTCGCATCTTCAAAGAACATCTCATAAAAATCACCAAGACGGTAAAATAAAAACATGTCCTGATAATCTTTTTTTATCTTCAGATATTGTTCTATCATTGGAGTATATTTCATCTCAAAAGTTCCTTTCTCTTTATTTCTTCCTTGTATTTATAACATATATAATTTTAGCATAAAACGTTATTTTTTAGTAGTGTGACATGTGACAAAACACATAAAAAAGAGTTATCCAGTAACAAATTGCTTACTAACGTAACTCTTTTATTATTTATTCTTATAAATTTAGTATACAATTATTTTTTCTTTCTTAATATCAATATTACTATAAGAGGATGATAACTGATAATACTTCCATTCCCCTCAGTTAAAAGTCCAGTATTTTCTAAAGGTTTATTTAAAACATTATTATCATTATTTTCTGATTTATTCAATTTAGATTTATTTTCATATTAATCAATAAGCCCTAGCTTTTCTCTTTTAACATCTTCGTTCGATACTTCAACTTCACCATCAATATTATATATATCTTCTAGTTTAATATCATAACCAAATTCATATTGTAGATTCCTATTAAGTTGCGTATATCCCTTCAATATTGTATAATTACATCAAAGGAGTTGACTTATGTTAAATTTCATAAAAAATAAAACAAATTTATCAATATTGATATTTTATTTTATATTTAGCTTTTCTAGTTTACTATTTATACTATTAGCTGAATATAACAACAATAAAACACCAACACTATTTCTAAAACAATTTGTTTTTTACTTAATTGGTTTTGGAATAATATATCTACTGCAAAAGATACCAATAAATTATATCGAAAAGTTTTCAATAGCATTTTATTTATTTGCTTTGGTTCTTTTAGTTGGAATATTCTTAGTTCCACCTACTCTTGCCCCAATTGTTAATGGTGCTCGTAGTTGGTATAACTTTAGAATATTTACCTTACAACCTTCAGAATTTAGTAAAATAGCTACTGTAGCAATGATAAGTATGCTTATTAAAGAAAAGAGTTTTAAAGAAAACACAGATACAATTAAACTTTTAAAAATAGCTTTAATAATTTCTATACCTTTTATACTAGTCCTAAAAGAAAATGACTTAGGGAATGGATTATTTTTCATCTTTTTATTCCTAGGATTAGTCTTCTTGGTTTGTAACAAAGGTAAAACGTTATTTAGAATTTATTCAGTAGTTATAGCAGGACTAGCAATTATTATTCTAGCTGCTTTATACTTCCCGAGATTACTTAGCTTGGTTGGTTTAAAATCTTATCAGCTAAATCGTATTCTATCATGGCTAAATCCTGAAGCATATAAGTTAGATTATTCTTATCAAATTACTCAAGTACTTAGAGAGATTAAACTAGGTGGATTAACTGGTACATTTGTTAAGAATAAAAACTATATAGATGAACAATTTAATGATTTTATTTTCTCTATAATCGCAAAGAACTTTGGATTTATAGGTGCAGCAATATTCTTATTTATCTTCTTCATCTTTATTCTGAGACTATTTAATATTATGAAAAAATGTGAACAAGGTAACTATAGTTACTATTTCATTCTTCTTAGTGTTTGTAGCTTTTGCTTTTCATTTTTCGTCAATATATTCTCAACACTAAGCATTATTCCAGTTATCGGTATTAGTATGCCGTTTATTAGTTATGGTGGTAGTTCACTTATCGCTAATAGCATCCTGTTTGGTATTATTATAAAAATTCATGCAACAATACACGAAGAATATATGGAAGATGAATACTATGATAACTACGAAGAAGATTATGATGAGGTTCAACATGAAGAAGATTATGATCCTTTAGAACCTGTATACGAAAATAACAACAATAGGTATTATGAAGAAGAACCTCAACAATTTCGTCGAAGTAAAAGAAAAAGATAAAAAATGTGGATAGAAAAAATTTCTATCCACATTTTTTTATTTTCTTATATCTTCAATGAACTTATCATCGATAGTTTCAATTAGTTTCCCTAAAATTGCTTTAGCAGCATAATAATCACGAATATCAAATACTGCATTATGAGTATGAATATAACGAGCACAAATACCAATTACAGTAGTTGGAACTCCATTTAAAGCTTGATGAATGTTACCCGCATCTGTTCCACCTGGTGAAGTGAAGTATTGATACTTAATTCCATTTTCTTCTGCAAGAGCTACGATTTTTTCTCTCATATTTGCACGAAGAACCATAGTTCTATCTACTAATCTTACTAAGAAACCTTGTCCTAATCGACCATTACTAGTTTCTTTTCCATCCATATCATTTGCTGGACTACAGTCTACAACAAAACATACATCTGGTTTAATCATATTAGCAGCGATAGTTGCACCACGAAGACCTACTTCTTCTTGAACGGTAGCACACACTACTAAATTAAAATCCAACTCTTTTTCTGCAAATTGTTCTAAAATTTCTGTAATAATTACACATCCATAACGATTATCGACAGCCTTACTCATAAATCTGTGTTCAGTAAGTTGTTCAAAAGTTGTTTTTGGAGTAACAAAAGCACCTTCACGAATTCCCATCGCTAATGCTTCTTCTCTTGATGAAGCACCAACATCGATAGTCATATCACTAATTTTTACATTTTGTGCTACACCTGCAGTAAAGTGTTTAGGAATAGATCCAATTACACCAGTGAATTTTTTCCCTTCATATGAAGTTACTGTATATGTTTGAGCTAAAAGAACATCTTCTCTAAAACCACCAAGCGTTTCAAACTTAAGCATACCATTTGGTAATACCTTAGTCACGATGAATCCAACTTCATCCATATGCGCTGAAATCATAACAGTTTTAGCATCTTCTTTTTTTGATTTCTTAATAGCATAGATTCCACCAAGATTATCATATTTAATTTCATCAGCATATTTAGATAAATTTTCTTCTAAATATTTTGAAATTTCACTTTCAAATCCTGATGTCCCGTCTAACATTGTTAATTCTCTGAATCTTTCTATTGATTTACTCATTTTCTTATACCTCTTTTATGTACTCTATTATTTCCGTTTCTTTATCATATCGAACTTCGTACTTGATATTGTCGTTATCAAAATAAAACATTAAGTATGGATTCTCTTTTAGATTCAACGTATAACTATCAATCACATCATAACCTAATGCAATTAGTTTATTTCTACATCTATCTATATGATCGTTATCTAACTCTTGTTCCTCTGTTTTTTGATATATACGATATCCAGCATAAGCTGCTACTAATGGAACTAGTATTTTTCTAAATTTCATATTTTACCTCTTATCTGAATTCATCACATAACGAGTTAAATAATTCCTCACTAAATTCTAAATTCTGATGAGCAATTGGTTCATCTCGTTTATAATTACGTAAAGTATCTTCATAATGAGGTTTTTTATCATTTTTATAAATTACCCCTGTTACAAGGTCATTGTACTCTTCTAATACTCTATACGCTTCCAATTTATTAGTATTGTCATAACCTTCGATGTCAGAAAGTTTAGTTAAGTTTTCTTTATACCAAGCCGGTGTATTTTTGTAGTTATAAGTTTTACATGGGCTAAATACGTTAACTAGTGAGAAGCCATCATGGTTAACAGCTTCTTCGAAAATCTGCATCATCTCTTTCATATCACCAGTAAATGCTTGTGCTAAAAACGTTACTTCACAAGATAAGGCAATTTTCATCGCTGATAAAGGTTTTTCCATTACTCCTTCTAAAGTTGTAGTCGTTACTAAACCTTCATCAGACTTAGGAGACATTTGACCTTTAGTTAAGGCATAAAGTTGGTTATCCATTACTACGTAAGTCATATTAACATTACGTTTCATAGCATGAACTGCATGACCAATACCGATAGCATATCCGTCACCATCTCCACCCATTGCAAAAACTGTTAAATCTTGGTTTGCTAATTTAATACCTTGTGCAATTGGTAATGAACGTCCATGTAATCCTTGTACACCATATGCTTTTGTATATCCACTAATTTTACCAGAACATCCAATCCCTGCAGAAATTACAACATTCTCTGGTTTAATCCCTAGGTTAACTACAGCTCTATTTATACCCGCAAGTACCGAGAAGTCTCCACAACCGGCACACCAATCGGGCTTAACATCATTTTTATAATCTTTTAATGTTACTTTCAAACTATTTCTCCTCCTCTAGTAATTGTTCAACAAGTTGATGAGTATAGTAAATATCTCCATCATATTTTAGTAAGCTACTAATTTTGTCTGAATTATGATACTTACTTGCAATTACCGTACGCAATTGTTTATTGTGGTTATGTTCAACAATATAAATTTTTCTATATTTATCAAATGTATCACGAACAGCTTGAGCAACTGGATAAATTTGACGAATATGCATTGTATCAATTTTCAATCCTTGTTCTTTTAGTTGCTTAGCCGCTTTATTTAATACTCCATAAGTTGAGTTAACACCCACTAATAAAATATCTTTTTCATCATTGTATTCATTTAATACAAATGGTCTTTCAACTAAAGCTGATTCAATCTTGTTAGCACGTTTTTCTTTTTGACGTTTTGTATTACGTTTCACCTCTGAAGGTAGTCCAACTACTGAGTGTTCATAACTGTTCGCATTATGAATTCCACCTTTTTGACCAGGGATAGTTCTATTTGAAACTAATACATCAGTTGCATAACGTTTGAAATAGATAATATCTTCTTCTGTAATTTCTTCTTGTTTTAATAAGTTACCACGATCGATTTGAACTTTACTAAAGTCGAAGTTAGGAACTGTTTCTTTGTTCATACCTAATTGTAAATCCATTAAAACAATAACTGGTGTTTGATATTTTTCCGCCATGTTGAATGCATCTATCATAGTGTAGAAACAGTCTTCTACAGATGTAGGAGCTAGTACGATACGAGAAGCATCTCCAGTTCCACCATAGACAGCATGGAAGATATCAGATTGTTCTGTTTTTGTTGGAAGCCCTGAAGAAGGCCCCCCTCTTTGAACATCTACAATAACAACTGGTTGTTCTGCCATAGCAGCCATACCTAAAAACTCAGTCATAAGTGAAATACCTGGTCCAGATGTAGCTGTCATAGCACGTACTCCTGCGAAGTTAGCTCCAATTGCAACACCTAATGCCGCAATTTCATCTTCAGTTTGAATATATGCTCCATTTACTAATGGAAGCTTTTCAAATAAATATTCCATGATTTCTGTTGCTGGTGTAATAGGATATCCTGCATACATTCTACAACCTGCTGCTAAAGCACCAAGACCAGCTGCATGGTTACCGATTAACCACATATTTTTGTGAGTTGGATTTAATTTTTTAAGATAATACTTATCTTTAATACCATTTTCTTCCATAAACTCAGTCATGATTTCACGACCTTTATCAAAGGCTTGAATATTAATATTTACGATTTCCTCACCTTTACTAGCAAATTTTGAATCAATCATATCATAGAATAATTTTGAATCAATATCTAATAATGCTGAACAAATCCCTAATGTAATTATGTTTTTGATAATCGGATTAGCAATTTCTTTCGCTAATTCTGTAATTGGAAATACCGCAACTAAACCTTTAATTTCTTCTGATATTTCAGGTTTAATTTTAGCATCCGCAATAATAATACTATTTTCATCTAATTCTGGAATATAGTTATCCAGTGTAGCTTGGTCGAAAGCTATAAGAATATCTGTCTTATAGTCAATTACATTTATTTTTTCTTCTGAAATACAAATTTTGCTGTTACTGTGACCACCCTTGATTCTACTTGAAAAGTCTCTTGTAGAATACATGTGGTATCCAAGTGTATTTACTACTGTAGAGAAAATTTCGGCTGTACTCTCAATACCTTCACCTTGTTCTCCACCAATTTTCCATCCTAATTTATTAATCATATAATCTCCTTTAATCTCTTTCATTAGAAATTTACTCGTTGATTTCTCAATACTTTATTCTATCATATTTAAGAAAATTTTTCCATCTAATAATATCTATTATCACTATGAAAAAACTAATAAAAATATTATTATTTCATTATTTTTTATTATTTTTTAACTGAACTTCATTTTTTAAAAATTTGTATAATATTTAGGAACAAATAAGTCTTTTAATGTTTATTGTTTTTGAATAATTCATTAACTACTTTTTATAATAATTATCCCTTTATATTTTTTCTCTAACAACTTCAAAATTAACTAAAATAATAAAATCCTACAATACAAATATTACACAAAGAAAAAGCCCCTGTAGAAGTTATTCACTTCTACAAGGACGTATCTATTGACGTGTTACCACCTTGATTTATAGTATTCTCACAAATACTAACTTATAAAGTACTAAAACAAAATTTAAATCTTATTTTTATACCATTAGCTATATCGGGCTATCCCGTAGCAGTTTAATTATTCAACTACTAACACGAAAAGACCATCTTCATAGTATCATCCTTGATCTCTTTTCACCTACCGAGACTCTCTAAGCAAACATCAACTACTACTCTTCTTTTCAAAGTGTAATTTTTTATTGTGTTTTAAGTATATCAAGTTAAGAAATCCTTGTCAATATTTTTTTACCATACAATTTTAACTATTATTATAGACATATACAATAGAACTTCAAAAATTAAAGAGTACAGAAAATGCCCATACTCTTTAAATTTTTTTTATAATCTAATTAACTCAATTATTCAGAAAGTTTACGTCTAACGGCAGCTCCAACTAAAGCAATTAAGCTTAATCCTAATGCAGTTGTGCTAGTTGAGTTCATACCAGTGTTAGGTAGTTTATTTTCTTTAATATTTTCTACAACTTGTTTGTTAGTTGCATTAGTTGGTAATTTAACATCAGTTGCTTTAGATTCTGATTTAGCTTCTTCACTTTTGTTTTCAACATTTTCATCTTTACGTTGTTTACTATTACCGTTTTGTTCTACTTTCCCTGAAGTTACTTCTTCTTTAGTTGATTGTTCTCCTTGATCAGCTCCTGAACCTACATTTCCAGTATATGAATTATCTTCTTTAGGTTGTTCTGCTTTTTCCTCTTCAAATTTGTAAGTTTTTGAATCTACAGAGATTGTACGCGAATTTGGATTTACTACAGCATATTTAGTTAAATCTGCTTTTTCTAAATAATTTTTGAATGCTTCATCCATAGATGGTCCTTCTTCACGTGCTCCACCTAGCATAGTATATCCATCTCCACCTGCTGCTAAGAAATCATTTGTAGTTAAGTAGTATGTTTTAGCTAAATCTAATTTATCGTAGGCACCTGTATCGTGATTTTTAACTTCTACACGTAATACACGTTTACCTGAAGGTAAGTTTGTATCGTAGTATACTTTAGCTCCTGATACGTGTAAGAAACCTCCACTTGGTTCTAATAACGGTTGTCCATTTTCATCTAAAACAGTTTTACCAGCTTTGTCAACTTGTAAAATAGATCCTAAAGATTTTTCAAACATAGCTAATACGTCTTTACCAGTAACACTAATTTGAGAAATTGTATTACCGAATGGAAGAACTGCAATTACGCTACCCTTTGTAATAGGTTTATCTTTAGCGATAGTTTCACGTAAACCACCACCATTTGTTACTGCGATATCCGCTTTATTTTTAAATCCTGTTTGACCATACTCATAAAGTGAATCAGCTACTACGTTTCCTAAGTTAGTTTCACGGACACGAACATTTTCTCGAGTACCACTTAATTCAACTGGACTGTTTTTCACTACTACAACAGCATTTTCTGCATCGTATTTCGCTTTAATTTTATCAACTAATTCTTTAACTTCAGCATTTGGAGTCACATTAGTAGTTTCTGAAGCTTTAATTAGACTTGGAGTTCCTAATAAACTATTTGGTTTTAATGTAACTTTACCAATGTTGTTTAAGTAACTTCCTGTTTGGTTATAAGTAACGTTGTCTCCATATGTTTTCGATTCAACAGTATGAGAGTGTCCATCGATTACTACTACACGTTTTCCTTTAAGTAAAGGACTTTTTGATAGTTCATCAGCAAGAGTAGAACCTCTCCATTCTTTTGGAGTTGTTGTATCTACTCCAAGGTGAGCTAAAACAACATACGTTTTATAATCATCACCAGTAACTTTTGCTTTTGCTTGGATTTCTTTAACAACATTTAAAACTTCTGGAATAGGATCTTTAAATGTTACACCTTGTACATTTTTAGGGTGTGTTTTTGTGGCAGTTTCTGGTGTTGTTACCCCAATAACAACAACTTCATCACCTTTAACTGTTTTGTCTTTATCAACAATTGTTGAAGCTTCGAATAAACGTGCTCCATTTACGTATGTATTCGAGCTTAACAGTGGGAATTTTAAGATTTGTTTATACTTCTTAGCTTCATCTAAACCAAAGTCAAATTCGTGGTTACCTACAGCCATAGCGTCGTAATTCATTTTATTTAAAATTTCCGCACGAGCTTCTCCTTTAGTTGAGTTAGAGATTGGTAAACCTTGGAAAGCATCCCCTGCATCTACCACTACTGTTGTTTGATCTTTTTTAGCACGTTCATTTTCAATTACTGTAGCTAATTTTGCATCCCCAACAACTGATGTAGTTTTATCTCGACCTTTTTCTTCTACGATACGCCCGTGAACATCATTAGTATGAACTAATACTAAATCTTTTTCTGGCGCTGTTGCAGAAGCAGGAGCTGGTGCTACTGGCGGTGTCTGTGTAGTTGTTGTTGGCGATGGAGTTGTAGTTGTATCCTCTGAATTAGCTAATGCAGCTCCCCCTGAAGTTGCAATTGCTAATCCTACTATTGTAACTGACGCTAATGTGTAATTTTTTTTCTTCATAATAACTTTTTTTCTCACTTTCATATTTGTAATTTATAATTTACATAATATCATAAATGTACGAGTTTTTCAATACTAAAATCTATAAGAAATAATGATAACGATTAAAAAACGGATTTTTCGAAATGAAAACTTTAGAATAAAATTAAAAATCAAGATTAGATTCTTCTAACCTTGATTTTTATTTATTCTTTGTTATTTAAACATATTTGCTAAAATTCTATCACTTAACCTTGGAAATAGCTGACTAATTTTAACACCTAAAACTAATTTAAATGGTAAATCTACCTCGCGTTTTTTAGTTTCAATTCCTTTTATAATCTTCGTAACAACAAATTTAGGTGTTAATGTTTTACCACCCATTGCTTTTTGATAGCTCTTATCTTCGTCAGCTATGTTAAAGAAATTAGTTGCTACAGGCCCTGGATTTACAGTCATAACATGAACATTATCTTTTTTTAGTTCTAAACGTAAAGAATTGAAGTATCCAATTAAAGCAAATTTAGTAGCCGAATAAACAGAACTCTTCGGTGTGGCGATTTTACCAGCTAATGAAGCGATAGTAACTATTGTTCCAGATTTTTTTTCTCTCATTCTCTTAGCTATTTCAGTAGTTAATTGAATAGTTCCGATTACATTTGTATCAAACATATTGACTACTTCAGCATCACTAAATTCACTGAAGTCTTTCATAAGTCCATATCCCGCACCATTGATGAGAATATCAATGTCGCTAACAGAAGAAAGTAAATTATCTACTTGTTCTTGAGAACCAATATCAACACTAAAAACTCTAGTTTTAACATTTTCAAACGAACTACATTTTTTAGCAACTTTTTCTAATGCTTCTTTTCTTCGGGCAGCCAATATTAACTCAACATTCCCTTTTTGAGCAAATTGATGAGCTAGTTCACGACCAAGACCACTTGAAGCTCCAGTAATTAGTATTTTTTGTTTACCAGTTTCCATTTTATATCCCTCGTCTATCCATGTTTTGCAGCACAACTACATTGCCCTTTTAGACATTTGCATGTAATAACATCAGCTGCAGTTTTTCTTTTTTCTTTAAGTAATTCTATAATTTCATCAATATTACTTTTACTCAAATTATCTGTCTCAATTATATTCTTAACAATAATATGTGTCCTTCTCTCACAAATTCTTTCTAAAAAGTTTTGTGTTAATATATCTAAACATTCATCTTCTACACATTTTGCTGAATATAAAAATTTATTCCCTTGTTTTCTTGTTTCTAAAAACCCTTTTTCTACTAACCTTGAAAGTAAAGTTTTAATAGTTGAAGGAGTCCAAGACTTTTCTTCACCTAGAGTATCTATTACAAATTTACTTGTAGTTTCTTTATTGCTCCAGACTACTCGCATTACTTCCCATTCAGCTTCTGAAATATTAATATCCATTTCCATTCATCCTTTTTTTCTCAGTTACATCTGTAACTATAATACTATGTTAAACATATAATGTCAATTCATAAAAAACTTGATTCTAGCAATACTAAAATCAAGTTTAAAATTTTTTCTTAATTGGATGTCTTATTACTGTTTTAAGTTTCTCCGATGCTGTTTTCCTCACATCTGAAATATAAATTTCATGATGATATCTGGTCTCATTTATATCTAATTCATATCCTTCAGAAATCATATATTCATGCATCTTAGCAACAGTCTCCGGCTCTGAATCATATGGGCCTATATGCATGCATTGCACACATTGTCCTTCATCATAAGTGAAATATTCAACTGATGAAAAATCTTCTTTTTTCTTTTCTATCACCTGCTCAATCGCCCAATCAAATACTTCTTTGGTAACAAAATCTGGCATTCTTATTAATGAAATAAATTTAAAATTTTGTTTATTAGCATAATCAACACCTTCTATTCCGTCTTGCCACCAAAAACCTTCTAATGGTGGAACAACAAAATCAAAATAACCTGGAATTTTATAATCTCCTTTTTTACTCATCTTTATCGCATAAGCTACAGGATATAATAAACTGATTGATTTTTTATATTCACTATTTTCATCATTAGGATCACCAGCTCCCTTAACAGCTATATAATTAGCCTTATCTACATTTACAATACTTGGTTTAGTTTTAGGTGCATATAAATGCTTAAGAGTTTTTTTGAAATCTACTGCCATTTTATTTCTCCAAAATAAAGATTATTCGATCTGATTCAGAATAATTTTTATTATTCTTATCAAGATCACAGAAATAATCTTTCACTTTAAATCCAATATTTTGAATTTCTTCAAGGACATTATTTACTTCATAAGTTCTTTGTGAATGAAACTGTTCAAGCTTTCTATATAAACCATTCTTTTCTTTAATAAAGAATGACAGCTCACTTTCCACCTCTAACGAATTTTCTGTTTCATATGTAAACCATAGATAACTTATTTCTTCATCTTCATATCCGAAAACTTGTTTTTCCAGCATATCAATAATTTTTTTAGGTGTGTGAATATCAAAAATAAATTTCCCACCTTCTTTTAGAGACGAATATACTTCTTTTAATCCTAATTTAAATTCCTCAAAATCTGATAAATAATTAAATACATCGAATGCACTTAAAACAAAATCAAATTCTATATTTAACGATGAGATTTCTAATAGATCCATCGCAAAATAATTACAACCTGGAACTTTTTCACTCGCTATCGCTAGCATTTGTTCACTATTATCTACTGCGAATACTTCTCCGTATTTTTTTAGTGTTGGTAGCATCGTTCCACTACCGCAACCTAAATCAAGAACTAGAAGATTTCTTCTATCTTCTAATTCTTGATTAATAATATTTCTATAAGCATCGTAGTCGACATCCATTAGTTTATCATAAACAATACTTAAATTCTCATACATATTAAACACCTTTTATAGGGTATTTTTCAAATAATGAATCTAATTCATAGTATTCTCTATCATCGCGTGTCATAATGTTAACTACAACATCACCTAAGTCCATAAGAACCCATTTAGCTTCTCTTAAACCTTCTGTGCTGTGAATTTCTCCACCATTTTCTAATACTTGTTCTCTAACTTCTTGTGCAATTGCTTCTACTTGTCTATTTGTAGGTGCATGACAGATTACAGAATAATCATATAATACTCCTGCTTGTGTTAAATCATAAGCAACAATATCATATCCGTGCTTATCGTCACATGCATCTACAACAATTTTTAATAAGTTTTCTACTTCCATTTTCATCCTCTTTCTTTATTTATTTCTTTATAATATGGAACATTACTACGTATAGTACGTCATCTTCTGGATATCTTTTCGCAAGTTTTTCGATTAACTCATCCAAAGTAACTCCGTAATATTTAGCGTAACGCTCTGTTAATGTTTCTCTAGTTACAGGTTTAACTAAATCAACTTCTAATGTAGCAAACACTGTATCTGGATCTTCATAAGTTGTAGCTTCTAATAAATCACCTTTCTTGAAATGAGCTTCACTCTTATTTCTGATAGTGATTGTTTTTTCATCTGTTAAGATTTTGTCTTTATTTTTTTCTTTAAATCCAACACGATAATTTTTAATATTATAGTAGTTATAACATTCTAATAATGAAGGATAAATTCTTTCATCATTGTCAATTAAGTAAACTAATGTATATTTTGCCGCAAGTCTAACCGCTTCATCAAGATCATATTGAGATACTTCTGTCACTTCAGCTAAATGCGGATGTTTTCTTTGTGGATCAGTATAGTCAGCAATAAAGATTATTTTTTCTAGTAGCGTCATGTGCTTTCTACCGAAAGTATGGTTTGCAACAGCAAGTTTAACTTCTTCATCTGCAACACCAAATTCTTCTTCAATAAATGCACTTGCTACCGGTCCATGAAGAACTTCTACTGGATAATCTAATAAATTAACATCTAAATTATGTAAAATTACATATTTTTTCATTAATACTTCATCCATAGGTTTACAAACATCATGAACTAAAGCTGCTAATGCTGCTTTTTCCACATTTGCACCATGAATTTCTGCTAAATGTTTCGCCACTTCCACAACTCTTAAAGTGTGTTCGTATCTTTTTTCTGGTAATATTTCTTTTACTCTATTTTGAATTTCTTGATATTCCATATAAACTCAACTCCTCTATATATGACCTACATTCATCGGTGATCATATATTTAATACTTTTCTTATTTTTTAAATTATCTCTAATTAAACTAGAACTTATCTCTATTATTGGAGACCTCATTATCTCGTAACTTATAGATTTATAAAATACATCTCCATTTACTACCTCATACAAATCCTCTTCGTTTCGTGCTACGAAAATAAATGTTACAAGTTTAGATAGTTCTTCTATATTATACCATCTTTTTAAATCTTTCGCTCTATCTGTTCCGATAATAAAATAGATTTTTTCATTTTTATATAGTTCACTAAAATACTTAACGGTATTATAACTATAACTTATCCCTTCATTTAAGATTTCATAATCACTAACTTCAAATTTTAAATTATCTTTTACACTCAGCTTAATCATCTCAAATCTATTCTTATCACTAGCTTCCAATTCTCGGCCTTTTAAGGGTGTAATATATGATGGTATAAAGATAATTTTTTCTAAATTATAAGTTTCTAGTGCATTTTCGGCTGTAATTAAATGTCCAATATGTATTGGATCAAAACTACCTCCATAAAGCGCAATTGACATCTTACTTCACCAACTCTATTTTTCTATACTTTTCCTTAGAGCTTTGTTTGTATAATACAATTGTGTGTCCAATCACTTGAACTAATTCAGATGAAGTACGTTCAGATAAAATTTTTGCTACCTCATCTTTATCTTCTTCACAGTTTTGTAAAATACTAACTTTTAATAATTCACGTTTTTCTAACGCATCTCTGATTCCTTGGATCATATCACTATTCACACCTGATTTTCCAACTTGGAAAATCGGTGATAAATGATGTGCTAATGCTCTTAATTGTCTTTTTTGTTTTCCTTTTAACATCTTATCCTCTTTTCTTATACTATATTATTGATTCACGTACAAATACTTCAATTTCTTCTGGAACATGAATATCAATCTTACATCCACTATCGCTATTAACCGTTATCCAACCTAATCCAGAAATTACAATATCCATTTTTCTACTATCAATAGTGAAACTTTTCTTAACTTGATTATTGAATATTGAAATATTATCTTCAAATGGTGGTTTCAATAACGTTCCTAAATGTTTTTCAAATAATGCATCTGCATTACTAAGTTTTGTACGATGAATCTCTACTAAATTAGACGCATATAAAGTGAAACTTTGACGCTCACCTTCTACAAAGTCCATTCTAGCCATACCACCAAAGAATAAACTTTGCTCAGCATTCAATTGAAATACGCGAGCTTTAATCTCCTTTTTAGGCATTACTAATTTTAAACTTTGTGCATCTAGATAATGAGCAATATCGTAATCTAATATGATACCCGGCGTATCATAAATACTAGTAGCTCTGTCTAAAGGTATCTCGATCATTCCAAGTGTTGTTCCAGGGAAGTGAGATGTTGTAATAACATTTTTATCCCCAGTTGTAAGTTCAATAAGTTTGTTAATAAATGTAGACTTACCAACATTTGTCGCACCTACAATATATACGTCCTTACCATTACGAAGCTCATCTATACGACTAGCAGCTTCTTCTACACCTTGATTTTTTATTGCACTAATTAATAGAATATCTTTTACTTTAATTCCTTTCGCCTTAAGCATCTTAAACAACCATTGTTTCACCTTGTTTTGTTTAACTGATTTCGGCAGTAAATCTAGTTTATTAGCCACTAGGACAATATCTTTATTATTTCCTACGATATCTACTACATCTTCAATCCAACTTCCAGAAAAATCAAAGATATCTACAACTTTTACTATTAATGCATCTTTTTTCGATAATGTTTTGATAAGTTGATAGAAATCCTCAGCTCCTAGTTGAACATCAGATACCTCATTATAATTTTTCAATCTGAAACATCTCTTACAAACAAGATTACCATCAATGCTTTTTTCTACAACACTTTTTGGTAAATATCCTTGTTTATTTTGATCTTCACTTTGAATTTCAACACCACAACCTATACAATAAACTTTATTACTCAATATGGCCTCCACTATTTTCTTTCTTGTGTTTTAATCTATACCCTACTTTTTTCATTTTAGGAAATGCTTTTCTTCTAGTTAAATTATGTATTATTAACGCTTCAAAAAATCTATTAATTCTAGTTTTAAATGCATCTGTTTTCGAGATAGGTTTTACTAAAACACTCATAGCTCCAAAACTTTTTGCTCCTAATACGTCAGTTAAAACTTGATCCCCTAAAATAATCGCTTCTTCTGGTTTTCTATTCAACTTTTTAAGTGCTCTTTTAAAACCTATAGTTAAAGGTTTCTTTGCACCCGCAACATATTGGAGATTTAATTTTTTACAAAATTCTTCAACACGCTCTTCTGTATTATTAGATACAACAATAATATCAAAACCAGCTTTTTTCATCTTCTTTAGCCATTTATTCAATTCTTTAGTATCTTTTTTACTATCCCATGATATTAAAGTATTATCTAAATCTGAAATAATAACTTTTTTGTTGTGCATATTCATATACTCAACATCAATAAACTCATACTTTTCTACAAAATCATCAGGTGAAAAATATCTTTTTAGTACCATTTTTTCTACACAATAGCCTATAAAATAGTTGCTATTTTCTCTCCCATCTTGATTTCTTTATTCTCTAAATTTTCTTCTAAGATTATGTTATCTTTTTCAAACAGTAATACAACTGTTGAACCAAACTCAAAATAACCTAACTCTTCTCCTTTTTTCACATAGATACTCTCATATGTAGGAATAATCGAGTTAACATTTTGAGCCCCTACAGGTATTAGTGTATAATTGATTTTTCCACTTAATTTATACACTTGTCTGTAGTTATAACTTAGTATATTATCTCCTAATTCCAGCCCAAGATTATTAACTGGATATGAATATTTTCCAAGGCTATAAGCATCCTTTACTTGGCAATTCATAGGAAAGTGAATACGGTGATAATTCTTAGGACTAAGATATATTATCATGTATGTACCATCTTTATATTTATCCGCTAACTCACTATCTCCTACCAATGTTTGAACGTTGTAAACTTGATTCTTCACAACAAATGTTCTGTCTTCAGAAACAACACCTAGTTCAGAAATCACTCCATCAGTTGGACTTACAAGTGAATTCTCATCTAGATTGATTGGTCGAGCATCTGGGCGTAGCTTTCTAATAAAAAATTCATTTAAATTTTTAAAATCATCAATTTCATCTAAAATTTCATCAGTATTAATATCATATACCTTAGCAAAAGGTTGAATCATTAATCGACTTAGATTAGATTTTGTTAATTTTTTAAGAGCTTTAGAACTCATATTTCCATTAGTTAATTCAACACAAAGTTGAAACATTTTCTTTTTTAACATACCCGTCTCCTTATTGAATATCATTCTATATTTTACTATAAAAGTCGTTTAAATACAAATATTGCAAAAGAAAATCCTAAAATTATCTTTTGAAATTTCTCTTTTTAATTAATAACTATTATTATATTATATTCTTATATTTCCACAATTTTAAAATCATAGACTTTTTTAAATATTACACGTTAACACTGCCTATAATCCAGCATCTGTATATTCAGGTTAAGTAGAAAATTTTTATTATATATCGTTGATTTTAATAACATAAAATTGTATAATAAAATTATAATAAAAAAACAAGGGAGTGAATGACATGACGTTAAACAATAAAGTTAAAGAAAACATTATTTTAACAACTGTCCAAAACGTTTGAACTAAGGGCTATTCTCTGACAAGTGTTCAGGATATAATAAAAAAAGCTAAAGCCCCTAAGGGAAGCGTGTACTACTATTTTCCAAAAGGAAAAGATGAAATTTATCTAGAAGCATTAGATAAAATCAACAGTAATGTAAAAAAAGAATTTAAAACAATTTCTCCTAAATTAGGGACTTTAGAGGAGTATTTAACAGCTGTTTTTGATCTTTTTATATCAAAAGGTAAAGCTTGTAAACGTAGTGGTTTTTCACTTACATTATTGGCGATGGAAACTGCAGAACTTTCTCCAATAATCGCTGAAAAATGCAGTGATATTCTTGAAAATTGGCGTTTACTACTTGCTGATGGTTTATTCGATAGAAATCTACCAGAGGACGTTTGTAACCCTGTTAGCGAATGGTTATTCACTAGTATTCAAGGTGCACTAACTGCTAATAAAATTCACAAAGATGAAGCATTCCTGTTCAATATAAAATCATCAATCAAATTTGTTTCTACCTCTTCTCCTGAAACACTTAGAGAAATATTCTCTAAGTCAGATGAAGACGAAGTTGTCGCATAACAAAAAACCTTCTTTATTGAATTAAATTATCAATAAAGAAGGTTTTTTAATTTATTAAATTGTATTAATCATCTGCATTGTCAATGTGTTTATTTTTTGACTAAAGAATTTTTTTATTGCAGGGTCTAGTTCTATTCTATCTAAGGCTAATTCAAAATCCTCTAACCAATATTTAGCTTCTTTTATCGAGATAGGAAGTTTCATATGTTTTTTTCTTAAATCTGGAGTGGCGAATACAGAATGCCCTGGCTCTCCTAAAAACAGTCTAAAAAATCTCTTCTGTTCAATTTTGATGTTATCAAACCCATCATTAAATAAAATATTAATTCTATCATCATTAGGAATAATATCATCATACATGTGTATAACTAACTCATCAATTTTTTCTTCTCCTATTTTTTCATATAGGTTCATAATAACCTCCACAATTTGTTCATATTTTTTTCACTTTTTGTCCTTATTTATATTAAACTACATATAGTATTATTTTGCAATTAAAATGCTATCAAACATCAATTTATTATTGAAATTTTTTTGAATTTAGCAAATTTTATTATAAAAAGCACAAAACGTAGAATAGGATATTATCCACTCTACGTTTCAATAATACTATTTTAATAATTTTTTGAATGCATCCACTTTATCAGTTCTTTCCCAAGTGAATTCTACATCTTCACGCCCAAAGTGACCGTATGCTGCTGTTTTCTTGAAGATTGGTTTTCTTAAATCTAAAGTTTCGATGATTCCATTTGGTGTTAAACGGAATTCTTCTTTAATTGTTTTAACAATATCTCCTTCATCAACTTTTGAAGTTCCAAATGTTTCAACAAAGATTGATACTGGGTGTGCTACTCCAATTGCATAAGCTAATTGAACTTCCGCTTTATCACAGATTCCACTAGCTACAATGTTTTTAGCGATATATCTAGCCATATATGCTCCTGATCTATCTACTTTAGTCGCATCTTTACCACTGAATGCTCCACCACCGTGACGTGAGAATCCTCCGTATGTATCTACGATAATTTTACGTCCTGTTAGCCCAGCATCTCCTACTGGTCCACCGATTACGAATCTTCCTGTTGGATTGATGAAGTACTTAGTATTTTCATCTAATAATTCTTTATCTAAACATGGCTCGATTACGTATTTTTTAATATCCGCATGGATTTGTTCTTGAGTTACTTCTGCATCATGTTGAGTTGATACTACGATTGTATCAATTCTATTTACTTTATGATTCACATCATATTCGATTGTAACTTGAACTTTTCCATCTGGACCTAAGTATGTAAGAATACCATTTTTTCTAACTTCTGCTAATTGTTTTGAAAGTTTTTGACTTAGGTAAATTGGTAGTGGCATATATGTTGGAGTTTCGTTAGTTGCAAATCCGAACATAAGACCTTGGTCACCTGCACCTACTTCATTTTCTTCTTTTTGTTGTTTTGTTTCTAATGAATTATCAACTCCTAAAGCGATATCCGGAGATTGTTTATCTAAACCTACAAGAACTGAAATATGATCTCCTGAATATCCTTTATTAGGATCTGTGTATCCAATTTCATTAATTGTATCGCGTACGATTTGTTGGAAGTCAACATTTGCTGTTGTTGAAACTTCTCCAACTAGAACTGCTAATCCTGTGTTTACACATGTTTCACAAGCTACACGTCCGTACGGATCTTGTTCTAAAATCGCATCTAAAATCGCATCTGACACTTGGTCAGCGATTTTATCTGGGTGCCCTTCTGTTACTGATTCTGATGTAAATAAATATGTTTTGCTCATTTTTTTCTCCTAAAATATTTTTGTCTGATATTAATACAAATCTTCTTAAGTCCTTAATATCTTTAAAATAAAAATTAAAAGACCTTATCTCATAGACAAGGTCTTTATGTATACCTCATCGTTCAAAGTAAACTTTGCTAAGGAAAGCACCTTAATCAATTGATTAGGTTGCTGGAGTTCATCGGGCCTTATCCCTCACTCACTCTTGATAAGTATTTATATTTCTTTTATCAGCATATTCGATTTTAATATACTTTCTGTCATTTGTCAAATGATAAAGTACAAAAGATATATTAAAATTAATATTCAATATTGTATCTACTTCTTTCTAGAAGTATTTTCTCTTTTAACTTCTCCGCTTCTTCAATTGGAAGATAGTCAATAGTAAGCTTACTATATATTCCTGTTACTTGTATATTAGCTAATTTAAACTTATTTAAAACTGGACCTGTATGTATCGTAACATCTTGAATGGTATTAAATGGTAAAGTTTTTTTACTCTTAAAAAACACTCCTTCAACTTCCGATACCCCCATTTCGTCTATTTCATAAGAATAATTTCTAATTACTAAAGGCGGGATAACTAAAACCACTAAAGCATATATTATTAATATCACTAATATACCTAGACCTATAAATTTATAATTTATTTCAGTTTTAAAATAGTCATATACACTTTTACTAATAACAAATGATAAAAGAACTAGAGCATATATTCCAAAATGTATTCTCAAATATTGTATTGATCTTTCTGGTAAATTACATGATTTCTTTTCAAATATTCTACTCATAACCTACCTCCGAAATTATAAAATCTCTTTCTAATTTTTCTTTATATTCTTTATCATAGTATTTCAACTTAATATCTGAGTTTACTCCAATAGAATTTATCGATAGATGGGAAAGATCCCTTTTATTCATAAAATAGTTTGTTCTACTATTTATAGTTCCTACTTTTTTCACCTTAATGAATTCTGTTATTATTGTTAATTGTCTCATAAATGTATTCTTAAAGTAATATCTATCATAAGAAAGTTCGTTATATTTCAACATATAGTTTTTCACTAAAATACTATACAAAACTAAGACAAGATAGAAAGCAAGTGAACTCAAAACTTTATACTCTAACTTCAAATCAATATTAGCAAAATATAATATCGCAAATACTATTATCGGTAGAAGGCTGCAATTAAACAAACTCCAACGATACAATGCAATTCTAGCTTTTCGTTGTATTTTTTCACTTTCTAAACTTTCATAATACTCTAAATCAATACCTAGATTATTTTTCACAAAATTCTGTGCAAAATCATTTTTTACTAGTGGCAAGACATCTATCGTAGACTTTTGTTCACTTAAATCTTCCGATACGTTATTAGTCAATGTTTCAACAGACAATTTTGCAAGACCGAAAAAGCGATAACGCAGTGGATATATCAATTTTACACTTTGGATTCTATCAATATCAATAACTAGTGATTTTTTATTTAACAATCCATATTTACATAGTAAATTATGTTCTTTAGTAGTGAGGATAAAGTTATAATATTTTACAATTGTATGAATAACTGATGCGATTACGACTAAAATCATAAAAATTCCAATTATTATAAATATTGCTGTTATATTCCCCGCGACTGACTTAGCATTTTTTTGAAGAAGTTCATCAAAATAAGCTTCATTATCGAAGATATATTTGAAAACATCTCGAATCTTACCATTTAATGCTAATATTAACCCTAAAGCTGCAAAGAACCTAACCCTAAGCAGTCCATAAAATGCAAGATCTTTTACAGATAATCTTAATATTTCATTTTGAGAATCTTGCACTTTTTCTTCTTGATCTATAGCCATATCCTCATCTTGACCTTGTTTTAATTCTCTTAGTATATCAATTAAGTTTAATGCGACTTCCTTCTTCAGAGGTTTTATCCTAATCTTACCTCCAACAAGGTTTATATCCACCGAAAGTAGATTAAATACTTGATACAATACGTTAGAGCTCATGTCAATTGACTGGATGTTTTCAAGATTTATATTTTTTGCTTCTTTATTTATTATTCCTTTTGTATAAATTAGAGCTCCATCCCGTACTTCATAACTTTTTAAGAAATAATCAAATATACCTATTACTATTAATAAAAGGAATCCCATCAAAACTAGTAAATAATATTTCAAATTTTGTTCTTTTAATGCCAACACCATAAAAATACCAAACAATCTAAATCCAGTAATTACAGTATCCATAATAACCATAGGATGTACTCGACTTTTTTTAATATTATTCATCTTTATACCTCCTATAATTAAGATTATTATTTAGTATAGTTAATAATAGTTTTTCTAGTTGCTCTACATCTTTTCTAGAAACATAAAATCTTAATTTTTCTGAACCACTATTAACGCTAACTATATATATATTAAATTTTTTCGATAATATATTCTGTTTTATTGTATAATCTAGTATATTCCTAAGTGGTGCTACTTTCTCCAACTTAAAAAATGTATATATTGCTGTTGATGATAGTTTAAAATGTTCATCTGTAATTTCAAAAAATGTATTGTACTCATACTTATCTCTTAGCATTACAACTATAACATGATTTAAAAACACTAACCCTAATACTCCCCATAGAATTATATATACATCTACACCGAACACTTCTTCAAAACCGGTAAGTTTAAAAATCACTGAAGCTATTGCAACACATGTTAAACATATTACCCAAACATTAAAGAAAAAATAATCAACATATATTCTTCCTATATACTTTCTCATAAAATCCCTCCCTTTTTTTATTAACAACCGATAAGATTTAGACCTCGTTCACGTTCAATCGTAGTCTCATCTCCATGACCTGGATATACTATTTTAGCTCCATCTAGTTTAAATAATACATTTCCTAATGAATTTTTTAAAGCATCATAATCTGAGCCATATAAATCATAACGACCAAAACCGCTTCTAAATAATGCATCTCCTACTACTACAAACTTACCAAAATCAAATGATACTCCACCTGGAGAGTGCCCCGGTGTTGGTAGAACTGTAAAACTTAAACCAGCAATTTCGTATTTTTTATTTTCTTCAAACTCGAATTCTGCCGGATCAGTCATAGGCGGTCTTCTTAAACGGAACAATGTTGAACCATTAAAATCAGGATTTTGTAACCAATCGCGTTCATGTCCTGAAATATATACAGGTACTCCGTAGTGTTTTCTGCACTCATCTAATGACATAATATGATCAAAGTGAGCATGTGTTAATAATATCGCTTCGATTTTTACATTTAATTCTTCTACAGCTTTTTGTATTCTATCGAAACCTTCACCTGGGTCTATAATAACTCCTCGTCCATCTTTATAAACTATATAGCAATTTTCATCTACCATATCCATTACTATTCTTTTAATTTCTGCTTTTGCCATTTTCTCAAAACCTTTCCATAATTATCATTATCTTTATTTTATCCTATTATTATGTTATTAACAAGTCTTGGTTAGTAGTTTTTTTACTTTACTTATATAACCCCTCTTCGCTTGACCTTATTTAATATTTTTTTTATACTTGAATAGTATGGTTTTTATAAGAAACTTAGTTTTTTCCTAACTTTTTCATGAAAAGTCAGGTTTAAATATCTAAGAAAAAAGGAGATACAAAAATGAAATTAAATTCATTCGCTAAGTTTTCATTACTTAGTATTTCAATATTATTAATGTCACACCTTGCTATTTCTCCAGTAATTCCAAACCTGTATAATTTTTATCATACTAATAACCCAAACATAGGTCTGGCTTCTGTAGAGAGTTTAGCAACAATACCAGCTATGATGATTACGATTTTCGTTCTTCTTAGCAATGGTGTTATTAAATTAATCGGAAAGAAAAATACAGTTCTTCTTGGACTTATACTTATCTTTATCTTTGGTATAGTACCAGCCTTCACAACTAATTTTAAAATTGTCTTAATCAGTAGATTACTTCTTGGTGCTGGTATCGGGTTATTCAACTCACTTTCAATCAGTATGATTAGTGATTTCTTTGATGAAGAACACCGTGGTACTATGATCGGATTAAGAACTGCATTTTTAAATATAGGTAAAGCTTTAACTACCTTTATTTCAGGATACTTATTAATCTACGGTATTCAATATACATTTTTAGTTTATGCTTTAGCACTTCCTATATTTATAATATTCCTATTATTCGTACCTAACACTGAAAATGTAAATAATAAAAAAGTAAGCCTTAAGTTTCATAAAGAAACTATAGTTCTAACTCTTCTAACATTTTTAGTAGGAATTTCTTACATGGGAGCAACTATTAAAATCCCTACACTACTAGCAGAAAAATATCACTATCAACCAGATATAGCTAGAAATCTACTTACAATCTTAGCTTTAAGTGGTATACTTTCTGGAGTTATCTTTGGTATTCTAGTTAAAAGGTTTAAAAATCTAACTTTACCAATTATGCTAAGTTTCATGACCATTGGAAGTGTATTATTTGCTTTAACAAATAATATTATTATCTTCTACATTGCAGCTATTCTTATTGGAATAAGCTTCGTAGGAACTATGTCATTTAACTTCTTCTATATTTCAAACAAGTTAGATAATAAATTTATCAACTTTGCAACAAGTGTAGTTTTAGTTGGTGGAAACATTGGTGTTATCCTTACTCCTGTAGTGTTGACAAAAATACCAGAAGCCCTACACTTAGAAAAATATACAACACCATTTTTCATTACTACTACTCTAATGCTAATTTCTACATTAGTTAGTTATACAATATTAAGAAATAAAAAATAAAATTTAAAAGGAGAACATCTTTGATACTAATATCTCGGATGTTCTCCTTTTTATTAACTATTAAGTAGCTCTTTATTTTTCTCTAAAAATTCTTTTAATTCATTATCTGGTACTTGTCTTGCTAATACTAGTGTACGTAATGCAACATCATCTAATCTACAAGTACAAAAGACAGTCATATTATCCTCTCCAGAAATCTTGCTATTTTCTAGCCAATTCTTAGCTCCTTCTTTAAACAACTTGATAAATTCTCCTTTTTTATCTGAAGTAGTTGGAATTTGATATAAATTTGTAAATTCATTTACAACTTTCACACCAGTTACTTCATAATAATACTTTCTTTCAGGAGTTTCCATAACAATAACTCTATGGCTATCAAAATAATCTTTTTTTCCAAACCAATTCATATTATTAAATACTCTAGTGTCTAAAGTAATTTTCTTTTCCTCGATTCCAGCTCTTGCATGCCCAAAAACCCATTTCACATCACTCTTAGTTAGATCTGGTTGATTCTCATAGTCCATAAAAACTGCTCCTATATATGGGGCAGGTTTATTATCTAAACCATATTCCAAATATTTAGAATTATTTGTTGTTTGCAACATTGGTTCTTTTAAAGAATCTTTTCCATCACCTGGTACATACATATAACCGATGACCTCTTTATTGATTGCCTTCAACTCATTAAATTTCTTTTCTAAGTATTCTTTTTCCGCTTTATCTACAACATATTTGTCTTCTTCTTTTTTCGCAGTTTCTTTTTTTACTGTTTGAACTTGAGACTCAGTAGAACTTGAACCTGCATTCGAATTAAAATATGAATAAGCTCCAAATGAACCACCAATTAAAATAATAACTAATAGTAGATATTTTACTATGTTTCTAAATATTGATTTACTATTTTTCATTAAGTCTTTCCTTTCTAAAAATTATCTCTTTGTGTCTAAATCATAAATTAGATTATATCATATTTACATAAATTTCTTCAAAAGATTGTATTGCTAATTTGTGAATTAATTTTGATTTATGTATCATTTAATTTTTAATTGAATTATTCTTTTATCATTCAAAAAAAAGAATGATTAAAAACCAGTTGATAATACAAATAGATTTTTAAATCACCCTTATTTATGGTTTATTTTTTTATTTTAAACTTGTCTAATATTTACAAAGTCAGTTGGTGGAACATTGTCTTTTCCTAAATCTGGTTGTCCTGCTGTAATTAGAATTAAATCTCCTTCTTTTGCTAAACCAGACTCTTTAGAAAAATTCGGTGCATAATTTAGCATTTCTTCCATCGATAGTGTTTTTTCTTCTATGAATGTAGTAACACCTCGTGTTAATGCTAATTTTCTAGCTTTTTGTTTAGTTGGTACTACTGCTAATATTGGAACTTTTGGTCGGTATCTTGCGATAAACTTCGCTGTACTTCCTGACTTCGTATAAGTTACGATATTATTTACATCAACAGAATCAAGAAGATATTTAGTTGATAATGAGATTGCATGCGCAATATTCATTTTGTGATGCTTATATTCTTCCGAATCATCATATTTTACTATATCTTGATTTTCGATGTAGGTAATTATTCTATCAACTGTTTCTAATGCTTCTTTAGGATAATTCCCTATTGCTGTTTCTTCGATTAACATGATTGCATCAACACCATCTATAATTGCATTAGCTACGTCAGATACTTCCGCACGTGTCGGTCTTGGATTATAGATCATTGAATGAAGCATCTGCGTTGTTAATATTACTTCTTTTGTCGAATCATTAGCTTTTCTAATAATTTCTTTTTGGATACTAGGTAAATTTTGGTAAGGTAATTCCATACCTAGCTCATCCCTATTAATCATTATTGAATCTGCAAATTGAATAATCTCATCGATATTTTCATATGCTTCTTTACAATCTATTTTTACAATTAATCCAATATCTTTCTTCTCATTAGCTTGAAGTATACTTTTTACTTTTCTAATTTCATCCAAATTACTAACAAATGGGCAGGCGACAAAATCAACATCATTTTGACAAGCAAAATGAACATTGTTCTCTTCAATTTTTATAAGTTTATATTTACTTTCCGCATATATATGATCTAAATCATAAATTATTGCAGTATTTTTATTTAATTTTTCTCTTAATTCTTTTATTTTATTAATTCTAAAATCGCACTCTTCTGTGCATCCATAATAATTATCGATTAAGACAGCATCTGCCCCATTTTCTATAATATATTCTAATAGTTCTTCTGTACTGTTTCCTAAAGTTGCGATAATTTTTGCCTTTCTAGTCATAATATACCTACCTTATCTTTAAAACGTTTTCTTTTAAAATTATTATAACACATCAAATTATTATTTTCTAGATAATTTTCTAAAATTGTAATCCCTGATAGTTATAATTTCTTTAAACATTTTTTATTAACAATTCTAATCTATACTCTACTGCCATTCTTAAAATACTTATTTTACAAGTTTTTTTAGCTATATTGAGCTATTACGACATTAATAATTATTCAAAATATAAAAATAAAAAAGAAACTATATCTAATTAAATACAGTTTCTTTTTTTCTATATTTCATATGATAATTAATCAATAATTCAACACATTAAATTATGATTTCTTTTTTAGGTACTGCTACTCCTGATTCAAGATAATCTAAAAATTCACCAAATAAGTTTTCCATCTCTGCATATGAGTTTAAAGTATTTAATTCTTTTTTAACTTTCGCTCCACCTTTAATACCTTTCATGTAGTATGCAGCATGTTTTCTCATCTCATGTACAGCAACCTTCTCAGGTTTAATTTCCATAAGTCTTCTTAGGTGTAATAAACATACATCAATTTTTTCTCTTGGTGTCGGTTCTTCTGTTAATTCCCCAGTTTCTAAATATTTAACTGTACGATATAACATCCATGGATTTCCTAAAGCTGCACGTCCAATCATAACTGCATCACAGTTAGTATCATCTAACATTTTCTTAGCTAATTCTGGAGTCGTTACATCTCCGTTTCCGATAACTGGAATTTTAAGTTCTTTTTTTACATCTCGAATAACATCCCAGTTGGCTTTTCCACTGTACATTTGAACTTTTGTTCTACCATGGATAGCTATTGCACTAGCCCCAGCACGCTCTGCATTTCTTGCATTATCCATTATATAAATATGTTCATCATCCCATCCCATACGCATTTTTACAGTTACAGGCTTAGATACTGAATCTACTAGGCGGGCAATTACCTCGTATACCTTATCTGGATCAAGTAGTAATTTACTTCCAGCATCTACTTTTGTAATTTTTGGAACTGGACATCCCATATTTAAGTCGATAATGTCAGCTTCTGTATTTTTATCAACATACTTCGCAGCTTCTACCAAAGTATCGATTTCTCCACCAAATATTTGTAAACTTAATGGACGCTCTCTTGGATCAATATACAACATATTCATCGTCTTTTTATTATTGAATAAAATTGCTTTATCACTAACCATTTCGGCACAAACTAATCCAGCACCAAATTCCTTAGCTGTTAAACGGAATGCAGCATTACATACACCTGCCATAGGAGCTAAAACTACTCTATTCGGTATTTCAATTTCTCTAATTTTAAACATCTTCTATCCTTTCATTTTACAATTTTTCTTTATACAAACTAATTTTTTCTGTTGTTTTGTCTAATGATTGCTTTATACTCTTACCATCAACATCTATATCACCATACATTTCTACTAATGGAGCTAGTACAAAATTTCTTTCATGAATATATTTATGAGGTACAATCAATCTATCATCATTAAAAACTAAATTATTATATGTGATAATATCTATATCTATAGTTCTATTTCCCCAGTGCTCTTTTCTAATACGCCCAAGTTCTAACTCTATCTTTTGAATAGTATCTAGTAGTTCATACGCTTCTAATGAAGTTTCTATTTCTATACACATATTTAGAAAGTTTTGATCAGCTACTCCACCCCATGCAGGTGTTTCGTAAATACTGCTTAGTTTTGTAATTTTAAGATTACTCGCTTCTATTTTTCTTAAAGCATCTTTTAAATATTGCTCTCGTGGCTCTAAGTTGGTTCCTAATGCTAGTATAATCATTATAATCCAAACTCCTCACGAGTTGTTTCTATAACTACTCCACATTGTTCAAAATGATATTTTATAGGGGCAGCTGGTTTATTAATTTCTAGCTTAACATTTTCAATTTGAGGAAATTTCTCAAAAATATTTTTTAAAATTTCTCCGGCTAAATGCTCTAATAAATTATACGTATTTGAAGTTGCAGTCTCTACCACTACATCCGCAATATCAGCATAACTTATACTGTCTGTCATTCCATCACTGAACAACGCCTTTTTATAATCAAGCTCACACTCAATGCTAAAAATAAATTTCTGACCTAGTCTATTTTCTTCTTCAAATAACCCATGATTAGCAAATACTTCAAGATTATTTATAAATAATTTCGTCTTCATGATTAATATACCTCTCAATCATTATTTTGCTTAACTATAAAATTTTAACATATTTCGTCTTATTTCTCTAATGATTATACTCACATATCAATAAAAAAACGACTTAAATTACGATTTAATAAAATGGGTCTATAATAAATACGGTTGATAATAAATATCAGCCGTATTTAAATTT
>NZ_CAUTDQ010000005.1:0-60103 GCF_963537375.1 uncultured Gemella sp.
GCTGCCTAGATCTTATTTCCTATTTTTCTCCATGCCCCGAATTTGACAAAGAGCCCTAAAACAAAGCTAGGAACTTGAACTTCAAGCTCCTAGCTTCTTATTATCTATAATTATTATTTAGAATAGTTTGGACTTTCTTTTGTAATTTGAACATCGTGTGGGTGAGATTCGATTAATCCAGCACCTGTCATACGAACAAATTGTGAGTTTTCACGTAGAGCACGTAAGTCACGTGAACCAGTGTAACCCATACCTGCACGTAATCCACCAATGATTTGGTAAATTGTTTCAGAAACAGCACCTTTATAAGGTGTACGTCCTTCGATTCCTTCTGGAACTAATTTCTTACCATCTTCTTGGAAGTAACGGTCTTTAGATCCTTTTTCCATAGCAGAAATTGATCCCATTCCACGGTATGCTTTGAATGTTCTACCTTGGAAGATTTCTAATTCACCTGGAGATTCTTCACAACCTGCAAGCATAGAACCTAACATTACTGCGTGTCCTCCAGCTGCGATAGCTTTTACTACATCTCCAGTATATTTAATTCCACCATCAGCAATGATTGTTTTTCCTAATTCACGAGCTACTGTTGCACAGTCATAGATAGCAGTTATTTGTGGAACTCCTACCCCTGCAACTACACGTGTAGTACAGATTGATCCAGGACCAATACCAACTTTAACAACATCTGCTCCAGCTCCAAATAAATCACGAGCAGCTTCTCCAGTTGCTACGTTTCCAGCGATAATATCTAAATCAGGATAGTTAGTTCTTAATGTCTTAACTGCATCTAATACCCCTTTAGAGTGTCCGTGAGCAGTATCAACTACGATAGCGTCTACTCCAGCTTCTACTAAAGCATCAACACGATCAACTGTATCGTTAGTAATACCTACAGACGCGGCTACTAGAAGACGCCCTTTAGCATCTTTTGCTGAGTTAGGATATTTAGCTAATTTTTCAATATCTTTAATAGTGATCAATCCTGTTAATTTACCTGCTTCATCAGTTAAAATTAATTTTTCAATTTTGTGGCTACGTAAAATTACACTAGCTTCTTCCAGCGTAGTTTTCTCTGGCGCAGTAATAAGGTGTTCTTTAGTCATTACTTCGCTAATTTTAATATCAAAATCGGTTAAGAATCTCATATCACGGTTTGTGATAATTCCAACAACTTTCATATCATCTTCATTGTTTACAATCGGCACACCTGAAATTCTGTATTGTTGCATTAAGTTTTCCGCTTCATATACTAGACTATCTGGTGTAAGGAAGAAAGGATCTGTAATAACTCCACTTTCTGAACGTTTAACTTTTCTTACTTGTTCAGCTTGCTCTTCAATAGTCATATTTTTGTGAATAACACCGATTCCACCTTCACGAGCCATTGCTATTGCCATTTTATGTTCTGTCACTGTATCCATCGCAGCAGAAATAATTGGTACTGATAGTTTAATTTTCTCCGTTAAACTAACTTTTAAATCAACTTTTTTAGGTAAAATGTCACTTTTAGCTGGTACTAATAGCACATCATCAAATGTTAAACCTTCTTTTTGAAATTTATTTTCCCACATTTTATTTAAATCCTTTCTTATTTCTCATCATCAGCTTTATTAAATTTAACTTCATTATCCTCTAGAGAAGCAATTCTACATAAAGAACAAACATTGACATTCTTTTCGTCTAATAATTTTCTACCATCCTGGAAACTTTTCTCAACTAGTATTCCTACTCCTACTGTCTCTGCTCCAGCCTTATCTACTATTTCCATAAGACCTAGAGTAGCCTGTCCATTAGCAAGAAAATCATCAACAATAAGTACTTTGTCATCTTTATTAATAAATTTTTCTGAAACTACTATAGTTTTAGTTATATTTTTCGTGTAGCTATGAACCTCGGCAGTGTATACATCATTATTTTTTAATGTTGATGGTTTACTCTTTTTAGCGAAAACCATCGGCACTTTAAATAAGTTTGCTACCATAATCGCTGGCGCAATACCACTCGCCTCGATTGTCAAAATCTTCGTTATTTCTTCATTTTTAAAATACTCGTAAAAAGACTCTGCCATTTTCATCATTAAGCCAACATCGATTTGATGGTTTAAAAATGAATCAACTTTAAGGACATTATTATCATAAACTTTACCATCGGTAATAACCATTTCTCTTAGTAATTCCATAACTCCTCCTATATAAACTTTGAGTAATTTTATTTATGATACCAAACTTTTATTGAAAATTCAAGAGCCTAATGAAATGTTAATCATTAAGGCTCTTTATTCATAATATTATTTTAAATTGTCTAATAAGTCAGTAATTTCTTTTTGAGAAAAATGATATTTTTCTTTACAAAATGCACAGACTAACTCCGTAGTTTCTTGTTTAGCAATATCTTCTAACTCTTCTTTTCCTAATGTTACTAAAGCGTCAGCATAACGTTCTTTAGAACATGTACATTTAAATACTACATCATTTTTATGTAAGATACGATAGTTTTCTTCTCCACCGAAGATTATATTTGCAATCTCTTCAGGAGTTTTACCCTCATGAATTAAGGTAGAGATTGGTTTAATATTACTTATTGCTTGTTCTATCTTTGTTATCGTTTCATTTGTAGCATTTGGAAGTACTTGTAAAATAAATCCACCAGCTGCAATTACAGAATTATCAGTTTCTACCAATACCCCTAGTGAAACTGCAGAAGGAACCTGCTCACTAGCAGCGAAGTAATAATTGAAATCTTCTGCGATTTCTCCTGATACTATAGGTGAAGTAGTAGTATACTTTTCATTTAAACCTAAGTCACGTACTACCGTGATGTTTCCGCCACCAACTACTCCTTTCACATCAAGCTTACCTTGAGCATTACTTGGAATATGAACTTGCATATTTTTAGCATATGCTGTAGTTTCCCCTAACTCATTCGATGATGCATAAATAGTTCCTACAGGACCATCTCCACGAACGGCAACATCAATTCTATCTCCACTCTTAAGCATAGCCCCCATCATTGTAGTAACCGTAGCTGTACGACCTACTGCTGCTATTGCTGTTGGATAAGCATCATGTCTTTGTCTAATTTCTTCTACTAAATCTGTAGTTTTTGTTACAAAAAATCTAATTTCATCGTTAAAGGCTAATCCTCTAATCAAATAATCTTTCATTAAAATAAATTCCTTTCAATTCTAGAACTTCTTATTACGATGTACTATTATACATTTTATTTCCATTATTGTCTATTTATTTACGTTTATAAATTTTTATAGTCAGCTATGAATTGTTCCATTTCTTCTATATTATCTGTAAATAAAGTGTTTTTCCTATCTTCAATAGTTAAGAATCCTTCTTCTACCATCTTATCAAAATATTGTTCTAAAAAGTCATAATACCCATTAATATTCATTAAAATACAAGGAGCATCTTTTTTACCAACTCTCACCCATGAGATTACCTGTGATATTTCTTCTAGTGTTCCTGGTCCACCTGGTAAAGCAATAAACACATCACCAAGATCAACAAGTTTAGTTTTTCTCACCGACATATCATCGACAACAATCAGTTCATTAATATCATTGTGACTAATTTCTCTGTCTACTAAAAATTGTGGCATTATCCCTATGACTTCTCCACCGTTTTCTAAGACAGTATCGGCAATAGCTCCCATTAGACCTACTTTCCCACCACCATATACTAAAGTATGATTGTTTCTAGCAATCCACTTACCAAGTTCTATTGCATTTTCTTTATACAATTCACTTTTTCCATTATTTGCTCCACAAAAAACTGTAATTTTCATTGTAGTTATATCCTTTTCATAGTTCTTCAAATATTATTTGTTATTATTCATTTTGTACAATTCAATTATACCTTTTAAAGTTAATTCTTCGTCAACTATATCCACTACGTCACTGTACTTGGCTATAAATTTTGATAAGCCCCCAGTTAAAACTACTTTGTAATCTTTACCTAAGTCTTGTTGTAAATGCTTAACGATATTCTCAAACTGTCCTAGGAATCCGTAAAATAATCCTGCTTGCATTTGACTAGTAGTATCCATTCCTAAAGAGGTACTCACCGCTTCAAATTCCACCCTAGGTAATTTTGCTGCCCTTGAATATAATGCTTCCGCACTAATATTCATACCTGGACAAATAATACCTCCACGATAATTCATATCTTCATCTACACAATCAAATGTTGTAGCAGTACCAAAATCAACTACTATAGCTGGTAAATATCCACTAACTTTTGCTCCGACAATATCAACTACACGATCGGCACCTAATTTACTACTATATGGCTCAGGTACCTTTATACCTGTGTTAATATCAGCCGAAACAATAATCGGTTCTTTTTCAAAGTATTTCTTACTTAATAATTCTAATGCAAACATCATTTTTGGAACTACACTTGATATTACAACTCCATCAAAATCTTCAAACTTAATCCCTTTATCAATAAAGAAATTTCTAATAATAACATATAGTTCATCTTCTGTTTTAGTATTATCCGTTGCTATACGCCATGAATGAAGCATCTTATACTCACTACTAAATACTCCAAGTACGATGTTTGTATTTCCTACATCTAATGCAAAAATCATCTTTAATCTCCTATGATTTACTATTTTTAAGAATGATTATATTATACCACAATTGCATAAATGCAAATAGCAAAATACAAAATTAATGATATATATTATTTACATAACATATAAAAAAAGATTATTGACTATTTTAGCCAACAATCTTTTCTATATTATCTTTTAGATAATGACTCTCTATATTTAAGAGGTGTCATTTTCACTAGTGTTTTAAATATTCTAATGAAGTAACTAGTATCGAAGTAACCAATATAATCTGCAACTTCTGAAATTGAAAAATCAGTATTCGCTAATAAATAGCACGCGTTAGATATACGTTTATCGTGAATATAATCTACAATACTAATTCCCATATCTTTATTAAAGATAGAAGAAAGATAACTCTTATTAACACCTAGATAATCACTAACATTGTCTAAACTAATTTTTTCTGAGATTCGGTCATTGATGTAAGCAATACAATTTCGAACTACAGCTTGTTTATCTTTATATTTATTTCTATCAACTAACAGACAGTAACTTCTAATAACATCTTCTGATAAGTCATAGTTATCAAGTTTATTTTTAATTTTAACCCATAATTCTTCAATTCCTAAGAAATCATCATTGTGTTGTTCAAGAGCATAACGTAATAAATCATTCATATTATATGATTTTCTACGACGAACGTTAACACCTTGCTCAATGTGGCATTCTTCTACTCCGTGATTTCTACGACGTAAGTCAAAAAGCATATTAACACGAGAAATATTACCTTCTACTACGGCTTGTAAAATTTCATGTTTAAACTTAACTTCACTCTCTAGAATGCTATTTAAGTATGTATTTTTTCTAGATGATGTTCTTCTTACATTTTTCACACTAGAATCTTCAATTAAAACAATAGCATCTAAGAAGTCTACATTTTCATCTTCTACTAATAATTCTACTAAATAGTTGAATTTTTTTCTCGGTGTAATTGGTAATGAAAAATATACATCACAAATTAATTCACTGATACTTGCACCATATTTTGTTAATGACTCTTGGAATAATTTAGTTGGTATTAAATATTCTAAGAAAGGAGTAATTAGATAGAAATCATCTTCATTATCACTCGGAATAAATAAACATGAAATCCCTAATCCACTTTGGCATTTTACAAGCTTCCCTGCATGTAACCCCTCTTTAATCTTAGGAAGATTTCTCTTAATAAATCTACTAAAAATACTGCTTAATTGTTCTTCACCTAAGTCAAAACGTATTTCTTCATCTGTGTATTTATATGATAACACATCTCCATTTAAATCCAGAATATCCTTAATTCGCTCAATTTTCTTTAATGAACTTCTCATTTTACCTACCTCCTAACGATTTATACTCTAATCTATTGTGATATCACGTCTTGCATTAACAATGTATGAAATTACAAAGAATACAAAACTATATGCTACTAACATAATAATTAACACATTTGCATTGTCGAACTTAAACAATTCTTTTACAGTGTGACGACCTGCTTCACTTGAGTAATATGAGCTAAATAACGGCACGTCAAACATGTGATATTTTGCCCATGAGAATTTTGAAACTGCAAATATTGTTAATGATTGAATTAATCCAGTTCCTAAAAGTGATAGCATAACTAATACTAATGATAGAATTTGAGTTTTGAATACTACACAAACTAATACTACCATGGCTACAAAGAAGATATACACTGCTAAATCAGCTAAATTTGTTATAATTATTTGTTTAACAACTGTTCTTCCGAAGTATCCTTCTTCTATAGTGTCATTTAAATGATTTAACCCTATTTTATTTTTGAAGAATACATAATTTTTAGTCATGAAATCGAATACTGTTCCTACTACTAAGAAAATAATATAGTTGATAAACGCTAATACTATTTTGGCAGTAAGTATTGCAGAACGTGATTTTGGTCTTGTATATAAGAACTTAATAGTTCCTTTTGAGTATTCTTGAGATAAGTTGTTTGCTAACATAATTAGTGAGAATATCGTTGCTGTTGCCGCCGCGACCACTGTTATTCCACTAAGTATTTTTACCGCATCCACTCCATCTTCAAACTGTCTTTTAGCAATATAACTATTTAATAAAATAATTCCAAATGACAGTAAGAAATATAACCATGTAGTTTTCTTTTTATAATCTTTTATAAATTCATTTATTAATAATTTCATTATTTTCTCTCCCCTCCTGTGATTTGTAGGAATCGATCCTCTAATGATGTTGTTAATTCACGAATTGTATCTAATTCAACATTATTAGCTACTAGATATGTAATAATACGAGATTTTTCTTCACGACTTAGGTTTTCAAATACAAATCCATCTTTAATCAGCTCATATCTAACACCTAATTCTCTTACTAATCTTTCTGTTTTTTCCACATCGTGAGTTGAAATTAATGTTTTAATAACTTCATCTGCTACTAGGTTTTCTAATTTATCATCAGCGATAATTTTACCTTTTTCGATAACGATAACTCTATCAGAAACTTTTTCAATTTCATCTAATAAATGAGATGAAATTAATATCGATACACCTGTTGCAGCTATTTCTTTAAGTTTATTACGAAAATCTTGAACCCCTTGAGGATCTAATCCATTTACCGGTTCATCAAGGATAAGAACTTTAGGATCGTTTAGCAGTGCTTGAGCTAATCCTAAACGTTGACGCATACCTAAAGAATAAGTTTTAACTTTCTTTCTAATTACTTTACTTAAACCAACGAACTCTACTAGTTCTTTCATACGTGCTCTTGTTACTTTTTTACCACATACACGTGCAATTTGTTTTAAGTTAGCCCAACCCGACATATAATTATAAAATTCAGGTGTTTCAATCATCGCTCCAACTTCTTTAAGCATAGCAGTTCTTCCTAAACCTAAAGGTTTTTCAAAACAATAGACATCACCTTTTGATTTTTTAGTTAACCCTACCATCATTCTCATAATTGTAGTTTTACCACTTCCATTAGGCCCTAATAATCCGATAATCTCTCCTTCACGCATGTCGAATGTAATATCCTCAACAATTGTTTTTAATCCGATACGTTTTTTAAGCCCTAATACCTCTAATACTACAGGTTTTTCTTCAACTTTTTCTACTTTTTCTACTTTTTTCCCTACTAACGCTTCTTCTTTCTCTATTGCTTGCACTAGCTCATTTTTATCTAGTACAACTGTTTCGGCATACTCATCAGTTACTTCTTCTGTAACAGTTGGCATAATTACTGTTTCTTCAAGATTTTCTTGTTCATTATGAGTCTTTCTAGTATAAGTAGAAGAATTCTCTATATCAACTTGCTTTCTTATTTTTTCAAGCAGGTTTGAATAATCATCTGATTTTTTACTATTTTTTACCAATTCATCATTACTTAATAAATCTTTATTTTTTTCTGAATTTGTCATTATTTGTAGAAGATTCCTTTCTCATAAATTTTCTTTTATATTATATCATATTTATACTATTATTTCCATTAAATAATGAATAATTATTTTTTATTTTACTACTTTTATCTTGTAGATGCAGCAAATCATAATTTAAGATTTTTATATTTATAAAAATCCCATAATATTATGAAAATCTGAAACCCACCTACAGCAACATCTACAGTTTTTACATTCATTTATATTTTCTTAAAATCTTGATTATACTTGTACATACTTTAATATAAAAATTCTAAAAATTAATAGATAACTTGTATCTCCATATCATAATTTTATCTACCAATAAAATCCATATTTGTTTTTATAATAACTTTTTGAACACCTTTACCGTAAAAATTTTTATTACAGATATAATGTACTTTTTCTCATTTACATAATCATAAATACATCATTCAATTATTATACTATATCAAAATTATAATTGTATTTAGATTTATGATATAATATAACGTGAGGTGATACGTTATGAAAAAAACACTTAGAAAAAAATTTATATCCGAACGAAATAATTTATCAAGTACATATAGAAACTCATCTACTAATACAATCTTTGCAATATTAGAAAAGCAAGATTTCTTCAAATCCTCAGAAAAAATATTCATATACGTAGGATTTGGTAGCGAAATTTCAACTGAAATTTTTATAAAAAAATGGATAAATAAAAAACAAATCTTTGTTCCTAAAATAGAAAATGGCAAGATGAATTTAATTCATTTAAATTCATGGGATGAACTTACTCCTGGACATTTCGGAGTACTTGAACCAACTTCATCTGATTGCTATGAAGGAAAAATAGACTTAGTAATTACACCTTCTATCGTTTTCGATAAAAATGGATATCGACTTGGTTATGGTAAAGGATACTATGATAAATATTTTTCATCTAGAGAATATGGTATTAGTGCCGGTTTATCTTACCATAAACTACTACAAGATAATGTCCCTAAAGAAGATCACGATAAAAAAGTAGATGTAATCATAACCGAGGAGAAAACTTTTATAATCAATGAAAAATATAATAGTAACAACTAGTGTAAAAACAAACTTAGAACTTAACGAAAAAGCTCAACAACTCGCGGATGATTTAAGATTAAAATATATTATTAGGAACAAGAAAACAATAAAACAACTACTATCTTCAGTAGATGGTGTACTTGTAGTCTATAAAAACAAATTAAGCTACTTCGAAGATGATTCCGAACTCTTCTTTCATTTAGACACAACAGCTCTTAAGATAAAAAATTCAGATAACGAACCGTTAGTAGAAATAATCAAAGAAAAAGAACAAAGCATTCTTGATTGTACTATGGGCCTAGCTGGAGACAGTATATTACTAAGTTATTACGGACATAAAGTTATATCTTTAGAAAAAAATAACATCATTCACCTAATCACAACCAACGGTCTAAAAAACTATATTTCTCCTAATATAGAAATTAATCAAGCAATGCGTAATATTAAAACTTATAATGTTGATTGTCTAGATTATTTAAAAAATTGTCCTGATGATAGTTACGACATTATATACTTCGATCCTATGTTTTCTCATAACATTACAGAATCAAGAAATCTTGAAGGTATACTTCCCTTAGCCGACACTACTTTTCCTTACGAAGAATTTATAAAAGAAGCAAAAAGAGTCGCAAGAAAAAAAATAATAGTAAAAGCACATTTTAAAGATAACATCTTCGAAAAATTTAATTTTACTCAAATAATAAGAAAAAACACAAAATTTCATTACGGATATCTTGACCTAAAATAAAAACCAAAAATCAAGCATTAAAGCTTAATTTTTGGTTTTTCATTTTTCATTTCTTTTACTGCTAAATAACCATCAAAACCTGTAATTTCTTTAAAATCACGATACAATGAATTTTCTTCAGATTTTGCTCGAACTACACTTTTAAATTCTTTATATGCAGATTTAAACTCTATGAGTTCCACACCTGTCAAATAACATTCTTCAATTAAGTCTAAGAACTTAATAATTGTTGTTATTTCCTCAGTATTATATAGCGTATAATCTATCGGATAATTAAACTCCATATCCTTACCTACTCAAAAGTATATCCGACACCACGAACAGTTCTAAGGTTTTTGTCATAACCAATTTTTCGTAGTTCTTTTCTTAATCCTGAAATGTAAACCTCAATCGCATTAATAGTTGTTTCTGAATCAACACCCCATACACGATCAAAAATTTCTTCTTTCTCTAATACAATATTATTGTTTATAACAAAGAAAGATAACAATTCAAGATATTTTCCTTTAATAGATTCTAACGTTCCACCATTAGATGATACTAATTCGTTTTTAAGATCTAATACTAAATCTTTATATGTAATCTCATTTTCACCTTTTAGGTTACTTTCACGTTGAAGTAAGTTAGCCATAGTTGTTAGTAAAAGAGAAGCATCCGCTACACGTGGTAGATATTCCGTTACTCTATGCTTCATAACTCTTGCCTTTTCTTCAGTTGATTCAGCTATAGTGATTACAATTACTGGTATTTTCAGTTCTTTTTCTTCACGAATATAATCTAATAGATCTATTCCACCCATTCCGGGTAAGATACTATCCGTTATGATAAAATCATATACATTTTCATCAATATATTTTCGTCCATCTAGCCCATTATAACAAACATCCGCATCGAATTTTTCTGCGATTGCTGCTTTTAACGATGAAGCTAATAATTTATCATCTTCTACAATAAGCGCTTTAAGCATCAAAAACTCCTCCTTTTATTTTTTAACTTTTATTTCTCTAAGTAAATATTTTATAACTTTTCTAAAAAAAATACAACTAAAAACCACTATATTTTTCACTATTTTTTCATAATAAGAAAATACATAATACTAGATATCATTATCCCTACTAAAGCACCGCTACTGTCTATTAGTACATCTATGATATTACCATCTCTTCCAGCTACAAAAGTCTGATGAAATTCATCACTAGAAGCGTATACAACAGAAAATACAAAGCTCACTATTGCTGTTTTTCTATAATCTTTAAATTCATTACTTTTCACAAATAAATTTGATAGATAAGAAAATGAAAAAAATCCTAAAATCATATATTCACTAAAGTGACCTAATTTTCTTATGATTAAATCACTTGATATCTTCGAAGATTCCTCACCAACTTGATTGGAAAATAAAAATATCGAAATGCAAATTAAAATCAACATTATTAATGAAAAGTATTTCCTATATAAAAGTCTAATAAAAATTTCTCCTTAGTATTTAATTTAATATTTTTTTCCTACTTTATATCATACCACATCCCCTATCTTAATGATAACATTTGTAAGTAAAATAAGCAAAAAATTACTCTAATTTTTTTTTCTAATCAGCTAAAAAACATAATATTTTCATTAGATTACAGATATAGTAAAAGTTATCTTCATTTATTATAAATTAAAATTTAATTTCATATATACACAAAATTATTATTTAGATATATTTTTCACCAAAAATTTAATTTTATATGATATAATTAAAGAAAACGAATTCAAAAAATGGAGGTTTATTATGCCACGTATAGTTGCTAGAGGATTTAAAAAAGAAGATTTAAAAAAAGTTAGCACTGAACTTTTCGACACAATCTCAGAAATAATCGAAAGACCAAGAGAAGCATTCACATTAGATTTAATCGAGAGTGTTGCTATTCTTGATGGAGAAGAAATTAGCAGAGCTAATCTTGAAATCGGTTGGGTACACCGCCCTGTAGAAGTTTGTGAGAAAGTTACTACTGCTGTAAATGAACTTTTCAAACCATTAGGATATAAAACTGTAATGATTTCATTTAAAGATATCGATTTAGCATACGAGTTTGTATTCAAAAAATAACTATTAAAAAGGAGTAATCCGAAAATCAGAATTCATCAGAATCTGCTTTTACGAATCGCTCCTTTATTTTTTTATCCTTTTACTTGGGTTTCATACATTTTTTTGTAGCTTCCCTCAAGAGCTAATAATTGTTCATGAGTTCCATTTTCTATAACTTTACCTTTACTAAGGACGTAAATCATATCAGCATTTTTTATCGTAGATAATCTATGAGCTATTATAAGGGTTGTTCGTCCCTGTTTTAATTCTTCTATAGCTCGACTTACATTTTGTTCTGTTTCACTATCTATATTAGCCGTTGATTCATCTAAAATTAAGATTTTTGGATCTTTAGCTAGAGCTCTCGCTAAACAAATAAGCTGCTTTTCACCAGTAGAAAAGTTACTGCCACCTACTTCTACTTTTGAACCTAACGAGCGATTTTCTAAAATAAAATCTCCTCCAACTCTAGATAAAGCTTCTCTAGCAATTTTTTCATCGTTAGAAGTCGTAATATTTTCAAGTAAAGTACCTTCAAATAAAAATGAGTCTTGAAGCACTATCGCCGTTTTTTCTCTTAGATACTCCTTACTATAATCATTTATATTTCTATTGTTTATTAATACATTACCTTTAGTGGCACTGTAAAATTTCACGATTAGATTCATTATAGTACTCTTACCGCTTCCTGTATGACCAACAAAGGCTACAGTTTGATTTTCTTTTATCTCAAGATTCAAATCACGAAGTACATAAAAATCATCTTTATAAGAAAAATACACGTCTTCGAATTTAATATTCCCTCGGAAATCATCCTCGGTAATATCGTTATGACTGTCTTCCTCAACTTCTAGCTTAAGTATCTCTTGAATATTTATAGCCGCACCTTGTGCTCTGATATAATTAGAAATCCCCATTGTAAAGTCTGCGATTCTATAAATTATATCAGTAGTATAATTTATAAATAGATATACCATACCCAATGTAATACCATAAACATTATTAAAGTGTGAATACGAATAGTAATAAACAATACCTATGAAAATCACTATTTTAAATACTCCAGTTATATTATGAAGTAATAGACTATCTACTAGATTTAATTTTTTCCAATATTTATATCTTTCTTCATTATGTTTATTCCAATCTTCAATACTTTCTTTCTCTTTATTAAAAGCTTTGATGATTTCTAAATTTTGATAATTTTCATTGATAATCCCATTACTCTGAGAAAACTTACGTCGATACCCCTTAATACTATCTATAGATAACTTGTTGTAAATTTTTAATACTATAAACATTACCGGGAATAACACTAGCATAAATAATCCAAAGCGTACATCTACATAAAATAATACAATATAAGAAAAAATAATCTTTAGCACAATTATTAATATCTGCACAAATGTCGAAACGAAAAATGTTCTAATTTGGTTTACATCACTCGTTATCCTAGATACTACAGAACCAGCGGGCATATTATCGAAATACTTAATCGGTAGACTTTGAATATGATCGTATACCTGCATCTGAATTCTAACGTAAACCTCGTTAGCTCCTTTTACTAAGTAAATATTTCTAATATAGTTAGATATCCCCGAACATAATAGTATAAGTCCATAACCAGCTACTACCACCAATGATTTTAGAATTATCTGACGTGTTAAATCTCCAGTTATTCCATCAAAAACTTTCGACAACACGTACACACCAGCAACACCTAGCCCTACATTTAGTAGTGAAAAGACAAAACCTATTATATAAGATCTCTTTGCTTTTTTCATATAAGGAAGAAATTGAAATAACGGATTTTTATTCTTCATCATCTTCTACCTCCTTATTTTGATACTCATCTAGTTGTCTATACCAAGGGCATTTTTCAAGAAGTTCATCATGCGTTCCGAAACTTAATATTTTACCATTGTCTAATACAACTATTTTATTAGCATGCCTTACTGCAGAAATTCTATGAGCCACTATTATATTAGTCTTACCTTCTCGGGTTTTTTTAATATTTTCTATAATAGTTTTTTCTGTATTAGAATCTACCGCACTTAAGCTGTCATCAAGTATTAAGATATCAGGATCAGATAACAATGCTCTCGCTATACCTAGACGTTGTTTTTGTCCACCTGATAGAGATAAACCATTTTCTCCTACAAGGGTATCAATACCATCTTTAAATCTACTAATATCTTTTTTTATGTCCGCTTGTTCCAACACCTCGTCTAATCTATCCTCTAAATCATATCTATAAAATAATACATTTTCTTTTATAGATTTTGAAAACAACTGATATTCTTGTGGTGCATAGCCAATTTTTTCTCTAACAGAATAATCATAGTATTTCTCAATCCCATTACCATCAAGAAGAAGTGTATTTTCATCTATCGGATATAATCGCAACAGTTGCTTAACAAATGTCGTTTTCCCACTACCAGTTTTTCCTACTACTCCTATAGTTTCACCTTTATTAATAGTAAAATTAATATCTTCTAGCACATGAGTATTATCCTCGTAACTGAAATTAAAATTCTTAAATTCAATACTACTATTAAACTCAAAATTACTTTCAGCTAGGTCATTATTAACATCAGTTTTTTTATCAGAGATCTCTAAGACTCTTTTTGTAGCTTGACGAACTTCTATAATCATAACAACCAACTCAGATAAAGCAATGTATGGCCACTGAATCATACCTATAACCACACAGACAGAAATCAACTCTCCTAATGTCATCATTCCTAAATTAATAAAGTAAAATCCTCCAGCTACAGCTATAATATAACTTGTCGCTAACGATACTGTATTAAGCGGTTGATAGACAAGAGTTTTTTTCATGTATTCTTCATTACTTCTAGCATAACTTCTAAGTTTTCCTACAAAACTATTTCTCACTTTATCCAGTAAGCTATACGCTCTAATAACTCGAATACCTTTAACATTCTCTAAAGTCTCCTCTGTGATTTCATCCATAGTTTTCGCCATTTCATTATAGTACTTTTCTTGTGCTTTTCGTCTACTTACTAAATAAATAGTTTGTATTACTAGTGGTATGTGAATTAGCAATAAATAGATAAAATTCGATTTGTTAAATATAAGAATACTTATAAATAAATTGTAAATTATTCCATCAAAAATTAATAGAATACCATACCCAAAAAGTGGAGCTATGTAGTTTGTAATATCATTCGTAGATCTACTAATTACTTCACCTATACTGAATTTGTTAAAAAATACCGGAGTGTGCCTATAAATATCGTATTGAATATCATATGTCATGTCTTTAATGACTTTGTCATAACCTATAAAAGTATAGTATTCTTTAAAGAAGTAGACTATATATAATGCGATCCCAGCTAAAACAATTCTAAGAATTTCATTAACTACACCATTAAAATCAATATTTCCATTCGCTATACCATCAACAATATAACTCAATCTATCTGTTGGATATAACGTAAAATAATAAGAAGCAATTGAAACTATCAATGCAATTATTATACGTTTTTTATCCCTATATATTAGACTAGCCATCTTATTTAATATTTGTTTATTGTTTATTATTGTGTTCACTTATTCACCCTCTTTCTTCTAGAATTCAATTATATTTTAATAATTATAACACATTTATCTTTTAAGCTTTAATAAAAAACAAGGGAGTGACTCAAAAATCGTGATTTCTTAAGAAACAAGATTTTGTCGAGTCACCCCCACACAGTTTATTAGATATCTAAAAAGCTTTTCTAAAGCGAATTTAGATATCAATAAACCACTGTGTCTATGAGTTATCATATACACTTTGTTAAATTTTAGGACTTTTAGGTCTGCACCTTGCTTTATCTTACTTAGTATTTTCTTTTTTAAATTGTTCAATAGCCTCTTTCGCAAGCTTATCCACAGCTTCATTCAACTCAATTCCGGTATGAGCTTTTACCTTCACAAAATTAACCTTTACTGCCATCTTCACCTTATTATAAAATTTTACATAATCTTGAGTATAAGGAAGATTTGTTTTCCAATCTCCAATTGCCCACGCTTCTATCCCTTGATAGTCGTAAAATAATGTAATCTCTTTAATCTTTTTATCTACAGCATACCACATAACAAATTTTGCAGCTTCCAATTCTCCAGCAACATTATGTAATTGAGCATAATCTTCACGATTCCCAGCATGTTTATATTCATGTTTTTTATCGCCATCTACTATAACTACACCTGAACCATATATGCCACTTACTCTGTCGAAACTACCATCGATATAAGCATATACACCATCAACTTCTTCAATATTTTCAATTTTTTCTTCATTTCTTTCTAGGAAAGCTTCAGCTTCTGACAAAGTTTTAAAACTTTTATAAACTGCACCTTTAAATCCGGTCACCTGCTCTTTGCACTCATCCCAAGTAGAAAATATTCCTGTTTTTTTACCTTTTTTTACTGCATAAAATTTCGCCATCTTGCTCTCCTTATAAAAATATTTCCTTTTAGATTATACTACATGAAAAATATTAAGTAAATTTTTAAAAAGAAAATTTAAAATAAGCTAAGAAAAATTATTTTTTTAAATTGGATACATTTTTTAAATAGGAAAAATTATAAATAAGCCTATACAAGTATTTCTTCGGTCTTTTTACTAAATAATAAAAATACTAAATTTAAAATATTATTTTAAATTAGTAAGTATAATTTTTATTAATTCAAGAAATTTTATTTTATTTTTAATATAAAAGATACTGATAATCTATTTCAATTGAAACGTTTTTATGTTATAGTATAGGTGTCTATTATTTTTAAAGGTTGATTTAATAGTGTTTATGTAAATAGTTTTTATAGTATCATATATTTTTAATCAACTCTAGAAAATTAATATTAGAATAAATTATTATATTATATACAAAAGGAGAATATCCATGAAAACAAATAAATTATTAAAATCTAGTATGAGTGTTGCATTGGCACTTACTATATCTTCTATCACAGCTCAAGCTTGGCCAACGAATAGCAATATAGCAAAAGCTGATTTCGGAGATAAAGCAGCTACTGAACAAACTAAGGCTGAACTAAATGAAATAATAAATAAAATCTTTAACGATCAGTCTATCACAAATAGATATTTAGGAACTACTTTTTTCCACAAAACTTCTAACTTTCCATATTACCACGTAACATTTGAAAATCATCAAGTTCCAGATGATGTTATCGATACAACTCCTTGGTATAACATGTGGAGCGAGGCTGCTGCTGCAAAAGCAAAACTGACCGCTAATTCTTATACAGAAAAAACTGCACAAAATGCAATTAACACTTTAAAATATTATATTCAACTTTATAACTTTGATGTGAATCACGATTTAAAAGATGATGGTTTTTACACTACTACTGACTTCAAAACACCAACAATGGTAACTGTTTCTAGCGATGGCCAACAAGATTTCTATAAAAAAGTAGTTGATAATAAAGAAGAAATTAAAAATCTATTTAAAGAGTCTTTAGTAGGTATCTACAAACAAGGACAAGATATTGAAATTAATCTTGTTGCTAACCCTGATAAAGTTAGTAAAATTACAAGCTTTGTCGTTAATAAAGTTTCTGGTTTAGATACAAACGTTAAACTAGGTCCTTCTGCTGAAGATCAGCATCTTGTTGCCTTTAGCGTTCCTGGTGAATTAAAAGCTGAACAATTAGTTGTTTCTAATATGACTTATATTGATAAAAATGGAGTCAAACAACAAACAGGTCCATTTGCTTTAGACATCAACTACTCAGCTGCTAAAAAAAGCAACGAAGCTATCCCTAAATATAAAGAAAAATTAAACGAAAAAATTCAAAATTGGATTGATCGTGGTAATAAAGTTAATGAATGGCTACTGACAAAAGAGAACACTTCAGACACAGCCGCAGACTTCTCACAAAGAGCTAAAATTAGCGAAGCTGTAACAAAACTACAAGAATTAAAACGTTCAGATAGTGCTAACTACGATAAACTTTATGAAATCTCTACTCCTATTCACGAAATGGAAGACATTGCAACATTAAGAGAAGTACTAGATATTAAAGTTGCAAAACTATTAGAATTCTTTGATCTTTATAACGAAAAAACATACACTAAAGAAAGTATCGAAAACTACAAAAATTACATTAAGAGTGTTCCTGGATTAAAAAATACAAGAAACATAAAAGAATTAGTTCAACTAATAAAAGACTTCGACAATGCTAACTTTACATACTTAAGATACAATACTACAGAACTAAAAAGAATAATAGATATCGCTGACAGAAAAATTAGAAGTGAATATGAACCTGTTAGTCTTGAAAAATTTGATCAAGCATTAAATCACGCTAAAGACTGGATTAACCAAACAAACAGTTATAACCCTCAAATCAATGAGACATCAGACCTTGTTAAACAATTAACTGAAGCGATAAATAATCTTACTACAAAAGATGGTAGAAAAGGAGAACCAGTTCCTGCCGCACCTGTTGAAAATACTACTAAGCCAGCAGAGCCATATAATGTAACTGCGAAATTCGTAGAAAGAGGTAGCGACAAACCTATTAAAACAAGATACAGTCGTGATTTAACAGAACTTATAAAAAATGTAGAAGTTCACGAATTAGGAAATGGTAAAAACGAAGTAATATTAACATTAGAACCTAAAATCATGGGTGGAGCTATCGATTTTGCTCTAGCAGACACTTTCAAATACAATAGTCTAGGAAATACAGATGCCGATGCCGTTGTTTTAGAGACAAAAAATATTGGAGGTCGCGACTACCCTACTAAATTAAAACTTACAGTCGATGCTACTAAGAAAAATATTGAAATAGCCCTTCTAGGAAATTTCAATTTTAAAGATTCATTCTCATTAGGAAAAAATGGAATCGATAACTTTACAAGTCCAACAGACTTATATATCGATTACTCTACGAAATTAGAAGCTAAAAAAGAATCACCTCTAAAAGCTTCTTTAAGAGATAAAATTAATTACTACACAAGTAACACAGTACAAGATAACTATAAAGATTTAAAACCAGTGTTCAAAACTTCATTCAATCAATTAATTACTAAGGCTCAACAACTTTTAAATAGTGATTCACTAACTAAAGACGAAGTAGATAACATTATTAATAAACTGTTAGATGAAACTACTAAATTAGATTCATTGGCTAACCTTCATAAATCACTACAAAATGCAAAAGAACAGTATGAAAATGATTGGAAGAACAACTCACACTTTACTAACGAAAGTAAAGCATTAGTTAAAGAAAAATTAGATGCAGTTGAAAGTAAAATAAACTCTCTAGATCCAGTGGATATAGAAGGTAAAAAAGAAACTTACTCAAACGAATTCGACAAAGAAGGAACTGTAACAGTATATAAAAAACTAGATGAACTAACAGGAGTGGTTCAACATTTAGGAGACTATCTTCGCATCAATACTGAAGAACTTTCTGGAGAAATTAAAAAAGCTGAAGAAGCTTACAACAATTTCAACAAAATTACTCAATCAAAACTTAAACTTAGACAATTAATTGATGAAGCAAAAGCATATGTTGAACATGCCAAACTAACTCCTGAATCAAATGACACTGATGATCAAGTAAATACCGATTTGACAGATTACTACAAAGAACAATTTAAATTTGCTATAGAAGACTTAAATGGTTCTCAAAACCCTGAAGCAGAACAAGTTTCAGCTAAAGAACAACTTAAGAAAAAAATTGCTGAAGTTGAACTGATAAAACAAGGTAAAAAAGAACCAGCAGCCTTTGTTACTTTAACTAATGAGCTAACAAAAGCTAAAGAATTATTAAACAATGATTCTTCTACTGAAGAGGCGCTACTAACTGAATTAAATAAACTGAATAACGCTGTAAATACATTTAATAATTCTGCTGATTCAACTCAAGATAAACCAAGTAATCCATCAGAATCTCCTTCTACAGATTCTAATAATAAAGTTCAATTAGAAGGTTCATTATTAAAACAAGATTTAACTAGTCCTTCTATGGCTAATGGAATAATTAAAAACGTGTATCTAGTAACTGAAAACGGAAAAAATTACTTAGAATTAGATCTTATTCCTATGAATAATGGAACAACTAATGTTGCCGTTATGAGTAAACTTACATATTTTGATGGTAATACTGAAAAAGATGTTCAAGTATTAAAAGAAGATACTGCCGACGTTACTTACAATAATGTAACTAATTCTTATAAATATCCTTCAAAAATTAGAATACCTATCGAAGGAAAACCATCTACAATAAAACTTAACACTTTTGCAAGCAGTACATTATTTGGTACTGACAAGCATGAAAATATAGCTGTATTATCTGTAAAATATCCTAAAGAAAATGCTGTTATCACTGCAGATAAAAAACAACTAAACGCACTATTCGAAGCTACTACAAGTAAATACTATGATAGTTGGAATAATGTATTTAAAAATGCAAACGTGAGCCAAGATATGGCGGTAATTAAAAACTTCGGTAACAAAATCAACGCAGCACAAAATGTATTGAAAAATAATATTGCCAGCACAGAAGAAATTTCTACTGCATTTACTGAACTATCAGATTTAAAAAATCAATATGATTTACTTATTCAACTAAGAACTTCAAACGCTGAAGCTGTAGCTAACTTCAATTCTGATAAAGATAGTAAAAACTACAGTGAAGAAAGCATCAACGCTGTAGATAGCTATCTTCAAGGAAAAATAGATAAACTAGAAGACTTAGTACACAACAACCCTAAATCTAATGAAATCTTGAAATTATTCAACGATGTTCAAACATACTATAACCTTCTTAGATATGACACTTCAAAACTAGATGAAACTGTTAAATCAGCCAACGATAAACTTGCTGCTAATAAATATACAGATGAATCTAAAAATAATTTAACTACAGCTATTGGTAAAGCAACTGAATTCATAAACAAAGCTAAAGAAACAAGAAATCTTGAAGACACTCGTTCTAGTCTATTAAAAGAAATTGAAGAAGCGGTTAATGGATTGAAAGAAGCACCTGCTCCTGAAACAAATAAACCAAGTGACAACACTGATACATCTAATAATAATGAGACTAATAAACCTAACGACAAAGTTGACACTCCATCAAACAGTGACGCCAACAAACCTAATGACAAAGTTGACACTCCAACTAACGGTGATGTCAACAAACCTAATGATAAAGTCGACACTCCTACTAACAGCGAAGTTAACAAACCTAACGACAAAGTCGACACTCCTACTAACAGCGAAGTTAATAAACCTAACGACAAAGTCGACACTCCATCTAACAATGACGCCAACAAACCTAGCGACAAGGTCGACACTCCATCTAACAATGATGCCAACAAACCTAGCGACAAGGTCGACACTCCATCTAATAGTGATACCAACAAACCTAATGACAAGGTTGACACTCCTACTAACGGTGATGTCAACAAACCTAATGATAAAGTCGACACTCCATCTAACAATGATGTCAACAAACCTAACGACAAAGTCGACACTCCATCTAATAGTGATGCCAACAAACCTAACGATAAAGTTGACACTCCTAGCGATAACAAACCAACTGAAAATGATAATGATGAAGTTGCGAAAAAATTTGCTACTGAAAGAGCAAACCTTCTATTGCCTTTAGAAACAGCTAAAATCTTAGTTAACGATGATAAAGATAAAGAAGGAATCAATAAAGAAGCATACGCTAAACTAAAAGAGGCTACTGAAAAAGCTCAAAAAGTGTATGATGAAGAAAAATCTATAGATAAAATTTTAGAAGAAAAATCTAGCATAGATAAAGCATTAGAAGAGTATACTAAACATAAAAATGATAAAGAAACTATCCCAGGAAATAATAAACCTGAAGACAAACCTACTCCAGATAATAAACCTGATAATAATTCAGGCAATAATGGAACTGTAGATAATACAAAACCAAGTGATAATTCTAATAGTAGCACTACTAATAATGATACAAATAACTCTTCAAATAACGCTAATAACAGTTCTACTGAAGTAAAACCTGGAAACAACGAAAATACAGGAAACAACAAACCTGGAAACAAACCTGCTCCAGATAATAAACCTTCTAATAACTCAAACAATAACACAACAGTAGACAATACAAAACCAAGTGAAAATTCTAATAATAGCACTGCTAATAATGACGCAAATAACACTTCAAATAATGCTAATAATAGTTCTACTGAAGTAAAACCTGGAAACAACGAAAACACAGGAAATAACAAACCTGAAAACAAACCTACTCCTGATAATAGACCTAATAATAATTCAAATTCAGGAAACACTAACACAAACAACGTGACTCCATCTGAAAATATTATAAACAATATATTCTCTGATGATGCATCAGGAGTTAAAGTTACTTTAACAGATAAAACAGTTGCGGCAAAACTTTCTGCAACTACTGTAGAAGATAAAGACTTAGCAAATTCAGTTTTAGAAAAATTAAACTTACCTGCAGACAATCAAATCAGAATATTAGATTTAAAACTTTTAGACAAAGACAATCATGTAGTTAATTCAAAAGCAAAACGTACAGTAGCCATTGTCTTAAAAGAAGATGAAAAAGATGTAGATGTTTATCACATAAAAGATAACGGAGAGTTAGAACTTATGAAGTCAACTATAAAAGATGGAAAAGTAATATTTGAAATAGATCACTTTAGTAAATTCGCAATAGTTTCTAATAATTCTAAACAAAATAATGAAAACAGTGGTAATACTTCAAACAACAATAATACGTCTATCGACACTGATAATCATGATATGACTCACAATAATTCTAGTAGCGGTAATAACGGTATTGCGCATAATGATTCTAACGTTGGTAATACTTCTGATTCAGAACATAACGACTCAAATAACAAACAAACTTCTCCTACAGTGCAAAATAATCAACCTACTCAAATTACACCGTTAAACAGTGACTTATCATCAAGTATAAATAATTCAAAATTAGGAAAACACTTAGCTAAAACTGGACTAGCAAATAATAATTTAGCTTCATTAGCTGCGGTAGGATTAGTATTAGGTGGTGCACTATTACTTGGTAGAAGAAAAAATAGAAAATAATCTTATTTCTAATATAAATTTATTTAATTAACTCTAAGAGAGGCAATTTTGAAAACTTACTTCTAAATTGCCCTCTTTTAAATTGACTACACTATATGTGAAAAGTTATTAATTCTAAAATGAAAATATAGAAAAAATTTGAAAATATCCTATCAGAAATAAACTCCTATTTATTGAATTTTTATCAGTTTTGTTGTAAAATTGAATTGCTTATGAAAAAAATATTACAGAATTTTTTTTATTTTATTAATGAAAACTTAGGAGATACTATAATGAGTAAATATCATTTTATAGGTATAAAAGGTTCCGGAATGAGTTCTCTTGCACAAATTGCTTATGATATGGGTAATGAAGTGCAAGGTTCAGACGAGGAAACATACTTTTTTACACAAGAAAAATTAGAACAAAGAAACATCCCAATGTACTACTATGGGGCAGAAAATATTAAAGAAGGATATGAAGTAATTCTAGGGAATGCCTTCAATGAAACACATATTGAATACAGAAGAGCCAAAGAATTAGGTTTAACTACTTACACTTACTCTCAATTTCTTGGTAAACTTCTTTCTGAGATTCCTTCAATCGCAATCACAGGAGCTCATGGTAAAACTACTACAACTACTATGACAAGTAATATTTTCAAACACAGTCACGTTACTTCATACTTAATCGGAGACGGAACTGGACACGGTGAGAAAAATTCAGAGTATATGATAGCTGAAGCATGTGAATACTACAGACACTTCCTAGCATATCATCCAGATTATGCTGTTGTAACAAATATTGACTTTGATCACCCAGATTACTTTAATGATGAACACGATATGTTTGATGCATTCCAAAGCTTTGTAAATCAGGTTAAAAATACCGTTGTTATTTGTGGTGATGATCGCCTAGCTTCGCAACTAAAACCTGCAAATTCAAAAACTGTAAAATATGGATTTAACGATGGAAATGATTACCAAATTAAAAATGTTCAAACTACATCAGAACATAGTAAATTCGACATTTATAAAAATTCTGAATTATTCGGGACATTTACTATGGCAGTATTTGGATTACATGATATTTCTAATGCAACATCAGCTATTGCTTTAGCAGACATAAACGGAATTAGTGTAGAAAAAATTCAAGAATCTCTTAGTCAGTATAAACCTGCGGAAAGACGATTCAGCGAACACAAAATTGGAAACAATATTATTGTAGATGATTATGCTCACCATCCTAGTGAAATTAAAGCTACAATCAACAGTGCACGTAGAAAATATGCTGATAAAGAAGTTATCGCTATTTTCCAACCTCATACATATACACGTACAGCTAAATTCTTAAACGAATTTGCTGAGAGCTTAAAGACTGCAGACAAAGTATTCCTTTGCCCAATCTTTGCTTCGGTACGTGAAAAAGAAAAAATTGTAGGTATTGAAGACTTACAAAAAGTGACTAAAGGTTCCCAAATTATAAATAGTGAAGAAGATTTCGATAAACTAAACTTTGATAATAGTGTATTTCTATTTATGGGAGCAGGAAATATCAATAAACTTTGCCACAAATTTATAGAACAAAAATCAAAATAATTAGTTGTATTTATAATAAACTTAAAATATAATTGATTATAATAACCCAAGGAGGAAAACTTTATGTTAGATATAAACTGGTTAATTTTAGCATACGCTGGAATCTTTTTAGCAGGTGTTGGTGTTTTAATCCTATGTATAAGTACCGCTATTACACTTAAAACTGTTAGAAAATCTGTAGTTGTTGCTACTGAATGTGTAGAAGATGTTACAAACATAGCAGAAGATGCTCTTGCTCTTGCTAAAGATTTAAATGAAACAGTTAAAAAAGTTGAAGGTAACTTAGAGCCAATTATGGCAGAAACTAATATTTTATTACAAAACACAAACATCCTTGCTGAAGATTTACAAGTTAAATCTGAAAAATTAGATCCACTATTCAACTCAGCGGAAGGATTAGCATCATCAATCAACGGATTACAATCATCTGTTGATAATATGAAATCTAATGTTACTGGATTCAAAAAAAATACTGATCAAAAAATTGAAAATCTTTCTGAAAAAGTAGAAGAAAATAAAGCTAAAGCTTCTAACCTACTTAATAAATTCTTGAAAAAAGATAAAATTGAAGTAGAAAAATAATATACAAAAATAGAGAAGAAATTATATAATATTTCTTCTCTATTTTATTAATATATTTAAGTCTGTTATTCATATATTAAGCGTTGTTCATTTGTATAGTCAACTCCTTTAATTTTCAAATAATTTATTTAAATAATGCCAAAATTATTGTTAGGATACGTTTTCTTTGATTTTTTTTAAAAAAATTGAACTTTATACTTGATTTTATTTCAATTTTGATATATTATACTCAAGTATTAAAAATTTTTAGAAGGAGAAATGTATTTCATGTTAAACGAATTTAAAAAATTTGCATTTAAAGGAAATGTATTAGACTTAGCTATCGGGGTTATCATGGGGGCTGCTTTCGGAAAAATCGTTAGTTCATTAGTAACTGATATTATGATGCCATTAATTGGATTACTTTTCCCTGCTAAACCAGACTTCACTAACTTAGCTTGGAATAATATTAAATACGGAAACTTCATTCAAATCACAATTGATTTCTTAATTACAGCAATCGCAATCTTCATTTTCGTTAAAGCTATCAACACAGCTAAAGATAAAATGTCTAAAGAAGAAGCTGAAGAAAAAGCACCAGAAGTTGATGCTAAAGAAGAACTTCTTAAAGAAATCCGTGACTTATTAAAAAAATAATAAATTAAATTTTAAGATCTGACAATGTCGGATCTTTTCTTTTATAATCAAATAGAGAATCCCTTGGAGATAATCATTTCCAAGGGATTCTTTTTCTATGTAGGTTTATAAATTTTAAACTTTGAAGAAAATTTAAAATTAATCTTCTTCATTTTTACGACGTTTTATTGCTGCAAATAGACCTACTATTGCTAAACCTAGTCCTGCTAATTCACTATTATTTGTGGTTTCACCTGTATTAGCTAAACGTTTAGTAGAACGATTAGGAGTTTTATCTTGGAAGTTAGAATGAACATTTGTATCTCTATCTTCTCTACCTATATATTTTAGTAACTCAGGTTGTTCCTCTGGCTCTCCGTTTACTCCTCCAACAAATTCTGGTAGTACTGGCTGAACTTCTGGGTCTCCGTTCACTCCTCCAGCGAATCCTGGTAAGACTGGTTGTTCTTCTGGTTCTCCATTCACTCCTCCACCGAATTCTGGTAAGGCTGGTTGTTCCTCTGGTTCTCCATTCACTCCTCCATTGAATTCCGGTAATGCTGGCTGAACTCCTGGATCTCCGTTTACTTCTCCACTGAATTCTGGTAACATTGGTTGGACTTCTGGATCTCCGTTTACTTCTCCACTGAATTCTGGTAACATTGGTTGGACTTCTGGATCCCCGTTTACTCCTCCACTGAATTCTGGTAACGTTAGTTGAACTTCTGGGTCTCCATTTACTCCTCCATTGAATTCTGGTAACGTTAGTTGAACTTCTGGGTCTCCTTTTGCAGTTTGTTTATTAGCTATAATTGTCACATCGACTTCATCTACCGTTCCATCTGGATATGTGATAGTTATTTTTGCAGAAATATTTCCTGGAATATCAGTATTAGGAACTGTTCCATCTTTCCACTCTATTCTTGTTCCATCTGGTAGTTCTTGTACATTTCCTATACTATCTTTCGCATTTGGAACATCTCCATTTGTAATAGTTTGTGGTTTTGGTTGTGGATTGTAGTCATCTTTTTGTGGTGTTACTTCTACTGTTACTGTAACTTCTTCCGTACTATTATCTGGGTATGTGATTAATACTTTTCCTGGTTTGCTTCCTGGCGTTGTATTTGTATCTGGTTTTTCTACCCATGTGTACGTTGTACCTTTTGGTAGGTTCTCAGTGTTGATACTTCCTTCTGCGCTTGGGTCACTTCCGTGTTTTGCAGTTTGGTTTGGCTCTTTCGCAGTTGGTGTGAATGTCTCACTTTGTTTCTTAACTGTGATTGGTACTGTAACTTCGTCTACTGTTCCATCTGGGTACGTTACTAACGCTATTGTTGGATGTTCTCCTGGTATGTTCACTACCGGTGTTTCTTTCCATGCGATTGTAGTTCCACTTGGTAAGCCTGTTTTATCCACACTGTCCTCTGCGTTTGGTACTGTTCCGTTATCCACTGTTTGTGGTTTCGGTTGTGGATTGTAGTCGTCTTTTTGTGGTGTTACTTCTACTGTTACTGTAACTTCTTCTGTACTATTATCTGGGTATGTGATTAATACTTTCCCTGGTTTGCTTCCTGGTGTTGTATTTGTATCTGGTTTTTCTACCCATGTGTACGTTGTTCCACTTGGTAAGCCGTCTATGTTGATACTTCCTTCTGCGCTTGGGTCACTTCCGTGTTTTGCCGTTTGGTTTGGCTCTTTCGCAGTTGGCGTGAATGTATCACTTTGTTTCTTAACTGTAATTGGAACGGTTACTTCGTCTACTGTTCCGTCTGGGTACGTTACTAACGCTATTGTTGGATGTTCTCCTGGTATGTTCACTACCGGTGTTTCTTTCCATGCGATTGTTGTTCCGCTTGGTAAGCCTGTTTTGTCTACACTATCTTCTGCGTTTGGTACTGTGCCGTTGTCCACAGTTTGTGGTTTCGGTTGTGGATTGTAATCATCTTTTTGCGGCGTTACTTCTACAGTTACCGTTACTTCTTCTGTACTGTTGTCTGGGTATGTGATTAATACTTTTCCTGGTTTGCTTCCTGGTGTTGTATTTGTATCTGGCTTTTCTACCCATGTGTACGTTGTTCCACTTGGTAAGCCGTCCGTGTTGATACTTCCTTCTGCGCTTGGGTCACTTCCGTGTTTTGCCGTTTGTCCTGGTTGTTTAGCCGTTGGTGTGAATGTCTCACTTTGTTTCTTAACTGTGATTGGTACTGTAACTTCGTCTACTGTTCCATCTGGGTACGTTACTAACGCTATTGTTGGATGTTCTCCTGGTATGTTCACTACCGGTGTTTCTTTCCATGCGATTGTAGTTCCACTTGGTAAGCCTGTTTTATCCACACTGTCCTCTGCGTTTGGCACTGTACCGTTGTCCACAGTTTGTGGTTTCGGTTGTGGATTGTAGTCGTCTTTCTGTGGTGTTACTTCTACCGTTACCGTTACTTCTTCTGTACTGTTGTCTGGGTATGTGATTAATACTTTCCCTGGTTTGCTTCCTGGTGTTGTATTTGTATCTGGTTTTTCTACCCATGTGTACGTTGTTCCTTTTGGTAGGTTCTCAGTGTTGATACTTCCTTTTGCGCTTGGGTCACTTCCGTGTTTTGCGGTTTGTCCTGGTTGTTTGGCCGTTGGTGTGAATGTCTCACTTTGTTTCTTAACTGTGATTGGTACTTCGACTTCGTCTACTGTTCCATCTGGGTACGTTACTAACGCTACTGTTGGATGTTCTCCTGGTGTGTTCACTACCGGTGTTTCTTTCCATGCGATTGTTGTTCCGCTTGGTAAGCCTGTTTTGTCTACACTATCTTCTGCGTTTGGTACTGTTCCGTTATCCACTGTTTGTGGTTTCGGTTGTGGATTGTAGTCGTCTTTTTGTGGTGTTACTTCTACTGTTACTGTAACTTCTTCTGTACTATTATCTGGGTATGTGATTAATACTTTCCCTGGTTTGCTTCCTGGTGTTGTATTTGTATCTGGTTTTTCTACCCATGTGTACGTTGTTCCTTTAGGTAGATTCTCAGTGTTGATACTTCCTTCTGCGCTTGGTTCACTTCCGTGTTTTGCAGTTTGGTTTGGCTCTTTCGCAGTTGGTGTGAATGTCTCACTTTGTTTCTTAACTGTGATTGGTACTGTAACTTCGTCTACTGTTCCATCTGGGTACGTTACTAACGCTATTGTTGGATGTTCTCCTGGTATGTTCACTACCGGTGTTTCTTTCCATGCGATTGTAGTTCCACTTGGTAAGCCTGTTTTATCCACACTGTCCTCTGCGTTTGGTACTGTTCCATTATCCACTGTTTGTGGTTTTGGTTGTGGATTATATTTTCCTCGCATAGACCAAACTGTAATATTTACTAAAATTGATGTCGAATTTCCAGCTTTATCTCTTGCGATTATAGTTACACCATACATCGTATTGTCGGATTTAATTTTCGGTACTTCTTGTACACCTTCCTTGAAAACAATTGTCCCAGTAGATTCATCAAAAGCTAAGAATGAAGGTATATTTCTTACTTCAATCGTAGAAATTCCACTTCCATTTGTATTGTCTTCTGCTTTAATCTTCATCACAGGTAAAGTTTTATCTAATGCAGTTATTTCCCAGTTTTTATTTTCTTCTGGAGTTAAAATTGTCGGATCTGTCACATCCTTGACTTTCAATGAAATTATTACTTCTTGTTCTGAACCATCAATATATATCACTTTGGCTTGAATTCTTTGATCTCCATATGCCTCTGTATTAATTGGTGATTGTGATTCCACTTTTGAGATTTTCGTATTACCATTCTCACCTTTACCATTAGTCGCATTAACTGCTCCTTTTAACATATCAGATGTTACTTCTACATTTTGATTTACTTCAATTTGTGTTCCAGTCGCCGTAAATTCGTCACTTACTTTTCTCACAGTTACATTTACTGTAACTACGTCTTTTGATCCATCTGGATATGTAATTTCCACTTCTCCGGTTGTTGAACCTGGCGTATTAATTACCGGCGGTGTTTTCCATGTCAACGTTGTTCCATCTGGTAATCCTTGTTTATTTACACTGTCTTCTGGATTTGATGTTTGTCCGTAGTTTACAGTTTGATCTTTTGGTTGAGGATTAGTCTTCGCGCTTATTGAAGATACTGTAATTTTCGCAGTTCTTGTATTAACATTTCCTGCATTATCTTCAACACGAATATTTAAATTAAATTCTTTACTTGGCGTATTATCTGGTAGTTTTTCTACTTCTTGTTTCCCTGATTTAAATTTAATTGAGTTAGTTGTACTATCATATTCTAAGTAATCAGGAAGTCCTTCTACACTTACCGTTTTTATTCCACTTCCGTTGGCATTATCTTCTGCCCTTACTTCCATATTTGGTAAAGTTTTATCTAATGCAGTCATTTCCCAGTTTTTATTTTCTTCTGGAGCTGTAATAGTTGGTGGAGTTACATCTTTGACTTTTAATGGAATTGTTACTTCTTTCGTTGTTCCATCTTTAAATGTTACTGTCACAGTTATATTTTGATCTCCATAGTTGGCCGTGCTAATCTCCGCTTTTGGTTCTACTTTTGAAATTTTATCCGTTCCATCAACATTCCCTACTTTTGATGTCGCTGTTACTTTGGCTTTTAAGTCATCATTTGTTACAGGAGTATTTTGGTTTACTACGATTTCATTTCCACCTACATCATACTCATCATTAAGTGCACGAACATTTACCGTAACATTAACAGTATCTTTACTACCATCAGGATATGTAACAGTCACTACTCCCACTTTATCCCCAGGACCTTGTGTCGTACTTGGTTTTGTTTCCCATGTATAAGTTGTTCCTGCAGGTAAACCAGATTTGTTAATACTTGCTCCCGCATCTAATTCTTCTCCATAACTTACTATTTGTTTTTCTGGATTCGAAGTTGCTTCATATTTTGTAGTCATTGACTTCACGGTGATTGTAACATTTATTGTTGTTTCGTTCCCTGCGTTATCTACTACCGTTATCGTTACATTATGTGGCTCTAAATCTGTTCCTTCTAGTAATTTCGGCACTGATGTTGTTCCTGCTTTAAACTGAATTGTTTTAGTTGCTTCATTGTATTCTAGGAATTCTGGTAAGCCTGTTACCGTTGTTGTCTTAACTCCACTTCCTCCAGCGTTATCCTGACTCGTTACAGCAATATTTGGATTTCCTCCTTCTACTGCGATTAAATCCCAATTCTGTCCATTAGTTGGTGTTTGAATTGTTGGAGGTGTGACATCCTTGACTTTCAATGGAATCGTTACTTCTTGTTCTGAACCATCAATATATGTTACTTTTGCTTGAATTGTTTGTTCTCCATAAGCCCCAGTGTTAATTAGTGTTTTGGCTTCAACTGTTGCAATTTTAGCATTTCCATTTTCACCTTTCGCATTTACCGCAGTTACTGCTGCTTTTAACATTTCAGATGTTACTTCTGCCCTTTGATTTACTTCAATTTGTGTTCCAGTCGCTGTAAAATCTTCACTTACTTTTCTCACTATTACATTTACTGTCACTACATCTTTTGATCCATCTGGATATGTAATTTCCACTTCACCAGTTGTTGTACCTGGTGTATTAACTACAGGTGGTGTTTTCCATGTTACATTTGTACCTTCCGGTAATCCTTCTTTACTTACACTTGCATTAGGATCTGGTACTTTTCCATAACTTGTATTTTGTGGAATTGGTGTAGGATCCTTTTTCGCACTCATTGAAAATACTGTAATTTTAGCCGTTCTTTCACTTACATTTCCGGCATTATCTTCTGCTCGAATATTTAAAGTAAATTCTTGACTTGGTGTATTTTCTGGTAGTTTTTCAACTGTGTCTTTTCCTGATTTGAATTTAATAGTGTAAGTTGCACTATCATATTCTAGATAATCAGGCAATCCTGTTACAGTGACGTTTTTCATTCCACTACCATTTGCATTATCTTTAGCTCTTACTTCCATATTTGGTAAAGCTTTGTCTAATGCTGTCATTTCCCAGTTTGTATTATCTGCTGGTGTTTGGATAGTTGGCTTCGTTACGTCTTTTACTTTCAATGGAATGGTTACTTCCTTAGTTGTTCCATCTTTAAATGTTACTGTCGCAGTTATATTTTGATCTCCATAGTTGGCCGCGCTAATCTCCGCTTTTGGTTCTACTTTTGAAATTTTATCCGTTCCATCAACATTCCCTACTTTTGATGTCGCTGTTACTTTGGCTTTTAAATCATCATTTGATACACGATCGTTTTGATTTACTTCAATTGGTGCTCCAGTTACTTCGTATTCTGAACTTAATTCTTTTACAGTAACTTTTACATTTACCATATCTTTTGAACCGTCTTTATACGTTACTTCTACTACTCCATCTTTTTCACCAGGTCCATCTGTTGTGACTGGTGTTGTTTTCCAAGCATAACTTGTTCCTTCTGGTAGTCCTGTTTTATTCACACTTGTACCTGCATCTGGAGTTTCACCATAACTTACTGTTTGTTTTTGAGTGTTTGAAGTTGCATCATATTTTGTAGTCATTGATTTCACAATAAAAGTTAAATGTGAAGTACTACTATTATTTGCATTATCTATCACACGAATTGTAGTTGTATACGTTTGAGAATCTGTACCAACTGGTAATTTAGGAACTCCCTGAGTACCTTCTTTAAACTTGATGGTTTTAGTCGCATCATCATATGTTAAGAAATCTGGTAAGTCTGTTACCGTTGTTGACTGAACACCACTTCCTCCAGCGTTGTCACTAGATGTTACTTTTATTGGAGAAAAAGCTTTATCTAATGCAATTAAATCAACATTTCGACCATTTGTTGGTGTTTGAATCGTTGGTGGGGTCACATCTTTTACTTCTAACGGAATTTTCACCGTATCTGTTGTATCATCAAGATACGTTACAGTTGCAGTAATTTCTTTCTCCCCTGCTTCAACAGTGTTGATTGTGCCGACAGGAGTTACAGATTTCACCTTACTAGCACCATTGTTACTGATTGTTACCGCTGCTTTCAAATCTGCATTCGATACTGAGTCATTTTGATTTTTAACTATTTTAGTAGCTGTTGGTTCATGTTCTTCACTTAGTTTTCGCACATCCACATTTACATCAACCAAATCTGTAGAACCATCTGGATATGTTACAGTTACAACACCTGCTTTATCTCCAGGACCTTCTGTCGTACTTGGAGTTGTTGCCCACGTGTATGTTGTACCTGTCGGTAACCCATTTTTATTAATACTTGTTCCTGCATCTGGTGTAGCACCATAACTCAATGTTTGTTTTTGTGAATTCGCTGTTGCAGTATATTTCGTAGTTATCGATTTAACAGTAATTGTTACCTGTCTTTGACTAGAATTATTCGAATTATCCGTTACTTGGATATTAACATTATATATCTTACTATCTTGTCCAGCAGGTAGTTTCGTTACCTCTTGAACACCATTTTTAAATTTAACTGTTTTAGTCGCACTGTCAAATACTAAGAAATCCGGTAAACCAGTTACCGTTGTTGATTTAACACCAGTTCCACCGTTATTATCAACAGAAGTAACTCTTATTGAAGGCAATGTTCTATCCAATGCAATTAAATCCCAATTTTGTCTATCGCTTGGTGTTTGAATTATTGGAGCTGTTACGTCTTTTACTTCTAAAGGTATATCAACTGGATCTGTCGTATTATCTAAATAAGTAACAGTTGCTTTTATAGTTTGTGATCCTGCATTTGCCGTACTAATATTCCCAACTGGAGTAACCGATCTCACTTTACTGTTACCATTGTTATTGATTGTTACCGCTGCTTTCAGTTTATCATTTGTTACTGAATCATTCTGATTCACAGTAATTGTCTTGCCAGTTGGTATATGTTCATCACTTAGTTTGCGAACTTTTACTGTTACATTAACTGTATCTGTTGAACCATCTGGGTAAGTTACTGTTACAACTCCGGCTTTATCTCCAGGACCTGTTGTCGTATTAGGTGCTGTTGCCCATCCATATCTTGTACCTGTTGGTAATCCATTTCTTTGAATACTTGTTCCTGCATCAGGAGTCTCACCATAACTCACTTCTTGTTTTTGAGGATTAGCAACTGCTGTATATTTTTGTGTTTGAGATTGGATATTAAAAGTAATATTTTTAGTCGCAGTATTTCCTTTTTTATCAACTGCCTTAACAGTCACTTGAATACTTGATTTACCAAGTTGGAAGTTATTCGGAATAACACCATTTATTTCAATTTTAGATTTTGCTACATTATACGTTAAAGGTGCAGGAAGATTTTCTACAGTAACAGCAGTTCCATCTTTAAGTCCTACTCCTTTACTATTATCCTGTGCAGAAATATTTATCTCACTTGGTAATCCTTCCAACCTTGTTAATAATACTGAATCTGGTGCTGTAATAGTTGGATTAATATTGTCCACTATTTCTACCGGTATAGTTACAGTTTTCATCAAATGATTTCCACGAAGAATTTCAATTTCTTTATGTTGTACACCCGCAGCAGAAGTATCTACAGTCGATGAACCACCTTTCCAACGAATTGTTAAATCAGTTGCAGGAGCTGTTCCATTTGAAAGTGTAATATAACTTCTTGCATCTCCAAGTTCACCGTTCTGATTTTGATTAATACGTTTATCTTGTTTTCCTATAAAGTCCAATACTGTATAAGGCGTAGTGACATCTTTTGTTACACCATTATCGTATGCTACAGTAACTACTGCATTTTTAGTCCCTGGTTGGCTTAAATCAAAAGGTGTTTTCCATGTTACCCTAGCAGTTTGAGGAACTTCATGGTTTGTTTTTGATTTCACTAAGTTTCTTGGATTTTTATAAAATTCATGCGGATCACCAATTAATGTTGTTAGACTTGAATGTTTTGCTTCAACATCATTTTGTGCATTTGTTTGAATCGTTTTAGTATTAAATCCATCTTTAAAGTAGATTGTCATTGTTGCACCGTCGGCAGAAACTTCAGCACGTTCAAAATCTATATGTTGAGCACGATTAACTACATCTGGATGTTCTGTCTTAAACTTTTCAAGCAAGGCTGTTCTTTCAGCTTCTGTTAAATGACGAACATCGTCTACGTAAGTCGGAGTTAAATCTCTAACAGTATTACGTTCACTTTGGGGTTTTATTGTAACATTATAAATAATATTATAATTATTAGCGGGAGAAACAGTATCGTTAACAGTTAAAACAACTTGATAATTACCAGGAGTTATAAGACCATTCGACCCTATAGTCCCAAGAATACCTGCTTGAACATTTGGGTTATTAATATTATCTATCATTGTAGGCGCTCGACGATCTCCGGTTCCTGATGATACAATTATAGATAAGTCTTTGAACGGTTTTCCTGAAAGAGTTACTTTTTTTACTAGATAGTACGTATTAGAACTATCGTGTCTAAATTTTTCTCCCTTAACTTGTGTTCTAATCCAAAAATTATCAGAATTAAAATATGTCAAATTAGTATTTGCATTACTAACAACTTTATCATTTTGTCTATTCTCTAATGGTGTAAATCTAATCCCTCTAAACGTACTTTCTCCATTGGTCTCAATCATTTTCCCATTTCGTGGGTCTCGTCTTCCTGAATTAGCACGAGTAACTCTATTAGCTACTCTATTTCGAAGATAAATTGCTTCATTTAGTAATTTTTGAATACTTTCTTCACTATTATTATCAGTAGTTGGAAGTTTTTCAATACTATTAACTAATTCTTTTTCAGAATTACTGAAATCATAATTTATTTCGCTTGCTAAACTATTGATTTCTTTTGCAATATTAGTTGCTTTAGTTATTTTCTCATTATATCTTCTAGCAACATCTTCTGTATTATTATCTTGTTGTTTTTCTTTAATTTCTTTCTCAGAATTTACTTTTTCATCTTTTTTAGATTCAACTTTTTCTTTAACTTCCGATTTATTATCTTCCCTAGGTTTATCTTCTAATTTATCAAAAACTTCTTTAAGAGTTTTTACTTCTTTATCAATTTCTTCTTGAGTTACTTCTGTATTAGCTAATACCTTTTCTGCACGTGACAAAATAAGATTAAGCTCTTTTACTGATTTTTCAGTTTTTTTACTGATATCAGTTTTCTTAATCTTATCAACCAGGTCTTTTAATTCTTTTTTATTAACTTCTTTTTTTATAAGAGCTTTTTCTCCTGATTCACTTGTCAAGTTTTCCTTCTGCTCTTTCTTTTCAGCAGGTTTCTCAACGTCTTGCGTTTGTTTTGTTTTTTCTACTTTCTTATCATCAATATCTTCTGGTATTCGCTCTTTTTCTAGTGTTGAAACTTTACCTCCAGATATTTCACTACTAGTATTATTTGCTACAACTTTTTCTCCAACTATTCTTGAAGCATTTGTTTCACTTGCGTGCGCCACTTGCGAGCCACTAATACTCATTCCCCCAACAACAAAAAATAACGAACAACCAAAAGGATCTGTTTTCCTTTTTTAACCATGCGCCAATTTTTTTGTTGAACTCCCTGTCGATTAAATAACATTTTTCTCTCCTTCTATATTTACACTTAAAATTTATAATGATAAATTCATTATATACCTTTCCCTTTAAAGTTTCAATACTTTCACATTATTTTTAAGTATATTTTAACTATAATTACTCAAATAAAAACTATAAACACAAATAAGAATAGACAATATCGCGTATACATTTAATGTATTAATAAAAAAATAACAAAATATTAAATATCAAAATATAACGTTAAAATAATAGATGGTCCTTATCTTCTTTTTAATAAAATAATATTTTACCAGCCTTCGATTTACATAAATTCACCATAGAGAAAAATTTATCTTTAATTTTTACAAAACAAAAGTTAGCTCTGCAATAAGACCTTCTTTAACATTCAAGAAAAAAACATTTCTCTCGTCAAGGAAGTCATACATTACAAAACTAACTTTTTATGTTTTCTATTAAGTTTTTTCTTTATTTATTTACAGCATTCGCAGATGTTCCAGTTGTAATTACATCTACAGCAGCTTCTAGTCCACCATCTACAAGGTTTTGAATCGCAGTTTCTGTGTAGAACGCTGTATGTGGTGTATAAATTACATCATCACGATCAATTAAAGTTTGTAACAACTCATCATCGAACTCTTTTCCTTCAAAGTTTTTAGGAACATATTTACTTTCATTTTCATATACATCTAACCCTGCTCCAAGAAGTTTCCCACTATCTAAAGCACGTAATACAGCTTTAGTATCAACTAGCATACCACGAGCAGCATTTAGTAAAATTGAGTTATCTTTCATTTTAGAGATAAACTCATCATTTACCATGTGGTTGTATTCTTTAATAGCTGGCATATGAATAGTTATTACATCAGAATTTGTAATTAATTCGTCCAAATTCTCAACATAAGTTAAAACTTCTTTTGCAGCTTCATTTTGATAAACATCATACCCTAGAACTTTAGATCCTAAACCATTAAATAATCTAGCAGCTTGAGTACCGATTCTTCCAGTACCAATAACCCCTACTGTTAAAGTTCTAAGTTCACGAGATAAAATCCCTGGATTCCAAGAGAAATTATGTCTTTCTAAATTACGTTGGATTTTGTTAGTATTTCTACTAATTCTAAGTGCTGTCGTAAGTACGTGCTCAGCAATTGCATTTGGTGAATATGATGGTACATTTGTCATTTTAATACCAAATTTATTCATTAACTCTAAATCATAAATATCAAATCCTGCAGAACGAGTCGCAAAGACTTTAATACCTTGTTCATGAGCATATTCATATACATCGCTCTCAAAAGGTTTATTTTGCGCTAAAACTACACCTTGTTTTCCTTCTAATAAATGTTTATTAGCAGATGAAAGTTCTTCTGTATAAACGTCAATTTCAACCTCAGGATGAGCATTTCTCCAACTTTCTAAAGCACTCTTTTCATCTTCTCTTAAATTAAAAAATACTAATTTCATATCTTTTCCTCCTGTATACAAGATTATGATTATTCAATACCTAAAACAAATATTTTATTGAATATATATAATTAATTTTACCATAAAAATTCGTATCCTAAAATACTTTTGTCTTATTTTTCAATTATTTCTTTAATAATTTCAAACAATTCATAATTGTTTTGAACTTTTTTATACATTTCAGTACCTGGTGGATATTCTTTATTATAACGATTAATCCAAATCGCTTTCCATCCCGCATTATTCGCTCCAACTATATCATTTTCTAAAGAATCACCAATGTAATATAAAGATTCAACTCCTAGTTGTAACTTCTCTTGCATAGCATCAAATACTCTAACATCCGGTTTGTTTATTCCTAAATCACCTGAAACAATAATATTTTCTCTAGGAATCCATTTTTCAACACCTAAAGCGTTCACTTTAGCCCATTGATGATCGCTAAGACCATTAGTTATGACACCAAACTTCACATTATTCTTTTTAGCAAGTTCCAAAATACTTATCGTTGTATCAGACATTTTTAGTATTTGTTGATTTTTCTTATATTGCCTTTGCATACTAAGAGCCTGTTCATCTGTTAGATATACACCTAAATCTTTTGCCGCTTCTTGGATTCGATAAATATGATACTCATCCATCGTCATCTCACCATTTCTAGAAGCTTCAAATTTCACATCACTATAATATCTACTCAAAAGATAAAATTTCTCCATATCAATATCTATATCAAATAGACTCCTAAACGCATTTTTAAATGGAACTATCTGTTCATACAGAGTATCATCCACATCAAAAACAAGACCGATCATTTAATTCTCCTTATATTAAAATCAACTCAATATCATTATAACTCCACTACTAAGCTTAATAACTTAGTATTTTTAGTTATTCATTAAGTTGATTTTAAACATTATTTTATTAACTTTTCTATTTTATTCTTAGCTTCTTCTAGTGTCTCACTACTCTCTAGTTTTTCTAAAACTAACTTTAGAAGAGTTTCTTTATACTCCATAAACTGTTTATCTGTCATTTCTTCTACATTATTTATGTTATCCATACTAATCTCCAATTCAAAACATATTTTATTCTTATTAATTATTATATCATATCAATAATTTTTTTATCACCAAATTTATTTTTCCAATCAATTCCAAAATCTATAACAGACTTATCTGTATAAGGATGCCAAACGCTTGTTTCTATTAATTCAGGAGATATAGTTGCCGCTTCAGCTCCTTGAAGCAAGACTTCTTGAATCTGTTTTATATTTTTAAAACTTGCTGCCAAAATCTCTGTAGGATAATCTATTAATAAATCACTTATTACAGAAATTGTTTCTGTTGCGTCTTGCCCAACATTTTCCATTCTATTTACATACGGCGCTACATAACTTGCTCCATTCATAGCGGCTGCCAATGCTTGCATAGGACTTAGAACTGCTGTAGCCGTCACCTTAATCCCTTCTTTTGAACAAAGTTTAATAGCTTCTAAACCAGCCTTTGTTACAGGAATTTTTATATAAAATGTTTCTCCAAAAAACTTTCGTAGTACTCTTGCTTCACTTAATATTCCTTCAACTTCACTTTCTGTTGTTTGTATATGAATTTCATATTTATCATAAGTAAATTTCTTTAATTCTTTTAAAATATTTTTAATATTCCCTTCTACTTTTGATAATATTGTTGGATTAGTCGTTATCCCTGTTATCTCTCTATATTTCGATATTTCTTTAATTTTTTCTACATCTGCACTATCTATTAAAATTTTCATTATTTTTCTCCTCTAAAATACTTATAACTTCTCCTAGATTCCCAACAATTCTATGAGTTCTTTCTTTACACTCTTCATCTGGTTTAAACATATCGGGAACCATAATAACCTTAGCTCCTGCAGAACTACCCGCTATTACTCCCGCTTTTGAATCTTCTAAAACTAAACACTCTTCTGGTTCAACTCCTAGACGTTCTGCAGCCAATAAGAATACATCTGGTGCTGGCTTACCATTTTCAACCTCAGCTCCACTAGCAAACTCATCTATATATTTCTTCAATCCTGTTTTTTCCATATTGTTAATTATATGATCCATATTTGATGAAGAAGCTACGGCAACTTTATAATTACTTTCTTTCAAATATTTTAATAACTCTTCGATATATGGCATTTTCCTTGGCCCTATAGTAAATAAAATATTTTCTATATATTTATAATGATCATCTACTAGTTGTTTTCCACTAACATCAGAATTTTTAAAATAATTCTCCCAAAACTCATAAATACTTTTCGTAGTAAATCCCAATACCAAAAGTGTTTCTTCTTTTGTCATATCATATCCTTGCTTTTTGGCACTATGAATAAATGCTTCAGTTGCTAAGCTTTCCGTATCAACCATTAGTCCATCCATATCAAATAACACAGCTTTTATATCCATTTAACCAACCTCACTTTTTACTCTTTACAATCATTATAATAGAAATAATAAAAAATCACAAACTACAAAAAATGGGAGTGACTCAAAAATCGCGATTTCGTAGAAATCGATTTTGTCGAGTCACCCCCGCACAGTTTATTAGATATCTAAAAAGCTTTTATAAAGCGAATTTAGATATCAATAAACCACTGCGTCTATGAGTTTTCTTGTAAACTTTTTTAGAATCTAGGACTTTGGGGTTAACCCTATTTCATCTATTAACCTCTTGTTTTTCCACCCGCTACATTATACGTAACACCATGAACATAACTTGCTCTATTACTTGCTACGTATGCAACTAAATCCGCAACTTCTGATAATTTACCATCTCTTCCTAGTGGAGTAGTTTTTGTACTTGTATACCCCGCACGAATTTGTTCTACTGTTACACCACGAGTATAAGCTAAGGCTTCTTCGTAAGCTAATGTTCTAAGTCCTGTAGCTTCTAATATACCAGGAGCTACACCTACTACTCTAACTCCTAATTTACCTAGTTCTTTTGCCCAAGAACGTGTAAGTGAGTTTACAGCATTTTTACTTGCTGCATAAATACTTTGACCTTCTGATCCTTCTAAACCAGATTCTGATGACATATTTACTATTACACCGCTACCTTTAGCTACAAGTACACGTCCAACTTCTTGAGAGAAGATAAATAGACCTTTTACATTTATATCCATAATTTTGTCGTATACTTCGTCACTAAACTCATATTTCCCTTCAGGATCATTTTTATCTACTAATAAACGAGGAATATTAATTCCAGCATTATTTACGAGAATATCGATTGTTCCAAATTTTTCTAAAGTTTTAGCTACAACTTCTTTAACATCGCTTCTCTTAGTTACATCACATTTAACATATAGTAATTTATCATTATCAGACTCTTTTTCTGCTAAGTCACTTACTACTACGTTACATCCTTGATTTAAGAATTCATCAACTACTGCTGCTCCAATTCCTGATGCTCCTCCTGTTACTACTACTGTTTTTCCTTCTAAATTTAACCAACTCATAATTATTTCTCCTTAATTATTATTTTTCTATTGTAATTTTTGTATTTATATCAATTGCAGGACAGCTTTTTTCTTCCACTACGATTGCCCCTGGTAATAGGTTATCTAAATCTCCTGAAAAATGAACTGTCAGATGTCCTAAGTCTACTAGATTTTTCTCAGCTACATCACCTACACCAAGAATTTCAAACTCTTCTCCATCTACTTTTAATGTTTGACCTACTTCAATAGTTGTATTAGTAGGTACTACATCAATTCCATAACAATAATCTTTTAACATATCTGGTGCATTATCTCCAAAAAGGATAAACATCCCATCACCAAATTCACCTACAAGACTTCCTTTACTTTTTATTGTATTTTCATAAATTATCATACTCATTCTTCCTTTGCTTATTTTTTATTTCCTTCATTTACGGTCGACTATGTCGTTAATGTAGGAAGCGAAGACCGCTTCCTATAAAATTTTAAGAGTACATTCCAAAGCTTGCTAACCAAGCTACAATAACCCTTGGTACCCCAATAATAAATCTTGAGTAAAGTACTGATACTACCCCTACTTCTACTGTTTCTGGTTCTGCTTCTGCAAGACCTAAACCAACTGGGATAAAATCACAAGCACACTGTGTATTAATTGCAAATAATGCAGGTAATGCTAATTGTGGTGGAATAGTTCCTTTTCCAATTTCAACCCCTATTAATGTACCGATAATTTGAGCAATTACTGCACCAGGGCCAAGTAACGCAGATAATAATGGAATAGAACATACAAATCCTAAAGCTACTAATCCAAAAATATTTCCTGCTAGAGGAGTTAATAATTTAGCAAACCAGTTACCAAATCCAGATCCTTGGATAACCCCTATTAACATCGCAACAAATGCCATAAATGGTAAAATTGTTGTTATCATCGATTGAACCGCATCTCTTGCAGCTTGATATAGTGTGTGAACTACTTTACCAGCACCCATACCGATTTTTTGAATAACAGATGATTTAGCATTTTCTGCTAAACTTTGTGAAACTTTTTTATCTGCACTATATTTAAATTCACGTTTTGGTTCTTCTTGAGTTTTTTCCTCAACTACTACTTCTTCACTACCTTCAGCTAATGAGATTTGGTCTAATCCTACAGCTGAAACATAAATATCTTCTTTAATAAATTTAGCAAGTGGTCCACTTGGTCCAACAGGCATAATGTTAACTGTTGGAATTCTTTTTTGTGGATAAATACCACAACGTAATGTTCCACCACAGTCAATAATTGCTAAGAAAATTTCTTCGTCTGGTACTGATGTTTTAAATCCATTAACCGCAGTAGCACCTGTTAATTTTACGATTTTTTCTACGATTTCAGGTTCAGCTCCACCACCTGTGATATATAAAATTTTATCTTTTCCTGGTTTTGGAGTTACTACTAAAGGTCCACCGAAACCACCACTACCTTTTTCTATTTTAATTGTTCCGTATGTCATAATTATTTCTCCTAATCCTACGCTTTTAATTCATTACTTAATTCAATTTTTTGTTGTTTCATAACTATTTTTGTTGTGAAATCTGTAACCCATCCAGCAAAGAAGTTCATTACTAACCCTACAAGAAGGTATCTAATTGCTAATGGTGTAACGTCTAATCCTAATTGAGTAATTCCATTTGCAATACCTAAGTAGATGAAAATTTCACCAACGTTAATGTGTGGAAATATCCCACTGTTTGTATGACAGTGATATGATGCAGATGCATAATAACTAGGTTTCATACGTTCTGGTAAAAATTTACCCATTGATAATGCCATAGGGTTTGCTAACATAAATGCAGAAACGAATGGTAAAATTCCGTAAGCTAAAATTACATTTTTAGAACACACTTTAGCAAATTTTTCTACTCTGTGTGGTCCAATAAAAGCAACTAATGCATTCATAAATACAAGTAGTAATAATACTTTCGGTACGATTCCTCCAACCCAACTTACGAATACTTTTGCACCTTCGTCAAATAAACCTGTAAAGCCTGATGCTAATTTAACAATATAATCCATATTGTCCTCCTTATAATATTTAATTTAATTTTAATTTTTTTGCTAATTTCCCAAATGGACTTGGCTCCATTTCAACCTGTCCACCAGCAGAAATTGTTTTATAATTAACAACTCCGTCAAGCACTGCACTAGTTAAAGATGCTGATAGTTTTATCGCTTTACAATCTTCTCTATTTATAGTCCCTACTTTAAGACCATTGAAATATTCAAATTTTTTAAATCTAGCAAGTACTGTTACTCCTTGCATAGCTTCTCCAGTGATAACCTTATCATTATCGTCTATAGCTAACATAACAATCGCTCCCGCACGCGCAGCACCTTTTTTTCTTCCTATTACTACTCTACCTATTCGTCTAAGTTTACTATAGCTTCGTTTAAAACTATTTAACTGAACATAAGTTAGAGCATACTGTAAAATAAACGCTAAAATAAAGAGTATTCCTAAAACTATTAAATTCATATATCCTCCTAATTGCTATCTATATAAATTAGTATTTTTTATAAAGTAATTTACTAATAAGTCATAATTATCTATTTTAGATATGTCTGTAATTAATTTTTCATCTTTAATAATAGAAATTAATTCATCATAGGTTTTAGCTAAAATCAACCCATTTTTTTCTCCTTCAGGTACACACGCCATAAATATTAGTTTTAAGTCTTCATTATCCTTAAATCCTTTTTCACTTACCCCTAGAGCAATTATTAAATCATCTCCCAGTTTATTTATCGTATGTGGAAATGCTACATTTTTCTCAAAAATCATAGACGATTTTTTTTCTCTTTCTCTGATTCTCTTTAAAAACTTATCATCTACTAAATGCTGTTTTATTAACTCTTCTATCATAAAATCAATATTTTCAGCATATGTTTTTTTGCTATCACATTTGAAAAATGTCTCCTCTCTCATCGAGCTTAGCAATACTGATTCCATTCCTCGAATACTAGGATTATTCATTTTATTAACATATTGTAGAAAATTAATTTCTTTTTTCAAGTACATCTTATCTAAAATTTCATTTTGATAAATAACCGGCGTTTCTGTTTCAAACTTTATATCTTCAGTAGAAATTATAATATTAAATTTACTATAATCAACTTTTTCAAAAGTGGTGTATGCTGATACTTGTGAATTTACTATTATACTTTCTATTTCATTTATCATAAGTTTGCTATATGCTGGTCCTGAATTAGTTATCAACAAGATACTTAGATTTTCAGATTGAACTTTTATTTTCTTCAATAATGTTTCAAAATATATTGCTAGATAACTAATTTCATCTTCTGAAACTATATAGTTATACTTATTATTAATTACTTTACTGGCAGTTTTAGCAATTTTATATGATACCGGATATTGTTCTTTAATTTTCTCTTTCATATTGTTGTTATATCTAACACCGTATTTTAATCGTTCCATTAAGAAATATATATGATAGATAAATTCTTCAATTATATCCGAAGTATCAAATTCAAGTCCATACTCGTAAACAACTGTTTCTAAAATTTCCTGAACAAGTTTTGTATACTCTTCAGTATATTTTAGATTTTCTCTTATTTTATTTATTTTTGTAGGAACTCTCATCGTAGCAAAGCAAATCGCTAAAAATTTGATTTCATCAGTAGATAAGTTTATCTTATATTTATTCTCTATATAATCTCTTATCTCTTTAATAAAAGGTTGTGCATAGTTGTTTAATAATTCTTCATATTGCTTTTTTTCAAAGTCTAGATAAAAGCCATTAGCAAATCGATCTAAAGACACTGTTAAGTATCTGAAAAATTCAGCTTTTGCCTGTTTATCAATTTTGTACTTTTCAAATGTTTCATCAAAAAACATATTATCATCTTTATCAAAAATATCTTCCTTGTACATATAATTAAAAATATTTTCTAAAATAAAAATTCTAATATCTTTTTCTAGACCAACTACTTTAATACCTGTATTAGGTTTTCCTTTTATAACAAGATTATAACTACTTATAATGTCATTTAATTTTTTTATATCGGAATTTAAAGTTGTTCTACTTACTATCATTTCAAAAGCTAAATCGTCTATTAGTGTACTTTCACCCGATGTAACTAATGTCTTAAATATATATACTAGCCTTACCTTACTAGAATCAAAATTAACACTAGCTTCATATATAGATCTTTTTCTCTTTAAGTATTCTTCTAACTTTGTAATAAAAAGACTATAATTTGAATTTTTATTTTCTATGTATGCACAGTCTTCAAATAATTCATTTAAAGATTTTATTTCATTACTAATAGTTTTTGAACTTACCTTTAATACATCTAGTAAATATTGATCCTGAACTAAAAAGTTAGATTCTAGTATATTTAGTAGTCTCAAACTTCTATTATCATAATTAAAAATCTCCATTTGCTTCACCACCTACATTTATTATAATGTTAACGTTTCAAAAAATTAATACAGTTATTTTCTCTTAAAAAGAAAAACGCTTTAATCCGCTAGAAAATCGGGAGTAACTCAAAAATCGTGATTTCAAAGAAATCAATTTTGTCGAGCCACTTATCGCAGTAGTTTATTAGATATCAATAAACCACTGTGTCTATGAGTTCTCATATGACCTTTGTTAAATTTTAGAACTTTTGGATCAACCCTATCATAATTTCTACACCATACGGTTTAATTATTAAAAAAACATCCCTAAAATATAGGGATGCTCCTTTAATTACAGACTCTCTATAATATTTTTTACTATATTTTCTACAGTTAAGCCATTTTCTTTCATTAATTCTTCTACATTATATCTATCATAGAATTTTTTACTTATTCCGTAGTTTTGTACTTTCAATTCTGTATTTCCTAAATAACTCGCTACAGTTTGACCGTATCCACCTTCTACTATACCATCTTCAACCGTTACAACCAATTTATGATTTTCTTTTAAAGAGTTTAGTAATTCTTTATCCAAACCAGTTAAAAATCTTGGATTTACTAATGTTGCCTCTATATTATGTTCTAATTTCAATTGTTCAGAAACTTCCTCTGCTAAGTTATAAAAATTACCTACTCCAAATATTGCAACCTGTTCTCCAAATTTTTCTACTTTATTTTTATTTAAAATAGAATAATCTGTTTTATCTTCTTTCCCAGTTTCTACAACACTCCCCACAGGAACACGTATAGCAACTGGATGTTCATTTTGGTTAATTGCCCATTCTAACATCGCCAAGTGCTCTTCTTTATTAGTAGGAGCTAAGTATACGAAGTTTGGTATATGCGATATAAGTGGAATATCAAAAAATCCTAAGTGACTTTCATCATTCATTGAATTTATAGAAGCACTGTATACTAATACTACCCCTGCTTGATTGTTTAATGCCATATCATGAGAAAGTTGATCATATGTTCTCTGTAAAAATGTTGATAATACAGCCCACACTGGTTTTGCTCCATTTTTAGCTAGTCCCGTTGTCATCGTTACTGCTTGTTCTTCCGCAATACCAACATCTACAAATTGGCTTCCCAATTGCTCTCTTAGTTTTCTATTAAAAACTATCCCTGGCGTTCCTGCATTGATAACGACAGCTAGTGGATCTTCATTTAATTTTCTCGTTAAATATTCAGAAGTGATACCATTATATGTTTGACTCACGGTACCTTTTTTAATATACTCCCCTGTTTCTAAACTAAATGGTCCTCCTGCATGGAATTTTTCATGATTTCGTTCTGCAGGTTCAAAACCTTTCCCTTTTTCTGTATAAATATGTAATACTACTGGATGATCTATATCTTTTACTTCTTTAAACAGTGAAATTATCTCCTCTAAGTTATTACCATCTTCTAAATAATGATAGTCATATCCTAAGGCTTTAAAAATATTGTTTGTCGCCTGCCCCTTAGTTTCACGCAACCTTTCTAATGCAGTATATATACCACCTTTAGGATTTTTAGCAATCGACTGATCATTATCATTTATAATAATTATTACATTAGTTCCAAGTGTAGCTATTGTATTTAATCCTTCATAAGCCATTCCACCAGATAGCGCTCCATCTCCAATAATCGCTACAACGTTACTTTTTTCATTCTTTAAATCTCTAGCATGTAAAATCCCACTTGCTAACGATAATGAGGTTGAGGTATGTCCAATAGTAAACAGATCATGCTCACTTTCTTTTGGATTCGTATATCCAGAAACATCATCATAATGTTTAGGATCTATAAATGCCTTTTGGCGTCCTGTTAGCATTTTATGAATATAAGTTTGATGCGATACATCAAAAATTATCTTATCTACAGGTGAATCAAATACATGATGTAAGGCAACTGTCATCTCTACCATTCCTAAATTCGGTCCACTATGGCCTCCATGAGAACTAATTTTTTCTAATAATACCGTTCTTGTTTCATCGGCCAGAGTATGTAATTCTTCTATTGTTAATTTTTTAAGGTCCTGGGGGCCTGAAATATTTTCTAAAATCATATTTATCCCTCCTATTTCTATCTATTTGTATTAATATCATTATAACATAAATTAATCTAGCTTAAGTATTCATTTTTATTATAGGTTTAGTGGTGCTTTTTATCATTCTTTGATTGTTGTTAAATATCTCCATCAATAAATATAAATATAATTAGAGATAAAGTATATAACTTTCTAAATTTATTTCAATATTATTAAAACCTTAACATTTATTTTATTCAATTTCCAACACTTTATCTATATATAAAAGTGAATTTTTTATTTCACTTTTTATTTGAAAAAATTTTATTTTTAGTGTATTATATAAAAATGTAGTAAAGCTACAATAATTTTGAATATAAAATAAAACATGAGGTTAAAATTTATGAAAACAGCTTTTGTGTGCGATTCAGCATTACAAATTAATAAAAATTTTGCGAATAACAATCCAATTACAGTTATCCCAGTAGAGGTTCGTCTTGACGATGAAATTTTTGAGGATAACGTAACTATTACTCCTGATGAATTTTACGAGAGGATACATAACGGACAAAAACCTAGCACAAGCCAACCAGCTGTGGGTAAAATACTAAGTGTCTATGAAGAATTAAAGCAACAAGGTGTTGAGCGTATCGTTGCTTTCAGTGTTTCTTCTAAATTATCCGGAACATACTCTTCTTTTGTACAAGCTAAAGAACTTATTGATGGAATTGAAATTAAAATAATAGATACTCTTCAAATAGCAAGAATGGTAGGAATAGCAATCGAAAAAATTATTAAAGAATTCGAAGAAGGAAGTTTAACATTTGAAAATATAGAAAAAAGATACATAGAGCTTTCACAGCAACACAATGTTCTTGTAACAGTAGAAACTATGCAATATTTATACGCAGGTGGGAGACTTACGAAAGCTCAGTTCGTTTTGTCAAATCTATTAAATATTCTTCCTATTATAACTATTAAAGATGGTCTACTTTCAGTAAGTGGAAAACATAGAGGAATGAATAAAGTTCTTTCAAAAATGTGTGAAGAAATAAAAGAAAATAATCCAAAGAGTCTATTTGTTCTTTATACGAATGATGAATTATTAGAAAAAGCATTATCTTCGATTAAAAAAACTTTCGGAGAAATCGAAGTAGAAACAGAAATCATATCACCTGTAATTGGATCTCATGCAGGACCTAAAGCTATAGCAATCGGATATTTAGGATACGACAAATAAATATTCATATTGAACACAAAAATACCTCAGAATTAGGATTATAACTAATTCTAAGGTATTTATTTATTAGGATTTACTCCAAATCACGATATCAAAAAAAATCAAATTTGTCGAATCAATTCCATTTTTTGCTAATCTATTTTAAAATTTGTTCCTTCTAATGCAGCTTGAAGATCTTCTTTTGATACTTCTCCTTCAACTACGACAATTTTTTCTTGAATATTAACTTCTATATTATCAACATTATCTAGTTTTGATAACCTTTCTTTAACTGCAGCGACACAACCACCACATTTTACACCTTCGATACTATATTCATTTTTCATGATTAATCCTTCTTTCTTTTTATTAATTTAATTTTACTCTTTTTAATCTTAAAGCATTTAATACTACAGATATAGAACTAAAACTCATTGCAGCTCCTGCCAACATCGGATTTAACAACGGTCCTCCGAATATATAGAATACTCCCATCGCAAAAGGAATACCTATAACATTATAGAAGAATGCCCAGAATAGATTTTCTTTAATATTTGTTATAGTTTTTTTACTTAAAACTATAGCATTAACAACAGAATTTAAGTCAGGTTTCATTAGCACTATATCTGCCGCATCGATTGCTACATCCGTTCCTGTTCCTACTGCTATTCCGACTTCTGCTTGTACTAGTGCTGGGGCATCATTAATACCATCACCGACCATTGCTACCTTTTTACCTTGAGCTTGAAGTTTTTTGATTTCATTTGCTTTATCTTCTGGTAAAACTTCACTAACAACTTTGTCTATTGTTAATTTTTCTGCAATTACTTTCGCAGTTTTTTTATTGTCACCAGTCAACATAACTACCTCTAACCCTAAGCTATGTAATTTTTCAACAGTTTCTAAACTACTTGCTTTTATTTGATCAGCAACAGCTATAATTCCAGCTAGTTCAGAGTCTACAGCTATGAATAATGGTGTTTTCCCTTCAGAAGCATATTTTTCTGCTTTTTCAACTGAATCTTTTGTAACAATATTATTTTCCAACATTAGTTTTTCATTACCGATAAGTACTGACTTTCCATCAACCATTGATGAAATACCTAATCCTGTTAATGAACTAAATTCTTTAACTTCTAACAGCTCTAAATTTCTATTTTTAGCTTCATCTACTATAGCTAGACCTAATGGGTGTTCTGAAAGATATTCTACACTCGCTGCAAGTTGCAATAGAACTTCTTCAGATAAATTATTAAATGTCATTATATCAGTTACTGAAATTTTACCTTCTGTCAATGTTCCAGTTTTATCAAATACTACAGTATTGACCTCTTTAGCTAACTGCAGAGCTTCTGAACTTTTTATTAAAATACCGTGTTCAGCTCCCTTACCTGTACCTACCATTATAGCTGTCGGTGTAGCTAAACCTAAGGCACAAGGACAAGCAATAACAAGCACTGCGATAATAATTTTTAGAGAAAAACTCCAAGATGCATCTCCAACAAAGTACCATAAAATTCCAGCTATTAGTGCTAAAACAATAACAATAGGAACAAATACTCCTGAAATTTTATCAGCAAGTTTTGCGATCGGAGCTTTAGAATTTTGAGCATCTTCAACAAGTTTAATAATCTGTGATAAAGTAGTGTCTTTTCCCACTTTAGTAACTTTCATTTTAAAAACACCTGTTTTATTAATACTAGCTCCGACAACTTTACTATTTATGTCTTTTTCTACTGGGATACTTTCCCCTGTTAACATCGATTCATCTACAGTCGAACGACCTTCAATCACGACTCCATCAAGAGGTACTTTTTCACCAGGACGAACAAGTAGTATATCACCTGTAGATATTTCATCTACCGCTACTACATGTTCTTCGCCATCTTTAATTAAATTAGCTGTTTTCGGTACTAATCCAACCAATTTACTTATAGCATTTGTAGTACGACTTTTTGATACCCCTTCGAAGTATTTTCCTAGTGTAATTAGTGTTAATATTACTGCAGCTGATTCATAATATAAATGCATAGCCGCGTGTGCATCACCTGAATACACTAAAACCGTTGAATAAACACTATATAAAAATGCAGCTCCAGCTCCTAACGCTACTAAAGTATCCATATTAGGTTTTCTTCTGAGTAGTGTTTTAATACCAACGCTAAAGAATTTTCTTCCAAGATACAAAACAGGTAGCACTAGAATTAGTTGTACTGTTGAAAATAACTTTGGATTCCCCATCGGACTTAAACTTCCCAACGTAGGTAACCCTACCATCTCAGCCATCGCTATGTATAATACAGGTACTGCAAATATAGCCGAATAAATAAATCTTTTCCAAATACCGTCTATTTCTTGTTGTTTTTTTTCAGCTTGGTCGTCTACCGAATTATCTATCTCTAATTTCGCTTTATACCCAGCTTCTTCTACTTTTTTCTCTATTTCAGCAACACTTAATTTTTCTTTATCGAATTTTACAACCATCTTTTCAGTAGCAAAATTTACAACAGCCTTTTCTATCCCATCTAAAGATGATACTGTATCTTCTATATTTTTCGCACAAGAAGCACAACTCATCCCCTCTAGGATAAATGTTCTTTCATCAATACTAGAAACATAAGTTAGCTTATATCCTAATTTCTCTACAATTTTCTCTACTTCAGTTCTATCTATTCCTTCTCCTCTAACAAGAGTAAGTTTACTTGTTGCAAGATTCACATTAACATCAGATAAATTATCAATCTGTTTTAAGCTATCTTCAATATGCGCAGCACAAGAAGCACAACTCATCCCCTCAACTATATATGTCTCACTTTTACTCATATACCAATCACACCTAACTTCAGATATTTTTTAAATCTACAACTGTAGTCCTTTTTGTAATTTAAGTATACTACCATCTAAAACTTTAGTCAATATTATCCTCGATAATCAATAACAGGTATCATTATGATATAGTGAGTGACTCAAAAATCGTCATTTCGTAGAAATCGATTTTGGAGAGTAATCACCTCATAGTGGGTGTTTTTTGTAGTCGAGACTTCATCTTCTCAACTAGCTAAAACCATTAATAAAAAAAGCTATAGATTAATTAAAATCTACAGCTTTAAAACTTATTTAATTTTTACTTTCTAATTTTTCATTCATCTGACGACGAAGTTTAGAGAAATCTTCTTTGACTACTACAGTATCAGCGATAAAATCGTGAAGTCCTTTTCTCTTATTAGTAAAAGCAACTGCTATATATGGGATATACGCCAAAAATATTGTTAGTAATCTACCAATCAATTCGCGATAAACCACATCAGAGAAACTCAGCTTATCACCTTTATTAGTTTCTACTTTTATCTTCATAATCATCTTACCTAAAGTTTGAGTAAAGAAGTAAGTCATCGCTATAAAATAAGTAAACATAACGATAACATAACTAAGAGATTCTTCTCCTAATATTGGGAAATCTAGTTGCTTATTCAAAAGACCAAAACTAAAGGTATTCAACAAACTAGCTACCGCATAAATAACAATCATATCGATTAAATATGCAACAAATCTAACCCAAAAACCTGCATAGAAATTTTTCGAAAGTTTTATATAATCTTCCATTGTTGTTGGCAACGAAAGATCTTTTTCTTTTTTATCAACTTTTTCTTCCGTTACTTTAGCATCTTCATTCTCAATAGTAGATTGTTCATTTTGTATCGTATCATTCGTCACCGCTTCTGAAGTTTCAGTTAGAAGAGGATCATTTGAAGGTTTATTATTATTAAATTCATTATTCATGTAAAAACCTCCTTATCCTAAGTAACTACGTTCTACTTTATTTGAATTCACTTCACTATTTAATTCAGAGATAAAACTTTTTGTTGTAGCTTTAACAAATCTAGAAATTAAACTTTCTGCAGTTTTATCAGCTCTTAATTCAATTACAGTTGGATTAGATAATCCTTTTTCTTCTTTTATTAAATCAATAAGCTCATCTTCCGTACCAATTTTATCAGCTAGTTTGTTCGCTACAGCTTGAGTTCCTGTATATGTTCTTCCATCAGCAAGTTTCTTAACTTCATCTTCACTTAAGTGTCTACCTTCAGCTATAGCTTTTACAAATCTTTCATATGCTTCTTTGTTTTGTTCTTGTAAGATTTTTCTAGTTGATTCTGGTAAGTCTTCAGTTAAACCACCTACTGCTTTTTGATCTCCAGAACGAACAGTTTCTTGTTTAATTCCGTGATCATTTAGGAATTTTTGTGCAGATACATAACTCATGATCACCCCTAAAGAACCGGTAGTTGTTTCAGTATTCACAAAGATTTTCTTAGCTGGTGTAGATACATAATATCCACCCGAAGCAGCTGTTTTCTTCATTGAAACATAAACATCCTTACCACTATTTTTTAATGCGTTATATAATTCAGCAGTTTCATAAACTCCTCCACCAGGAGAATTTACTGATAGTAATATCGCTTTTACATTCTGATTACCTTTTGCCTCTTTAATTTGATTCAATACAGATCCTCGTGAATAAGTATTCGTCATTTCAGAATTAATTTCACCTTCAATAGAAATCTTTTGAATTACTTGGCTACCATCTCCTTTTTTGAGAGTTAACTTAGTAATACTTTGCTCCTGTAAAAACTCTGTTAAATAGCCGTTTAATTCTGACTCATCTTTTTTATTATTATTACTTGACGATATAGTTCCTTTAATCAGTGAAAACACTACTAAGACAACAACAATTACTGTTGATATCAACCTTTTATTTTTAAAATTCATATTTTGTCCTCCAAAACTTTATTATAATATTTTTGTAAAAGGCCAGAGATAAACAACACTTTCGCTATCTGTCCCTAGCCTATTATTATGAACTCTTAACTATATTTTCAAACCCTTTTTGCAAGTCTACATTAGCAGTTCTTCTAAAGTAAACATATCCTTTGTCATTTCCTTGAGTTTGTTCAGTTATCAATACTATTGGTTCACCATTTAAAATAGTAAAATAATATAAATGGAAAAAGTGATTCTTTCCTGATGTTCCTACATCAGAAAATACAGCAACTATATTATACACATCTTTATAATTCCCTTCTGGCGACCACTTCATATTAACTAACTTATCACCTTCTAATACAAGGCGAGCATTCCCAACAGTTTCTGTTTCACCTGGAAGTTTTAATCCATAAAAATTAACTCTATTATCAGGTGTATACTCTTTATAACTTTGGTTTAAAGATTTTTCCCAACTTTTCACAAATTGATAAAGTTTATCACCTTTGTTTTTATTCCAATAAGCTGTACTTGTAGTTTTAACTTCTTCTTTTTTCTCTGTTTTTTCTTCAGATAATCCAGTAACAGTTAGAGTACGTTTGAATGTTCCGCTAACTTTCAGACCTTTTTTCTGAGCTTCATCTTTATTAAGAGTAATCTCTACATCTACTTTACTTCCGTTTTCTAGGTTTTCTGTAGGAGTATATTTAATCTCAGGTTTTTTCAAGAATTTCTTGATGTTATCATCTGCATCTTTTACTTCTGGAATTTCTACTATATCAACATTTACTTTACCTTGTCTGTTAGTACCATATGCGGCTAATTCAACCTTATATTGATCTAGGTGAACTACCTTATCATCTTTCTTGTAGAATTTAAAATAATAAACTCCCGCAGCAATAACACATATTAAAAGAAATGCAACTATAAATCCAAGTTTTGATGACTTCTTCTTAGGTTTCTCTTTTTTAGTTTCCTTGTTTTGTTCATCAGTATTTTCTTGATTTACATTAGAATAATTATCATTTCCTTGGAAATTATTATTAGCAAACTGATCATATTGACCATTTACTCCTTGCTCAAAATTAGTTTGATCATTCTCAATATAATTCCCCTCTTGGTCGTAATAACCATTTGTCATAAAGAATCCATTTTGATCATAATAACCCGCAGGTGCAAATTCATTATTATTTTGATTATTTCCATCATTTTGAATAAAATTACCATTTTGATCGTAATAACCATTTGAAATGTAGTTTCCATTTGGATCATAGTAGCCATTCGGAATAAAGTTTCCATCTTGGTCATAATAACCGTTTGATATATAGTTCCCATTCTCGTCATAATATCCATAAGGAATAAAGTTTCCATTTTGATCATAATAACCATTTAAATCATTATTAAATTCATTGTTTTGAGAATTAGTATCTCTATTCGTCATTACTTTCCCTCCTATTCAGCATAAGTTTTCGATACGAATTTATTGTATCGTTTCATAAATGCAAGTTCTGCAGTACCTGTTTGTCCATGCCTATTTTTAGCAATAATTACTTCAATAGTTGAAACATCACTTGTTTCTTGGTGTTCATTTTCATCGGCATCTTCACTTCTATAATAGTCCCCACGGTATAAGAATGAAACTATATCAGCATCTTGCTCAATACTTCCAGATTCCCTAAGGTCACTCATCATAGGGCGTTTATCTTGTCTAGATTCAACACTACGAGATAGCTGAGATAATGCGATAACAGGACATTCTAGTTCCCTAGCCATTTGTTTTAAGCTACGAGAAATCTCAGATACCTCTTGTTGCCTATTATCAGTTCTCTTACTTCCTTGAAGAAGCTGAAGATAATCGATAACAACAAGATCTAGACCATGTTCTGCTTTTAATAACTTACATTTTGCTTTTACTTCATTTACTTTGATAAAAGCACTATCTTCAATAAAGACATTTTTTTGATTTAAGAAATGAACAGCTGTTTCAAGTTTCATTAGATCATCATTATCTAAATCACCTTTTTTGATTTTTTCAGAATCTATCATTCCTTCACTACAAATCATCCTAGAGACAAGTTGATCAGCACCCATCTCTAATGAGAATAGTGCCACGGTTCTCTTCTCTTCTTCTGAACGAGGATTTTTCCCAGCGATATTAAGTGCGATATTAAGCGCAAATGCTGTTTTCCCCATCGCAGGACGAGCTGCAAGGATAATTAAATCCCCTTTACCAAAGCCTACAAGTTTGTCTAATGCTCCATATCCTGTAGGTACAGCAACATTCTGACCTTCTCCAGCCATACGAGCCAAGATTTCTTTAAAAACTTCATCAGTAACATCTTTCATATTTTTAAACTGAGATGTTTTCGCTCGTTCCATCGCACGTTCAACTTGATCGAATAATGTAGCAGTTAAAGAGTCTATGTCAGCATTACCTTGATTCATCTCTTCAGTACTATTTAAAAGTGCTGCTCGAATTTCTCTATATATCGAATATCTTTTTACTAAATTCGCATAGTGCATAATATTACGAGAACTTGGAGTAATATCATACAAGTCCACTATATATAATGAGGCATCCACTGTTCTGAATGCCCCACTATTATTTATTTCTTCAAAAATCGTAGTGGTGTCAGGTATTATTTCCATTTCATCTAAACGTAAAATAGCACTATAAATATCTTTATTTCGTTCATCATAAAAGTCTTCCGGATCAACCGTTGCTTTGACTTCTATTAATTTCTCTGGCTCTTGCATCAGAGCCCCTAATAACGATTGTTCTGCCATTACAACAGAATCTATGTGATATTTCATATTGTCACCTTCAAATTATTTACTATTGCTCCACCACATGAACTTTAATAGTTCCTTCTACTTGGTTGTGTAGTTTGATTTTAACATTTGTATATCCTAAAGATTGGATACCGTGTGGTAAGTCGATTTTTTTCTTATCAACTTTAAGGTCGTGTTGTTTCTTAAGTTCTTCAACAATTTGTTTAGAAGATACTGATCCGAATAATCTTCCACCTTCTCCAGATTTAACTTTGATTGTCACTTCAAGACCTTCTAATTGTTTTGCAAGTAAGTTAGCTTGAACTAATTCTTCTTGTTTGTCTTTTTCAACACGTTTTTGTTGTCCTTTAAGTGTTGCCATATTAGCATTAGTTGCTGCTACAGCTTTTTTATTTGTTATTAAGAATTTTGCATATCCATCAGCAATTTCCTTAACATCTCCTTTTTTACCTTTTCCTTTAACGTCTTCTAAAAATATAACTTTCATTACAATTTCTCCTTTTATCTATGTTTTTATTTTATGATAATATTTTATCGATAGCATCATTTAGTCGCTCTAAAGCTTCGTCTAAATTAATTCCCTCTATTTGAGTTGCTGCGTTGGCAAGATGACCTCCACCACCAAGCTCCTCCATAATTAATTGAACATTTATATTACCTAATGATCTTGCTGAAATTCCAACTTTACCTTCTTCTAAATATCCTATAGCAAAACTACATTCAATTCCTTTAAGAGTTAGAAGTAAGTCTGCACTTTGAGCAAGCATTACATTAGTATAATATTTATCTTCAGGGGCTTTTGCCATGATAATTTCTGGTGATTTTTGAATAGAATTATTAATAATTTCTACCCTATTCATAAAGTTCTCAAACGGTTCTTTTAGAATTGTTTTTACTCTTGTTGGATCAGCTCCATTACTTCGTAAATAAGCAGCTGCATCAAATGTTCTAGAACCAGTTCTTATTGAGAAGTTTTGAGTATCTACCACTATTCCACCAAGCATGATTGTTGCTGCGATAGGAGTGATTTTTTCTATTTTAGTTTGATACTCTATTAATTCTGCGATTAATTCCGATGCAGATGATGCATAAGGTTCAATGTAAGTTAACAACGGATTAGTAATTATATCCTCACCACGTCTATGGTGATCAATAATAACTTTTCTATTAGCCTTAGATAGTATCGCAGCATCAATAACACGTGATGCATCAGAAGTATCTACAACGATTAATGTTGTTTGAGGAGTCATAAGTTCCCAAGCTTCATCGCTATCGACAAACACTTTTGACAACTGTTCATCCGAATTATTAATTTCAAACATTACTTTTTGAATTGTTTCGTCTCTGTCACTATCATTTAAAATAATGTAACATTCTTTACCTACTATTTTAGAAAATGTGTAAATACCTACACAAGCTCCAACAGCATCAAAGTCAGGACGTTTATGCCCCATTACGATTATTTTATCACTATCACTTACAATATCAGCTAACGCATTAGATACAACACGCGCCTTAATTCTAGTACGTTTTTCTTGTGGGTTTGTTTTACCACCATAAAATCTAATCGTACCATCAACATCTTTCATAGCAACCTGGTCGCCACCACGCCCTAAAGCTAAATCAAGTGAACTCTTCGCAAGTTCTCCTAATTCCGGTAAGAAGTCAGTTCCCATACCCACACCTATACTTAAAGTAATAGGTGCATCGAATTCTTCTTTTAGATTTCTAATAGTATCTAAAATCTGGAATTTTTCTTTTTCTATTTTCTTTAAATCTTTTACATTTAAAAGTCCAATAAATCTATCGTCATCGATTCTTTTTAGATAAATACTATTTTTCTTAGCCCAATCTGTTAAAGTAACAACTACAGTAGCATCTAATCTACTCGCTACTTCATCTTCTAACGAATCATAAACATCTTCATAATTATCAAGACTTAGATTAAGAATAATAGGCCTTGTATCTCTAAATCTCTGCATAACAACTTTACTTTCTGTAATATCAAAGAAGTAAATATAACCACTATCTTTTTGATAGTTAACTTTATAAAATTTACCAAAGATTTCAAACTGATTATCTACCGGAGTTTCCAGTTCAAATAACTCTGAAATTTCCGGCATAAGTTCTAAGATATTTAGACCTTTTATCTCTTCAACTTTAATATTTTTATAGATAAAGTTATTAGCCCATTCAATATTCTTATTTTCATCTATTACAATTATACCAATAGGAAACTTATTAATTCCTTTTTCTGATGAATCTTTTATTCTATTAGTTAATTTACTAATATACCTTTCCATCTGTTCTACAGCTTTTTTCTTCTGAAGAATATAGAATACGAAGATTAAAAGACCTATCAATAAATAAATAACTAAACTAAAAATATCAAATATTCCGCAAAGTATTGCTCCTATTAGAAAAATAGTTGAAATTATCAATTCATATTTTCTTTTTCCATTCATATCTATTCCCCCTTCTTCATAATAATATAACCTTCTCTTAACTTGAATATACTATCTATAAATCCAAGTAATTCAAAAATCGGACTGAAGATCAACATTAAAACAAATGTAATTGGTTTTGCTATAGTGACCTTATTCTTAGTTTTTTGTTCGATAAAGAAATATGCTGTAAATAAACCATTTAGAATAAATGCTAATGCTAGTACACCTGATATATTTTGAAACAATATATTCCAGAAACTATATTTATTTTCATCTAATTCCATCTCAAATAACAATGTGATTAAAGAAACTCCAATGTATATATATCCACTTTTTGAACTTAATGTTATACGACTAAATTTTGGAAAAGCTGGAATAATCACATATTCTCTAGCTAATAAAGAAAGCGTATATTGTACAATTGCTAAACTATATACAAATAACATTATATATAAAGTTACTGGAAATGTTCTCTGCATACTTGAGAAACTTTCTAAAACTAAATTTTTATCTACATTTTGATTCATCTCTACCATTGAATTTACATAGTTATTAATAAACTCCAAAATCTGTTTACTATCTATAGTTATATTTCCTAATCTTATAGATAAAAATACATATATAGCAATTCCTAAAAATAATACTGTAGCTATTGCTACCACTAAAAATAACTTCGAAAAACGTAAATCTATGGTTTTATATATTATATATGCAACAGCCATGTGAATCCCAAACCAAAACATCATTATTGGAGATCCTAACAGTGCTAATATTATCCCCCCTGAAGCAATTAACGGAAGATACAATTTCAATCCTTTAGCTCCGAGTACATATGTAAGAGGAAACACAGAAAGAAATGCTGCAACAATTTCAATATTTAGTAGTGTTCCTAATAATATTAATAATATATAACCAACTGAATATGCAAATATTTTTAAATTACTAGGTTCTTTAAAGAAAAATCTATTTAACATTGCTTTTGCAATTTCTTTTGTCAATAAATCTGAAATGTTATTATCCAAATTAACACTCCTTTTTCGTTTTTATAATACCCTTAAAAGTAACTCTAACTATATAGGTATCTTTATTATTATATCAAATTTCCCAGTTTTTTTAAAGGAAAATAAAAATATTAGAACTGTTGTCTATGTAGTGTTACAATTGATGTGAGACAAAATATAAAAAAAGAAGAGTAAATCCTG
>NZ_CAUTDQ010000006.1:0-59178 GCF_963537375.1 uncultured Gemella sp.
ATCTGCATTGTAATATGCTGGGCTTCCTTTTGTTTCCTCTGCATCTGTTGTTGCTGCTTTTGTTAAAGCATCTTTATTCGTTGGTTGTCCGTTTAATGCTGCTTTTGCTTCTTCTAATGCTTTTAGGGCTGCATTTACTTCTGCTTGTGTTGCTTTATCATTTTCTAACACTTTTTTCGCTTCAGATAATGCTTTATCGTATGCTGCTTTCTTAGCTTCATCTGCATTGTAATATGCTGGGCTTCCTTTTGTTTCCTCTGCATCTGTTGTTGCTTCAGTTGTTAATTTTGTCTTATCTACTAAGTCTTTTAACAATTCTGCTGCTTTTTCTAAAGCTTTTTTCACTACATCTACTTTTGCTTGAGCTGCTTTAACTTCCTCTTTTGTTGCATTGTTTTCTTTTGCTAAAACTTTTTCTGCCTCTACTTTTGCTTCTTCTAATTGTGCTTTTAGTTTTTCATATTCTGCTTCATATGCTGCAATACTATCTGGTGTTTTACCTGTCTCATCAGCCTTCATCAATAAAGCTGAGTCAGCTTTTAATTTAGCTTTTTCTTCTACTGTTGCTGCTTCTACTAAAGCTTGTTTTGCTGCTTCTAATGCTGCCTTTTTCTCATTTACTTTATTTAAAGCTTCTGTTACTTGCTCCTGAGTGGCATTTTCATCATTAATAACCATTTCTGCTGCTTCAATTGCTTCTATTGCAGCTGTTTTCGCATCATTATATGCTTTTGCACTATCCACAGTTTTTCCTGTTGTTGGATCTGCTTCTGATGCTAAAGTGCTTAATGCTTCTTTTGCTTTAGTTAACTCAGTTTTATCAGCTTTGTTCACTAATAATTCTGCTGCTTTTGTTAATTCCGCTTTCGCTGCGTCTACTTTCGCTTGAGCTGCTTGTGCTTCTGCTTTAGAGGCATTATTTTCTTTTGCTAAGACTTTTGCTGCTTCTGTTTTAGCTGCATCTAATTGTGCTTTTAGAGCTTCATATTTTGTATTATAGGCTGCAATACTATTTGGTGTTTTTCCAGTAGTATCAGCTTTTACTAATGAATCTGCATCTGCTTTTAACTTAGCTTTTTCTTCTGCTGTTGCTGCTTCTACTAAAGCTTGTTTTGCTGCTTCTAATGCCGCTTTTTTCTCGTTTACTTTATTTAAAGCTTCTGTTACTTGGTCATGAGTAGCATTTTCATCATTAATAACAGTTTCTGCTGCTTTAATCGCTTCTTCTGCAGCAGTTTTTGCATCATTGTATGATTTAGCACTATCGGCAGTTTTTCCTGTTGTTGGATCTGCTTCTGATACTAAAGTGCTTAATGCTTCTTTTGCTTTTGTTAACTCTGTTTTATCTTCTTTATCTTTCAACAATTCCGCTGCTTTTTCTAAAGCTTTTTTCGCTGCATCTACTTTCGCTTGTGCTTCTTGTGCTTCTGCTTTTGTTGCATTATCACCTTTTGCTTCTACTGCGGCAGCTGCTGCTTTCGCTTCTTCTAATTGTGCTTTTAATTTTTCATATTCTGTTTCATATGCTTTAATACTATCCGCTGTTTTACCAGTTGTTTCTGCTTTTTTCAATGCTTCAGAATCTGTTTTTAATTTTGTTTTTTCTTCTGCTGTTGCTGCTTCTACAAGAAGGTTTTTAGCATTTTCTAATTCTGTTTTTACATCATCTACTTTTGTTTGTGCTGCTTGTGCTTCTGTTTTTGATGCATTATTTTCTTTTGCTAATACTGCTGCAGCTTCTGTCTTAGCAGCTTCTAATTGTGCTTTTAGTTCTTCATATTTTCTATTATAAGCTTCAATACTATTTGGTGTTTTTCCAGTAGTTTCAGCTTTTACTAATGAAGCTGCATCTGCTTTTAATTTAGCTTTTTCTTCTGCTGTTGCTGCTTCTATTAAGCCATCTTTAGCTTGTTGTAAAGCTGCTTTTTTTGCATTTACTTTCTCTAAAGCTGCAGATACTCGTTCTGGTGTTGCATTTTCGTCATTAATAACTGTTTCTGCTTCTTGAATCGCTTCTTGTGCAGCTGTTTTCGCATCATTATATGCTTTTGCACTATCTGCAGTTTTTCCTGTTGTTGGATCTGTTTCTGTTGCTAAAGTGTTTAACGCTGCTTTTGCGTTTGTTAATTCTGTTTTGTCAGCTTTATTGACTAATAATTCTGCGGCTTTTGTTAACTCTGCTTTTGCAGCATCTACTTTTGTTTGAGCTGCTTGTGCTTCTGTTTTAGATGCATTATTTTCTTTTGCTAATACTGCTGCAGCTTCTGTTTTTGCAGCTTCTAATTGTGCTTTTAGTTCTTCATATTTTCTATTATAAGCTTCGATACTATTTGGCGTTTTACCTGTAGTATCAGCTTTTACTAATGAATCTGCATCTGCTTTTAATTTAGCTTTCTCTTCTGCTGTTGCTGCTTCTATTAAGCCATCTTTAGCTTGTTGTAAAGCTGTTTTTTTAGCATTAACTGTTGCTAGAGCTTCTCTTACTTGAGCCACAGTTGCATTTTCATTTTCAATAACTGTTTTTGCTGCTTCAATAGCTTTTATTGCTTCTTGTTTTGTTGCATTATAAGCAGTAGCTGTATCTTGAGTTTTCCCTGGCGTTGGATCTTCATTCACTAAACCATCAAGTAAAGCTTTTGAATCTGTTAAACCTGTTTTATCAACTCTTAATGCTAATTGCTTCGATAAAATAGATTCTAAAGCTTCTTTATATTCTGCTGTTTTCTTAACATCCGTACTTGTTACAAGTGTCTTAATATTTTCTAATTCAGTTAAATACGCAGCTTTTGTTTCATTTGTTTTTCCATCTGTATCAGCTGTTTCAGTTGCTTTTAACTTATCATAAATACGAGATAATAAATCTTTTGCGATTGCACCAGTATCTTGATCAATATTGAAATCTAATCCAGTTACTGGAAGAGCATAGTGTCTATATGGTGATTGATATCCCATTCCTAAACGTTGATTATCAGCTGAGCTAATACGTACTGTATACTCAGTAACACCTTCAGGTAAATCAATCTCCTTACTTTTAAATGTTCCTCCCGTACCATTTGGTTTATTATTGGCCATTTTTGCTTCTAGTTCCGCTTTTGTGGGAACTGGAGTTCCTGGTGTACTAAAGTTTTGAGGACTATTTTTTCCATCACTTGCTTTTACTACCGTCATCTCAGTATTTGTTTTGGATACTTCTGGTGTAAATGTTTGATTATATAATTTTTCTTCTTGTCCATTACGGTTAATAATTACTTCTACTTTATATTGTGCTTTAGTACCATCAATATCTCCAGTATATCCAGTCTTAAATGACACAATTACTTTAGATCCATGTTCTTTTGAATAGGCTTTAAATGTTTTTTGTATTCCATCAAATCCTTTAACACCTTTAGCTATTTTATTTCCTAGACCTGTAGAAACATAAGTAGAATTATCGTAAGCTTCTTCAGTACTACTAGCCTTTGTTCTTACTTTGGATAGGAATAACATATAGTCACTATCTCTATTGAAAGACTGTTCTAATACCCATGTAACATATGATTTAGTACTCTCTGCCCATACTGTATTAACTGTTTCGATTGGAAATACGCCAGCTTCTGTTTTTCTAGCAATTGCAAATTTACCAGTATCGCCAACTGCCTTCCATCCACCGAATTCATTAATTTCAGTGACACTACCTTTTTCAACATTTAGAGCATTCCCTAAAGTATCCATATCTTGAACTTTTTTATTATTTTCAATAAAATTTGGTAGATTTTTTAATTCATTCGATAATGTCGCTAAATTCGCATTAGCTGCTGGTGCAGTATATGTTTGATTGGCTGAAGCATCTGTATCTGTTGTAGTAGAGTCTGTACGGAATGGATTATTTGTATTCAACGATTTTCCATTACGTTCATCTCTAGAACCTGAATTTACAATCGAATTAGATTCTTTAGCTTTCTCAGTATTTGTTGCTTTAATTCCTACAGTATCTTTGCCGTTTGTTGTATCTACTACTGGTGCTTCTTTTTTGTCTTCTGGTTTTGTTTTTAGTTGCGTAGTAGCTGTAATAAGTTTATTATATGCTCTAGTTAATTCTTCTTGAGTTTTAGCATTTTCTAATATTGCTTTAACTGTTCCTAACTCTACTCTTAATTTAGCGACACTATCTTCAGTTTTAGAATCATACGCTCCTGAAGCAATTTTCGATTCAATTTCATTGATTAAACTACTTAATTTTGTTTTATCCAATGCAACTACTGTAGATTTAACAACTGTTTCATTAGAAGTTTTTTCTACAGTATTCTCAATATCAGTATTTTTATTTTCATCTGTTGAAGAAATTTTATTTTCTTGATTTTGGATATTATTATCTGCAGCAGCTGCTGTTCCTTGTCCTAAATACATAAAAAATGCAGCTACTGCTACTGAAGTCGCTCCAAAACTTGCTTTTCTAATTGAATAACGAGTAATCTTCTCTGGATTATAATTTTCAACTGAATTCTTACTTAAAATATTTTTCAAAACTTTTATCTCCTTTTGTATACACTTTGCCTTTTTATTTTAAATTGTAACTTATTTAACTTAAATACAATTTAAATTAACTAATTTATTATTTTTATTTCATTATAACATAAGCATATTTAATAACACAATGAAAACTCTTTTAATTCATAGTATTGTAATAAGCTTGTTTTCAATTTTTAATATACAAATATAGTAATTTTTCCATTATGCTTAATAATATTTTCACAAACAAAATTAATTTATAAAAATAAATATTACTAATTTTGTTTTATTATCATTTTATAAACCGTTTTCAGTGAGAATTTAAATATTTTATATTAAAATATTTAAATCATAAATTTTTTAAAAATAATTTTATATTGAAATTTACTAATTAATAAATTATACTTATAGTTGTAGACAATAAAAGGAGCTATATTTATTATGAAAAATAAAAAATTTATTATGACTATTTCATCAGTTCTAGCTACTGTTGTTCTTGCAACAGGATGCGCACAAAAAACTGAAGAAAAAAAAGAAGAAAATAAGAGTGGAGATAACAAGATAACTCTTACTTACGATCAACTTAGATCTCGCGAAAATACAATGGGAGCTTTATGGTATCAAAATGCAGCTGAAGTAGATGCATTATATCAACAAGGTTATAATGTTGCTACTAATAAGTTAAAAGAACTATTAAAACAACCTACTGATAAGCCTTATTCTATCGTATTAGATTTAGATGAAACAGTATTAGATAACGTACCATACCAAGTTAAAAATGTTAAAGATGGAACTGCATTCAACCCAAAAAGCTGGGATGAATGGGTTCAAAAAGCTGAAGCTAAACCTGTAGCTGGAGCTAAAGAATTCTTACAGTTTGCTGATAAAAACAAAGTTCAAATCTACTATATTTCTGACAGAACTGATTCACAAGTAGATGCTACTATCAAAAACCTTGAAGCACAAGGTATTCCAGTTCAAGGACGCGATCATCTAATGTTCAAAAAAGAAGGTGATAAATCTAAAGAAGGACGTCGTCAAGAAGTTATGAAACACACTAACCTAGTTATGTTATTTGGGGATAACTTAGTTGACTTCGCTGAATTCTCTACTACATCAGAACCTGATAGAGATAAAATGTTTGAACAATTAAAAGCTGAATTTGGTGAAAAATTCATAATCTTCCCTAACCCACTATACGGATCATGGGAATCAGCAGTGTATAAAGGTGAGAAAAAAGATGCTAAAGGACAATCTGAAGCTCGTCTAAATGCACTTAAAGGATACTAATCTAAAAGAATAACAAATTACCATAAATAAAAAATATAAGTGATTTAAAATATAATTTAAAAGTATTATTAAGTCACTTATATTTTTTTTTATTTTTAAAATCATTTTCTTGATTGAAAAATATTATCGGAGTATAATCATTAATAGAAAGCTTTTTCAAAGCTTCAATCATTTATTTAAATATTTATTTTAAAATAGGAGTTAAAAATGAAAAAAAATAATATTAAATACGTTCTTATACCCGCATTTGCAGCTGCTGCGCTATTCCCTGTTTTAGCTAACGATACTCAAGCAAAAGCTAATGAGGATAAATCTACTACAACTTCAACTGTTAGTAAACCAGAAACTACTAACGAAAAAACTGCTACTAACAATGTTGCAGAAACAACAGCTACTACTCCTGCTAGTCCAACTAACAGTGTAAAACCAGAAACTGTAAATAACAAAGAAACAACAAATAGTGCAAGTGTTGTCGATAACGAAACTGTTAATCCAAAAGTTCCATTTACTGTAGCTGAATACAAGCAAAAAAGTGCTTTAGAACTTGCTAAATTAATTCGTGAGAAAAAAGTTACTAGTACAGAACTTGTTGACTTAGCTTACAAAGTTATTGCAGAAGAAAATCCTAAATTAAATGCAGTTCTGACAACTGAAAATGGAAAAATTCCTAAAGCTATTGTTGATGAAGCATATAGAACTGCTAAAGAAATTGACAATCGTATTAGTGCTGGGAAACTAGCTGCTAATCCTGTTGATTGGCAAGCTCAACCTTTTTTAGGTGTACCTGCTTTAATTAAAGGTCTGGATCAATTAAAAAATGGTGACTATACTAATGGTGTATATCTAAACAAAGGGAAAGTTGCAGACGCAAGTGGTCCTGTTGCAACAGAATTTGCTAAATTAGGTTTTGTTATACTTGGTCAAACTAACTACCCTGAGCTTGGAACTAGAAATATCACAGATTCTAAATTATTTGGACCTGCTGGTAACCCTTGGGATCCTAGCCGTAACACCGGAGGATCTTCAGGAGGAAGTGCCGGTGCTGTAGCTAGTGGTATGGTACCTATAGCTAGTGGTAGTGATGCTGGAGGATCTATCCGTATTCCTTCTGCATGGACTGGACTTATCGGTTTAAAACCTACTGGACACGTCGTTAAATTCCCCCTAGTGAAAACTATTGAAGATGCTAAAGCTTACTTTGAAAAAACTGAATTAAATAAACCTAAAACACTAATAGAACCACCAAAAGATTTGAAGAAATTAAAAATAGCCTACACTCTTAAAACTCCACTTAAAGATCTTGAATTAAGTGAAGTTGGTAAAAAAGCTATTCTAGAAACAGTAGACTTCCTAAGAAAAGAAGGATTTACGGTTGAAGAGGTTAAAGAGTTTCCTATCGATGGATACGAAGGAATTAAAACATACACTGTGGGTGGTATCGGTGAAGAAAGTTATGTTGCAGCTGTTAAAAACGTAACAGAACAAAACAAACGTCAACTAGACCCTACTACTTACGGATTAGGAACTTCTTCATATATGGGACCAAATGCAAATACTGATATTTCTTCAGTAAAACCATTATCTACATTTATAGATCAAATGAATGCGTTTTATAAAAAATATGATTTATTCTTAGTACCAACTAACGCAGTTACTGCTCCATCTAACGATAAAAAAGTAGATCCATATATAGAGCCAGATATTGCAGAACAACTATATAATATTAATAAAATTAAAGATCCAAAAGAAAGATTTAATTTATTAACTAAACAATGGTTACCAATGACAAGACGTTCTCCTTATACTTGGGTATTTAACTTATCTGGAAATCCTGCGATTTCACTACCAACATATTTAAGTGATAAAAATCTACCATTTGGTGTAATGTTTGCGGCAAAAGACAATTCAGAAAAAGTTCTTTTAGAGATTGGTCAATACTTCCAAGATAGACACCAATTCAAAATGAATCCAAGTATTAGAAGCATAAATGAATCAGAAAATGGAAACAAAATAGGAGAAAATGAATTCGGAACTAAATTTGAATATGCTGTACCAAACGAAGCTCCTACTACTACAGAATTGCCAACATTAAATATCAATAATGACACAATTCCTATTTCAAATAAATCTAAAGAAATAACAGTTCCAACTAATAAAGATGAGAAAAAATTAACAAATATTAACACAATAAAAGTTAATTCAGCTACATCTAGAACTCTTCCTAATACTGGAAAACGTACAAATAACTTCCTATCTATAATAGGGTTATCATTCATTGCTCTAATTGGATTATTAAAACGTAAAAATAATAATTAATATAATGTAATTTTCTTAATAACTACGGTAGATTCCTAAAAATTAACCGTAGTTATTATATTTTCACTAAATTACGTCCACTTCTTCCTCACTATAATTTAACTATAATAAACATAATTCATATTTTTTAAAATTCATTAAATTATTTTCTTGCTTGATAGCGAATATCAGAGTATAATTAAGTAGCAAAGCATATAACAGCTTATTTATTATTCATTAAATTAGGAGTCAAAAATGAAAAAGAAAAATCTAAAATACGTTCTTATACCAGCATTTGCAGCCACTACGCTATTTCCTGTCTTAGCAAATGACAACCAAGTTCATGCTAATGAGAACAGTGATACAGTATCTGCACCAGTTAATAATACAGTTAACAATAACGGAACTTCAACTACTGAAACCCCAACTTCTAACACTGCTACAAATTCATCTTCAACTGCAGATGTAAAACCTAATGTAGATACTAATAATAATGAGGTTTCTGCTACTAATACTGAAGAAAATATAACTTCTAAACCTACAATCCCATTTACTGTAGCAGAATATAAACAAAAAAGCGCTCTTGAACTTGCTAAATTAATTCGCGAGAAAAAAGTAACAAGTACAGAGTTAGTTGATCTAGCATATAAAGTTATTACAGAAGAAAATCCTAAATTAAATGCTGTTTTAACAACTGAAAATGGAAAAATTCCTAAAGCTATCGTTGATGAAGCATATAGAACTGCTAAAGAAATAGACGAGAGAGTAAAAGCAGGTAATCTTGCCGCTAATCCTGTAAACTGGGAAGAACAACCATTCCTAGGTGTTCCTACACTAATTAAAGGATTAGAATCACTAAAAGATGGAGATGCTTCTAGTGGCGTTGTTTTTAATAGAGGTAAAGTATCTAGAGCTAGTGGAGGAGTAGCAAAAGAATTCGAAAAACTTGGTTTTGTAATACTTGGACAGACTAACTACCCTGAGCTAGGAACTAGAAATATCACGGATTCTAAGTTATTCGGACCTGCTGGTAACCCTTGGGATCCAAGTCGAAATACAGGTGGATCTTCAGGAGGAAGCGCAGGTGCTGTGGCAAGTGGTATGGTATCAATCGCTAGTGGTAGTGATATAGGTGGTTCTATTCGAATCCCTGCTTCGTGGACAGGATTAATCGGGTTAAAACCAACAGGACAAGGAGCTAAATTCCCACTTGTAAAAACTATTGAAGATGCTAAAGAGTATTTCGATAAAACTAAAATTAATAAACCTAAAACATTAGTAGAAGTCCCTACAGACCTAAAAACTTTAAAAATAGCTTATACTCTTAAAACTCCATTGAAAGATGTTGAATTAAGTGAAGATGGAAAAAAAGCGGTTCTTAAAGCTGTTGAATTCCTTAGAAAACAAGGCTTCACTGTAGAAGAAGTAAATGAATTCCCTATCGATGGTTATGAAGGAATTAGAACATATACTATGCAGTCTGTAGGATATATTTCATATACTTCCGCAGTTAAAGGTATTACAGACGAAAACAAACGTAATTTAGATCCTGCTACTTATGCTTTAGGTACATCTATAGCCAAAGGTAAAAATGCTAATACTGACACTTCTTCTGCTAAACCTGCATCTGAATATATTAATAAGATGAATGAATTTTACGGAAAATATGATTTATTCTTAATGGCAACGAACGCTGTGACAGCACCATCTAACGATAAAAAAGTTGACCCTTATGTAGATCCAGAAGTTGAAGAAAAACTTTATAATATTAATAAAATAAAAGATCCAAAAGAGAGATTCAATCTACTTGTAAAACAATGGGAACCAATGATGAAACGTACTCCATTTACATGGTTATTCAACTTAACAGGTAATCCTGCTATTTCTTTACCTGTTTATAAGAGTGAAAACAATCTTCCTCTTGGAGTTATGTTTGCAGCAAAAAATAATTCAGAAAAAATACTTCTGGAAATGGGACAATTATTCCAAGATAATAATCAATTCATAATGCATCCAAACATTAGAAAAACAGTTGTTGCCGAAAATGGAAATAAAGTAAGAGAAAATGAATATGGTACAAAATATGAATATTCAGTTCCTGCTGACGCTACTGTTGCTGAGGCCCTTAAACCTTTCACTGGGAAAGTTGATGGACTTTCAACAAATGGAAATAAAGTAGTTATTGATAATGATGGAAATGTTTCTGAATTCAATACCCCAGCTGACGCTACTGTTGCTGAGGCTCTTAAACCTTTTACTGGCAAAGTTGATGGACTTTCTGAAAATGGTAATAAAGTAGTTGTTGATAATGATGGTAATGTTTCTGAATTCAACACTCCTGCTGACGCTGCTGTTGCTGAGGCTCTTAAACCTTTCACTGGGAAAGTCGACGGACTTTCTGAAAATGGTAATAAAGTAGTTATCGGAAAAGATGGCAATATTTCTGAATTTAACACTCCAGCTGAAGCTCCTGCTACCGAAGCTCTTAAACCTTTCACTGGGAAAATTGATGGACTTTCTGAAAATGGTAATAAAGTAGTTGTCGGAAAAGATGGCAATGTTTTTGAATTCAACACTGTAGCTGATGCTCCTGTTACCGAAGCTCTTAAACCTTTCACTGGGAAAGTTGACGGACTTTCTGAAAATGGTAATAAAGTAGTTATCGGAAAAGATGGCAATGTTTTTGAATTCAACACTCCGAGCGATACTCCTGTGGTTGATGCTCTGAAGCCTTTCATTGGAAAAATTTATGAAATTTCAACAAATGGTAATAAAGTAGTTGTCGATAAAAATGGTAATGTTTCTGAATTCAATACTCCTGCTGATACTCCTGTTACTGAAGCTCTTAAACCTTTCACTGGGAAAGTTGACGGACTTTCTGAAAATGGTAATAAAGTAGTTGTCGAAAAAGATGGCAATGTTTTTGAATTCAACACTCCGAGTGATACTCCTGTGGCTGATGCTCTGAAGCCTTTCATTGGAAAAATTGACGAACTTTCAACAAGTGGAAATAAAGTTATTGTCGATAAAAATGGTAATGTTTCTGAATTTAGAAACCCAGAAAAAGCACCTAGTGTTCCAAAACTTCCAGAACTAACTATCAACAACGAAACAACAACTGTTGTAATTAAATCAAAAGATCAAAATATCAGTGTAGAACTAAATTCTAACCATGCCGAAGAAATCAGTTTTAAAGCAACTGATATTACTAATAAAATAGATTTAGAAGAATTAAAAGCAAAAATAATAAATGATAAAAATAATGGAATTAATAATAAAAATGAAATTTCATCTATTAGGGTTGTTGATTTAGAATTACAAAAAGATAATAAAACAGTAAAACTAAATGTACCAAGAACAGTACATATAGCTTTACTTCAGAATGAACAAGATAAAGAAATACTTGTATATCACATAAAAGACGATAATTCTATTGAATTAATACCTTCAAGTACTACAGGTGGAAATTTACAATTTACTGTAAATCACTTTAGTAAGTTTGCTATTATTGCAAAAATTAAAACAGCATTAGCTTCTAATGAAAAAGATATTAATACTTCTGCAGTACAAGAAGAGAAAAAATTCACAGTTATTAATGCAAAAGGGGCAAAATCAACTCCTAAAAACCCACCAAAAACACTTCCTAAAACTGGAGAAACTACTAATAAGGCTTTAACTTTATTGGGAATTTCATTATTCGCTGCGACTATACTATTAAAACGTAAAAAAAATAGCTAATACACTTTTAACTCAGGCTGACCCAAAAATCATAAATTTTTAACAAGGTGTATATGAAAACTAATAGACGCAGTGGTTTATTGATATCTAAATTCGCTTTATAAAAGCTTTTTAGATATCTAATAAACTGTGCGGGGGTGACTCGACAAAATCGATTTCTTCGAAATCACGATTTTTGAGTCACTCCCAGTTATCTCTTTAAAATTATAAAAAAAAGATATAGTTCAAATGAAATGAACTATATCTTTTTCTTTACTTTCCAGATACTTTCAGACGGGCACAAGCTTTAGCTAAAGCTAGTTCTGCACGTCTTACATCAAGACCATCTTCTTTTTTAGAAAGACGTTCTTCTGCACGTTGTAATGCTCTTTGAGCACGTTCAACATCAATATCTTTATCTAATTCTGCTGTTTGAACTATAATAGTTACTTCGCCTTTATGTGTTTCCACAAATCCTTCACTTACAGCTAAATATTCTTCTCTGCCATCAGGAAAAACTACTTTTAATGGTCCCACTTTTAATGATGCAACCATTGGAACGTGGTTGGCCATTACCCCAACTTGTCCACTTGTAGTTCCTAATACAACCATGGAAGCCTCTTTTGCGCTATAAGCTTCTCCATTAGGAGTAACAATGCTTACACTTAAAGTATTCATTTATTTACCTCCTATTTGTATTATACTTCTACTCCTAGTTTACGAGCTTTTTCTAATACATCTTCAATTCCACCAACTAGACGGAATGCATCTTCTGGAATATGGTCATATTTACCATCTAAGATTCCTTTGAATGCTTCTACTGATTCAGATACTGGAACATATGATCCAGGTTGACCAGTGAATTGTTCTGCTACGTGGAAGTTTTGAGATAAGAAGAATTGAACACGACGTGCTCTATCAACTGTTTTCTTATCTTCATCACTTAATTCGTCCATACCTAAGATAGCGATAATATCTTGTAATTCACGATATTTTTGAAGAGTTCTTTGAATTCTAGTCGCAACTTGATAGTGTTCTTCCCCTACGATTTCTGGAGCTAATGCTCTTGATGTAGAAGCTAATGGGTCAACGGCTGGATAGATACCCATCTCTGTTAATGAACGCTCAAGGTTTGTTGTTGCATCTAAGTGAGCGAATGTTGTAGCTGGAGCCGGGTCAGTATAGTCATCGGCTGGTACATAGATCGCTTGAATAGATGTAACAGATCCTTTTTTAGTTGATGTAATACGTTCTTGTAAACGTCCCATCTCAGTAGCAAGTGTGGGTTGGTAACCAACGGCTGAAGGCATACGTCCTAATAACGCAGAAACCTCAGAACCTGCTTGTGTGAAACGGAAGATGTTATCGATGAATAGAAGTACGTCTTGTCCTTCTTCATCACGGAAGTATTCCGCCATTGTTAATCCTGTTAATGCTACACGCATACGAGCACCAGGTGGTTCGTTCATTTGTCCGAATACCATGGCTGTTTTGTTAATAACACCTGAATCTTTCATTTCATAGTAAAGGTCATTACCTTCACGAGTACGTTCACCTACACCAGTGAATACTGAAAGACCACCGTGTTGTTGTGCAACGTTATTGATAAGTTCTTGGATAAGAACTGTTTTACCAACTCCCGCACCACCGAAAAGACCGATTTTACCACCTTTAATATATGGTGCAAGTAAGTCGATAACTTTAATACCTGTTTCAAGAACCTCAACGTGTGTTGATAATTCTTCGAATGTAGGAGCTTCTTTATGAATTGAATCTTTACGAACTTCTGCTCCTGCTTCTTCACCGTGGTCAACTGCTTCACCTAATACGTTGAACACACGACCTAATGTGTAGTTACCAACAGGAACTGTGATTGGCGCTCCTGTATCTACTACTTCTGCTCCCCTATTTAATCCATCAGTAGATGACATCGCAATTGTTCTAACTACGTTATCACCAATTTCTAGAGAAACTTCAAGAACTAATTTTTCTTTTTTTCCATCACCTTTTTCTATAAATACTTCTAAAGCATTTAATAGATTAGGCATATGCCCTGATTCGAATTTTACGTCTACTACAGGTCCCATAACTTGGAGAATATAACCTTTATTCATATGTTGTTTGCTAACTTAATAGCTTCTCCTTTCTCATTACTATTTTGTTGCTGCTGCTCCACTTACAATCTCTGTAATTTCTTGTGTAATTGCAGCTTGTCTTGCACGATTGTATTTAATCGTAAGTGTATCAATAATATTTCCTGCATTATCAGTTGAGTTTTTCATTGCTGTTTTTCTTGCAGAATGTTCACTAGCCTTACTATCTAATATACTTCCGTAAATCATACTTTCAGCATATTGTGGTAGTATTACATCTAGTACTGCTGCCTCACCAGGTTCAAATTCATAAGCTCCTGTAGGTTGCTCATCAGAATTTGCGAATTGATCTGTATTTTCTATAGGAAGAACTTTACTTTCAGTTACAACCTGTTGAATCATACTAACAAAGTGATTGTAATGTAAATAGATTTCATCATATTCTTTATCTATGAAATAACCTACAACTTTATTAGTAATTTCCTTAACCTGTGTGAAACTTGGCTCATCTGGTATATCTCTATAACTATCAACTACATTATAGCCATTTTTTCTGAAGAATTCTGCACCATAGTTACCTATAGCTACAATTCCATACTCGCTATCATTATGTCTTTCGTTAACAGTATTAACAAAATTTCTTATGATATTAGAGTTGAATCCTCCACATAAACCACTATCACTAGTAATTACCACATAAAGAGTTTTCTTAGCTTCTCTTTTTTCTAACATAGGATGCTTGATATTAGCTCCTTTACCAAAAATTGTTCCCATCACTTCTTGCATTTTTTGCATGTAAGGATTGAATTTTTGTGTGTTAGATTGTGCTTTTAAAAGTTTAGAAGTGGAAACCATCTCCATCGCTTTTGTAATGTGACTAGTTTTCTTTGTAGAATTGATTTTGTTTTTAATATCTCTTAGTGACGCCAATTAGTTCACCACCTTTACTCTACTACTTCTCATCTTAAGCAAAAGTTTTTTTGAATGCAGCGATTACTTCATCCATAACTTCTGTTGCTGGTAAGTCTTTTGTTTCTTTAATGTGTTTAACTGCTTCATTTTCATGAGCATCTAAGTACGCATATAATTCTTGTTCAAATCTGTGAATATCTTTAACTTCAACATCATCTAAGAATCCGTGTGTTAAAGCATAAAGAATCATAACTTGTTTTTCTACTGGAATTGGTTTGTGTAAGTCTTGTTTTAGAACTTCAACTGTACGTTTACCACGTTCTAGTTTTTCACGAGTTGCTGGATCTAGGTCAGAACCGAATTGAGCAAAGCTTTCTAACTCACGGTAAGATGCTAAGTCAAGACGTAATGTACCTGATACTTTTTTCATAGCTTTAATTTGTGCAGATCCTCCTACCCTAGATACTGAAAGCCCTGCGTTAATCGCTGGTCTGATACCTGAGAAGAATAAATCTGATTGTAAGAAGATTTGTCCATCAGTAATTGAGATTACGTTTGTTGGAATATATGCAGAAATGTCACCTGCTTGTGTTTCTACGAATGGTAGTGCAGTGATACTTCCTCCACCAAAATCTTCATTTACACGAGCTGCACGCTCTAGAAGACGTGAGTGTAAATAGAATACGTCCCCTGGGTAAGCTTCACGACCTGGTGGTCGTTTTAATAGTAATGATAACTCACGGTAAGCTGCTGCTTGTTTTGATAAATCATCATACACGATTACTACATCTTTACCATTAAACATGAACTCTTCTGCCATAGCAACCCCTGCATAAGGTGCAATGTAAAGAAGTGGTGCTGGTTGAGATGCTGATGCTGTAACTACGATAGTGTAGTCTAATGCACCGTGTTCTTTAAGTGTTTCTACAACACTACGTACTGTAGATTCTTTTTGCCCAATTGCAACATAGATACAAATAACATCTTGTCCTTTTTGAGCTAAAATTGAGTCGATAGCTACTGCAGTTTTACCTGTTTGTCTATCCCCGATAATAAGCTCACGTTGTCCACGTCCGATTGGTACTAATGCATCAATCGCTTTAATACCAGTTTGGAAAGGAACTGATACAGACTTACGTCCCATAACCCCAACTGCTGGAGATTCGATTGGACGACGTTTTGTAGTATTTACTGGACCGCGTCCATCAACTGGTTGTCCTAATGGATTAACTACACGTCCTATTAATTCTTCACCAACAGGAACGTCCATAACACGTCCAGTACGACGAACTTCGTCTCCTTCTTTAATATCAGTTGTTGGTCCTAAAATTACGATACCAACATTAGTGTCTTCAAGGTTTTGAGCAAGCCCCATAACCCCTGTTTTAGTGAATTCAACTAACTCACCACTCATTATTTCATTAAGACCGTATACACGAGCTATACCGTCCCCTACTTCTATAACTGTACCGACATCTGTTGACTTAACTTCAAACTGATAATTTTCTATTTGTGATTTTAGTAATGAACTAATTTCTTCAGCTCTAATAGCCATTTATGTCCCTCCTTGTTTCAACTTCTTCTAGATTGTAGAAATTTTTGACTTTATAGCGTTTAATTTTGCTCTAACACTAGCATCTACTACTTTGTTATTGTAAGTAAGTTTAAGCCCACCTAGAAGACTCTTGTCTACAAGGTTATTAAGTTCTACTTTTTCTAGTTGTAACTCATTTTTAAGTTTTTCTTTTAGATTTTCTAACTGAACTTCAGTTAGTGGCGAAGCTGATTCAACTTTTACAACAACGCTATTTGAATGTTTATTAAACAATTCAGTAAATTGCTCTAAAACAAAATTTATTAATGAGATTTGCAGATTTCCTGCTAAGATTTTAACAACATTTACAACATATTTATTTACTCCTGTAAATGATGCTTCAATCAAGTTAATTTTTTTTATTTTTTCTAAATTAGGGTTGTTCATCAATGTAACAAAATCAGAGTTTCCATTAATAACTTTTGCAACTTCTGGTAACTCATTAGCTACTTGTTCTAATGCGTTATTTTCTTTTGCAACTTCAAATAATGAATATCCAATTTTATTAGCTAATACTGACTTACTCATTATTTCACCCCTACCTCTTTAATGACTTTATCAACATATTCACTTTGTGTTGAGTCATCTAATTCTTTTTCTAAAATTTTCGAAGCTACAAGCACTGATAAATCAGCAATTTGTCTGTTGATTTCTTCAAGCGCTCTTTTCTTCTCATCCTCAATATCTCTTTGAGCATTTACTTTTAATTGTTCTGCTTGTTTACGAGCTTCTTCAAGAATAGCTTGTTTTTCAACCTTAGATTGTTCACGAGCATCTTCCATCATAACTTTGATTTCTTTTTGAGCATTTCTTAATTTTTCTTGATTTTCTTCAAGTAAAACTAATGCTTCTTTTTGATTTTTAGCAGCATCATCAAGTTGACCTTCAACTAATCTTTGACGCTCATCTAACATATCAATAAGTTTATCCCAAGCAAATTTTTTCAGTAATACTAATAAGATCAATACAGCTACAATATTAATAGCCATATTTCCTAGATTAAAACCTTGATGAGAAGAGTGTTCAGTAGCTAAAAATACTAAATTTTCCATTTACTAAATGCTCCTATTCTTCATAGTTCTTTTGTTCACAGTATTATACTAAATTATTTAGCTAAAATAACGAACGCAATAACGATAGCTAAGATAGGTACTGCTTCAACAAGTGCGAATAATACGAATGCATTTGATTTTAATCTTGACTCTAATTCTGGTTGACGAGATACACCTTCGATGAATTTACCGAATAAAAATCCGTTACCGATACCAGCACCAACTGCTGCTAATCCTGCTGCTAATCCTGCTCCAATTAATTCTACCATAATTATATTTTCCTCCTTGGATAATAAATGAATTTTATTAATTATAAGATTTTTGCACTTTTAGTGCATTATAAAATTAGTGTTCATCACTAATTTTATGTGATAAATAAATAAATGTTAAGACAGTAAAGATGTACGCTTGGATAAACCCAATGAATAGAGAGAATCCTTTCCATACTACTAAACCTACCATCCCGGCGATAGCTCCAAAGAACCCTACGGTTGTAAGAGTTGCTAATAAGGCTAATAATATTTCACCTGCATAAATGTTACCGAACAAACGCATTGAGAAAGTCATTAAGTTTGTGAACTCTTCAATAACTTTAAATGGTGTAATACCAATACCTGAAGAAGTATAAGTACTAAAATAATGTTTAACACCTTTATACTTAATTCCTGCAAAATGAGTAAATACAATAATCAATAATGCAAGAGAGAAAGTAAATGTTGGATCTGCTGTTATAGAATTCACATATACAACTTCATTGTAACTAACTTCTATAAGTACACCAATCGTATTTGCTACAGCAATAAGTGAAATAAGTGTTAACGCTGTCGCCCATAATCCTTTACCATATTTTTTCCAACTAACGTTACCCTTAATTACATTATCACTAACGAAATAAGCAAGTAACTCAGCTGCATTTTGACGTTTACTATCTGGTCTTAATTTAATTCTACTAGTTAGAAACATCACTATAATAAAGGTAAGCAACACTGTTATTAAAGTTGTGATTACACTAGGAATATTAACCGTTATATCATAGCCAAATAATTTGGTAATAAGATATGTATGTTTTTCCATATATTCCCCTCACCTCTTTTCTTAAGTATCTTTTATATTTCTAAATCTGTTGTAATATAAAATTAGAAATACTTAATACATATTATAATATTATTTTATAATATTTGCTAGCGATTTCTTAAATTTTATCTAAATTGTTTAAAAATATGTTATTATTATGTTATTTTGTTCCGAAGATTCTGTCTCCAGCGTCTCCTAGTCCTGGCACGATATATCCATGATCATTTAATTTTTCATCTAATCCTGCGATATAGATATCTACATCTGGATGTGCGTCATGTAAAGCCTTTACACCTTCTGGTGCTGCTATTAAACACATAAATTTAATATCGTTAACTCCACGTTGTTTCAATGAGTCAATCGCCGCGATAGCTGAACCACCTGTTGCTAACATTGGATCAACAACGATGAAATGACGTTCTTCTGGATTACTTGGTATTTTAACAAAATACTCATGTGGTTGAAGAGTTTCTGGATCACGATATAAACCTACGTGACCTACTCTTGCTGATGGGATTAAATTCATTAAACCATCAACCATTCCTAACCCTGCACGAAGAATTGGTACAAAAACTATCTTCTTACCAGCAAGACGTTTACAAGTTGTAGTTTGGATTGGAGTTTCCACCTCAACGTCCTCAAGTGGAAGATCACGAGTAATCTCATAAGCCATTAAAGAACCTACTTCATTAGTAAGTTGTCTAAAGTCTTTAGAACCCGTTCTCTTATCTCTAATAAAAGATAATTTATGTTGGATCAATGGATGATCAAATACATGAACTTTTGACATAATTATAGTTCTCCTTTGTTATATTATTATATTTATTTTACTCTAATTATTTCATTTTAACAAGGGATATCCGAAAATATTTTGTTCACTTCAAAAAATATTTTTTTATTAATTTTGTTATATTACTAGACTTCTATTGTAGAAAATATTACAATAATAAAAACAAGATAAATGGAGACTTTAACATGCAAAGAAAAACATTTTTAGGGATATTTTTACTTACTAGTATTTTCTACTATATTATCCCACTTCTTTTTTTGAAATTCTACAATGGCACTAGTGATAAAGCTGGTTTCATTTTAATATTAGTTTATGGATTCACTTCATTTGCTATAACACTATTGATATCACACTTTATTCAAAAAACTATATTTATACCCGTATTAAGTACTATTCTAGCACTTCCTTTATTTTTCATTTTTAATTCAAGTGCTATAGTTTTAATACTTATTATATTAGTTTTTTCATTTATAGCTTATGGTCTATCATCATTATTAAAATAATTAAGGAGAGTATATGACAATATTCAAACGTAATTTAATAATAGCAACTGGTATATATTTACTTTTTTATCTTACACCTATTTTGGCTAATCCTTTTATGGCATTAAATCTATTAGAAGCAGCTTTAGTTGGAATTTTAATTTTCGGTGGATTTTATTTAAGTTATATATTTATGTACACAAATAAAAGCAGACTCGATGAACGTACCAAAAGTACAATAATTACAATTTTAGTACTATTAATAGCATTACTGATATTTTTTAATCCTTTTAAATTTCCAACAGCACTCAATATTATTATAAATAAATACTTAGCAATTCTAATTCTTTTACTTGTATTAATATTTATAATAATACTGGCGAAGAAAATGGATAATTCTGTAATTGTAATTTTACTTTTTGCTCCGTCAATTATCCAAGGATTATTTATGAGACTTTCATATAAAGCAATGCTTTTCTACGTTGCAAACCCTAACTTCAATCTATATTTAATAGCGGCTATTTTCATTGGATATTATATTTGTAACAATAGGAAGTAATCAATACAACGAGAATTGACAACTCTCTTAATATAAGAAGTCCGCTTCTATCAAATAAATAATGACCACCCCTGAAAAGGGGTGGTTTTCTCTTCGGGTATAACCCTTTGTTACTAACACGCACCTCAAGGCGCTGGCTTTCACATTCGTTCAAGCCCTATTGTATTTTAACGCCCGCTACCCGTTAAACGGGTTTATCTATTTTTTCTTATCTCCAAATGGATTTTTATATTCTTTTGTTGTCAGTTTGTCTATCGCAATATCATGCGATTCTTGTTCTCTGATATATTTTCTTATTGTACTTTCATTCAATCCTACAGTACTTACATAGTATCCTTCTGCCCAAAACTTTCTATTTTCGTATCTGTATTTCAAGTTTGAATGCATATCAAATATCATTAATGAACTTTTTCCTTTCAGATATCCCATAAAACTTGATACACTATATTTTGGCGGTATTGATAGTAGCAAATGTATATGATCTGGCATTATATGTCCTTCTATTATTTCCACTCCTTTATACTTACATAACCTTTTTATTATATCTACTATATCTCGTTTGTATTGATTAAATTCTATTTTTCGTCTATACTTAGGTGTAAATACAATATGGTATTTACATAACCACTTTGTATGCGATAAACTATTATGTTTATTTGCCATTATAAAAATCATCCTTTCTTTATTTTAGAGCTTGAACTACTCTTATTTTATCAAGAAAGGATGATTTTTCAATTGTTTAACTTTTGTCTCACACCCGCATAGCGGGTGGTTTTTTGTTTCGGAGACTTCGCCTCCTCAACTGGCTAAAGCCCTTAATAAAAAACTGATAACCTAGATTCTTTCTAGATTATCAGTTTCTTCATTAGTTATCTATTTCAACTTTTAAAACTTTACCTGATACAGCGTCAATCACTACATCATACTCTAATCCATTAGCACGTGCTTCAACTTCATAAACGTATAAGGGCACACCATTGTTTTGCGGTGCATAATCGTCTTCATACTCTGGTCTAACTTTTACAAAATTAATATTTTGTTCAGGAGTAGAAATAGCTTGTGCTACTATAGAGCGAATTTCTTGTTGTGATTTTGCATTTTGTACATTTTGTTGAGTATTACTATTGTTATTATTTTGAACATTTGTTGATTGGTTATCACTATTTGAACCATTGTTACTATTATTGTTATTAGCAGTATTATTATTTTGAGCTGTCTGGTTTCCTACATTCATTTTTACATTTGAGTAAGCCTCTTGAATTTTAGCTCTTTGCCCTTCTTCATACTTGTCATAAGCATATGCTCCAACACTACCAGTAACTATTACTGCTAAACTTCCTATAATTAACGGTTTTAAAAAACTTCGTTTAGATTTTTTAGGTTGTTCATTATATTGAGTTTCACTGTGAACATTCTCTGTATAATTTCCTTCAATTGTTTCAATCTCATTATTATTAATATTTTTTGTCATTTTTCTTTTCCTTCTTTTCTTTATATTTTTATTATATATTTCTTTTATGAATCTAAAATGAAGATTTCATTATTATTATTTTCTAGTTATCAATCTTAACTTTTAGAACTTTTCCTGATACAGCATCAACTACCACATCATACTCTAATCCGTTAGCTTTTGCTTCAACTTTATAAACATATAATGATACTCCATTATTTTGAGGTGCATAATCATCCTCGTATTTAGGTTTAATTTTTACAAAGTTAATATTTTGTTCTGGTACTGATATTGCAGCAGCTACAATTGAGCGGATTTCTTGTTGTGATTTAACATTTTGAGTATTTTGTTGTGCATTATTGCTCTGAGTATTATTATTTGAGCTATTATTTCCACTATTGTTATTGTCATTTGAATTAGTTTGATTTCCTGTATTCAACTTAATATTATAGTAAGCATCTTGAATTTTAGTTCTTTGCGCAGTTTCATATTTATCATAAGCATACGCTCCAACCCCACTCGTTACTACTACAGCTAACGCTCCAATAATTAATGGTTTTAAAAAGTTTCTTCTAGTTTTTTTAGGTTGCTCACTATATTGGTTGTCATATTGGTTGTCGTTTTCGATAGTTTCAACGTAAGTACCTTCAATTGTTTCGATTTCATTATTATTAGTATTTTTTGTCATTTTTCTTTTCCTTCTTTTCTTTATATTTTTATTTTATATTTCTATTATGAATCTTGAATGAAGATTCTATTATTTATTCTCTTTTGATATTTTTATTATATTTTTGTTTTATGAATATTAAATGAAGATTTCACTTTTATTCTTCTCTTAAGATATTTTTATTATATCTGTGTTTTATGAATCTTAAATGAAGATTCATATTAATTAATATATAATTTTCTGTAAAATAAAAAAGGAGTGACTCAACAAAATCGATTTCTACATTGCGATTTTCGAGTCACTTTCCCTCGTTTTTTAAAGATTCACTACAAATCTTGTTCCTTTTGACTTATTATCTAAAACAGCTATTTTACCATCATGTAATTCTACTATTTTTTTCGTAATAGATAACCCTAACCCTGAAGAATTATCCTCTGTTGTAGTTCTAGATTTATCTACTTTATAAAATCTATCCCAAATATGTTTTTTCTCAGCATCATTTATTCCTATTCCGTCATCTACAACTTCAAGTATTATTCTATTTCTTTTTACTAAACAAACTTTTACTTCTGTTTGAGCATACTTCAGGGCATTAGATAGTAAGTTATCTATCATTCTCATAATTAACGCTTCATTAGCGTATACTTTGATGTTTTCTTCTATATTTATAAATAACTTTATATTCTTATTATCAAATAATATTTTATAATCTTCTAGTGTAGATTTTATTTTATCAGATAATAAAAGTTCTTCTTTTGGAATCTCTAAACGACTATCTAATCTAGCTAATTCTAGTATTTGATTTATCATAGATGTCATTCTCTTACTCTGTCTTTCAATAACATCAAAGGATTCTTTCGCATCTTCTACAGAATCTGTATACTTAACTCCATATTCACTTTCTGCCATTATTACAGAAATCGGCGTTCGAAGTTCATGCGATACATCTGAACTAAATTGACGTTCCCTTTTTGAGGAATTTTCTAATGTTTCTAACATTTCATTAAAAACTTTACCTAATTTATGCACTTCATCAGTACCATCTTCTATAGTAATTCTTTTACTAAGGTCATTACTTTTTGCAATAGCATCAGCAGTTTCAGTCATATCTCTAACCGGTTTTAATGAACTTCTAATAATTAAATATCCACCGTACATTATAACTAATATAACGAACGGACTTCCTATACTTATGATTAACGGCAATATCCAACCATTAATATTATTAGTAATTTGTACGACTCCTCTTACATATTTTCCGTTTCCTAAACGGGCCGAACTTGTTTCTGAATCATAGTAAAGATATTTATTATGATTAACATCTTTATATTCAGAAATTATTCCTAGACTAAAATCATTAACTTTGAAATTTCTAGGTACAGAACCTGCAACAAGATTACCATCTTTATCATAAACAGATAAGGTCACTCCATCTTCATATGGGGTAAACTTATCAGATCCACTTGAAATTTCAGCCACCTCTTCTATCAATTTCTTTTCACTATTTTTTTCAACAACACTATCACTAACTAAAAATGTCCCAACTATCAGTGATCCTATTAATAAAACTATAAATGTTGTGTACCATAAAGTGATTTTAAAAGTCAGCGATACTTTTCTAAATGGAAATATCGATAATTTCTTAATTTTATTTAACAAAGTATCCTAGCCCCCTTTTAGTGTAAATAATAGTCTTATCTGTACCATTATCTAATTTTTTTCTTATATTTTTTATAATAACATCTACTATATTAGAAGCCCCGTCGTAATCATAATCCCAAACGTGGTTAAGAATTTGGTCACGACTTAAGATACTCTCTTTATTCTTCATAAGATATTCTAATACCTCATATTCCTTACCAGTTAAGCCAATATTTTTACCATTTCTCAACACTTGTTTTTTCGAAATATCCAAAACAACATCATCAACTTGAATAACATTAGTTGCTAAACCATAGTTTCGTCTCATTAAAACTCTTATTCTAGCTAATAACTCATCAAACTCAAATGGTTTAACTATATAGTCATCAGCTCCGCTGTCAAGGCCGATGATTTTATCCTCTAATGTGTCTTTTGCTGTTAACATTATAACTGGTGTATTATTTTTACTTTCACGAAGTCTCGCTATAAACTCATAACCATCAACATTTGGCATCATTATATCAGTTATAATCAAATCGTACTCACTATAACTTACAAAATCTAAAGCTTCCCCTCCATCAAAACAACTATCTACGCTATAATTATTTTTCTTTAAGTGCTTAGTAATTATTCTATTCAAATCGCGTTCATCTTCAACAACAAGTATTTTCATAAAAATCTCCTCGTACTAAATTCTACTATATTTTACTTAATTCATATGTAAATGTAAAGGTAGCGACTCAAAAATCGTGATTTCGGAGAAACAAGATTTTGTCGAATCATACCCACAAAGTTTATTAGATATCTATAAAGCTTTTCTAAAGCATATTTAGATATCAATAAACCACTGCGTCTATAAGTTCTCATATACACCTTGTTAAAATTCATTTTTTTGGGTCAACCCATTTATAATTTAATTTACATTATATTCTAAAACAAAATAATGAATCTAAAATGAAAAAAGACACCTATTTTCAAATAGATGTCTCAGACGCAATAGTCCGGATTCGAACCGGAATCTCCTCCATCAAGGCGCAATCCCTATATACTACTCCTTACGCCATTTTTATTATATCAAATTAACTTTTTTCTTTCTATGTTAAAAAAGTATATTTAGTATATAAAATACCAACGGAAAGTCAAAAAAATAGAGCCTAGATTTTAAAGGCTCTATAAGCTTTTATTCACTTTCTTCTAAATTATAAAGTAATTCATATAATGCTTTTGCATCTAGTTTTTCTTTTTCTTCTTTACTAATATCTCGAACTAACTCTCCACGGTGCAGAACTATTATTCTGTTCCCATATTTCACCGCATCTTGAATATTGTGAGTTATCATTAAAGCTGTTAATTTCTTTTCTTCAATCTTTTGTCGAGTAAGTTCCATTATTTTTTTCTGAGTTTTTGGATCTAGTGCCGCCGTATGTTCATCAAGAAGTAAAAGTTTTGGAGTAGTCATAGTTGCCATTAAAAGTGCAATAGCTTGGCGTTGACCCCCTGATAATAGCCCCATCTCACTATCTAATCTATCTTCAAGTCCTAAGTCTAAAGTTGCTAATAACTCTTTAAAAAGTTTTCTATCTTCTTTTGTCGTACCTACTTTAAAACCTCTAGTTTTCCCACGACGAAGTGCTAAAGACATATTTTGTGCTACAGTCATACGAGGAGCTGTTCCATCTAACGGATTTTGAAATACTCTACTAATAAATCCAGCTCTTTTATGTTCTACTATATTACTTACATCTTTTCCTTCAATTAAAATCTCTCCACCATCTAGTGAAAATGAACCTGCTAGTGCATTAAGAAAAGTTGATTTCCCTGCTCCATTCCCTCCAAGAATAGTAATGAAATCACCATCTTTTATTTCAAGGTTAACATTTTTTAATGCATGTTGTTCTCTAATCGTACCAGGAAAGAACGTTTTATCTATTTTATTAATTTTTATAAATGACATGATCTATACATCCTTTCTCTTAGCTTTTAATTTTAATTGAGGTAGTGTTAAGAATAAAGCTATTACTAATGCTGAAACTAATTTGAAATCATTAGCTCCAATAATATTTAATTTTAACACTCCAACTAGTAATAATCTGTAAATAATCGCTCCACAAATGACACAAATCAATCTTGTCGTAAAACTCACATCCTTGAAGATTACTTCTCCTATAATAATCGCTGCTAAAGCTACAACTATAACTCCAATTCCACTATTTACATCAGAATAACCATTATTTTGAGCTAAAATAGCACCAGCTAAAGAAATAATTCCATTAGCAAGCATTAATCCTAAAATTGTCATTGTTTTAGTAGAAATTCCTAGAGCAGTTGCCATTTTCTCATTATCACCTGTTGCAATTAGACTCTGACCTAATTCTGTTGAAAAGAATAAAGACATAGCAATAATAATTAATCCAGAAAGAATAATTCCAACAAGCACAGTATCATAATGAGTCGGTAAGTCTAATCCTTGAATTTTACTAAAAATCGTATCTTTATTAATTAAACTTAAATTTGGTCTTCCCATAATTCTAAGGTTTACCGATAATAATGCAGTCATTGTTAAAATCCCTGCAAGTAAACTCGGTATTTTACAAACAGTTATTAAGAACCCTGTCACAAGTCCCGCTAACATTCCTGCTACTATAGAAATTAATGTAGCAATAATAGGATTAATCCCATTATGTATACAGATTACGCATACCGCAGCTCCTAAAGGATACGCACCTTCAGTAGTCATATCTGCAATATTTAATACTCTAAAACTTATAAACAATCCAAGCGATAATATTCCCCACAACATTCCTTGCGAAATCGCTGAAATAAATAAATCCATTTTACACCTCTTTTTTTATTTTTTCCCTAAATTAATATTATGTAATTTAGAGCGATTCATAAACAAATATTTTTATCGATTTAATGAGTCGCTCCTTTAATATATTTACTATCTATAATGGGACTGACCCAAAAGTTCTAAATTTTAACAAAATGTATATGATAATTCATAGACGCAGTGGTTTATTGATATCTAAATTCGCTTTAAAAAAGCTTTTTAGATATCAATAAACTGTGCGGGGATGACTCGACAAAATCGATTTCTCCGAAATCACAATTTTTGAGTCACTCCCATTATTTTTTATCTACTACTTTTGCTTTATCTTTAATTTCTTTTGGAATTTCGATTCCTAATTGTTTTGCTTTTGCTTCATTTAGGTAAATTACACCCTCATTAGCAAGTACGATTGGCATATCTTTTGTATCAGCACCTTTTAGTACTTTAGCGACAACTTTGGCTGTTTCAACACCGATTTGATATTGATCAACACCTAATCCTAAAAGTCCTCCGTCAGCTACCATTGTATCTGCAGATGGGAATACTGGAATTTTCTTAGCGTCTGTTACTTTTACTACTGTTGCCATTGCACTAGCGATTGTGTTATCGATTGGTACAAAAATTGCATCAGTTTGTGAAGCAAGACTTTCTGTTACTTGTTGAATATCATTTGTGTTTGCTACTGTTGATACCTTAACTTCTAATCCTAATTCTTTAGCTAATTTTTCAGCTTCTTGAGCTTGTTTTACAGAGTTATCTTCACTTGCTGTGTAAAGAATTCCAACTTTTTTCATGTTAGGTAATACTTTTTTCATGATTTCAAGTTGTTGTTTAATTGGCGTTCTATCACTAACACCAGTAATGTTGTTTCCTGGTTTATCTTCAGCTTTAATTAATCCTGCTTCAACTGGATAAGTAATACCACCCATGATAATTGGTTTATCTTTAGTTGCATTTGATAAAGATAAAGTAGCTGGTGTTGTAATACCTACTAAGATATCATTGTTATCTGTAACTAATTTTTGACCCATACTTGCTAAGTTACTTTGATCACCTTGGGCATTTTGAAGATCAATTTTTAAATTCTTACCAACTTCATATCCTTCTTTTTTTAGTCCATCTTCTAAACCTTTATAAATTTGATCAAGAGCTGGGTGACTAAGCAATTGTAGAACTCCTACTTTCACTTCTTTATTATCAACTTTTTTAGTATCTTCACCTTTTTTACCTGAGAAAAACCCATAACCTAATACACAAACTAATAATACCGCAAATGCTACAAAAATTTTATTTACTTTCATTTTAATAATCTCCTTTTACTTTAATAATATTTTTTGTAATCAAAATTTTAGAAGCGTATCTATATAAAAAGACCACTAGCGTAATATGCAGTGGTCCTCACAATATGTTTTTTCATATATAAAAAACCACCTAGATATTTCTATGTGGTCTCATTTTTTCATCACAAATAATCCACATAGATACTTACTTCTCACCTGAGAGTCGTATCTATGTTAAAAAGAAACAAGATCGACTCAGTATCTAGTGGCTTTGCCAACGAATATTTAATTGTAGCGTGTCAACTTGATACAGTTTCATAAATCTTTTTTCTCCTTTACGTTTAATTCTTGTTTACATTATAGCAACAGTTTTTTTTATTGTCAAGATATTTTTCTAAAAAAATTAAAAGATTCTGACAATTTATCTAAAATTATTCATACCTTTGAATTTTCAGCATGTAAAGAAAAAAGTAAATACGGATATTTTCAAAAAAATATTAAAAAGATATTAACGGTGTTTTATGTATATTTGCTGTACTATAAAAACTAAGGTATTTTCTCAATATTTTTTGAAACTTATGAAAATAATTCGTTTTCATAGTTAAATTATTGATATTTAATTATTAATACACACATAGAAAGTTTCAGACTACTGTTATACCGTCATTTATTATTTATTATAATAAATAGTATTTTCCATGAAAATAAAATTGAAAATATATCATTTTTATGAAAATTTACACTTGAAAATACATTTTCAGAGGAGTATGATAGATATATGTTATTAAAAAATAAGTTAGGAGAATTTTTATGGATAGCCAGATAGCTATAGAAGAAAAAGACAAATTATTTAATAAAGGATTTATTACAATAACTACAATTAATTTTATCGTATTTTTAATTTATTACTGTTTCGTAGTTATTACAGCTAAATATGCAACTTCTCAATTAGGAGCAACTGCTGCTCAAGCAGGATTCGCCGCAGGTATTTATATTATCGGTACACTTGTTGCTAGACTTTATATTGGGAAAAAATTAGAAATTGTTGGTCGTAAACAAATTTTACGTTTTGGAGCGTTAATCTATTTAATCACAACAGCAGCTTACCTAATTTCATCTAATATTGTTATTTTAGATACTGTTCGTTTCTTAAATGGATTTGCTTATGGGACTATCTCAACTGCAGCTAATGCAATAGTTACAACTTACATTCCTAAATCTCGTAACGGTGAAGGTATTAACTACTACGGATTAAGTACAAGTTTAGCAGCTGCAATTGGACCATTTATCGGTATGTTATTACTTCCTATTACAGGATTTAATGCAGTTATTATTTTAGCAATCGTATTATCTGTAGCAGTTACAATTGCTTGTTTCTTATTCCCAGTTCAAAATATCGAATTAGACGAAAAACAAAAAAAATTATTAAACAGCTGGGCTTTAAATACATTTATTGAATACAAAGTATTATTCATCTCTACTGTAGCATTCCTAGTTGGTTTAGCTTACTCTAGTGTATTAGGATTCTTATCTATCTACGCTGATAGCTTAAACTTATCTACTGCTGGGGCATTCTTCTTTGTAGTATATGCTCTTATCGTTACAGTTACTCGTCCATTCGCAGGACGCGTATTCGATGCACGTGGTGAGAATGCAGTTATGTATCCAAGTTTTGTATTCTTAACATTAGGATTATTAATGTTAAGTTTCACAAACGGTAGCTTCATGTTATTATTCTCTGGTGCTTTAATCGGTTTAGGATATGGAACATTCATGTCAAACGGACAAGCTGTTTGTTTAAAACTTGTTGATTCTACTAAAGTAGGTATTGCATTATCTACATACTTCATCGGATTAGACCTTGGTCTTGGATTTGGACCATATGCACTAGGTACTGTTCAAGGAATCTTATCATACAGAGGAATTTACATCCTTTGTGCAATAGTAACAATTGGAGTAACTGTTCTTTACGCTATGTTCTACAAAGGTAAAGAAGTACCAGTGTTAAAAACTAAAACTAGTCGATAGTAATATTAAAAACTTTAAAAAGTAGTCCTAAATTAAGGGCTACTTTTTTTATAGATATTTATTATTAATAACAAAAGAGGGCTGACTCGACAAAATCGATTTCTACGAAATCACTATTTTTGAGTCACTCCCTCTTTTATTTTTCTGGATAACGTCTTGCGACATCAACTAACTTATCTTTTATAATCTTTTTAGGATCTTCATTAAGATGATAACACATTGCCAGAGCATAGATTAACACATCTGCTAGCTCATCTTTTATCTCTTGTATATTATCTCCCTCTTCACTCCATTGAAAATGCTCTAATAGTTCTGCCGCTTCAATAGAGATACTTTTAGAAAATCTTTCTAAAGTATCATACTCTCCCCAACCTCTTTTCTCTCGAAACTCAGTTATTATTGTTTTTAACTCTTCCATCTTTTTATCCCTATATTAAACTGTTATTTGTTAAATTATTATATAAATTGTAAAATTCCGTTAAACTTAGAGTTTCGCTTCGTCTTCCAGGTTCAATATCACTGTCAAGACAAGCGTTTTGTAAGTCTTGCTTTTTATCTTTACCATAACTTGAAATTAAATTATTAAGCAAAGTTTTTCTACGTTGTACAAAACATGAGCGCACGAATTTAAAGAATTTGGCATCAGTTTCAAATTCGCGAGTTTCTTTTGTCATAATTTTTACAACAGCACTCTCAACATTCGGTGCAGGTACGAATACTTTTTTCGGTACAGTAAATAAATACTCAACATCTGTATAGTAATTTAATAAAATTGTTAATGAGTTATAATCTTTTGTTCCTACCTTAGCATTTAATCTATTCGCAACTTCTTTTTGCATCATAACTACATAACCATCAATTTTTTCAGTGTTCTCAATTAAATGAGTTAAAATTGGTGTAGTAATGTAGTAAGGTAAGTTAGCTACTACCATTATTTTTTCACAATCTGACATCTTCTCAGCGATTATTTTATCAACATCAACTTTTAAGATATCGTTATTAATAATCTCAACATTCGGATAATCTGCAAGCGTCTCAGATAAAATCGGTAAAAGTCTACCATCAATTTCAAACGAAATTACTTTTTTAGCTTTTTTAGCCAATGCTTCTGTAAGAGAACCTATCCCAGGCCCTATTTCTATTACTCCTACATTTTCATTTACTCCTGCTCCATCAACGATTCTATTTAAAATATTCGCATCTATCAAGAAGTTTTGTCCTAAACTCTTCTTAAATGTAAATCCGTGTTTTTTTAGTATTTCAAAAGTTTTCTTAGGTGTTCCTATCATTATTTCAATCCTTTACTTATTTTTTCCATCTCATCTAATAAACGTTCTTTAGAAATATTATACATATTAAGTTTATTTAGTAGTTGTTTTGCATTAGTGTAACCTATATTTAATCTTTCACAAAGTTCTTCTCTTAGAACTTTTGATGTGGTTCCTCCTACTAAACCTAACTCTATCAATATTTCATTACTTATATCATTTTTCACCTCATCCATCGGTGTATAATGATTTTTAATAGCTGCTATAATATCTTCTTTGCTCGCAGCTTCTATTCCAATTTTCCCTTTACTATCAACGGCCTTTTTATTTGATATATATGCATGTTTTGCAGTAGGGATATTTTTTTCTATTATACTTCTAATTCTTTTTCCCGCATAATCAGGATCAGTTAGAACTATTAATCCTCTTGTTTTTTCTAAAAAGATTAATCGTTCTATTTTTTTCTTAGTAAGGGCAGAGCCATTAGTTTCAAATGTATCGCAATCTATTGCTTCTTTAACCCTATTGGTATCATCTCTTCCTTCTACTACTATTATTTCTTTGATTTTCATTTTATTATCCTTTAAAAAATTCATCAGTCTATTATAACATATTTAGACAAATTTTGCTCATGCTAGCATGAATATTTCAAATAGTTGTATAGTTCATGCGTAATTTCATGGTGAACTGTGTACTTATAACCTCCGCAAAGGAAATTCTTTTTTAATTCAAATTTCTCTTTAAGCTTAATTTTTTCTCGTGCTTTTCCTTTTTTACACACTAGTATTTCCCAATGTTTTTCAAACTTAACTAAGTAGCAATCGTAGATCGTATCTTTTCCATATTCTCCCCAAAAATATAGGAATCCAACAAGTTCAAATAGTATATGCCACCATTTTACTGTTTTTCTTCTTTCTAACAAATAAACTTTCTCACTCTTAATAAGATAATTATATAATTCTTCCATAACTCCCACCTCTTTATAGTCATTATAACACAAAAAATCCTTTGCAGAAAATTCTGCAAAGGAAAGTATATTAGTGAATATCTTTTTTCTTAAAGTTAGCTCCACTTACTTCACTAACTGTTCCAATCGATAGAAAGGCATTTTTATCGTTCTTAAAAACTATTTTTTTTAGTTTTGATTCTTCAATACGAGTTATTACACAAAAGATAATTTTTGTTTCTTGACCTGAATAACCACCTTCCCCGTGTAATAAAGTCACTCCACGACCAAGTCTATCTTGAATTTCTTGACTTATTACTTGGTAATTACTTGTAATAACCATAACGGATTTAGAATCGTTAAGCCCCTCAATAACAATATCCATAACTTTAGATGCGATGAAATAACTTATCATAGAATATAATGCCGCTTCCCATGTGAAAACAAATCCAGATGCGATAAAGATAACAACATTTATTCCTAGGACCATCTCACCTACAGAAATCGGTAATTTTTTAGTAGCATAGATTGAGAACATCTCACTACCATCTAATGTACCACCATTTCTAATAACTAGCCCTACTCCAATTCCAAGTATAATCCCTCCGAATATACAAGCTAAAAATGGATCCGTAACTAGTGGTGGAATGCTATGGAAGTATGATGTAGCTACAGAAAGAATAACAATACCAAAAATAGATGCTATCGAAAATCCTTTACCTATCTGTTTATATCCTAAATATAAGAATGGAATATTTAACAGAAAGATAAATAATCCAAGTGGTAATCCTAAATAATGGCGGGCAATAATAGATACCCCAATCACTCCTCCATCTAGGATATTATTAGGAATTAAGAAAAATTCTAATCCTGCTGCAAAGATTAACGATCCTATAACTATACTAATATATTTCTTTAAAAATTCTAATCTACTATCCATTGAATCTCCTTTTTATTTTATTTTTTTGACAAATAGGACAAAAATGACTCGAACGACCTTTTATTGTAACATTTTCAACATCATGACCTAATGGGCAAACCTTTTTACCATAAATTTGGTGGAAATTCTGCATATTTCCTTCTCCACCATCTGTATGTACATAGTCTGAAATTGTAGAACCACCTTCTTTTATCGCTAATTCTAAAATATCAACTAACTCTTTAAAGAGACTTTCTTTTTTCTTTTTAGAAAGTTCACTAGCTTTAGTTAAAGGATGTATTTTCTGACGATACAATACTTCACAATCATAAATATTCCCACATCCGCAAAATACATTCCCTTCTAATAGCAATGCTTTAATAGATTGATCTTTATATTTATTTTCATCTAATTTATCTAGAAAATACTTTTTAGCTTTTTTATCAAACGGTTCTGGAGCGAGATTAACAAAAGGTTTAAATTTCGTTACATCTTCTATGTATCTAAGTTCGCCAAATCTTCTAATATCACTGTAGACTAATTTTTCACCAGTCGATAATTCGAAAATCACATGTTGATGTTTGAAGTAGTTTTTATTAGTAATTTCTGCTATATCTTTTACTAAAAAAAATGCTCCCGTCATTCCAAAATGTGTGATAATATATCCTTCATTTAATGTAAAATATAAATATTTCCCTCTTCTAGATAATTTTTCTATAGTTTTACCTTTTACATTTTCTGAAAAATAATTTATATCCTGCTTCACTATAGCCATTTTATTCAATTTATGACTTTCTGTTACAACATTTGAATATTTCACATCTAGAATTTGCTTATTTATTACTACTTCTTCAAGTCCAAATTTTATATTTTCAACCTCAGGTAATTCTGGCATAATATACTCCTATTTTTATACTTACCTTTTTATTTTAATATAAATATATGAAAATATCAAAAATTTCCCACTTTTATTTCTCTTATTTTCAATATTCATCTCAAATTTTCACCTTTATTATGGCAACAAATTGAAATTTGTAGTATAATAAAAAAGTTATAATGTATAGAAGGGATTATATTAAATGAAAGAAAGAATATCTAGAAGAGATAGAATCAGTTCTGGGTCAAGAAATGATAAACACTCTCCTAAAAAAAGAAGCTTTAAAAAAATAATATTTACAGTTCTAGCATTACTGTTCATAGGAACAGGAGCTTTTGCAGCATACACGTTCTTCAACTTCTATAATTCAACTCACAAAGGATACAAAAAAGTTGATTACTTAAAAGAAGTTGATCCTAACTTTAAGAAATTTTCAGTACTAATTTTAGGAATAGATATGAATGATGATCGTAAGGCTCAAGGTCAAACACGAGCAGACAGTCGAACAGACTCTATGATTTTAGCAACTGTTAACAAAGATAAAAAACGTATGGACATGGTTAGTATTCCTCGTGACTCACTTGCTTTAATGCGTGAAAAAAATGACGAGAATAATGATAGTGCATACTTCTATGATAAAATCACACATGCTCATGCATACAATGATGTAAAAGGAACAACAAACGCAGTAGAAAACTTATTAAATACACCTATCAACTTCTACGTATTAATAAACTTCAAAGCGTTTGAACAGACAGTCGATGCCTTTGGTGGAATTGATTTATACGTACCATTCGATATGGATGAACAAAATGCTAATGGTGAAGAAAACACTGTTAAATTGAAAAAAGGATGGCATACTTTAAACGGTGAACAAGCTCTTGCCTTTGCTCGTAGTAGATATTACGATAGTGATATAGAACGTGGTCAACGTCAACTTCAAGCTATTCACGCTCTTATCGATAAAGCAAAAAGCTTAAATGCTTTAACTAAAATCAATGATGTAATTAATATCGCAGGTGATAATGTAGAACATAACCTATCAACGACAGAAATCTCTTCAGCGATAAAAATGTTCTTTAATGATGATATTCAAATCGTTTCACACAGAATCGATGGATATGATGTGATGTACAACGGTGTATATTACTACTATCCGCGCCCATTATCTTTATTATACGCATCATCAGCATTAAGAGATAATTTAGATTTACCATTACCAAAAGCGACAGACTTACTAAACATTTACTATCAAGGTCATATAAGTATAGGATTAAAAGAATATAGAATAAATAATTTATTACCAAAAACTATATATCCTCAAGTTGGACTTACAATAATGTCACATGGAGATTTACTAATCAATCTTCCAGAACAACTTTCTAAAGAAGATCTGAAAAAAGATATTACAGTAAGTAACGAAAATAGACCTGATGAAAATGGCAATACTGAAAACAATGCTAACAATAGCAATGAACAGCAAAATACTACAACTGGTGTCAGTACAACAAATACTCATCAAAATACCAATGTAAATAATAATCAAGAATAAATAATATCCCATCAAAACTAATTTTGATGGGATATTATTTATTTATTTGAAAATTTCACATTTACAGTTCCAGTATTTGAAGATGTGAATAATTGTTTCTTTTTATTTGAGTTATTTGTAAAATTTGATTCTTCATCACTTAATTCAGCTATAATATCACCTTCTGTTGATTTAAGAGTAATAGAATTATTTGCAGTAAGATTACTTAAAGTAATATTACCAGTAGTTGTTTTTAAATTAATATTATCTGAACTTTCACTAGGAAGATTACTTACCCTAATATTTCCTAGTTTATTAGTTATATTAATATCTTTTATTGTCGATGCTGACAAATCTGTATCTCCTGTTTTATTATCAACACTAATATTTTTTAAATCATTAATATTATTTAATTTAACATTTCCTGTAGCAACATTAATTTTTAGAGAATTATTTTTACTATTTAAGTTATCTATATTTAAATTTCCAGTTGCCAATTTAATATCAGCATCTGAAGCTGAAATATTAGTTAGATATACATCACCTAGTTTACTATTAATTATAAGAGATTTAATATCTAGATTCTTGATAAAATAATCTCCTATTTTATTAACTGAATTGATATCGATATTAGAAGACTTAGGTATTTTTATAATAAGTTTTCTTTTTTCATTAAAGAAATTAAAATTAATACCCACAATATTTTTATTTTCTTTTATAGATAACTTATTTCCTGTGTGCTCTATATTAACTTTACGTTCTAGAGCAGTATAGTATTCTATTTCCATATTTTTAGAAGCCGTATTCTCTTCTATGGTTACATCAGAATCAATAATATCTAAATCTAAATTTTTAACATCATTAATTGAGACAGTATAATTCTTTTTCTCGAAATTAGAAGAGAATCTAGGTATATGACCATTATTTAAGTAAGTTGCTAATCCTATCAATACTAGTCCAAAAATTATAAAACTAATAGAAATTTTTATAAATTTATTCATTTATATACACCTCTTTTTTGAAAAACTTCACAAAAATTGTTCTGATGTTTATACCATTTTGACGTGATTTTTTATATATTTTTATCAACCAGTAAATACCAATTAAACCAGCTCCTGAAATAACAAATCCAAATCCTAAAGTATCTAAGAAGTACGAAATATTTCTTTCGTAAATAAGATAAAATGGGGATTTTAATATTAATAAGATTCCACCAATGAAAATAGCTATAATAGTAAGTACAGTACTGAATATTATAGACAGAATAACTATAAAAAGACTAGCACCTAGAGCAAATATAGTTATCCAAGCAGGAAATAATAATACGGTAATAATAAAGCCGAGCTCTGTAGGGATTTTTCGTGGTATAAACCTCCATACTAGTTTTGTTTGTTTTTTCCCAATATTATGTTCATCTAAAATTTGATCAACGATGATATTAATATCCCCTAATTGTGATACAGCTTCTTCTTCACTTAAGCCCTCATCAATACGATCATCAATCATTTCTTCGAAAAAATTGAGTGTTTTATACATCTCTTTTGGCGATAAATATGGTTTTAATTTATTTCCCAAAAGAGCGCAAAACTGTGTCTTATTCATGTTTTTCATCTCCTAATATATATTTATGTGCATTACTTATTACTTTCCAGTCGATAAGAAATTCCTGAATTTTATTAAGACCAACATCTGTAATTTTATAATATTTTCTTAGTCTACTATTATGTTCTACCGAATATGAGGTAACACAATTGTTTGCTTCCAAGCGTTTTAAGATTGGATATAACGTTGATTCCGATATAGGAATTACATTTGAAACATCTTTTATAATTTTATACCCATATGATTCAGAATTACGTAAAGTAGCAAGAACACATATTTCCAATAACCCTCTTTTTAATTGAGCTTCCATACGAATATCTCCTTTCAAATAATACTATACATTGCATAGTATAGTTTGTCAAGTAGTATAATGAGAAATACATTCTAATTATTGACATTTTATATATAATACATCATAATTAATGTAGTAAATTTAGCAAATTATAAATTACAAAGGAGGTACTATGGCGAAAAAATTTATTACAATCAAAGAAGATTCATACGATGAATTCGTTGAAAAAAAATCTACATTCATTACTCATCTTATAAGAATTAGTAACGAAGAAGAAGCCCGAGAGTTTATTCAAAAAATGAAGAAAAAACATTATGATGCTACACATGTTTGTTCATGTTATGTAGTTGGTGATAATAACGAAATAACTCGTGCTAATGATGACGGAGAACCTAGTGGAACTGCTGGCGCTCCAATGCTAGACGTACTAGTAAAAAACGAAATAAAAAATGTTTGTGCCACTGTTATCAGATACTACGGGGGAACTAAGCTAGGAACTGGTGGTTTAGTTCGTGCATACGGTGGTGGAGTAATTAACGCTCTAAAAAATGCAACATTAGTAGAAAGAAAAGATGCTTTTGAAGTTAGATTAGAATTAGATTATAGTCTAAACGGAAAAATAGAATATGAAATTGGAAAAACTAATTTCATCGTGAACAACTTAGAATACACTGACAAAATCGTTTATACAATTTATGTAATGCAAGAAGACTACGATAACTTTGAAAATTGGATTGCTAATCTAACTAACGGTCAATTCAAAATTCTATCTTCAAAAGAAAAACAACTAGAATTCGATATTAAATAAAGCTAAGAAGGAATCAGAAACCATATTAAACAGTCTCTTATTCCTTCTTAGCTTATTTTTTATTCTTTCTCGAAAATTCTTCTATCCACTCTTTTAAAACAGAGATATCCTTCTCTACTATCTTTTCTTTATTATTGAATGCTAAATCCAAGCCCTCTACTCTTATGACTTTAACTTTATCTATTCCTAAGATACTGAATATTCCTCTCACATATTGAACTGCAAAGTCTAGATTAGTATATTGAATATGTTTATCAAATTCTCCTCCACTAGTTATGATGAAGGTTATTTGTTTATTAGAATCATCTAATCCTATTAGAGACTCTACCTCACATTTAAAAGTTTCATTTACTATCATTATATTATCAACATAATCTTTGAATTTTGATACTACATTAAAATTGTGAAGCGGCATGTAAATAAACACTGCTTCAGCACTCTTCCACTGTGTTAACAACTCTTTTTGTCTAATTTTATCTTGCTGTTCTCTATCTGTTAATTGCTCTCCCTCATAATTAAACATAAATTTATCCATCACGGGAATGTGAGTACTCGGATCATATAAATTTATCTTTTCGATATTGTTAAATCCTTCTTCTATTAATTTTTCTTCACCAATTTTTGCTAAAATATTAGAAATTCTATGCTTTCCATCAAAATCTGGATGACACATAATCTGTAAAATTTTCATCATTTCACCTCATAAAATAAAATATTATAAAAAATGGCTCTTATCTAACATAAGATAAGAAGCCATTTATATTATTTAAATTCTGAATAAATAGTGTTTATAGTTTTTTCATAATCATCGTTATGAACACCAACGATAATGTTAATCTCATCATTTGTTTGTGAAATTAGTGCAATATTTACTCCAGCTTCCCCTAGAGCTTTGAATAATCTGCCAGATAATCCTTTTGTATTTTTCATTTTTTCCCCAACTGTAGCAATTAAAGAAATCTCATGTGTTACATTTACCTCATCCGCATCTAAAACAGCTTTAATTTTAGCTACTAACTCATGAATAAATGGTCTAACATTACCTGTTTCAACAACCACAGAGAATGAGTCAATTCCACTTGGAATGTGCTCGATACTAACATTAAAGTCTTCAAAAATTTTCAGAGCTTTACCAATTAATCCAACTTCATTTGCCATGTGACGTTTTTTAATAGTAATAATAGAGAAATCTTTTTTCCCTGCAATACCTGTAACTATTTGTTTCGCATCTAGATGTTTATTATCTGAGATAATAGTTCCTTCTGCTGTTGGATCATTTGTGTTACGAATTTGGATTGGAATGTCTTTATCGCGAACTGGGAAGATTGCTTCTTCATGAAGAACACTTGCACCCATATATGAAAGTTCACGAAGTTCTGTATAACTAATTACTTTAATCTCATGTGGATTATCAATAATACGAGGATCTGCCATTAAGATTCCAGATACGTCAGTCCAGTTTTCATAAACACTCGCATTTGCGATATTAGCAACAATCGCTCCACTAACATCTCCTCCACCACGAGTCATAATTTTAATTTCCCCATTTGGTCTACTTCCATAGAACCCTGGAATAAGAAGACGATCATACTCTTTTACAATAGCATCAAAAGCTGCTTGAGTTTTTTCAAAATCAATCTCACCTTGGTAGTTGTAGAAGATTAAGTCTTTAGCATCTACAAAGTGATATCCTAAATACTCTGCCATTAATAAAGCTGTTAAATATTCACCACGGCTTACTAAATACTCTTCATCAATACCTTTACTAATTTCAGATTTTAATTTAGCAAGTTCACCTTCAATATCAAATTTTAAGTTTAATTCATTTTTAATAGCAATAAATTTATCTTCAATCATTTTAAAGATATTATCAAAATTTATATTGTATTTAGTGTGTGCATAGCATAAATATAGCAAATCTGTAACCTTATTATCTTCTTTATTCGCCTTACCAACAGCACTCACTACAACAAAACGACGTGCATCGTCTAATTCTACAATATTTTTAACTTTTTTAAATTGCTCAGCACTCGCTACCGAGCTTCCTCCAAATTTTGATACTCTAACCATCTTAACTCCTTTTTCTAATTCATGTTATTTGTATTTTTGTTACTACTATATATTATATAACTATCTGTAGAAAAATCAATAAATTTTCTGAAAAATCTAACATTTATTTTTAATAATCACTTTATTCCTTATTTTTAATTATTTATGAAACTTAGCAACTACAAATTTGCTATCTTTCTCTTTTACTTCATCAACTAAAGAACTTAATTGTTTTAATGAAATTTCTTTTGTTTTTACATAAAAATTATCTCTATATTGCTCAACACTCTCTACTAATTCACCAGATAATTCTACCGCTGAACGAACTAAATAGTTTCTTCTAGTTAATTCTTCTGAATAAGATAAGTCATTCTTAATTACTACATCAACACGAGTTGAACTTTCATTAATATCAACTATATCTTGAACGATAGCATTTCCTGTTGGAAGTTTTCCTGCTCCTTGTCCATAAAACTTAAGTTCTCCGATGAAAGAACCATCTAAAGTAATAATATTATTATTCAGAGGAACAGCCGCTTCTTGAGATTCTTTTCCGAATATAGAAAGCATTACAGATGTTTCATACTTCCCATTTTCTACATTTGTTTCTCCAATATATTTAACAGCTAGGTCATACTGTTTTAAATAGTCTATATCATTTTTTGTAATATTTCTCATAGAGTATGTAGGAAAATCAGGTTTAACGTGAATATCAAAAGCAAGTGCATTACTTAAGATTATTTTGTTCACAACATCCCCACCATCCACATCAGCACTTGGATCAGCTTCAGCATATCCTAAATTCTGAGCAGTTTTTAGTGTAGAATCAAATTCTTGATCATTTCTGTACATATTATCTAAGATGTAGTTACTTGTTCCATTAAAAATACCATATACTCGTTTTACTTCATCAACACGTCTAGTTCTTTCTAAGTTTACAAGCCATGGAATTCCTCCACCAACACTAGCCTCAAAAATAAACTTAACATTATTCTTCTCAGCTAATTCAACGAACTCCGCTAAATACTTTGCTGCAACAGCTTTATTTGCAGTAACAACGTGTTTTCCATTTTCTAAAGATCTCTTAATGAAATCATACGCAGGATTTAATCCTCCTAAGCACTCAACTACAACCGAAATTTCTTCATCATTTAAAATTTCATTAATATCGTCTGTAGCAAGGTGCATTTTATCACGACTTCTTGCGAAAACACTTTTTACTTCAATTTTATTTAATTCTTCTGTTTTACCGTTAGTAATAATATCATATACCCCACTACCAACAGTTCCATATCCTAAAATCGCAATCTTCATAATTATTTTCTCCTAAGTTCATTATTTATTTTCAATTATATAGTTAAAGTTTATCAAGTATTTTATTTATGTCAAATAAATCAATTTGAAAATAATCAAAAAATTTCAATTTTTTGATTATTTTGACTGTTTTTATAACTTATTTTGGTGTAAAATTATAATTATAAAAATTAATTAAGTTCTTTTTGTAAAAAACACTTGTATTTTTATAGAGAACATTGTATCATATATACAACGATAAAGCAAGGAGATTTTAAATGATTTACGAAAGTACAAGAGATATTAATAGAAAATTAAATCCGAGTGAAGCTATTCTTCAAGGTTTAAGTGAAGAAGGTGGACTTTTCGTTTTAAGAAATTTAGGAAAAAATAAATTAGATTTAGAGAAATTAATCGGAAAAAGCTACTATGAAGTAGCTGAAGCCGTGCTACGTCTTTTCGTAGACTTTAGCGATGAAGAAATTAAAAAATGTGTAGAAGAAGCATATAGAGGTAAATTCTCTCATGAAAACATTACTCCTCTAGTAGGATTAAAAGATAGCTACGTTCTTGAATTATTCAATGGACCTACTAGTGCATTTAAAGACGTAGGTCTTTCACTTCTTCCACAACTTACAAAAACGGCACTTACAAAAGTAGAAGACAAAAATGATATTCTTATCCTGACTGCGACTAGTGGAGATACAGGTAAAGCCGCACTAGAAGGTTTTAAAGATGTAGATAGAACAAAAATCATGGTCTTCTATCCTAACGATGGTGTAAGTACAGTACAAAAAACACAAATGCAAACTCAAGAAGGTAAAAATACAAAAGTTTGTGCGATTCATGGAAACTTTGACGATGCTCAAAGTGGTATTAAAGAACTATTCGTTGATGAAGAATTCAAAAAAGAATTACTTTCTAAAAACATTAAGTTATCAAGTGCAAACTCAATAAATATAGGGCGTCTTATCCCTCAAGTAGTTTACTATGTTGTTTCTTACTTAGACTTAGTAAATACAAACAAAATTAAATTAAATGATAAAGTAAATTTTGTTGTACCTACTGGAAACTTCGGTAATATTCTAGCTGGTTACTACGCTGAACAAATTGGTTTACCTATAAATAAACTAATCTGTGCAAGTAACAACAATAACGTACTTTATGATTTCTTAACAACTGGTGTTTATGATAAGAACAGAGACTTCTTAAAAACAGTATCACCAAGTATGGACATCTTAATTTCTAGTAACTTAGAACGTCTACTTTACTACATTAGTGGTTGCGATAACTCATATATTTCTAAACTTATGAAAGACCTAAAAGAAACTGGTCGTTTTGAAGTTACTGGTGATGTGCTAGCTAAGATAAAAGACAAATTCCAAGCTGGATTTGCTGATGATGAACAAACTAAAGAAACTATTAAAGCTATCTATGAAAAAGATAACTACCTATTAGATACTCATACTGCAGTAGCTTACAAAGTTCTTCTTGATAATTTAGATAATGAGCATGCTAGTATTGTATTATCAACAGCATCTCCATATAAATTTACAGAAAGTGTCTACTCTTCTCTATTCGAAACTCAAGGTGAAGATGAGTTTACTCTTATGAATAAACTTCATGAAAAAACAAAAGTTGTTATCCCTGAGAACTTAAGAGATCTTGACAAAAAAGAAATTAGACACAAAGATGTAATTAATAAGGAAGATATGAAGAAATACATCTTAGAGAAACTAGGTGATTTATAATGGTAAGTGTTCGTGTACCTGCCACTTCTGCGAATGTTGGATGTGGATTTGATAGCCTTGGTGTTGCTTTAACACTTTACACTACTTTTAAATTCGAAAAATTAGACAGTGGTCTTGAATTCGTCGGATTTGAAGAACGTTTTTCAAATGAAAACAACCTAGTTTATCAAACATTACTAACTACACTAAAAAAATTAAACAAAGAAATTTCAGGTGTTAGAATATCGATTAATAATGATGTACCGATTAGCCGTGGTTTAGGTAGTAGCTCTACTTGTGTTGTTGCTGGAATATACGGTGCGTACTTACTAACTGATACACCTATTGATAAACAAGAAATCTTTACAATAGCTAACGAAATCGAAGGGCATCCCGATAATGTTTCTCCAGCCATTTTCGGAAGTCTAAGTTCGTCTTGTACTACCGATAGTAAAGAAGCGGTAACTGTTAGATACGAGGTCGATGAAAGATTTAATTTCCTGGCGTTAATTCCAAACTTCGAAACTTCTACTGAAGAAGCTAGAAAAGTAATGCCAAAAGAAATTAAACTCCAAGATGCAATCTACTCATTATCACGTATCGGATCAGTTATTAAAGCATTTGAAACTTATAACTTAGAACTTCTTAAAAAGGTTATGGGGGATAAAATCCACGAACCTTACAGAAAAGAAATAATACATGAATATCACGAAGTTAGAGAAATTTGTGAAAAAATCGATAGTTCAGCATTTTTCATTTCTGGAAGTGGTTCTACACTTATGAATATAGTTAACGATACTAACAATATTGAAAAAATAAAAACTGAACTTGCTAAATTAAAATACAACTGGCAAGCAATTTTACTAAAAGTTGATAAAGAAGGAACAGTAGTTCTAAATTAATATGTTAATAATTTTTGAACTTCTTCTTTTATTGCAGAGAGGAAGTTCATTTTGAAATAATTTTATACAAATAAAGGAGAGATTTATTATGCAAAAATCAAGAGTAGCCGTATTAGGGGCAACAGGAATGGTAGGACAACGTTTATTAGTATTATTAGAAAACCACCCATACTTTGACGTAGTTAAATTAGCAGCGTCACCTCGTTCTGCTGGTAAAAAATATGGAGAACTTATGGAAAGTCGTTGGAAATTAGACCACGCTGTACCTGAATACACTAAAGAATTAGTTGTTGAAGATTTATACAAAATTGACGAAGTTTCTGAAGGAATTGATATGGTATTCTGTGCAATTAACCTTGATAAAGAATCTTTAATCAAACTTGAAGAAGACTACGCTAAACGCGAAGTAGTTGTTGTTTCTAACAACTCTGCAAACAGAAATAAAGATGATGTACCAATGATTATTCCAGAGATTAACTCAGCTCACCTTGATGTTCTTCCTGCGCAAAGAGAACGTCTTGGAACTAAAAAAGGATTCATCGTTACAAAACCTAACTGTTCAATTCAAAGTTATGTACCTATCTTTGAAGCAATTAAAGAATACGGTGTTAAAGAAGCATCTATCTGCACATATCAAGCTATCTCAGGAAGTGGTAAAACTTTCAACGAATGGCCTGAAATGATCGAAAACATCATTCCGTACATCGGAGGAGAAGAAGAGAAAAGTGAAAAAGAACCACTTAAAATCTTCGGTAAAGTAGTTGATGGAAAAATCGTTCCAGATAACTCTATGAAACTATCAGCTCAATGTATTCGTGTTCCAGTTCTTGACGGGCACCTTGCTTGTGTATCATTTAATTTAGAAAATGACCCAGGACTAGAAACTTTAGTTGAAAAAATTAAAAACCATGTTCCTGAAATTGCTAAATACGACTTACCATTAGCACCAACACCATTCATTAAATACTATGAAGAAAACGATCGTCCACAACCAGTACTTGATCGTGACAACGAAAAAGGTATGCAAATTACTGTAGGTCGCTTACGTAAAGATAACCTATTCGCCTACAAATTCGTAGGACTTTCTCACAACACATTACGTGGAGCAGCTGGTGGAGCTGTACTAACTGCAGAACTAATCAAAAAATTAGGATACTTAGATTAATACTATAAAACAATACTCCAGGAGAACTTCTCTTGGAGTATTTGTTATTATTAGTCTCTTAGTTTCTATTTTACTATTTCTCTCAACTTTACTTTTCTATTTTCTTTTAAAGACAATGTGCATGCATCAGCAGTCGCAATTGACTCTAGAGCTGCGACACCATTTAATAGTTTTTCATATTCTTTTGATACTTTTTCTCCATTCAAAATATTATGCAAATACAACATTTCTTTATCAATACAGCTTTGTAACCAAAGAGGGCAACGTACATTAGGATTTCCATAAGCTATTGCTCCGTCCATTCCTCTACCTGTATAAATAGCCATTCTGTCATCATCTTCTTCTTTTGATTCATGGATTAAGAAATAACTCTCTCCTTCTCCTACTACTCTTAAAGTACCTCTAGTATTATATAAATCTAATTTTATAGCTCCTTTTGTACCTTCTATAAGGACATAGTGTTCACCCCATCTAAAAGCATTCCCATATTCAAGTACTGCGTATCGTTTATTAGAAAATTCCAGATTAACTATTAAGAAATCATCTTCATCACCAAAATTTTCGCCAACATGACATACATTTCCACCCATCATAGTTGCTTGCTCGGGTAGACCATCCATAATAAATTGAATACAATCAAGTTCATGAATGTGATGGTATAAGTGTCCTCCAGACTGTGATCGATTTTTTTTCCAAGAAACAGTTTCTTGTTTTTCTTCCCATCCTGTTCTTGCTGCATGACAAAATATTACATCTCCTATTTTCCCTTGCTTAATCAATTCTTTTGCGTGACGTACTCCATTAAAAAAGTTCATAATATGACCTGCCATAAAAATCACATTATTTTCTCGACAAGTTTCAACCATAACCTTACAATCTTCATAAGATAAAGCGATTGGTTTTTCACAGAATACATGTTTACCATTCTTAGCGGCTAATAATACTGGCTCACGATGTAAATTACTCGGTGTTGCGACGATAACACAATCTACATCTTCTCTTGTTACCAATTGTTCTAAAGTTGAACAATTCTCTGCTTCTAGTTCCTTAGCAACTTTCTCTCCATTTTCTGGATCAAAAACTGCAGTTACCTTCGCATCTTTTATTTTCCCTAATGAACGCGCTAAGTCTGCACCAAAATAACCTGTTCCAACAATTCCATAATTTATCATATCAAAACCCTCTTTTCATATTCCTAAACAATTAAGAAATAATATTATATATCCTTATATTTATTCTACAACTTACTAATACAAATGTAAAGATTTATTTTTTGTTCATTTTTAATATAAATTTAAATCTTCAGATGCAAATCTCATATATTCATTTTCTACCTTAATTTTAAACATAAAAAACCCTAAGGACACCTCCTTAGGGTTTGGTAATATTTAAATTATTTAACGTCTAGAACTTGTCTACCTTTGTACATACCAGTTTTTCTATCAACACGGTGACCCATTACGTAGTTACCAGTTGTTGCATCGATAGTAATTGATGGTGCAGATAGTTTTTTGTGAGTTCTTCTTTTTCTTTTAGCTGTTTTTGATGTTCTTCTAAAAGGAACTGCCATAGTTAATTTCCTCCAATTATTTTAAATAATTCTTATTGTTCTTTAAATAATCCATTAAGAGCTGCAAATGGTGATTCTTTCTTTTCTTTAACATCAGTTAAAGACTCTTCAGAAACCAGTTCCCAGTCATTACCAGAAACCATCTCAAGCTCTTCTTCATCAGAAGTAGTTATTGGAATATTTAAAATTATAAGCTCATTCACTAAAGGTGTTAAATCAATATACATATCCATTAAATTAACGTCGAATACCTCTTCACCTGCAAATACAGATTTATCAACGTATTCTTCTCTCTCTTCGACTTCGAATGGAACAACAACTTCTTTTAGTGTTTTTCCTGAAATCATTTCGAAGTTACCTTTAATTAATAGATCGGCATAGATTTTATCTTGTCCACCTCGAGTTAATTTTCCACTAACAACAACGTCTCTAATATCTTTTAGAGAGCTATCATAGTGTGCTACTTTAACATTTATATTTTCTTCAAAAACAAAAGTATCACTATTATTTTTGAATAACGAAGATCTTAACCATTTCATTAAATATCACCTCATAAACACATTATTTATTATATATCTTTTAGTTTGAGATGTCAACAAAAAAAGTTGACTCTTTTAATATTTTTTAATTCATTATATATTTCAGTATATTTGCTAACGACATTATGAATCCTACAAAAATCGTTAACTTAGCTGTTAGCACCATATACGGTGCCATTGTTTTTTTGTGATTGTTCGCACTGAAACCTTTAATTATTTTTATCGCTAAAGGAAAAGTAACCAGCACTAGCAGATTCCACCATGAAGCATATTTAGTAAATATAAATAAAATATTTAGTAAATATACCACGATGAAGCTACCTGCCATTGTTTTAATCGCATTATTTCTTCCAACTAATATTGCATAGGTTCTTCTTCCAGATTCTTTATCATTATCTAAGTCACGTATATTATTCGCTAATAAAATAGCTCCTATCATGATGAATAAAGGCAATGAAACGACAATAATATCAGCATTAACATAGCCAGTTTGGAAATAGAACGATAAAGCTATTATTATTGTTCCCATGAAGAATCCAGAGACAACTTCTCCAAACGGAGAATAAGCTATAGGATACTTTCCTCCAGTATAGAAATATCCAGCAAGCATACACACTAGACCAACCACTAGTACATAAATACTAGTCATAAAAGTTAATATTAACCCCAGTACAAATGCTAGTGCATATAATACTAAGGCTCCTACCATAACCTCTTTAGGGCTTAGATTTCCCTTCACTATCGAACCGGAAATTCCTTCTGAATCGACCTTGTCCAATCCATGTTTGTAGTCATAATACTCATTGAATAAATTGGTCGCAGCTTGAATTAACAAGCAAGCTAGTAAAAACAATATAAATTTTAAAATTGAGAATTTACTCTCATATCCCAATGCATACGTAGCTCCGAACAAAACTGGTGCTATCGATGCTGGATAACTATGTGGTCTTGTACACATAAAAAATTCTTTTAATTTACTTTTATTCACAACATCCTCCTAGTTATCTTATTACTTTGAATATTATATCATATATTTCTCTTCGATGTTATTAAAATTCTTTCCCTATTTATTCAAACTACGAATTATAACGTTTTCAATTTTTATGGTATAATTAAAGAAGAAATATAATTATACATGGAGGAACTCATTATGAAAATTGCATGGATTGGAACAGGAGTTATGGGTGAGAGCATGGCTGGACACTTATTAGATGCAGGTCATGAACTTTTCGTCTACAACAGAACAAAGAGTAAAACTGACAACTTAGTAAAACGTGGAGCAACTCTTCTTGAAGAGATTAAAGATGCACCAGTATTTGCCGAAGTCATATTCACTATGGTTGGTTACCCTAAAGATGTTGAAGAAGTATATTTAGGTAAAGAAGGATTAATTACGACAGCTAAAAAGGGGCAAGTCTTCGTAGATATGACTACTTCTTCACCTACACTCGCTGAAAAAATCAGCAACGAATTCCTAAAAGTTGGAGCATATGCATTCGACCTTCCAGTTACAGGTGGCGATGTTGGAGCAAGAAATGCTACATTGTCTATCATGGCTGGTGGGGACAAGAAAGTATTTGAAGAAGTTGTTCTTCCACTAGTTGAAAAACTTGGTAAAAATATTACATATTTCGGTGAAGCTGGTAAAGGGCAATATGCTAAACTTGCTAACCAAATTGCTATAGCTACTACTATGATTTCTGTTGCTGAAAGCTTTAAATTCGCTAAAGAAGTTGGACTAGACTTAGACTCGTTCTTCAAAACAGTATCAACAGGTTCTGGCGGAAGCTTCTCGATGACTTCATATGGGCCACGTATCCTAAACGGAGACTTCAAACCAGGATTTTTCATTCACCACTTTATTAAAGATATGAAACTAACTTTAGAGGAATGTGAAAAAATGAATATCAAACTTCCTGGACTTGAAACAGCATATAAAATCTACAACGAGTTAGAAGAAGAAGTAAGAAATACTAATGGTACTCAAGCTATTTCTAAATGGTATAAACTATAAAAAAGATGAGTTGATCGCCTAGATCAACTCATTTTTAATATATATTTTTTCTCCAAGTTTCAATGCTTTTGAATCTTTTTCGTGTCCAACCTCTTGAGTTTTTGCTACTGGTAAAGAAGATGGGATATACTCCTGAATAATTTCAAATATTTCATCTACAGAAAATTCTTTTTCAATTTTTGTAAAAGTTCCTATTAACAATCCTGAAATTTTATCAAATACTCCTAGTTGTTTCAACTGGGCAAGATGTGTTAGTAGACCTTCTATTGAAGTACCTAGTCCTTCTATGAAAAGCACCTTGTTTTCTACTTTTGGAAAATACTCTGTCCCAGCTAATTTCAAGAAACATCTAATATTTCCTCCAACAATTTCACCTTCAATTTTTGTTCCTTGTAAAAATTTCCAGTTAACATCAAATAAAGAGTTCTGTTTCTTCAAAAATGTATTTTCAAAACTTGTTTGTATTTCTTCATTTTCTATAATATTTAAAATTTGATATAGATAACTTATTTTATCTGTTTTACATACTAAAGCATTTAATACTGTCGTTAAGTCACTATATCCAAAAAATGGTTTATAGTTTTCTTTTATTACTTCATAATCTATATATTCCAAAATTTCATTAGCAATATCTCCACCAGAAATATCAAAGATTGCTCTAATCTCATTATTTCTATAAAACGACATTAATTCGTCAGCTCTATGTTGTGGACTTGCGGCACGTCCATACTTATCTCTATAGATATATTTAGTAAAGACAGGTACTAAACCCATCTCTACTAAGATACTCTCTAATTTTTCTAATCTCGCTCTATCTTCAATATTCTTTCCGTTTGAGCAAACTACTAATGCTATTTTATCATTTATATTTAATATCATACCTTACTAGTTTTCCTTATCATATATATAGTAAAAGACAGGACTTAATCCTATCTTCTACTTTTTATAATATTTTTATAGTCTAATTACTTACGCTTTCTACATAATATTTAGATCTACTTTGTCCGCCTTCATATTTTTTATTATTTAGACGTAGTACCATTTGTCCTGATTGTCTTCCGCCACTAGAGCTATCAATTAGAGGTACGATAACTTTATCACCTTCTATTTTAAACTTATCTGGTGTTGCTGGAGATATTGGATTCATTCCTCCGATTCCACCAAATACAGCAAGGTACATCTTATCTTTCTTGAAGTAAACAACTTCTCCGTTTCCAACACTCTTATTGTACTTGTCTTCATTTCCTTTATAACTATCATCAATTTCTTTATATTTAGCATATTGTAATGATGTTACTTTTTTGTAAACTTGTTCAGCACTAAATGTTTCTGCAGAAGCAGTGTTATAAATATCTGTTATTTCTGCTAATGACATTGGCACAACATTCATACCTAGTTGAGCATCTTTTACATGTTTACTGAAATCTGATAAATAACCAAATAATCCAATCATATTATCTATACCTCCACCTAAACTAACGCTAAAGTATTTATCAGCAATAGCTTTTGCAGCATCTTTATCATGGTCTTTGTTATTTACGTTTATGTTATTCCATTTCAACTTATCATTACCATTAACTTTAGATCCTATCTTATCTAAGTCATCTCCTGTTGATGTTAATTTTCCACCATCAACTCTATAAGAACCGATAATTTTATTTACATCATTAACTTGACGATTAGCATAATAGCCACCTAAACGGAAATAGATTACATCATATCCTTCACTGTTATCTACCGCATAACTTACAGTCGGTGCATATTTTTTCAAGATATCAATTACAGATTGTGATAAGTGTAATTCTGAATTAAGAGCATCGATATCATTTAATGTTGAAAGTTTTTCAATAATTATCGTAGTCTCTTTATCTAATTGTTTTCCATCTACACTTCCTAAGTTAGCACTATTATTCGTTGTACTTCCTTCTTGCATTTCTTCATATTTGATAATTCCAAATACGCATATTACAGCCGCAACAAAAATCGCAACAAAACCTAATATATATTTTATTCCTTTGTTCATACTTTCTTCTCTTTCTATAATTTTCTTCTTTAATTATCTTCTCTATCAAACGTAGGGACGTAGAAATGTCTTCCTTCTAGTCCAAATAATTTATCACTAAATGTTCCAGGCTCTACATTCGCTAAGTTTTTCTCAAACATCATCATTCTAGCATCGATATTATCAATAAAATGAATAATCTCCGCCTCTTTAATCATAGGTAGTTTTGGTGAACCAAATTCATACTTACCATGATGTGCAAGAATCATATGTCTAAGTAATGTAATCTCCTCAGCTTCAATACCTAATTTATCAGCCATTCGAGCTACTTCATCACTCATAATAACAATATGCCCTAATAGCTCACCTTCTAATGTATAAGAAGTACCTACAGGTCCACTAAGTTCTATAGTTTTCCCTAAATCATGTAAAATAATACCACTATATAATAAATCCTTATTTAAGGATGGATAAATTCCCACCAACGCTTTTGCTATTTTCAACATTGTTGTTGTATGGTAAATCAATCCTGAATAAAAATCATGATGCATTGATTTAGCTGCAGGGTAACTAATAAATTGTTTTTTATATTTATTTAACAATTCAATTGTTACAGTTCTTAAGTTCTCATTACTTATTTCTTTTAAGAAATAATTTAATTCATTTATCATTACATCTTTTGGTACTGGGGCTGTTTGAATATAATCTTGTATATCAATGTTGTCATTTTCTGTAGCCATTCGATAGTTTTTAATTTTCAGCTGAAGTTTTCCACGATAATCTAAAATCGTTCCTTCAACATAAACCATCTTACCAGCTTTTAAGTTTTCACTATCTTCATCTTTAACTTCCCAAATTTTCCCATCAATGCTGCCAGTTTTATCTTTCAGATATAATGTTAAATATGGTTTCCCACTTGTCGCAATTCCACGAATTACATTATCTAATAATAAAAACATACTAATCTCTTGATCAGTCTTAAAACCGCTTATGAACATTTCCTCACTCCTTCTTTTGTATATTTTATATCCATATTATATTTTACTTTGTATTACAAAAAAATTCAAATAAATATAGTATAATACTCTATAAAATAGAAAAAAAGCCCAGAAATCTCTGAGCTTTTCATCTTATTAGTCAAATAGATCTTTTGCTTTTCTACTTACCTTATCCAGGAAACTTTCATCTTCTTCGACTTTTTCATTATTTAATTTAGCAAGTTCTAAGTATAATTCACGTTCTTTTGTTGATAGGTTTTTAGGGATTTCAATAGATACAACGATATAGTGATCTCCTTGACCATATCCCATAACGCTTTTAACGCCTTTACCTGCTAGACGGAATTTACGTCCGTGTTGTGTTCCTGCTGGAACATTTAGTTCAATTTCACCTGTTAATGTACGAACATCAACTTTTGTTCCTAAAGCAGCCTGTGCTGGAGAAAGTTTTAATTCAGTGTAGATGTCATCATCTTCTCTGTGGAAGTATGAATCCTCAGCAACGATTACCTCTATGAATAAATCTCCTGCTGGACCTCCATTTTCTCCTGCTCCACCTTTACCACGAAGGCGAACACGTTGTCCTGAACTAATTCCTTCTGGAATTTCTACTTCGTATTCTACTTCACGGTTATTATATCCTTTACCGAAACAATGAGCACATTTATCTTTAATGATTTTACCTCGTCCTTGACATTCAGAACATGTACGTTGACTTTGCATACGTCCGAATGGAGTATCTTGAATTACCGCTTCTTGTCCACTACCATTACATCTGTGACAAGTGTTTACAGATGAAGAATCTTTCGCTCCACTTCCGTGACAGTGGTCACATTCTACATCTTTACGAATTTTAATAGTTTTTTTCGTACCGAATACGGCATCCTCAAAACTTATACGAATGCGGTGTAATAAGTCTTCTCCTTGACGTGGGGCATTTGGATTACGACGTGATCCTCCACCACCGAAGAAACTTGAGAAAATATCTCCAAGGTCATCAAAACCACCTGAGAATCCAGAGAAACCTCCACCGAAGCCACCAAATCCACCTTGACCGGCTCCACCTTCAAATGCTGCGTGACCAAATTGATCATATTGAGCTTTTTTAGTATCGTCACTCAGTACTTCGTACGCTTCTGAAATTTCTTTGAACTTATCTTCAGCGCCTGGCTCTTTGTTGATATCTGGGTGATATTGTTTTGATAATTTACGATATGCTTTTTTAATTTCAGCTGCACTTGCGCTTTTACTTACGCCAAGTACCTCATAATAATCTCTTTTAGCCATCTTAATCTCTCCTATAATTATTTAACAAAGGGAGTGACTCAAAAATCGTGATTTCGGAGAAATCGATTTTGTCGAGTCACCCCCGCAAAGTTTATTAGATATCTAAAAGCTTTTATAAAGCAAATTTAGATATCAATAAACCACTGCGTCTATGAGTTCCCATATAAACTTTTTCAGAATTTAGAACCTGTGGGCAACTCCCTTAGACTATTTATTTAATTATTTTTTCTCAGTGAAGTCTGCATCGATTGTGTCATCATCGTTGTTAGATGAAGTTGCTCCTGCATCTGCTCCTTGAGCTCTAGCTGCAGCATTAGCTTGCTCGTAAAGTTTCATAGTCATTTCTTGAACAGCTTTGTTTAATTCATCTTTAGCAGCTTTAATTTCTTCTAAGTTATTGTTTTTAATAGCTTCTTTTAATGTATCGTTTTTAGCTTTAATGTTATCTAATAAGCTTTGGTCTACTTTATCTTTAGCTTCTTCTAATGCTTTATCTGCTTGGAATGAAAGTTGATCAGCTTCATTACGTACATCAGCTTCTTCTTTACGTTTAGCATCAGCGTCAGCATTAGCTTCCGCTTCTTTAACCATTCTATCGATATCTTCATCTGTTAATGAACTACTTGATTCAATAGTAATTTTTTGTTGTTTTTGAGTTCCAAGATCTTTAGCTGTAACATTTACAATACCATTTTTGTCGATATCGAATGTAACTTCGATTTGAGGTACTCCACGTGGTGCTGGTGGTATATCTGAAAGTTGGAATCTTCCAAGAGTTTTGTTGTCAGATGCCATTGGGCGTTCACCTTGTAATACGTGGATATCTACTGCTGGTTGGTTATCTGCAGCTGTAGAGAATACTTGTGATTTAGAAGTTGGGATTGTAGTATTTCTTGGAATTAATACTGTCATAACTGATCCCATTGTTTCAATACCTAATGATAATGGAGTTACGTCTAATAATACTACGTCTTTAACGTCCCCTGTGATTACTCCACCTTGGATAGCAGCACCCATAGCTACTACTTCGTCAGGGTTTACTCCTTTATGAGGCTCTTTACCCATTTCTTTTTTAACAGCTTCTTGTACTGCTGGGATACGAGTAGATCCACCAACTAAGATTACTTGATCGATTTCACTTGGATTTAATCCCGCATCTTTAAGAGCTTGACGAGTTGGAATTAATGTTCTTTCTACTAAGCTGTGAGTAAGTTCATCAAATTTAGCACGAGTTAATGTGTTTTCTAAGTGAACTGGTCCGTTAGCTCCAGCTGAGATGAATGGTAGTGAAATTTGAGTTGAAGTTACACCAGATAAGTCTTTTTTAGCTTTTTCTGCTGCATCTTTAAGACGTTGCATTGCCATTTTATCTTGTGATAAATCAATAGCTTGTTCTTTTTTGAATTCATCTACAAGGTAGTCAATAATAGCTTGGTCGAAGTCATCTCCACCTAGTAAGTTATCTCCTGATGTAGCTAATACTTCGAATACTCCATCTCCTAATTCTAAGATAGATACGTCGAAAGTACCACCACCCAAGTCGAATACTAATACTTTTTGATCTACATCTGTTTTTTCTAATCCATATGCTAATGCTGCTGCAGTAGGTTCGTTGATAATACGTTCTACTTCTAATCCAGCGATTTTACCAGCGTCTTTAGTTGCTTGACGTTGAGCGTCGTTGAAATAAGCTGGTACTGTGATAACAGCTTTAGTTACTTTTTCACCTAAGTAAGCTTCAGCAGTTGCTTTTAAGTTTTGTAAGATCATAGCTGAGATTTCTTGTGGTGAGTATTTTTTACCATTTACATCTTCTTTGTAATCTGTACCCATGTGACGTTTGATAGAAATTACTGTGTTAGGGTTAGTGATTGCTTGACGTTTTGCTACTTCCCCTACTTGAATTTCATCACCTTTGAATGCTACTACAGAAGGTGTAGTTCTGTTACCTTCTGGGTTAGGGATTACTTTAGCTTCCCCACCTTCTAATACTGATACACATGAGTTAGTTGTTCCTAAGTCGATACCTATAATTTTTGACATATTCTTGTCCTCCTTAAATTTATAATAACTATATTTTCAAATTTATTTGTTAAAATGATTATTTCACTCTAACAGAGTCTTATATTACTTTTTTAAATGCTTTTCAGCTTTACACTGAAAATACTCTACGCAGTGGCTACTTTCAAATTTTTTTGTCACTGCGTTCTTAATTTTTTGAGTATATATCTGCGCAGTGGCTACATACCAATCATTTTGTTGCTACGCTCCTCATTCTTGGTGTAGCTGTGCGATTCTTACTCCTAACTTTTTTCTTCACCTTCTAGGTTTGAAAAAACTAAGGATTAATAATTACGAGTTAACCTTAACCATTGCTGGTCTGATTACTCTATCTTTTAGTTTGTATCCTTTTTGGAATGTATCTAAGATTACTCCACTTTCTTTGTCACTTTCTTCTCCTTGCATTACTGCGTGGTGGAAGTTTGGATCGAACTGAGCATTTTCTGTTTCTACTAGTTCAACACCTTCTGATTTAAGCGCTGCTTGTAATCCTTCGTATACCATTTGTACACCTTTAAGAACTGTTTGTACTTCTTCATTAGTTGACTCAACTTGTAAAGCACGTTCTAAGTTGTCCAAACTTGGTAAGATTTCTGTAATCACTTTTTGACTCTTATAAGCATTTATAGTGTCAATTTCTTGATTTTTACGTCGTTTAAAGTTTTCAAATTCTGCGTAAAGACGTAAGTATTTATCTTCTGACGCTTTTACTTCTTCTTGCAGTTTTTCAATTTGTTCTTGTAATAACTCTTCTGCAGTTTTTTCAACTACTTCTTCAGAGTCTGTAGTTTCTTCAGTCTCAACAGTTTCTTCTGCTGTTACTTCTTCTTGTAGAGTTTCTTTTTGTTCTTCAGTAGCCATCTCTACCTCCTAATTATTTTAAATTATTATTTAAATTATCACGAACACAAGCTATAAGTGTCATGATTTTCGAATAGTCCATTCTCTTTGGTCCAAATACGGCTATTACACCTTGACCTTTTGATGTGTTATAACTACTAGACACTAATGAAAGATCATCTATATTCCCAAGTTTAAGCTCAGTTCCTATTTTAATAGATGGTTTGTCTGTTACTTCATTATTATCTAGAAGCTCGACTATCTTATCATCTTCTAAGAGCGATACTACTTCTTTTAGTTTTTCTACATTGTCTATATCGGGTTGTTTAAGTAAATTGTACTTACCCCCTAATGCTACAGTCTTTTTAATTTTATTTTGCAACAATCTATTTAAAGCCACCACTATCATATCGTAGTTGTTAACTTTATTCTTTAGATATTTTTCTAACTCACCGTGGATCATTATGTGAGCTGTTGCCATATCCACATCATAGAAGTAACTTTGAAGAAGTTTATTAATCTCCCCTATATCTTCTGCAGTGAAATCCGCATCAAGTTTATAGTTTTGTTGGAATACCTCTCCTATATTTGTTACTAAAATAACGAGAATACTACGACTACTTAGAAGAATAACCTCTATTTTATTAATGCGCCTATCCGTTTTTGTCGGGGCTAATATCACCGCCGTACAATCCGTTAAGTCCGATAGTACTATTGCATTTTTTTCTAGATAATTATTTTCCGAGACTATATCACCACCAGAGAGTTGTTTTAATTTTTCATTCTCACTATTCGATAGTTCATAATCTTTTTTTATGTAATCTACATAATAGCGATAACCTTTTTCCGAAGGTACTCGACCTGATGAAATATGAGTCTTTTTAATCAATCCTTCTTTTTCTAACTTACTCATATCATTTCTTATCGTTGCCGAACTGAAATCAATATTTTGAGCAATTTGCTTAGAACCTACAGGTTGATTAGTCGTAATAAAATTTTCGACTATAGATTGAAGAATGAGTACTTGTCTATCTATTAACATCGTCATCACCTATTCTCCAATTTTGTGTTTTAGCACTCTAACTATCTGACTGCTAATCACATATATAATAATATCATTAAGGTCAAAATAAGTCAATAGCTTTTTTAAAATATTTTTGACTTTTTTTGACCTTTTATTCCACTATTCTACTTACTCCTTGATACAATCGTATTTCTAAGAATTATCTTTGATGGGAAATCCAACTAATTTTTTCGTAGTATTGCTACATAATATTGAAAATTAAATAATAATCTGTAGATGAAGCAACTTATAACAAGAATTTCTAACCTAATTTCTAAATGTATATTTAATCAAAAGTATTATAATTTATTCCTCCCTTCCTTGTAACTTCAATAAAATTCTTGTATAATAAGTAAACGAAAGAAGTTAATAGAGGTAAAAATTTTGGAACTTATTGAACTTAGAAAAGAACTCGAAGAAATTAACAAAAGAATAACGGAATTTAAAACTTCATTAAAAATAGAGGATAAATCTGAACGAGTTGCTGAAATTGAAAATATGATGCTTGAGGCTGATTTTTGGAATGATAGCGAAGCAGCTAGTCTATTAGTTACCGAATCAAAAAGTATAAAAAAAGAACTTGATGAATTCAGTGAAATGATAGACTATTTAGAGCACTCTGAAGAGATGGTTGAGTTTTTAAAAGATGAAGATGATGAAGAAATTTATCAAGATTTGCTAGAAACAGTAGTCAATCTTAAAGATAGTGTTGAAGATTTTAGCTTTAGATTATTATTCTCAGAAGAATACGACAATAATACTGCTATTTTAGAAATACATGCCGGCGCTGGTGGAACTGATGCTACAGACTGGTCAGAATTAATGTTACGTATGTATGAAAGATTCTTCACAAAGCAGGGGTTAAAATACAGCTACTTAAACTATCAATCTGGTGATATCACTGGTGTTAAATCAGCAACTATAAAAGTTGAAGGTGATTTTGCATATGGCTTATTAAAAGGAGAAAAAGGTGTTCACCGAGTTGTGCGTATCTCACCTTTTGATCCATCCGGAAAAAGACATACATCTTTCGCTTCAATCGATGTAATTCCAGAATTTAACGATGATGAAATAAATATCGAAATCAATAATGAAGATTTAAAAATAGACACATACAGAGCTCAAGGAGCTGGAGGTCAGCATATTAACACTACTGATTCAGCAGTTCGTATTACACACC
>NZ_CAUTDQ010000007.1:0-52334 GCF_963537375.1 uncultured Gemella sp.
AGGATTTACTCTTCTTTTTTTATATTTTGTCTCACATCAATTGTAACACTACAAAAAAAGTTTATTTTATAAATTCTTTTTATTTACTTAATATTTTTAATAAGTTATAATAATGATTAGTTATTATTTATTTACTAATAGAATGGAGGGGTTTTTTTGAATATTAAATTAGTTTACGCAAGTTTAACAGGTAATACTGAAATGTTATCTGATTTGATAATTGAAAAATTCGAAGAAGAAAAAGGTCTAGAAATAGAAAAACTATTTATCGAAGACATGGAAGATTTTGATTTTCTAGACGATGCAGATGCTTTTATCGTTGCAAGTTATACATATGGTGAAGGTGAACTACCTGAAGAAATGGAAGAATTTTACGAAGCATTAGCAGACAAAAACTATGAAGGAAAAATCTATGGGGTTATTGGAACTGGTGATACTATCTACGATGAGTACTGTGTTTGTGTAGATCAATTCGATGAGCAAATCGCAAAAACTGGTGCTACTAATCCAACTGAAAATCTTAAGATTGAAATTGAAGCAGATACTGACGAAGATTTCGAAAACATTGATAAATTTATTGAAGCATTCGCTAGCGCTCTATAATAAAAAACGGTTATGAAAAATCATAACCGTTTTTTATTATCCTTTAAAGAAAACATTAACTCTTTCAAATTCGTCTTCCCAATTATTCCAATCTAGTCTAATCTTAGAATTTTCTTCAAGAATATCTTCAACTAAGTTTTCGATTGTAATTTCTTCTAAAGCAGTTTTAATCGCTTTATTTACAGTGTTAACTTTTTTCAAGTACTTACTGTAACGTTTATCGACTGCTAAGGCCCCTTCAAAAATTTTTGAAACGTAATCTGTTTTCAGTGCAAAAATTTCTACTTCGTCATTTAACGCTACATATATATCATATAAAGTAACTTTTTTATTTGACTTGTATTTATATCCCCCTCCAATACCAGTGTTAGCTTTTACTAGATCATTGACAACCAATTTTCTCATAATTTTTTTCAGATATGTTGGAGAAATATTTAAACGCTGGCTTATTTCCTTAGAATTCAAGAAAACATGTCTATCTTGAAGGTATAACATAACCATTATACAGATTGCTTGTTCAGTACTCTTTGTTAAATGCATAAACTCAACCTCTTTTCTTTTTAATATAACTCTACTTACATCCTTATTTTATGATATATTTTTATAATTGTCAAATGTTATCTTAATTTTTCTCCCCAGTATTGATAATAGGTACATTCAATGGAACCATTAAAAAGTTTTCTTCTTTTTGTAGCTTTTTTTCCATATAAATGTTCAAACATTTTATGAGATGTTAATAAATAAAGTGACCAATGTTTCTTATTTTTAAGCTCAGTTCCTAAAAACTTATACATTGCTTCTACTTCTTTTTTCTCACCAAGACGTTCACCATAAGGTGGATTTGCAATTACACATCCAGTTTCTTTTTTGGCTACAAAGTCAAATACCGACATTTGTTTGAACTTAATTACTCCTGCAAGACCAATTTCCTCAGCATTATTTTCAGCTGTCGCTATCATTTTAGGATCAATATCAGAACCATATAATTCTAATTCTTTATCATAATCAATAAGATCTTCTGCCTTATTTCTTTCTTCTTCTACAAGACTTTTTGGCATCCATGGCCACTTTTCAAAGTCAAAGTTTCTATTAATACCAGGAGCCATATTTTGAGCTGCCATAGCCGCTTCTATCAATAATGTTCCAGATCCACAGAATAAGTCATATAAAGGTGTTTCACCTTTCCAGTTAGTTAGTTTGACCATTGCTGCTGCTAGTGTTTCTTTTAATGGTGCTGTTCCTTGTTTAGCTCGATATCCACGTTTATGAAGACCATCTCCAGAAGTATCCAATAGAATGGTTGCAATATCATTTAACATAATTATCTCTAATCTATATCTAGCACCAGTTTCTGTTAACCATCCAGTAACACCATAACTCTTCTTCATTTTTTCTACTATTGCTTTTTTAACAATTGATTGACAGTCTGAAACACTGAATAATGTAGACTTATGACTACGTCCATCTACAGGGAATTTAGCATCTACTGGAAGATATTTATCCCATTCTATTTCTTTTGTTTTTTCAAATAACTCCTCAAAAGTATAAGCTGGAAATTGTGCAACAACGATTTTCACTCTATCAGCACATCTTAACCATAGATTTGAACGAACTATCGCTCTTTTATCTCCAGAGTAATAAACTCTCCCATTTTCTACTTTTGTTTCATAACCTAACTCTTGAACTTCTTTAGCCACTATTGCTTCAATACCCATAGGGGTTGTTGCTACTAAATTAAATTTCATCTCTTCCTCCTTAAAAAAAGAGGCTCCTAAGAGCCCCTAGAACTAGTTATTTTTCTTATCATAAGCCATATTCTGTATCTACCTTACTCAATCGAGTCTAGTCTACTCTCGTAAAAATAGCTGTGATCATCTGTCTAAATAAATACATATTTCCTATTCCTACATTCATTTCTGCGGAATAAGTGCTTCTACCAAAATTTGAATTGCTCACTCAAGGGGTTTACCGCGTTCCACTTCTTATATTTCTACAAGAACTCCGTCACTGTGGCACTTTCAAGACATATAACCATATAGAAAACTACTTAGATTATATTTTCTGCCGTCACCATAAGGTGCCTAAACTTATTTTTTCGTTTAGCGTTGAACACTACAAGCATCTCAGCCTGTGTGAGTATGGACTTTCCTCAGCATTACTGCCGCGATCACTCAAAGAAAAACACTTATACTACTTTACACTAAAAATATTATTTTGTAAACAATATTTTAAACTATTTTTCTAAAACTGAAATTTTCCCTTCAGCAATTTCTTCTAATGCTTTACCTACTTCTTTATGAGAAGTATATTTATCTAATTTTGCTGTTTCAGGGTTTGCAAATAATTCTCTAGCTCTTTTACTTGCTAATGAAACTAACATATATTTTGAATTTACTTTTGATTTTAATACATCTAATTTTGGATATAACATCTTCTTCTCCTACATTTCTTCTAATTCTAATAATGCTCTTCTATATTTCATTTCTATACGTTCACGTTTTAAATGTTCACTAAGTATAATCGCTTTGATTCTTTCTACAGCTTTATCTACTTCATCATTCTCTACAACATAATCATATAGATGCATCATATTAATTTCTTTTTTCGCCTTAGCTATACGTGATTCTATTACTTCATCGCTTTCAGTACCACGACCTTTTAATCTATCTTTAAGATCTGCAATACTTGGTGGAGCTAAAAATATAAATAAGGCATCTGGAATTTTACTTTTAACTTTCTCAGCACCTTGGACTTCAATTTCTAAAAATATATCTTTTCCTTTTTCCATCGTCTCCCTAACGTACTTAACGGGAGTTCCATAATAATTGTCGACATACTGAGCATATTCTAATAATTCACCTTGTTGAATTAAACTTTCAAATTCTTCTTTTGTTTTAAAGAAATAATCAACTCCATCTTCTTCTCCAGGCCTCATGCCTCTTGAAGTCATTGAAATTGAATATTCGAAGTCAACATCATTACTTTCAAAAATTCTCTTTCTTACAGTACCTTTACCTACTCCTGAAGGTCCTGAAAGAACTATTAGTAATCCTTTCTCCATTTTTCGTATCCTTCTATTATGTTTTATTATCTTTTTATAATACCATAAATCAAAAAAAATTTAAACTATAAACATGTATATTTAAGTTGAAAATTAATTTGTTAGTATTTTTTAAAAATTCTTAATTTTTATTTCTAATAAACATCACAATCTTAATCTATACTTTCTAAAAAACATATCTTATTATTGCTAAAGATACTATTCCAACTACAACAATTACTAGAAGACTTTTTGATATAATAGCACTAACTACTGTAGGTAGAGACGCTAGTAGATTTTCATAATTGATTTGAGGAAATTCTCCAATTTTTTGTATAAATAAACTATCAAACCATAGCGCTGACATTATTACAATTGGTACAAAACTAAGATACTCAATTACCGCTTTTGGCAGATCAAATTTTTTCAATAATACAAATGGAAGTACTCTAGATAAACATGTTACAATTGTACATCCCAATATTGTTAAGAGAATATAACTAGTTGATAACATTTTTTAAAACCACTCCTATCGCACACCCTATTAAAGTAACTACTATTATCAATACATTACTAGGAATAAAAATCATTCCAAAATATACTAAAAATAACACAACGGTAATAACAATAAACTGAACCTTTTTCTTAATAGTAAAATCTGATAATACTTGCAGGTACAACAATCCTATAAACATTGCTACTAAAGCAAAATCTAAACCAAGAGGTTTGGGATCCTTAACTATTCCTCCTAATAATGCTCCTGCTACTGATGAAGTAAACCATGTAAAATAAGATATTAAATTTGCTGCATTAAACCATTCATAAGTAAGATTTCCACCTGTATAGTTTTGCTTATTCATTCCTAAAGCAAAACTCTCATCAGTTAAAAAAGTTCCGACTACTATATTCTTAAACAAACTATAACGTTTAAAAAATGGAGCTACTGCCATACTCATTAATATCATCCTCGAATTAATTAGAAATGTTGCTAATATGATTGAAAGTATAGGAGCACCGCTTGAGAGCATACTCACTGTAATAAATTGAGCTCCTCCTGCATAAATAAATAATGACATTGCTCCCACAAAGAAAGGATTAATCCCCACTGAACTAGCTATAATTCCAAACGCCAAACCTATACCTATATATCCAAACACGGTTGGTAATGTATCTTTTATGGCTGTTTTTACATCCAATTTATCATTCATATGTTTACCTTCCTTTGATGTTTAATATTTAATTTTTATCGTTTGTTAAAAGCTGTCCAATTAGATCTTTATCTATCTTTTGCTTAACAGTTTTTTGTCCTATATACGTTACTAATCCAGGTTTGGCACCAGATATTTTTTTCACATTTTTTATTAATGTTCTATCTACATTAACATATTCTTCGTTTTTAAACTTCGAATAGTATGCAGCTAACATTGATGCAACTTCTATTGTATCTTCACTTGGATTATTATCAAAAATTACAACATGACTACCTGGAATATCTTTTGCATGAAGCCATAAATAGTCTCGTCTTGCTAATTTATTTGTAATAGTATCATTTTGAAGATTATTCTTTCCAACATAAATTGCTGTCTCATTATGATGAATAATAAAATAATTACTCTTGTTTTTTTTCTTATTAATTTTTATCTTTTCTTTTAAAATCCCATTAGCAATCAATTCTTCTTTGATTTCTGCTATATCAGTTTTATCCGCATTTTCAAGTTGGAATTTTATCGTCTCAAAGTATCCTAAATCTTCTTTAGCTATCTCTATTTGTTCAATTAGATTCTCAATTGTTCTCTTATTCTTTTTATAAAGATTAAAATATTTCTCCGAATTTTTTTCAATAGTTAAACTCGGATCTAATTCTATCTCAATTTCAGATAAATCTTCACTATAAAAATTCTGCAACGTTACTGTTTCTGGTATCTCTCTTTTAAATAAATAAATATTAGAAATCAATAGCTGACCTTTTAATTTGTAATCATCCCTATTTTCAGCTTGAATAAGCTCACTTTCTAATATACTTAACTTTTTATTTAGTCTATTTATTTTTGTATTAATAAAATTAAATAGTTTTCTGTCAGTATTCTTATTAATTGATTCTCTGGCTATGTCCATATAGTAGTAATCAAGGAGTTGTGATAACGAATCAAACTCTTTACTATATTCTTTAACGTCAAAGAAGTAAAAATCCTTTTTACCATTTTCTTCTATCAAAATAGGCTTATTATACTTATCAAATTCCTCACAGAAATTTAGAAAAGCATTTTTTAAATTCAACTCAGAATATTTTTCGAAATAATTATTTAATAAAGCAGAAACACCATAGAAATTTTTCATTAAAAACTTCTTATCTTTATTATCAAATTCTAAATTTTTATATTTGTCATAGTCGAATGGATCAAATTTCTCTTTAGTAGGAGGTAAAGTATAAGCCATGTTTGAAATTGTAGATCGTTTATATTCAAGACTATAACTATTTTTCAATGATTCAAGTATAATATTATCTTCATTAGTTAAAATAATATTAGAATGTTTCCCCATTAGTTCTGTTATTAAATAATAGTATTTCTCATATCCAAGGTCATCAAAATTTTTAATTTTAAAAACCAAAATACGATCATTATTTACTTGATTTATTTCTTGTATTATCCCACCTGTTAAGTATTTTCTAAGTACAGAACAAAAATTTGATGGTGTTGAAGGATTTTCATAACTATTATTAGTTAATTGTATTCTAGATGCACTTGGATTTGCCGATAGAAATAATTTCAAATTTTTCCCTTTTCTTATTGAAAAGACGAACTCATCTGTTGATAGATTATTTACTTTATTTATTCGTCCTTGTAATATACTTTCTTCTAATTCTTTTACCATCTTTCTTACAAAAAAACCATCGAATGCCATTTTTTCCTCCTAAATCTAATTTAATATATTTTTAAATTATATCACATATCTTTCTATGTGTATATGAAAACTAGAAGTCCAAGTTAACAGAAAAAGAAGAGATAATAACTATATCATCTCTTCTTTTTATATATTATTTATTTTCAAATCTTTTTGATACTAAAACTCCCCAAACTAATAATCCAAGTAATACAACCCAGAAAATTACAGTCCAAAGTGTTGAATGAGGAAAATCGTGTGGTATTAATCCTAGTTTTTCATGAGCTGCTGCTATAACAAATAGTTTAATACCTACCCAGCCAACTATTAAGAAAGCTGCGATTTCTAAACCAGGTTTAGTTTCTAGTACTTTAATAAAAATATTAGCAGCATAACGCATTATTATAACCCCAACAAAACCACCGATTACCATAACAGAAAATTGTCCAAGGTTAATCCCTCCGATTGATGTCTCTGAGATATGTGGTAATGTAATTGCAATTGCCACAGCTGCTAAAATTGAATCGATAGCAAAAGCTATATCTGTTAATTCTACTTTTATAACTGTCGCCCAGAAACCACTTTGTTTTTTTGGAGCTTTTACTTCCTCTTCATAATCTTTTTGTTTCTGTTTATCAAAAAATTCCTTGATGTGCGTACCAGCCATATATATTAAATATAGCCCACCTAGTACCTGTATTTCCCAATACTGTGCTAAAATTGTAATTAGGAAAATTGCTATTATTCTAAAAATTAATGCTCCTGCAAGACCATACATTAAAGCATGTTTTTGATCCTTCGGAGGAAGATGTCTAACCATAACAGCTAGTACAATAGCATTATCTGCCGACAATAATCCTTCTAATAGTATCAAACTAAGCAATACTATTACATACTGAATTAATATCTGTGTATCCATTTAAATCTCCTTCTATCCGAATATTTTTTTTATTAATCTTACTATATAAATAACTATTACTAACCCAACAAAATTTAACACTACAGGTAAAAAAGTAGTAAGGTTAAATGTAATATGTTGATTCAAATTATTAAATGATTTAGTAAAAATAGTAAGCACACTATTATCTATTCTTTCACTTGCAAAGTTAAGCCTTGTTTTAATCATCTTAGCAATTACCTCTCCACCTAAAAAGTATAAAAGCGAAACAGAAATAGCTAAATTAGTATTATTGAATAATCTTAACGATAATAAAAATATAATATTTGCAAAAAGTAACAATAATATTAACATTGTTGCGAATGCTCCTGCAGTATTTACATTCATCATAATCGATTTTATTTCACTAAATAAACTATTCTTACGAACAAATAATAAAGCTAATAAACTTGATACTATTATTGCATAATAAACTAAAAAGTAAATTAAATTAGCAAAGATTGAAGAAAAATCTCGGACACTTTTCTTTTTATGAATCTCAAGAAAAACATTTACCTTTGAAATATAATCTTCTCTGTACGAAAAGATGTAATTCAATCCCATAATAAATAATATTATCACTAAATCTATTTTTAATACAATATTAAAAATAATATCCACCAAAGACTTATCATAAAATAATGATAAAGAATCTAATTTAAAAACTATACCTAAATTTAATAAAATTAAAATTAATGCGAATAGATAATTAAATTTTCTTCTAAATAACTTACCAAATTCAATCCTAAAAAACATTATAGATCAGCCTCGCCCTCATACAATTTAATTTTCTCACCTAAGTTACGAATTTGATATACTTCAATATTATTTTTTAATAGGCTATAAACTACTTCTTCAAGAACCTCTTCTCTTACTACTATTTCATTATCATGATATATAGTATACTGATATCCAGATAGTATATCATCTAGTTTTTCGTTGTCAGAAATATTAATAGCAGTAAGTTGTTTTAAGATTAATAAATCTTCAAGATTTCCAAAATATGATTTAATCCCGTCAGTAATAACTAGAACCTTATCAGCAATACTGTTATATCTATTTAACATAGTATCTAAAATAATTACATTGGCATTATTTGATTTATCCAAAATAAAGTCACTTATAACTTCCATATCTTCAGAAGTTAAAGCTTTATCAGTATTATCAATAATAAGAACATTTTGATCTACGAGTATTGAAAATAATGTATGAAATTTATTAACTTCATTTGGAAGTAATTCCTTATACTTAGAACTTGATTTAAGATTTAAAGATTCTAAATCATTTTCTAAATCATCAATTGAAAATTTTACATTGAACAAATCTAACGCTACTTTTAAATTTTTTATTAATGTTAAATCGTTATAAAATCCGAAATCCTTAGTGAATAATAGTTTTTGCTTACTAACATCCTCATTATCGAAAAGAATTTCCCCTTTATACTTCGTTCTTTTTCTAAAAGAATCTTTTAGAAGTTCTATATCCTCCGATTTATTATTAATAATAGTTAAAATTTCACCTGTGTCCACCTGTAAATCTAATTCTAAGATTGTATCTTTTTTTATTTTCTTTTTATATTCTCTAAATTCTAAAACCATTGCTTCTCCTATATAAAAATAACAAAATTTTATTACTCTTTTTCTATATCTTTTTTTTCCTCAAAAATATAAGATTACATCTTACTATAATACCATTGCTTTATCTCATTGTCAAAACAATAGTCAAAAAAATTAAAAGATGATAGAAGATTAAACTCCTATCATCTTTTAATTAATTATTTATTTTCTTTTACAAAGAAAGTTAAAACGATACCTAGTACAAAACCGATTAATGCAAAGTCTAACCATGCAAAATCTGCAGGTACTGGTAAGAATTTAACTTTTGCTAATAAATTATCAACAGCTGGTACTGCTAATTTAAATGTTGAAATTACAGTTGTATATAAACTAAATAATCCTGTAAATAATACTGTAGTTACATAAACAACTCTCTTTCCACCGAAGAAATTATTTAAGAATCCTAATAGGATTAATACCATTGTTAATGGGTATAATAAAACTAGTACTGGTACTGCTCCTTGAATGATTGCAGCTAATCCATAGTTACCTACTGCAAATGAGAATAAAGTAAGTGCAATAGCATAAGTTTTATAGCTAACTTTATCATATAATCTTACGAAATATGAAGAACAAGCTGTTACTAATCCTACACTTGTTGTTAGACAAGCTAAGAATACAATAACGAATAATAATAATTTACCAACATTACCGAAGTAATACGTTGTTGCTCCAGTTAATACTCCTGCACCTGTTTTTTGTAATCCTAATACTGAAACAGATGTAGCTCCAATATTTGAAATGAATACATAAACTAAAGCTAGTAATACAGCTGCAATAATTGCTGATTTTGCTGTGTTGTTAAACACTTCTTTCTTAGTTTTAGCTCCGTATAGTTTTACAGAGTTAATAACGATAATACCAAATACTAATGATGCCAATGCATCCATAGTATTGTATCCTTCCATTAAACCATTTGTAAATGCTAATGAAGTAGTAGCATATGTTTTAGTAGGTTCTTGAGCTACACCCATAGGTTTAACTAATGATGCAATAATTAACACAACCATTGAAAGTAGTAAAACTGGTGTAATTACTGTACCAATTCTATCTACTAGTTTATTTGGGCTAATAGCTAACCATAATGTTAATCCCATGAATAAAGCTAAGAAAATAGCTTGAGCAATTGTAGTATTTTCAGGTGCTACAAAGCTTGATAATCCTAATTCGTAAGTTGTAGTCCCTGTTCTAGGAATTGCAAAGAAAGGCCCGATTGTTAAGTATAATAAAGTCGTAAAAGCAATACCGAAACCTTTACCTGCTCTACTAGATAAATCTAATAAGTCCTCAGCTCCTGAGTAACCCATTACAATAACTCCTAAAAGTGGTAATCCCACTCCCATAATAATAAATCCTATCATCGCTGTAGATAAATTACTTCCAGCGTTTTGTCCTAGGAATGCTGGGAAAATTAAATTACCAGCACCAAAGAACAGTGCAAATAACATAAGTCCGATTGATACATATGGATTTTTCTTTAAAAATTTCAACATGTCATCTCCTCCAAATAATTTTTGTTTTTTAAAGTATGTTATATACAATAATATATTTATTAATATTTGTCAATAGATTTTTAAAAAATATTTCATTTTTTGTTGGATAAATGTTTTAAATTTTCAGATAATTACCTTCTTAAATAACATAAGTTAATCGTTTTCTCAATTAATTTATGGTGTTTGAAGACGCTATTTTAATACTAATAAATTATTAGCTATCAATAATTAAAAATTAAAAAGATTTAACAATTAAACAAATTATCAAATCTTTATTATTGTTTTTATTTTTTAATTTCTTCTTTGTAATCACAGTGATCACAATGAACACCTTTTTTACCTTCAAATAGAATATTATCACACTTAGGACAATTTCTATTTATCGGCTTATCCCATGATACAAAATCACAAGTTGGGAATCCTTCACATCCATAGAAAAGTTTACCTTTTTTAGATTTCTTTTCTAATATATCATGTTTCTTACATTTTGGACATTTTACCCCTACTTTTTTCTGAATTGTATTTGTATATCTACAATCAGGGAAATTAGAACAAGCTATGAATTTACCAAATTTACCTAACTTGAATACAAGTGGAGATGAACATTCTGGACAAGATTCACCAGTAAATTCTTGTTTTATTTCAACTTTTTCCATTTCTGATTCCGCTTTTTCTACATCTTTTCTAAAACCACTGTAGAAATTATAAATTGTTTTTTCCCATCCAACTTTTCCTTCTGCAATATCATCTAGCTGACTTTCAAGATTTGCAGTAAATTTTGTGTTAATAATATCAGGGAAATACTGTTCGGTAATTTTGCTTACTAATGTTCCTAATTCTGTTGGAGTAAATACTTTATTTTGCAACTTAGCATAATATCTTTTTTGTAGAGTATCCACTATTGTTGCATAAGTTGATGGACGACCTACACCTAATTCTTCAAGTTCAGCAATTAATTTTGCTTCAGAATATCTTGCTGGTGGCTGTGTGAAGTGTTGCTCTTCTTTTATCTCTTTAACCTTAGCATCTTCTCCAACTTCAAATTCTGGTGCTAATTTAACTTTTTCTTTTTCTTTTAATACTGCCAAGAATCCATTAAATAAAAGCTTAGAATGCGCTCCGCGATATACAACTTCATTATTTTCAAATGTAGTAGTACTCGTTTCATAAACTGCAGCACTCATACGACTCGCAAGGAATCTTTCCCAGATTAATTTATATAACTTATATTGATCATTCGATAAATATTCTTTAATAGAATCTGGAGTAAAATTGATGTTTGTTGGTCTTATCCCTTCATGAGCATCTTGTACATTCTTACTAGATTTTCTTGATTTTACTGATGTGGCTAAATAATCTTTACCAAAATTATTTAGTATATAATCACTAGCCATTTTTACCGCTTCATCAGATACTCTAGTAGAGTCTGTTCTCATGTACGTAATTAACCCGGTAACGCCACCCAATTTTTTAAGATTAATTCCTTCGTATAACTCTTGAGCCACGCTCATTGTTTTACGAGTTTTAAAATTAATCTTTCTTGAAGCATCTTGTTGCATAGTAGAAGTAATATAGACATTAGGAGCATTTCTATTTTTCTTAGTTTTCGCTACATCTAATACTTTAAATGTATCACCTACTATAACTTTTCTTATTTTATCTACATCTTTTTTGCTCTCAAGTTTAATCTTTTTACCTTTATACGAATAGAAATTAGCTGTTAAAACTTTTCTATTTTTAATAAAATCTATAGGCATTGACCAATATTCTTGAGGTACGAATTTTTGTATCTCTTCTTCCCTATCAACAATTAGTTTTAATGCAGCATTTTGCACTCGACCAGCCGATAGCTTTGGTTTAACTTTTTTCCATAGAACAGGTGAAATATTATAACCTACAAGTCGATCAAGAATTCTTCTTGCTTGTTGTGATTGAACTAAATCCGTATTAATTTTTCTTGGATGTTTAATTGCATCCTTTACCGCATCTTTTGTTATTTCATTAAATACTATTCTATTATCAGAATCATTATCTAATCCTAATATGTGAGCAATATGCCATGCTATTGCCTCTCCTTCTCTATCAGGGTCGGATGCTAGGAAAACTTTTTTCCCTTTTGCCTCTTTTTTTAGAGACTTGATTACATCACCTTTTCCTCTTATTGAAATATAATCAACATCCACATTCCCATTATCTAGTACTTCTACTCCCATTCTACTTTTAGGTAGGTCTCTTACATGACCTTTTGAAGATATTACTCTGTATTTTTTCCCTAGATATTTCTCAATAGTTTTTGCCTTTGAAGGAGATTCGACTATTACTAAATTTTCTGCCATTTTCTTCTCTCCATAATTTTTTAATAAGTAGTATCTTAAATCATTTTTATTAAATTGTCAACTTTTTCCAATGAAAATTAGTCTATTTTTGTTAAGATTAACGGTTCTTGATTTTCACGAACTACTATTGTGTGTTCATATTGAGCTATGTAAGAACCATCGTTTGCAACTAACTCCCATTCATCTCTATCTGAATTACCTACAGTTTTTGCTTTTGTAGATACGAATGGTTCTACAGCCAAACACATACCATCTTTTAGGATAATGTTATCCCATGGATCAAAATAGTTAAAAACATGTTGTGGCTCTTGGTGTAATGAAGTTCCGATTCCGTGACCTGTTAAATTTTCAATTACTTCTAACTTATGTTCTTTAATTTTTTTGTGGACATTTTTCCCAATTTGATTAATTTTTCTTCCAGCAACAGCATGTTTAATACCTTCGTAAAATGCTTCTTTAGCAACTTCACAGACCTTTTCTTTCATCGGATCATCAACTTTACCAACAACAAAAGAAATACCAGTATCTGCATAGTAACCATCTTTACATCCTGATACATCAATATTAAGAAGATCTCCATCTTTTAAAATTTTAGTACTAGATGGGATACCATGTGCAGCTTGATAATTTAACGAAATACATGTGTATCCTGGGAAATCATACTCAGTTATTGGAGCTGACTTTGCACCATATTTTTCAAATAATTCTTTAGCAATATTATCAAGTTCTTTTGTTGAAACTCCTGGTACTGCTTTTTTTACCATTTCATCTCTAATTGTTGCACAGATGAAACCTATTTCTTTCATTTTCTGTAATTGTTCTTCAGTTTTTATAATCATTTATATTCTCCTCGCTATTTAATCAATTGATATAAGTTTTCTATTGAATACGTTGGTTTTTTCTCTTTTTCTTTCAATTCTTCGAAGCTTGTCACACCTGTTTGAACATGAATTGTATCTATTCCGCTATTTATGCCTGACATAATGTCTGTATCATAATTATCACCTACCATTACTATTTCATCTTTTCTATAATTGAATAATTTAATGGCAGATTCCATAATAATATTACTAGGTTTACCTATAATTGTAGCCAGTGTAGAAGTTGCATATTCCAAATATTTGACTTGCCCCCCATTACTTGGCACGAAACCATGTGCAGTAGGTAATAATGTATCTGGATTAGTACCAATAAGTTCTGCTCCATTTAAAATAGCTTTAGTAGCAATAGCTAATTTTTCATATGTAAGTTCTCTATCTAGACCTACTACTACTGCTTCAACATCTTCTTCAGTATCCTTTTGGCAAAATGAACTAAGTGTATTCTTTACCCCAGCTTCTCCTATTACATATAAGTTTTTATATCCTTTAGATTCAAGATAAATTTTAGTAGCATCACTTGAAGTAAAAACATGTTCTTCAGAAGTGTATATATCAAATTTCTTAAGATGCTCAGCGACATCTTTTGGTTCTTTCGTCGAATTATTTGTTAAAAATAAATAGTCTATATTCTTTTCGTTTAAATATTCAACAAATTCTTTAGCATACCTGATTTTTTTTTCTCCATTATATATAGTACCATCTAAATCTATCAGGTATAATTTATAATTTTTTATAGTCATGCTATTACTCCATAAGTTTCTATTAACATAACAGTAAAATCATCAAATTAAAATAATTTTCGTCTTAAAATATAAATTTATTAATTGATATTACTTAAGCTATATAAAATCACAATTTTGATTCATTTTAACACATATTATGTTACTCTTTATATTTTACACCGTTTATAAAAAAAATAAAAGCATTAATTAGGTTTTTCCTATTTAATGCTTTAAATAAAATCGTTAAATATTCTATCTAAAAAGATTAACCATGAGTTCATTTCAGATAATTGTTTTTTCTCATGATACCAAACTATCATAATAACTGATTGTAACGTTATATACCACTTCAATCTATTTCTATATTTTAAAGTAGGTTCTTGCCCATATATCGCTAACCATTCATTCCACTCGCTTTGAGGAATATATCTATACAGTACAAATGAAATATCGATTGCTGGATCACATAATATTGAGTGTTCCCAATCAACTAAAAATAGTTTCCCTTGATCAGATAACAACCAGTTATCTTTATGTAAATCTGTATGACACGGCGTATATTCAACTTCATCAACTGGAATAGAATTCTCTAAATAATTAAGAGCATTGACTATATTACTATTTTTACGAAGTTCATCTGCTATAATTGATTTTAAATTGTATAATGAACTTGTAGCCGTTTCCTCAGTATACCCTTGGGCTTTCATTATTTTTTTTAACTTTTCAGATCCATGAACTTTTTTTAAAATTTCGGGAATACGTCTATCCGTCATGTCCTCTGTATTTAATGTTCTACCATTTTCAAAATCCTGAGCAATTAATACATCTCCATTACTTATACGCTTAGTCCATCTTAACCTAGGGACTATTCCTTCTGCTGAAAGAGTTGCTATCATTGGAGTAGTATTTTTCTTAATAAAATATCTCTGATTATCTCTCGAACAAAAATAATCTTCTTGATATGTATCATCTAAAGTCCAGCCCATTTGATAATATTCTTTAGACATTTTCTTACTGCTCCTTTCTTCAATCTCTTTTTCTAATTTTAAAAACTATAATGCACTATATATTTTACATTCTTTAATCATTTTTTTCAAGATGCTATTTTTAATTAAAATTAAAAATCTCAAAGATATTCTAATTTAAAAATTAAAAATATGTAAAAATATCTTTGAGATTGAGTTTTTATGTTACCTTGTCCTTTGAAATTATTATATCAAATAAATATTTTTATATAATTTTTATTCGCAACAAAGTTTATAAATTCCTTCTGCATAAATCGCAGTTGCCAATAATAAATCTTCAATTTCTAAGAATTCATTAGCTTGGTGCATTGTATCTTGTTTACCTGGGAAAAGAAGTCCAAATGCTACACCTTTTTTCAGGCATCTAGCATATGTTCCACCACCAAGTACAAATGCATCATTTTCAGTATCTCCTGTATACTTTCTATAAACATCCATTAGAGTAGTAACTAACTCGTCATCTTTTGGTACGTAGTGTGCTTCTTTTGTACTAGTTACTTCAATATTTACATTATCTACTTTTATTGTTTCAAGTTTTTCAACTAGATTAAATTTCTTAGGATGACGGCAGTCAGTTGATACTACCCCAACTTTTTCTGCTAAATCATATTTTAAAATACCATAGTTGTATGTTGATGCACCCATTTCATCATCAGAATAATTTATCCCTAGTTTTTCACCGAATGGATCATTTGCTAATTTTTCTACTATATAACTAACGAAGTTTTTACCATTAACATCTAATCCTAATGTGCTTAAAAATTCTGCTAATTTTGTAGCACCATTAATACCAAATTGTGGTGTTGATCCATGGGCAGCTTTACCTTTTAGAACAAGTTTAATTGTATTACCAACTTCAACTTCTCCTTCTAGTTTTTCATTAACTAAGAATTTTTCAAATTTTTCTTTAATATCGCTAGCATCGCCTTCTAATTCTGCTTCTGCACTTGCAATAACCATATTAAGAACTTGTCCACCATTAAATTTAACAAGTTTGTAATCGTAAGTTCCTTCTTCATCTGTAAAGATTAATTTATGATCAAAAGTAACACGTGCTTTTTCAGCATAAACTAGTGGGAACATAGCATCTGGTGTAAATCCTAAAGCAGGTTGTTCTTCATGTTTAAAGTATGATTCAACACATCTAAATCCTGTTTCTTCATCACTACCGATGATTAAACGAACACGTTTATTCCATTTCACACCCAGTTTATCTAAAAGTTTTACAGCGTAATAAGCAGCCATTGTAGGTCCTTTATCATCTAAAGATCCACGAGCATAAATTTTCCCATCTCTAACTTCTGGTTTAAACGGGTGGCTAATCCAATCAGCTTCAACTACTGGCACTACATCGACGTGACCAAGGATACCGAATAACTCTTCACCTTCACCAACTTCAATGTGACCAGCTTTGTTTTCTACTAATTTAGTTTTATAACCATCACGTTCTCCAAATGATAAAATTAAATCTAGCGCTTCTCTTGGACCGCTACCAAAAGGAGTTTCCTCAGTTACATCAGTTCCTAAAATTGAACGAACACTTAATAAATCGAATAAATCTTTTAATAGATCCTCCTTATGATTTTGAACCTCTTGTTTAAAATTGATATTCATAATATATCCCTCCATTATTTATTTAAATTTTTTAGTTCCTTTTCTGTTAAATATCTATATTCACCTAATTTTAGATTTTCATCTAATTTTAATGATCCTATAGACAATCTCTTTAAGTATGTTACTGTAGTTCCTAGAGCTTTCATCATTCTTTTTACTTGATGAAACTTTCCTTCAGTTATAAATATATTTGCTCTACTTTTTTCTTCATTTGATTCGAGTATTTCTAAGCGAGCACTTTTACACTTATATCCTCCGTCTATAATAAGTCCATTCTCGACAAATTCGATATACTCATCTTTTAATTTTCCAGATACTTCAACATAGTATTTTTTTTCTACATCTTTTTTGGGGGAAATTAATTTATGAGCAAGCTCACCGTCATTCGTCAGTAACATTAATCCTTCAGTATCCTTGTCTAGTCTACCAACAGGAAAAACTTTATATATGCGATCTTTCTCTTCTAAAATATCAACTACTGTTTTTTCAACCGCATCTTCTGTAGCTGATATAACATTTTTAGGTTTATTCATCATTATATAAATATTCTCTTGATAAATTAACCGTTCTCCATTCACTATAACCTGATCACTTATTTCATCAACCTTATAATCAGGGGATTTTACTAGAATATTATTAATTAATATTCCTTTTTTTATAATTTTTTTTGCTTCTGCTCTACTTAGCGTCGTCGTTGTACTTATAAATTTATCTAGTCTCACTATCCTCTTCTCCTCATATTTCTTAATGATGATAAGGTTATTGTTCTTCCAAACAAATACTTATCAAATTTCATTCTAGTAATACTAAAGAAGTAGACTGCAGCACCTATAACAGCACATATTATAATTAATATCATACTAGAGATTTTTGACTCAATAACAAAATTAGAGACAATCGAATCATAAACCGCAGCGACTGCGATAAACATAATGAAACAACTACTTAAAAGAATAATTAATTTTGATAAAAATTCTAAAACTTTAAGTTTAACAACACTATTTATAATTACTAAGTTAATTATAATCATAACTACATAAGTTGTTATTGAAGATAAAATTACACCGTTTGTCTCATAATTAACTACAAATGGAGTAATAGTCATATATTTAACTGCCAATCCAATCACTATAGTTATAAGATTTATCATTTGTTTATTTATTGCTTGCATTATAATACTTGTTAAACTATAAAAAGAATATAAAATCGCAAGTGGTAAATAAAATCTAAGTAAATCTGCATTTATAAGACTTCGACTATAAAATGTAGAATATAGCGGATCAGCAAGAACAAACATACCAACCAAAGCCGGTAAGACCATCATCATAAGAGCCAATATGACTTTATTAATCTGCGTACTTACACTTACTTTATCACCTTGGGCAAATAATCGCGTAATAGAAGGTAAAAATGTACTTGAAAATGCTGGGGCTATAGCTACAGCTATCATTACTACTTTATTAACAAGTTGTAAAGCAGAGAACCTTCCATCAACAATATCAGCTTTTCCTATTTTTGTCATACCATGAATAAAATTGTGTTGATCTATTATATTTAAAATCGGAAATAATCCAACAATAAATATAAAAGGAATTGAAACTGATAGAAATTCTTTTACTAACTCTCCAGTAGTAATTTCTATAGAATTACTATCTTTTGGAGTATTAAAATCTAAACTTCTTCTATATTTAGTATAAAAAAAGGATAGCGTAATTAAAGAAAACACAGCTCCTACTGCTGCAGCAAAAGTTGCACTAACATTCCCTTCAACGACTCCATAACCTAAAACTCTCATGATAAAGTATGTTGCTCCTAACATGAAAGCAATACGGGCTACTTGTTCTACAAATTGACTTAATGCTGATGGTAACATAATCTCATGACCTTGGAAGAGTCCTCGAATACCTGCTGAAATCAATACAAGTGGTATTCCAAAACTCAAACTTCTAAGCACCAAAGCTCCTTCTTGAGGTGTAAATTTCTGTTGATTACTAATTAATATCTGTTCCGAAATAAATCCAGAACCGAAGAACAGAATACAGAAACCAATTATTCCCATTACAACGAGAAGCCAAGAACCCAATCTATAAATTTTTCTACTTATACTATAGGCACCTAAAGCATTGTATTTTGCAACTAACTTTGCTATCGCTAAAGGAACACCCGCTGCAGAAACCTCCAATATAGTAGCATAATAACTATAACCATAATTGAACAGGGCCATCTGCTCTTCTCCACCAATAATTTGATAGAACGGAATTAGATATACAGCTCCTAAAACTTTCGTCAAGATTAAACTTATGCTAAGTATAGCAGTCCCTTTAAACAAGGAATCTTTTTTCAAAATTTTCACATCCAAACTTAATATTTAATTGTAATTTATATTATCTTATAAGTATAAATATTGATAGCAAAACACTAAAGCACTAACTAAACTATAAGCTGCTACCAACGTCAATACCTTATCCATACGTCTTTTTTTTATTTTTTTATTTGCTACTAATATTATGTATGAACCTAAAAGTAGAACAAACGAGACAATAAAAACTATAACAGATAAAAATATCGCCATACTATCATCCTTTCTTTTTTTATATAGCTTTATTTTATCACGATTTCTAAAAATTTTAAACACACTTTATATATATATTTAAAAAAACTCTATAATAATGCTTCTCCTGTTAACATAAAATTTTAATGTTAGATTATTTAACATATACTTTATTTTTCACTTTCATTTTGTTATTATACTAATAGATATAAAATATTTATTTCACAAAATCTAAATTGAGAGGTGCATTTATGGGGTTTAAAGAATTACAAAAAAATCTTCCTGTTTTTTCTATAAGTGTAGTAACTAAAATTACTCAACTTACAGCTAGACAGATAAGATATTATGAAGAAAAAAAACTATTCACTCCTAAACGTACTGAAGGAAACACTAGGCTTTTTTCATTTAATGATATTGATAAACTATTAACTATAAAAGATCTACTTACAAAGGGGTTTAGTTTAAAAGCAATAGATGAAATTATAAATGAAAAAGACGTATCTGCTGAAACTACACAAATCAGACAAATTATTCATAACGATATATTTGCTGGTCCAAACGGATTACCTAGGGAACGCTCAATCGGACGAGGTGACTTATCAAGATTTTATAACAATAAAAAAAATAAATTTTAATGTTAGATTTTTTAACAAATTTTTTACAGAGTTTTAAGGAGAAGACATGGCTAAAACTATTACTAGAGAAGAAATTATTAAAAGAATTGAAGAAGAAAATGTTAAATACATTCGATTACAATTTACTGATATTACTGGAACTATAAAAAACGTAGAAGTACCAGTTAGTCAAATTGAAAAAGTATTAGATAACAAAATGATGTTTGACGGTTCATCAATTGAAGGTTTCGTTCGTATCGAAGAAAGTGATATGTACTTATACCCTGACTTAAGTACATTCTTAGTATTTTCATGGGATAGTGAATATGGAAAAGTTGCCCGCTTTATCTGTGATGTATACACAGTTGATGGAAAACCATTTGCTGGAGATCCTCGCGGTAATTTAAAAAGAACTCTTGAAAGAATGAAAAAACTTGGTTTTGATACTTTAAATCTTGGACCAGAACCAGAATTCTTCTTATTCAGACTAAAAGAGAATGGGGAACCTAGTTTAGAATTAAATGACAATGGTGGATATTTCGACCTTGCTCCAGTTGATTTAGGAGAAAATGTTCGTCGTGACATCGTACTTGAATTAGAACGCCTTGGATTTGACATTGAAGCAAGTCATCACGAAGTTGCACCCGGTCAACATGAAATTGATTTCAAGTATGACGACGTAATTTCAGCTTGTGATAATATTCAAACTTTCAAATTAATCGTTAAAACTATTGCTCGTAAACATGGACTACATGCTACATTCATGCCAAAACCTATCTTTGGTATTAATGGTTCTGGTATGCACTGTAACGTTTCATTATTTAGTAAAGGGGAAAATAGTTTTTACGATGAAACTAGCGAAAATGGTTTAAGCGAAGTTGCTTCACACTTTATCGCAGGAATTCTTAAACATGCTCGTAGTTTCACAGCTGTTTGTAACCCTACTGTAAATTCATACAAACGTCTAGTACCAGGATACGAAGCACCTTGTTATGTTGCATGGTCAACATCTAACCGTTCTCCTCTAGTACGTATCCCAGCAGCTCGTGGTAAATCTACTCGTGTTGAAGTTAGATCGGTAGACCCAGCAGCAAACCCATACTTAGCTATGTCTACTATTTTAGCAGCTGGCTTAGATGGTATTGAAAATAAACTTATTCCGGCTGAAGAAGTTAGAAGTAATATCTATGTTATGACTCCTGAAGAAAGAATTGCTAACGGAATCGATGAATTGCCATCAACATTATACACAGCCCTAAAAGAATTATCTTCATCTTCTATTATGAAAGAAGCTCTTGGTGATCACATTTTCTATAACTTTATAGAAGCGAAGTCAATCGAATGGGATTCATTTAGAACTCAAGTTACAGATTGGGAAATTGATCAATATTTAAAAAATTATTAATATTAAAAAAATCAGGAATAATTCGCAATCGAGTTATTCCTGATTTTATAATATTTAAGGCAATAAAGGCCACAGAAAATTAATCCTGCAGCCTCTTTTTTTTATTAGTATTTTGATAATAATTCTACTAATGCTTCTTTTGGTTGGTATCCAGTTTTTTCTTCTAGTACTTCACCATTTTTCATAATTAATAGTGTAGGAATTGACATAATTCCATATTCACCAGCTGCCTCTTGATTTTCATCAACATTAACTTTGTAGAATTCAATGTTAGTTAATTCATTAGAAACCTCTTCTAATACAGGTGCTAACATTTTACAAGGACCACACCATGGTGCCCAAAAGTCAAATACTTTTACACTATCAGTTTTTGATAGTTCAAAAAATTCTTTATCTGTAATTTCTCTCATTATTTCCGTCTCCTTTATTACTTATGTTTTTATTTTATAATATCATAGAAAAATATTCAAATTATTTGTTTTATCTATAAATTTTACATCATTGGCATTTGAGGTTGCATAGGTTCATCCTTTGAAACATCTGCTACTACTGCTTCTGTTGATAAGAATAAACTTGATACACTCGCTGCATTTTGCAAGGCAGAACGAGTAACTTTTGTAGGGTCTACGATACCAGCTTTGATCATATCTACCCATTCTTCAGTAGCTGCATTAAATCCATATCCTACTTCAACTTCTTTCAGTTTAGCCACGATAACACTACTCTCTAATCCAGCATTTTCAGCAATTTGACGAACTGGAGCTTCAAGAGCTTTTTTAATTATGTTAATACCTGTTTGTTCATCACCAGTTGCTTCTAGTTTTTCAACCTCAGATATTACTTGAACAAGTGCTGTTCCACCACCAGGAACTATACCTTCTTCTACCGCGGCACGTGTTGAATTTAAAGCATCTTCTATACGAAGTTTTCTTTCTTTTAATTCAGTTTCTGTTGCTGCACCAACTTTAATTACTGCAACACCACCTGAAAGTTTCGCTAGTCTTTCTTGCAATTTCTCACGATCAAATTCAGAACTTGATTCTGCATATAGTGCTTTTATTTGTTGAGTTCTAGTTTCAATTTTTTCTTTATCACCTTTACCACCAACAATAACAGTATTGTCTTTAGTAACATTAACCTTAGCTGCTTTACCTAGCATTGTAATATTAGCGTCTTTTAGCTCAAGACCTAAATCGTCAGTAATTAATGTTCCACCTGTTAAAATAGCAATATCTTCTAAAATTGCTTTTCTTCTTTCACCAAATCCTGGAGCTTTTACAGCTACAACATTAAATGTACCACGAAGTTTGTTTACAACAAGTGTAGCAACAGCTTCTTGCTCAATATCATCTGCAATAATTAATAATGGTTTAGCAGCAGCAACTACTTCTTCAAGTACTGGTAAAATTTCTTGAACTGCACTAATTTTCTTATCAGTAACAAGAACGTAAGGATTATCTAAATCAGCAATCATTTTCTCAGTATCACTAACCATATAAGGAGATAAATACCCTCTATCAAATTGCATCCCCTCTACTACTTCTAACGTAGTTTCAAGTCCTTGAGATTCTTCAATAGTAATAACTCCGTCATTCCCCACTTTATCCATAGCTTCTGAGATGAATTTTCCTATTTCTTCATCAGCAGCAGAGATTGCACCTACTTGAGCAATTTTATCCTTAGAATCGACTGTAACACTAATATCACGAAGTTGCTCTACAGCTACTTTTACAGCTCTTTCCATACCTTTTCTAATTCCTATTGGATTAGCTCCGCTTGTAACATTTTTTAAACCTTCAGTTATCATTGCTTGAGCAAGGATTGTTGCAGTAGTTGTACCATCTCCTGCAATTTCATTTGTTTTATTAGCAACTTCAGCAACTAACTTTGCTCCCATATTCTCATATGGGTCTTCCAGTTCAATTTCTTTTGCAATTGATACACCATCGTTAGTTATTAATGGCGAACCAAATTTTCTATCTAGTACAACATTTCTCCCTTTTGGTCCTAATGTTATTTTTACAGCATTTGCTAATTTATCCACACCAACTTTCATCGATTGACGTGCATCTTCTGAAAATTTTAATTCCTTTACCATGATTCCTCCTATAATACTAAAATATCTCTTTTTTAAATACAAACTTAATCTTCAATAACAGCTAAAACTTCTTCTTCATTAACTAAGAAATACTCTTCGTTTTTGAAATTTACCTTTTTATAGTTATCTGAAAATACTACTTTACTTCCTTCCGTAAGTTCTCCATCATTATCTTTTGATAATAAACAACTTTCTCCTAAAGCAACTACTACAGCAATATTTGAAGTCTCTTCTTTTGAAGCTAATACTATTCCACTAGTCGTTGCTTTTTCTACTTCTACTTTTTTTAATAATACATTATCAAATAATGGTTTAATCATATTAATAACCTCTTTTAAAATTTTTATTCTATATATCTTCTGAAATATATAATAAAACAAAAGTCAAAAAAAGTCAAATCATAAATTCCAATAGGTAATATATAATAATATTCAACTTAATTTTAAAACAAATATTTAACAAAATTGCTTATAATTTAAAACATATTTTTCATAGAAGTAAAACGATAACAAAAGTATTCTCATCATTTTTTCAAAGCATATTATTTTTATATTTTGGTGTTATGTGTTATAATACTATTTGTATAATAATACAATAGAAATTATACGGGAAAATTTTAATATTAATTTAGGAGGAAAATATATGAAATATGTAGTTGTTGGAACATCTCACTTCGGTTACGAAGCTGTTCAAACTATCTTAAAAAACGAGCCTAATGCTGAAATTCACTTATATGAAAGAGGCGCTGGGGCTTCATTTATGGGTTGAGGTAGCCAATCTTATTTAGATGGGACATCTAAAGCATTATCTGAACTACACTTTGCTACAGAGGAATCTTACCGTTCTCAAGGTATTAACATCCACTGTAACAGCGATGTTGTAGGATTAAACTCAAAAGAGAAATATGTTGTTGTTAAAACACCAGCTGGTGAAGAAAAACAAACTTACGATAAATTATTATTAAGTCCTGGTGGAGCTGCAATTAAACCTCCATTCGAAGGAATTGAATTAGAAAATATCCACACTTTCCGTGGACCAGAAGACACTCAAGCTGTATACAATTGTATGCAAAACAGTAAAAAAGCTGTTGTAGTTGGTGGTGGATACATCGGTCTTGAAGTTGCAGAATCTTATGCAAAACACGGTATCGATGTAACAATCGTTGACTTCGCACCAAGAATCTTAAATACATATTTAGACCAAGAATTAACTGACATCCTTACTGAAGAAGGTGCTAAACACAATCTTAAAGTTCGTGGTGGAGAAAAAGTTCTTTCATTCAAAGGTGAAAACGGAAAAGTTACTTCTGTAGTAACTGATCAAGGTGAATACGAAGCAGATACAGTAATCGTTTCTGTTGGTGTTCGTCCAGATGCTTCATGGCTAAATGGAGAATTAGAAATGACAGAACGCGGTTTTGTTGTTACTAACGAATACTTAGAAACATCTGCTGAGGATGTATACGCTGGAGGAGACTCTACTCTTCTTCCATATGCTCCAACACGTGGAGAATTACCAATAGCTCTTGCTACATTAGCTCGTCGTCAAGGTGTTGTAGCTGCATTAAACGCTATGGGTACTAAAACTAAAATGCCTGCAGTAAACGGTACTTCTGCATTATCATTCTTCGATTACAAATTTGTAAGTACTGGACTATCTCAAAACGGTGTAGGTCTATATGACGGTAAAGTAGCTTCTAAATATGTAGAAGAGAGAATCTACCCTGACTTCATGAGAAAAGAAAACAATCTAGTTCACATGAAAATTTACTACGATGAAGATACTCACAGAGTTCTAGGAGCTCAATTCATGTCTAAACACGACGTTTCTAGTGCTATCGCAGCTTTATCAATAGCTATCGCATCAGACTGGACATTAGAACAATTAGCACTTGCTGATATATTCTTCCAACCAGAATTTGATCGTCCATGGCACTTTATTAACGTACTTGCTATGGCTGCTCTTGACTACAAACTTGGTGGAGCAGATAAATTACTATTCTAGTAAAAATAAAGAAGTTCTCAGAAAAATTTCTGCGAACTTTTTTTATTCCAAACAATAGTTTCACTATATTTTTACAAAAAAACCTACACAAGCTACTTTTAGTCTGTGTAGGTTTATCATTTATTCCGAAATTACTTGATCTAAATTTGATACTATTCTCGCTCTTCCTTGTACTTTAAAATTTACGATATTATCAAATATATTTAGAATAATAACTTCTCCCTTATTTAATATTTCTAGAGCTTCTTCGTTATTTGTCTTTTTTGTAATAACTTTTACATTATCGACTTCAGCTCTAATAATAATATAGCTACTCTCTTTCATAATCTACTCCTTATATTATCAGTTATTTTTATAACTTAATTTTATATTGAATATCTTTAACTAATTCCGTATCTTCTAGGAAAATACCAGTTTTCTTACTAGTCACTGTTTTTGAACCAATCTTCTTAATTCCACGCATAGCCATACACATGTGTTCAGCTTCTATAATTACATACACACCTTTGGGTTGTAATTGTTCTTCTATTGCATTTACAAGCATTAGTGTCATATCTTCTTGAATTTGAAGTCTACGGCTAGCACTTTCTACAAGGCGAGCTAATTTACTAAGCCCTGTTATTTTTTTATTATTTGGAACGTAGGCTATGTGACATACTCCATAGAACGGTAACATATGGTGTTCACATAGAGAGTAGAACTGAATGTCTTTTACTAAAATAGGCTCATCATTATCTGATTCAAAAAATGTATTAATTTCCTCTTTCGGATCTACATTTGTTTTAGATAATAACTCTTCATACATTTTTACACATCTTTTAGGTGTGTCTAGTAATCCAGCTCTTGATGTATCTTCACCAATATTTTCTAATAGTGTTTTTATAAGTTCTTGTGATTGTTCTTTATTTTTCAAAACTATCCTCCGTTTTTATAAAAAAAAGAGCTACTAAGTAGTAACTCCTCTTTTTGAATTAAATTGTTATTATTTAACTGCGTCTTTAAGAGCTTTACCAGCTTTGAAAGCAGGAACTTTGCTTGCAGCGATTTCGATAACTTCGTTAGTTTGAGGGTTACGTCCTTTACGTGCAGCTCTTTCTCTAACTTCAAAGTTACCAAATCCGATAATTTGGATTTTTTCACCTTTAGCTAAAGTTTCTTCAACTGTTTCTACGAATGCTTCGATAGCAGCAGTTGCTTGTTTTTTTTGTAGTCCTGATTTCTCAGCAACTTTTGAAATTAATTCTGATTTATTCATTAATTCTTTACCTCCATTATTGAGTAACGGTTCTACCGTTTCACTTATTAAATATTACCATATAAATCGCTAATAATCAAGGTTTTATTATATAAATTTAGCCTTTTTTAGCATTTTTTCTATATTTTAATTAGTAATTTTCAAATTATTTTATCTTTCTACTAATACGTAAACTTATTTATTCAAATTTATTTAATTCTTCTGCGGCCATCTTATTCATAAGGTTGTTAACACAGTCTTTTATACTAAGTCCTTCATACAATACTTTGTATATATTTTCAGTAATTGGCATATACACATCAAACTTCTTAGACAAGTAATAACATACTTTTGTAGTTCTCACACCTTCAGCTACCATATCTAATTTTTTAATAGCTTCTTCTAATGAATATCCTTGTCCTATTAAATAACCGCAATTATAGTTTCTTGAATGTTTAGATGTACATGTTACTACTAAGTCACCTATTCCTCCAAGACCTAAGAACGTCATTTCATCAGCACCTAGTTTTTTCCCTAATCTTGTTATCTCGATTAACCCACGTGTTAATAATGCTGCTTTAGCATTATCCCCATAAGCCATCCCATCAATTATTCCACATCCAAGGGCAATTATATTCTTTAAAGCACCACCAACTTCAACACCAATCAAATCTTTATTAACATAAATTCTAAAATATTTATTATGGAAGATTTCTTGTGCTAATTTATTTAATTCATCATTTTTTGATGCAATAGCAACTACTGTAGGGTTTCTTAAAATTAACTCTTCTGCATGAGATGGACCACTAAGCACTCCCACACCTTTAAGTTTATCACTATCAATTTCATCAGATATAACCTCTGACATCCTCTTGTTAGTATCCATCTCTAAACCTTTAGATACATGGATTATATATTTTGGTTTATCTAAATATTTATTGATTTCCTTTGATACTTCTCTCATCACTTTTGTAGGAACTGCAATAACAATTACATCTGCAAACTCAACTGCTTCTTTTAAACTACTAGTAGCAACAACTTCCTTAGGTAAAATAGCATTTTTTAAATATCTACTGTTTGTGTGATGTATATTAATTTCATCACGCGATTTCTCACTTCTTGAATATAATAATAGTTCATGCCCATTATCAACAACAGCCTGAGATAAAGCTGTTCCCCAACTTCCTGAACCTATCACAGATATTTTCATCGTTCTGTCCTCACTATATTTTATTCTTTCTATCATTATATCAAATTTTTTTAAAATATACATTAATTTTACATTAAAGCATGAATTAATCTTTCCTTAATAACTATAGTAATATTTAAATTTACTATACTATTTTTTTCCTTAGAACTATGATATAATTTAAGCATAATAATAAAAAGGAGGTAATTTTATGAATTGGTTTGAAATTACTCTAATAGATGGAAATCGTGGATTAATCAACTTAAACAATATCGTTGATGTTTGGAAAGGACTAAATGATGAGTATGCCACTATTTCTCAAGTAAATGGAGAAGAAATTGAAGTGCCTGCATCAGAATATGATAGGTTAAAACGTGCTTTAGATATGAAAGGATACGTATTAGGAGGATTCTAATATGGCTAGATTTTTAAAAATATTTCTTACTTTATTAACTGTCACAATTGTAGGGTTTGGTTTATATTATTACTTTAACAACAACTCTACCGATGATAATAAAGTAGATGACAAAACTAATATTGAAAATACTGTAAAAAGTGAAACAAATTCTCAAGAAAATATCGAAGGGACTGTCGTCGCAAAACGCAGTACTGAAAATAATTAATTTTCGTGAAAGGATAGTACTATGAAAAAGAATACACTTAAAAAAATAACAAGTTTATTTCTTACATCTACATTAATTTTTTCTACAATAAGCACATCTAACATTAATCTTATAGAAGCAAAAGGCTCATCAGCTAGACCAAGCGTTTCAAGATCTAGTTCTAAACCTAGTTCTTCTAAACCATCTAGTAGCAAACAAAGTTCTAAACCTACTAGTTCGACAGCTAGTAGTAAACCAACTACAAGCACTACTAAGAACTTCACGAAAAATTCAGGTGGTTCATATAATAAGGATTATAATAGTTACAATAATCAAGGTTATAAAAAACAATATACTGACTACATAAATAATAACTACAGAAGTAGTGGCTTCTTTTCAGGAAGTAATATAACGAATGCACTTCTATGGTATACATTATTCAGTTCAGCTACATCACACAATCATGTTCAAGCAAGCGATAAGCAAAAAGAATTAGTAGACAACGTAAAAGATTCAAAAGTTCCTGTCTATATGCTTGAAATTAAAACTAAAGATGGTGAAACTAAGCACGTTACAGTAACTAAAGAACAATACGAAAAAGTTAAAGAAGGAGATAATATCTCTTTAAAAGATGGTAATTTAGAAGTTAAAAATTAATAATTCATTAAAATTAGCCTAAGAATTTTGTGATTCATAGGCTAATTTTTTTATTTACAATATTTTTCTCGTAAGACTCTTGAAGCCTCTACCATATTTTCTAATTTTTTTTGAATTATAGGATATGGATTTAACGGTCTTCTAGAAAATGTGGCAAATCCACAGTCAGGATTTAGCCATACATTTTCAGGTGGTAAGAATTCTAATACTTTTTCTACGTTTCTTACAATCTCATCAACCGATTCAACTCTGTCACTTCTTGGATTTATACATCCAAAACCTAAAATAATTTTTGTATCTAGAAAATTATTATAAAACAATTTTTCCACTTCTCCTGCTCGAGGTGTTGAAAATTCTAATGCCAACATATCTACTTTAAGAGAATCAAAAAATTTCCCAAGTTTATCATATGCTCCTTCAAGTAATACACTTTCATCTTTTGTCCAATTCCCTCTACATACATGCATAATACTCATTACACCTTCATGAGAATTTATTTCATTTAAAACCTCATTTAATAAATTCTTTGCAAACTTTAACTCTTTGTCAACCTTGACTTTTTCCGATAAAGCACCTCAGTAAAAGGAATTATCTGATTTAGAATTAGTAAAGACGACTTCTGATAGTATTGGTTCATCTATCTGGATAATCTTTACTCCTTCTTTTACTAATTCTCTAATTTCATGACGTAAAAGTTTTACTACATCTTCTCCTAGTTCATTTCTACTCTCATACGAATTTCCCGTAATTTCTTTTAACCACATTGATCTAGTTAATAAATATGGACTTGGTAATGTACATTTGTAATGTTCTACTGAACTATCCTTTAGTATTTCTATCTCTTTTTTATTTAACCTAACTTCCGTATTTATTTTTTCAAAACAAATTGGACTATTCATACTATTATCTGAAGCATCCATTTCTTCTAAACTTTTACGAAAATTTTCATTATTCCCTGTTAATTCTTTTAACTCTTCAAGAGTTAATAATTTAACACCATCAACGATTTCCCCTATATAACTCATATAGTTATCTCGATTTAATTCACCGCTAACAATTACCTCAATTCCACAATCTTTCTGAAAAGAAATTACTTTATTTGTTTCTTCAATGTACTTTTGCAAATATACTTCGGTATATTTTTCACTTTTTTTACAACTCTCTTTTAGTAATAATAATTCTTTAGATCTAGGTAAACTACCTATTAATGATGTAGTAAAAGGTTTAAACAAATTTCCCTCCATACTTAATACCTCCATAAAAAAAGGGCTGACCCAAAAGTCCTAAATTTTAACAAAACGACTATAAGAACTCATAAACGCAGTGGTTTATTGATATCTAAATTCGATTTTAAAAAGATTTTTAGATATCTAATAAACTTTGCGGGGGTGACTCGACAAAATCGATTTCTCCGAAATCACGATTTTTGAGTCACTCCCTTTAAAATAATACTATGGTTCAACAACTAGTTCACTATTTGATAAGATATCAATTACTTCTGACATAGTTGTAAGTCCACCTATTTTTAAGTAGTCTGTTAAATCATAATAGTCTACACAAATTCCACATGAAAGTATTTTAACACCTCTAGATTCTAAGTCGCTCAAATCTTCAAGTGCTTCAGAACCTTTTGCAGTATATTTTACTCCTTCTCCATAAAATATAATATGCTCTGGTAAGTGTTCTTTTTGAGCAAGAGTATGAATAAACCCTTTCATTAGGTTATCACTCAATTCTTGTTCTCCACTACCCATTCCTGTAGATTTTATAACAACATCATATTTTTTTGACATAATTATGCCTCCCTTAGTTTTTATAATATTTTTATAGAGTTATCTCTGTTACATATTATATCATCAAATATAAAGTTAATCTACATTAAAATTAAATACAGGAAAATTATTATATTTCAAAATATAAAGATTCTATTAAAATAATTAATTTATATCTCTATAAATTAATACATTTTTTCTATAATTATACAATAATTTTTTCTTTATAAAAAAACTTTCGAAATAGTTACCTACTTCGAAAGTTTCTTTATTTCTATTCTTCTGAATATTTTGCTTTACGAGCTGCTTTTTCACGAGCTGCTTTATCTAATTCTTTTTTACGTAGACGAATTGACTCTGGAGTTACCTCTAAGTATTCATCATCACTTAGGTACTCAAGACTTTCTTCTAAAGTCATAATACGAGCTTTTTTAAGTGTTACTGTTTGGTCTTTTGTAGAAGAACGTACGTTTGTTTGAGCTTTAGCTTTTGTGATGTTAACTGTTAAGTCATTTTCACGGCTGTTTTCTCCAACAATCATACCACCGTATACATCCGTACCTGGCTCAATAAATACTGTACCACGATCTTCTAAGCTTGAGATAGAGTACGCTGTAGCTTGACCATTTTCAAGAGCTACTAATACACCATTACGACGTCCACCAACACGCCCTTTTTGCATTGGTTGGTAAGAATCGAATGTGTGGTTAATAATACCATATCCTTTAGTCATAGACATGAATTCTGTAGAGTATCCGATAAGTCCACGAGCTGGGACATTAAAGATAAGACGAGTTTGTCCATTTCCATCAGCTTGCATATCTACCATATCACCTTTACGTTGACCTAATGATTCGATAACAGCACCAACACTTTCATCCGGTACATCAACTTGAACACGCTCAACTGGCTCACAATCTACACCATCTATGTTACGGATAATTACTTCTGGTTTAGATACTTGAAGCTCGTAACCTTCACGACGTAAGTTTTCGATAAGAATTGATAAGTGAAGTTCTCCACGTCCACTTACTACCCAAGAATCACTTGTATTAGGTTCTACACGTAATGAAACGTCTGTTTCTAATTGTTGCATTAATCTATCTTCTAATTTACGAGCTGTAACAAATTTACCTTCTTTACCAGCAAATGGTGAGTTATTAACTAAGAAAGTCATTTGTAGTGTTGGTTCATCAATGTGAAGTATTGGTAATGCTTCTTGGTGATCTGTTGGACAAACTGTTTCCCCAACGTTAATATCATCCATACCACTTACTGCAACGATATCCCCTGCATGCGCTTCTTGAATTTCTTCACGTTTTAATCCAAAGTAACCAAAAATCTTAGTTACACGGAAGTTTTTCACTGTTCCATCAAGTTTCATAAGAGAAACTGATTCTCCTACTTTCATACTTCCACGGAATACACGTCCAATACCAATACGTCCAACATAGTCATTATAATCTAATAATGCTACTTGGAATTGAAGTGGTTCATCTCTATTATCTTTTGGTGCTGGAACGTAATCAATTACTGTTTCATATAAACATTGCATGTTTTCTTCTTGCGCACTTGGATCACTTTCTAAAGAAGCTGTTCCGTTAATAGCTGATGCATAAACAACTGGGAATTCAAGTTGCTCATCATTTGCACCTAATTCGATAAATAAATCAATAACTTCGTCTACTACTTCCTCTGGACGAGCTGATGGTTTATCAATTTTGTTTACAACAACAATTGGTTTTAAGTTTTGTTCTAAAGCTTTTTTAAGAACGAAACGAGTTTGAGGCATTGTTCCTTCGTAAGCATCTACTACTAAAAGAACACCATCTACCATTTTCATGATACGCTCTACTTCACCACCGAAGTCTGCGTGTCCTGGTGTATCAAGAATGTTAATTCTTTTTCCTTTATAATCAATAGCTGTATTTTTTGCTAGGATTGTAATACCACGTTCTCTTTCTAAATCGTTAGAGTCCATAGCTCTTTCTTCTACGTGCTCGTTTGAGCGGAAAATTCCTGATTGTTTTAATAGCTCATCAACTAATGTAGTTTTACCGTGGTCAACGTGGGCTATAATTGCTATATTTCTAACATCATCTCTTAATTGTACTGACATTTTTATCTCCTTGTTCTTACTTTATAAAATATATATAATCTTAAATTTATATAGTATTTAATCTAACTTATCAATAATACCACTATTTTTCTTGATTGTAAACAAATATACTAACGAAATTACTTTAATTTAAGATATTTTTTTTCGTTAGCACTTTCACTAATAAAAAAGAAGATCAAGTATAACTCGATCTTCCTTAATACTATTCTTTTATTATGGGTGTACTGGAATCATCCATCCAAGTACTCTAGTTGATTGAAGTGCAACGATAGCACACACAATTATTAACAGGATGAAACTGTGTTTAACTGTAAATTTAAGTAAGTCTGACTCTCTACCTACTAGACCAACCGCTGCAGCTGCTACTGCGATAGATTGTGGAGAAATCATTTTACCTACTACTCCTCCTGATGCGTTAGCTGCTACCGCTAATAATGGATCCATTCCTACTTGGCTAGCTGTAACTTGTTGTAATTTAGCAAATAGTAAGTTAGCTGATGTATCAGAACCAGTAATGAACACTCCAATCCATCCAAGAGCTGGTGATAGGAATTTAAATGCTCCACCTGTTGCTGCTAGCGCGTATCCTAGAGTATTAGACATACCTGATGCATTCATAATGTATGCAAATCCTACTACGAAACAGATTGTTAACAATGCAATTTTAACTTCATTAAATGTTTGAATAAAAGTTGCACCTGCATCTTTCCAACTAATTTTAATAATAAACTTAGAGATTAACGCTGCTACTAAAATTGCTGTCCCGATTGATCCTACTAGGTCAAGTTTGAATACTGCTGCAATTTCTTTTCCTGATACAGAACTAATAATATTATTGTGGATAAATGGTACCTTCGGATTTAAAGCAAGTGTTTTGAAGAATGCTTTAGAAGATTTCATAGTCCATAAGAAGATAATCACTGTTAATACTACGAATGGTGACCAAGCTACTAAAACTTCGTTTAAGCTGTGTTTTGCTTTAACACTATCTTTTCCACCATCTTCTTTTTCATCAGCAAATCTCCAAGTTGTTTTTGGTTTCCAGAATTGAAGTAAAACAACGATTGAAACTAATGATACTAATGATGAAAGAATGTCAGGTAATTGTTCTCCCATGAAGTTAGAACTTATAAATTGTGCTATCGCAAATGATCCACCAGATACTAATAATGCAGGCCATACTTCTAATGTTTTCTTAAATCCAGCCATGATTAATACTAAGTAGAATGGAATAAAGATAGACACTAATGGTAATTGACGTCCAATCATAGCTGCGATTTCTGCAGCAGCGATTGGTGATCCATTTGCATAAGTTGCTAATCCATCCATAGCTGTTACCGGTGCTCCAACTGCTCCGAATGCAACCGGTGCAGTATTAGCGATCATACAAACACCTGCAGCATAAAGTGGTTTAAATCCTAAACCTACTAATAATGAAGCTGTGATTGCTACCGGTGCTCCAAATCCTGCAGCTCCTTCTAAGAAAGCCCCAAATGAGAATGCAATGATTAATGCTTGGATACGACGGTCATCAGTTAATGAAGTAATACTGTCTCTGATAATATCAAAGTGACCAGTTTTAACTGTCATTTTATATAAGAATACTGATGTTAAAATAATCCAACCGATAGGCATAATACCGTATACCATACCATGAATTGTTGAGAACGCTGCGAATTGGAATGGCATTTTAAAGAATACGCATGCAATTACAATTGCTACTAATAAAGTTAAAAGTCCTGTTAACCACCCTTTAACTTTAAATCCTGCTAGTGCTACTAAGTAAAACACAATCGGGATTAATGCAACAAGTGCAGAAAGATATAAATTATCAGCCACCGGCTGTAATAATTGAGTGAATTTTTCCATAAATACACTTCTCCTTTGTATAAATATATTTTGTTTGGTTTGTGAAAATCTATTGTTTTTAACTACCAAATAATATGTTAACTAAAAATAAAATATTGTAAAAATTCTTAACTGTTTATTCTAAAGACTACTCTCTCTACTCTCATCAATCAGATATATAACAGTTTTTTTACTGTTTCATTTTTTACTATTTAGATATAATAACTCTTTTGTATTTGATGGTAATTTGTCAACGATTTTCTTGTTTACATTAAATATTGTAGCACGCTTCCATTTAAATGTAAAGCGTTTTTTTAGTTATTTTTACAACATTCTTAAAAAATCCAGTAATACCAAAGAAAATAATATATATTTTTTTGAAAAAAATTACGTAGTTTTTTTATAACAGTTCTATTTTTCATTTATACTCTTCAATAAAAAATCAAGGACAAATAATTGTTTTATACTATTTTATTCTTTAGGTATAAAAAAAACATATCGTAATAAACCTTATTACGATATGTTTAACTATACTTACTATGAAATAATACATAGTTTTTTAATATTTCTGTTTATCTTTCAAAACCCTACTTATCTCTTTATTTGCTTCTTTTTGCTTCAACACATGACGTTTATCATAATTCTTTTTACCCTTAGCAACTCCAATTAACAGCTTTGCATAGCCATTTTTTATATATAGTTTTAAAGGAATTATACTCATACCTATTTCATTTTGCACGTTAGTCAATGAAGCAATTTGTTTTTTCTTTAATAATAATTTTCTTACTCTTAATGGTTCATGATTAAATCTATTACCCTCTTCAAAATGAGAAATATGCATATTATATACAAACATTTCTCCACGTCTTGTTTGACAATAAGAATCCTTTAGATTAATCCTTCCACGACGTATTGATTTTATTTCTGTACCAGTTAGAACTAATCCTGCCTCGTATGTTTCCTCAATAAAATAATCATGATTTGCTTTTTTATTTTGAGCTATTACTTTAATTTCTTTGTTCATAATATCTTCCTCTATTTACCACTAATTAATGATTTATGTTTCAATATTTTGAAATCTATTTCTTGATTCTCTAAATCAACATTCGCTACCTTAACGATAACCTCATCACCTAGACGATATATTTTTTTCTTTCTTCTTCCAATTAAAACCATGTTCTTTTGATCATAAGTATAATAATCATCATTCATAGCCTTAATATGGACTAGGCCTTCAATATTACTTCTTTCTAACGTAATAAACACCCCAAAATTAGTAACACTAGATATAATACCTCTAAATGTTTGTTCTTGATATTTCAACATATACTCACATTTTTTCATTCTATCAACTTCACGTTCACAATCAACTGCTCGTTTTTCATATTCTGAAGAACTTTCAGCTAATTCTGGAAGTCGAGTAAGGAAATTGTCAATCGTTTCATCTGATACATCTCCATTAAATAGATAAGTTCTTATCATTCTGTGTACCAATAAGTCTGGATAACGTCTTATAGGCGATGTAAAGTGAGTATAATATTTCGTCGCTAATGCAAAGTGGCCTATATTATTTGTAGAATATCTTGCCTGATTCATAGTTCTTAATAAAATTGTAGAAAGCATTGGTTCTACAACTTCACCCTTGAATTTTCTAAGCATATTGGCAAGAATATAAGGTTCAATTTCGTCAATTTTCCCTTTTGTTCTATATCCTAGACTAGCCGCAATATCAAAAAATTGTCTAAGTTTTTCAACTTTTGGCTCTTCATGAATACGATAAATGAATGGTACTTGCATCCAAAAGAAATGCTCTCCAATAACTTCATTTGCACTTAACATAAAATCTTCAATAAGGCGTTCTGATATACCTCTTTCTCTCAACACTATATCTAGTACTTCACCATTTTCATCTACAACAACTTTTGATTCCGGTTTATCAAAATCAATTGCACCTCTAGTTTCTCTATTCATTCGAATTTTTCTAGATAATTCTAATGCAGTTTTTAACATTGGAACATATTCTTTATACTCTTCTATTACTTCGTTATTTTCTGCATAAACTTCATTAACCTTTTTATAAGTTAATCGACCTTTAGATTTTATTACCGCTGGATAGATATCATAACTCTCAGGATAACCTTTGGAATTAAAATCAATATCACAACAAATGGTATACCTCATTACATGTGGGTTTAACGAACAAATATTATTAGATAATTTTCTCGGTAGCATTGGTACAACTCTATCTGCTAAATAAACACTACATCCTCTATTGGCAGCTTCTTTATCTAATGGACTATCTTCCGTAACATATCTACTGACATCGGCTATAAAAACTTTCAATCTATAACCTTTTTTAGTTTTAACTACCGAAACGGCATCATCTAAGTCTTTTGCATCATCTCCATCAATTGTAACTACCATTTCATTTGTACAATCTATATATTTATCTTCAAGTTTAATCTCTTCGCTAATTTCTTCAGTTTGTTCAACTACTTCCTTTGGAAATTCATTCGGGACATTATGTTTATATATCACTGAAAGAATATCAACTCCTGGATCATCTTTGTGACCTATTGACTTGATTATTATCCCTTTATGATCTTCAAAGCTGACCTTAGAGTAATCAGTAATTTCAACCAACACCTTAGTTCCATCAACTAAATTGAAGTTCTTCGCATTAGTTATTTTTATATATTTTACAATATTTTTATCATCACTTTTTACAAAAGAGAAAAATTTTCCATTAGTTAATGTTCCAACTGTATACTTAGTATTTCTTTCTAGTACTTTTTGAACAATACCTTCTAGATTACGATCATCTTTATATACACTATCAACTTTAACTAAAACAACATCACCAGTCATGGCACTTTGAGTAAATCCTTTAGGTACATAGACTTCTATTCCTAAATCAGCCGAATAAACAAATGCAAAGCCTTTTTGATGTAATCTAATTACCCCTTCTACTTCTAAGGCCTCTTTGATATAAAGAAATTTCTCATTAGGTAATTGAGTTATCACTAATTTTCTTTCTAACTTTCCAACATTCTTAACTAACTCAACAAATTCTTTTGCTGAATCAATATTTAATTTTTCTTTTAAATCTTCAATACTTAAAACTTTATCTTCTTTGAATATTTTTTCAATTTTTTCTAACATATAATCCTCCTTTTTTAGATTATACAACATATAATTATTTCTATAAAAATAAACCTAAAATGAAATTACATTTTAGGTTTATCATTGTTTAGTCTATAATTTTAACCAAGTAAGACACACTAGTGTTATAAAAAATATTAGTCCTAGTACTATTGTAATTCTTTGTAAAACTAATTCAGCACCTCTTACTTTTTGTTTTCCAAACAGTTCTTCTGCTCCACCAGTTAATCCAGATAAACCTCCAGATTTACTTTCTTGTAATAAAACTACTACAATTAACAGAATACTGCTCACTATTGCTATTGTCATTAAAAAAGTGTGCATACTCTCCTCCTAAAATAATCATTCGTTAATACAATACAATTTATATTAACACATTTTTTCAAAAAAAGCAAATTTATTAAACAATTCTTGTGAATATTATTCTTCCTGAAGATGTTTGTAGTACACTTTGCACTTCAACTTCAACAGTTTTACCTACGGCACGTTTACCATTTTCAACAACAATCATTGTACCGTCTTCAGTATATGCTACACCTTGATTATTTTCCTTACCTTCTCTTAGAACCTGAACTTCTAATTTTTCACCTGTAGTTAACATAGGTTTTACAGCATTACTTAAATCATTAACATTTAAAACCTTAATAGATTGTAAAGTAGCAAGTTTATTAAGGTTATAATCAGTTGTTATAATAGCACATTTATATTTTAAAGCATAGTCAATTAGTAGATTATCTACACCTTTATGCTCGTTATAATTGTATTTATTATCTATTTCAAGATCAATCTCTTTCATTTTTTGGAGATGTTCAACACAATCTAATCCGAGTCTTCCTTTAGCTCGTTTTAATGGATCTTCCGAATCTGAGATTAACTGTAATTCTTTTAATACAAACTCAGGAACAATAATTTTTCCTTCTAAGAATCCAGTTTTAGCAACATCTTGAATACGTGAATCAATTAAGGCACTTGTATCAACAACCTTAGCTACAACTTTCTTATTCTTAACTTTAGGTTCTTTTTCTTTAGGTTTATTTCCAAATTTAAAAGCTGTAAGAATATTTAAAAATTCACCTTCACGTCTATACCCTAGTACCAATCCTAAGTATCCAAAAACAATATAAATCACAGCCGAAATTATTCTACCCATTATTCCTGCACCAGCTATAACATCAACTCCTGATGAAAGTAAACTAGCTAACAGTAATCCAAGAATTAATCCTATTGTCGTGAAAACAATTTTTTGTATTGGTGTTCTTGATAGACGATCTTCCATTCGTTTTAACATTGCTACAAATCTATCTGAAAATAATAAAGACATTAATACAAAAAATACTGTAGTTCCAATTGTAACAATGATTCTTAACATCGTCTCACTCATTGAAGTAAATATATTATAATAAATCAATGCACTAGTTGATAGTGTTCCAACAGTTATTCCTAGAAAAAAGGAAATTGTAATTAAAACTTTTTTCAACATGAAAATCACTCCTTTAAATATTTAATTGTAATTTAAAATTATTAATTATTCTCTAATAATTTTATATTGTATGATAGAGAGATATAAAACATCTCTTCTAACTATTCTACTACATTCTACTTAAAATTAACATAATTAAATTCAAAATAATTTAAGTTTTTTTATACTAATAGATGAATAGAGAAATAAATATACTAAATCTCTACTCACCTATAATTATTTATTTAAAAAACATTGCTAAAAGCTATGTCTAAACATTCTCTAATATCTTTTACCGGTATTATTTCAATCCCATCTGGAAAATCAGAATTTTTCATATTACCGATTGGCACTATAACACGTTTAAATCCATGTTTTTTAGCCTCATTGATTCTTTGTTCAATTCTACTTACTCTTCTCACTTCTCCAGTTAATCCAACCTCACCAATGAAACAATCATTCATATTAACCGCAATATCTTTAAAACTTGAAGCAACAGCCATAACCACACCTAAGTCTACTGCAGGATCATCAATCTTGACTCCACCTGATACCTTAACATAAACATCTTGTTGTTGAAGTAGATACCCTGCTTTCTTCTCAAGAACAGCCATTAATAGAATTAATTTATTATACTCTAATCCAGTAGAAATTCTTCTTGGGTTATTAAAAGCAGTTGGTGTTGTTAATGATTGAATTTCTACAAGAAGTGGTCGGCTACCTTCCATTGTACTTATAATTGTTGCCCCTGCAAGATTTTTGCTTCGTTCCTCAAGAAACATCTGAGAAGGGTTTGCTAAATCCTCTAGTCCACTATGTTTCATTTCAAAAATACCAATTTCATTAGTAGATCCAAAACGATTTTTTACTGCTCTAAGAATTCTGTAACTATGTTGCCCTTCTCCTTCAAAATATAACACTGTATCAACCATGTGTTCAAGCATACGTGGTCCTGCAATAGTTCCTTCTTTAGTAACATGCCCTACTATAAATATTGCTATATTTAAACTCTTAGCAATCTTCATAAGTTGTTGTGTGCATTCTCTAACTTGAGTAATACTTCCTGGAGAATTTTCTAGGTTAGGGTTATAAATTGTTTGAATTGAGTCAATGACTAAAAACTGTGGTTTTATTTTTTTTACAACTTGATAAATTAAATTTAAATCAGTTTGCGCATAAACAAACAGTTCATCCGTGTTATTTTTTAACCTATCAGCTCTTATTTTAACCTGTCTCACAGACTCCTCACCTGTTACATAAAGAACATCGTGTTCTTTGGCTAAATATGCTGATATCTGAAGAAGCAATGTAGATTTACCGATACCTGGATCTCCACCTAAAAGGACTAATGATCCTCCTACAACTCCTCCACCTAAAACCCTATTTAATTCACCACTATCTGTAAGTGTTCGTGGAACATCCTGTGTAGAAACTGATTTTAGTTTCCCAGCTTCTACACGTTCTGTATCATTTGTTTTAACTTCAAATTCTGTATGTTTAGTAGCCTTTTTTGCTTCAACTACTTCTTCCATAGACGCCCATTTTTTACAATTAGGACATCTTCCCATATATTTTAAACTTTGGTAACCACAGGCATTACATTCGTATTTAACATTTACCTTTGCCATAATTACCTCTTAGTTTTCTTTACAACAAAATTATCATTTTTATAATCAATATTAATAGTTCCAGTTAATTCAGGATTTCTTAATAGTTCTTCACTTAATAAGTCTTCAATATTTTTTTGAATACTACGTTTTAATGGACGCGCTCCATATTCTTTTATACTACCGTCTTCAACGATTTTAGCCATAGCTTTTTTAGTAAGTTTAATAGTAATATCTCTATCTGCTAATCGCTTAGATAATCCATCAATTAATAACTCAGAGATTTTTTCTAACTCTTCTTTTTCAAGAGTTTTGAAGACAATAATATCGTCTATTCTATTTAAGAATTCTGGGCGATATTGTTTTTTCAATGCTTCCATCATAGTATTTTGAACATTTTTATAATCATTTTTGATAGATTCGCTTCCACCGAATCCTACGAATTTTTGATCATTTAGTTCACTCACTCCAACATTCGAAGTCATGATAATAATAGTATTTTTGAAATCTACTACGCGACCTGAAGCATCTGTTAAACGTCCATCATCTAATACTTGTAATAAAATATTAAAAATAGATGGGTGAGCTTTTTCAATTTCATCAAATAATACTACAGAATATGGTTTTTGACGAACTTGTTCTGATAATTGTCCCGCTTCTTCATATCCTACATAACCTGGAGGAGCTCCAACAAGTCTACTAATTGAGTGTGGTTCCATATACTCACTCATGTCAATACGAATCATATTATCTTCTGAACTAAATAATGCTTCAGATAAACTTTTCGCAAGTTCTGTTTTTCCTACACCTGTAGGTCCTAAGAAAATAAAACTTCCTATTGGTCTATTAGGGGCTTTAAATCCGCTTCTTGCTCTTCTAACTGCTTTAGCTAGGCTCACCACAGCTTCATCTTGTCCAATAACTCGTTTGTGTAAAATTTCTTCTAATTTTAGAAGTCTTTCACTTTCAGTTTCTGTTAATTTAGTAACAGGAACCCCAGTCCAAGCAGCAAGAACTTCAGCTACATGATCAGCACTAATTTTAATTTTATCTTTTGATAAACTATCTTGCCAAGAAATTTTAAATTGCTCAATTTTACTAATTACTTGGTTAACTTCATCACGTTTTTTAGCTGCTATTTCAAATTCTTGATTAATTACAGCTCTATCTTTTTCTTTATTTAAACGACTTAATTCATCTTCATATTCTTTTAATTTCTCTGGAGATTTATAAAATCTTAATTTAACTTTAGAACAAGCTTCATCAATAAGGTCAATTGCTTTATCTGGTAAACATCTATCAGTAATATAAGTTGTACTTAACTTAACCGCTGCATCTAAAGCTTCATCTAAAATTTCCACATTATGATGTTCTTCATATTTATGGCGTAATCCTTCTAGAATTTTAATTGAATCTTCTGTATTTGGTTCTTCAACTTTAATCGGTTGGAATCTACGTTCTAAAGCTGCATCTTTTTCAAAATATTTTCTATATTCTTCAGTAGTTGTTGCCCCTATACATTGAATTAAACCACGTGATAAAGCTGGTTTAAGGATGTTTGATGCATCGGCACTACCTTCAGTTCCTCCAGCACCAATTATCGTATGAATTTCATCGATGAATAAAATAATATCTCCTGCATCTTCTATTTCAGTAATGATATTTTTTAATCTTTCTTCAAATTCACCACGATACTTAGTACCTGCAAGTAAAGTTCCCATATCTAGAACCATAACTCTCTTACCTAATAAATTACTCGGAACATTTTGAGATACTATTCTTTCTGCTAAACCTTCAACAATAGCTGTTTTCCCTACCCCAGGTTCTCCAATTAATACCGGATTATTCTTAGTACGTCTATTTAAAATCTCTATCATTCGAGTGATTTCTTTATCACGAGCTAAAACAGGGTCTAATTTATTATTAAATGCATCCTTAGTTAAATCTTTAGCTAAAGAATTTAAAGTTTTAGTTTTTGCTGAACTATCTTCTGAAGCTTCTAATTTTTTAAACCCATCAAATAATTTAGATAGTAATCCTTGGCTTTGTTTTAATAATTCAAATAATTCCGTAATTAATGCATCAACATTAACTCCTAACTTATCAGTTAATAATCGAACAGCAGTCCCTGTTTTCTCATTTAATAAAGATAATAGTAAGTGCTCGCTTGTAACTACAAAACTAGATGTATCATCTGCAAATTGTTGACTTTTTTCTATAGTTCTAACAGCTCCATTTGTATAATCTATCTTCATTAAAACATTACGATAAAAATCCGTACCTTCTAATTCTGCTTCATAAAAATCTACTACGCTTTTTCTGAAGTCGTCATAATAAACACCATATTTATTAAGTGTTTTACATGACAATGTATTGTTCATACTCAACATAGCTAATAGTAAGTGCTCTGTCCCTACGGCCTTAACACCAAAATCATTAGCTTCTTCTTTCGCTGTCGTTAGCACCATAAGGGCCGTTTCATTAAATCTTATGTACATAACCTTATCCTCTCTTATTATATTTTATATTTGTTAAAAATCTTATTGTCAAATCTTTTAAATTTGCTTTTGTTTTAGAAATCATCTCTTCAGCACTATTTTTATCAATATGATCTAAAAATTGATTATGAACATCAGTAATAATCTCTACACTATCTATAAAATGATTGTAGTCAAATTTATCTATATATTCTTTTTCAAGCAGAATTTTAGCTATTCTAACGGCTTCTTCTACCTCAATAGTTTCATTATCTACAGTCTCAATTAAATAGTCTATGTAATCTTTATTTTTATGAAGGGTTATTTTAGTAATTCTAATAAATCCTCCCCCTCCACGTTTACTTTCTATAATAAATCCATGTTCCGGAGTAAATCTCGTTTTTATTACATAATTTAATTGGGATGGTACACAGTCAAATTTTTGTGCGACATTACTTCTTTTAATAATTATATGATCCTCTGTTGCCTCATTAAATAAGTTCATAATATATTGTTCAAGAATATCTGTCATATTATTATTCATAAGGGCACCTCCTTTATTGACTAAAATTGACCTTTATTAAATTATACTACATCTATAATATTTTGTACACAAAAAACATTGATTTTCAAGCCTAAACACATAAAAAAAGAGAACGTTTTTATAAAATCGAAATATTGTCTAAATCAATATTATAAAGTCATTCTCATTTTGTTTTTTTGAAGTTTCTATATCTGAATCACAATTTATATCTAACTAATTATTTATTTAATTTTGATTTTCTATTAAAAATCAGATTCATTACAATCGCAACAATTGTGCCTAAAACAATACCACTATCAGTAAACATACGGATAAAGCTTGGTAATTGAGCAAATGCTGTAGGAACTGTTGTTACACCTAATCCTAAACCAACAGAACAAGCAATTATCATAAGATTTTCTTGTTTAGCAAAATCAGTATTTCCTAACATTTTCACACCATATGCAAGTACCATACCAAACATACTAATCATCGCTCCTCCTAGTACTGGTTGAGGTACGATTGTAGCTAAAGCTCCAATTTTTGGAATTGATCCAAAAACTAGAAGTAACAGTACCATTACATACATTACTTTTTTACTTTTTACACCTGAAATTTGTACAAGTCCTACGTTTTGAGAATAAGTAGTATACGGGAAGGCATTTACTAATGATCCAATTATAACCGCTAATCCTTCTGCTAAATATCCTCTTCTTAAATCTGGTTCTTTAACCTCTTGATTACAGATATTTCCTAGGGCATAATATACACCAGTCGATTCAATCATACTAACTATTCCAACTATAACAAATGTTAAAATCGCGCTTATATTGAATTCGAAACTAGCAAACTTAAACGGTGTTGGATGTTGGAACCAACCTGCTTGTGTAACTTCTGTTAAAGTTACCATTCCCATAAAACTAGCAATAATAGTTCCTGATACTAACCCTAATAAAATTGCTATTGATTGAATAAATCCAGTAGTAAATTTATAAATTACTAAAATAATTGCAAGTGTAATACATGCCAATACAATATTTTTTGGATTTCCAAAATCTTTCGATCCTTGTCCACCCGCAATATAGTTCATCGCAACTGGTACTAATGTAATACCTATAATTGTTACAACACTACCAGTAACAACAGGTGGGAATAACTTAGCCACCTTAGCGAAAAATGGTGCTATTCCAACTACCACTAATCCTGAAACAAAAATTGCTCCATACATAGTTGGTAACCCTGAGCTATTTCCTATAGCTATCATCGGCGCAACTGCTGTGAAAGTACATCCAAGTACAACAGGTAACCCAATACCTGTAAATTTACCTTTATACACTTGTAAGAATGTTGCTACCCCACACATAAAAATATCAACTGACACTAAATACGTTGTTTGTTCTGCTGAAAGACCTAGACCTCCAGCAACAATTATCGGTACAATTACCGCTCCTGCGTACATTGCTAGTACGTGCTGTAAACTTAAAATAAAAGTTTTCAAGATTATTTTCTCCTTAGTTATATATAATTTTTGACAAATATAACTATATAAATACAAAAAATCACCTATAATTACTTATAGGCGATTTAAAAATTCTACTACAAATAGTTGGGAGTGACTCAAAAATCGTGATTTCGGGGAAATCGATTTTGTCGAGTCACCCCCGCACAGTTTATTAGATATCTAAAAAGCTTTTATAAAGCGATTTTAGATATCAATAAACCACTGCGTCTATGAGTTTTCTTGTAAACTTTTTAAAATCTAGGATTTTTGGACCAACTCCAATAACATTATAATAAGAATGCCCATAGTCATCAAATTTACGGTCTGATGGTAGAAACTTGCAAGCCATATTCTTGCCTTTATATGTGCTATATTTTGTCTGTACAATATATAATAACAATTTTCAAAATGATTTTCAAGTGTTATCTATTTTTCTTTTACATTTTCATCATTAATTAAATTTTATACTATATGTATGCTAATTATTTATTCTATTACCTTTAATTTTCCTCTAAAGTTATCTAAACTTGAGTACCCTTTTTCTTTCATCACTTCTTGAAGTTCTTTAGTTAGTCTAGTAAAAACTGAAACTCCCTCTTTATGTAAAGTTGTTCCTACTTGAACTAAATCTGCACCACATAGAATATGTTCAAATACATCTTTGCCGTTTATAACTCCACCAGTTCCAATAATTTTTATACTAGGATTCAAGCGTTCCCTAAATGCACGAACATTAGCTAATGCTGTTGGTTTAATATATTCTCCACCTAGTCCACCAAATCCACCTTTTGGCTTAATAACTACTTGTTCTTTATCTAAATCAATATATAAACCATTTCCTACACTATTTACACTATTCACATATGTAAGAGGATATTTATTAAGAATTTTAGCCATTTCATCAAAATGAGCAATATCGAAATACGGAGGTAGTTTTACCCCAATAGGTTTTGTAAAGAATGTGAGTACCTCAGCTAACAATTTATCTGTAAGTTCAAAATCATAAGCAATCTGAGGTTTTCCTGGTACATTTGGACATGATAGATTAAATTCAGTCACACCTTCATATTCACTTTCTTGAATTTTCTTTAATAGACCAATATTTTCATCATAACTCATACCTGTTACCGATAAAAACTGCAATTTTGCACCTGATTTTTGACGTTCAATAACATAATCTAAATAATAATCTAAACCATTATTCGGTAATCCCATTGAATTTATACTTCCTAAAGCAGTATCATAATATCTTGGTTCAGGGTTACCTTCTCTATAATCACGAGTTGCAGTCTTTGTAACAAAAGCCCCCGCTTCACTAGCCACTAATTCATCTAGTTCCTTAGTCGTCATACAGTGAACCCCTGATGCATTCATTAATGGGTTAGATAATTCTACATCTAAAAAATCTGTTTTTAACATTCTTCATACCTCCTATGTATACTAGTAACAGTTTACCACAAAACACTCCCAATAACCATTGATAAAATTAGTTTTAGTTTGTATTCAAATAAAAAAGAAGAATTATAGAAAATCAATTTTATCTATAATTCTCCTTATTTAATTTTCTTATCTAAAATAAACAATTCTTAATTATACTTCTAGATACTTAATGACATCTAAATACAAATTATCCATTTTTGATAAAATGTCTTTTATTCTATCAGAATGTTCTTCTTTTAACCACGAAGTAGGTTTTTCATATAATACTTCTGTCTTATCTTCTCTCTTAATAAGTAATAATTTAAGTGGTAAGTTAAAGCTTAGATATAAGTCATCTTGCATTAGTAATGTTCCTACTTTTGGATTACCAAATACTACATATTGAATATCCTCTAATTCTAAACCAACGTTTTTAGCATATTCACCTTGGTTTATATTTAAAAATTGATGAATGTTATTTTTTTCTAAATATTCATCTACTCTTGATTTTACATTGACAAATTCGTCATTAATTAGATATTTTTCCATAATTTACCTCTTTTTTACTATTATCAAGTTTATTTGATTTCATAATACACTAATTATCTACTTTTGTCATCAATTTAGTTTTCAAAAAATTATAAATTTTAACAATTAAGAAGTAGTATTTCTAAATTCACCAATAACCTATCCATTAATATCATCAATAACCTCTTTTAATAGTTCATATGAATGATGCTGTGCTTTTTCGTCATAAATATATGAATTTATCATTAATTCATCGAATTCTACCCTATTTTTCAAATCTAAAATTTGATTTTTCACAGTTTCCTTATTACCAATAAATGAGATTTTTGTCATCTGATCAACAACAGCTTTCTCATGATCAACTATTTCATCATGTTCAAATGCAATTGGTCCAAAATGTGGCACTTTAGTTGTAGCTATATAATTTTTCCAAACCGCTTCTTCCGATTGTACTGGAGGAACCATACCTTGAGGATTACTTGTAATGATATTTAAAAATGATTGAATCTGAGTTGTTGATAATCTTTTTGCTTCTTCATCGGTATCTGCAACAACTGCATTAGCACCTAAAATTACATACGGCTCACTTAAAACTTCTGATGGTTTAAAGTAATGTCTATAAATTGCTACTGCATTTTCCATCATAGCTGGAGCAAAATGCGATGCAAATGAATAAGGTAATCCTAGCTCAGCAGCTACATATGCACTATCAGTACTTGAACCTAGTATGTATAGTGGAACATCAAGCCCAGCAGCTGGATATGCATGAACAGGTCTTGTATCTTTAAAATACCCAGATAGCTCCACGACTTCTTTTTTAAAATCCATCTCTCTATTTGTGTTTCTTCTAATAGCTCGCGCAGTGTTATAATCAGTACCTGGAGCACGACCTAAACCTAAATCAACTCTTCCTGGATAAAGAGTCTCTAAAGTTCCATATTGTTCAGCAACTATATACGGACTATGATTAGGCAACATTACTCCACCTGATCCTACTCTAATATTTTTTGTATTATCTAATGTACGTTGTATTAGTAATTGTGTCGCACTACTTGCTACACTTTTAGTATTATGATGTTCTGCAATCCAATATCTTTCATATCCTAATTCATCAGCCTTTTTAGCTAATTTAACCATTGCGTCAATAGCATCTTTAAAATTCTGCCCCTGTCTTAATGGAGCTAAATTTAAAATTGAAATTTTCATAATTATCACCTCTATTTATTTACCATTTTTAACAACTCATCTACAGCTACAATTCCTAGTTGATTTGCTGCAAGAGGACTGTCTCCAGTTATTAAGTTTCTATCTATATGAACCTGACCGCTTATTGCTTCATTTACTATTTTCGCACCCAAACTTTCTAGCTTTTCAGCTAATAACCATTTTAATTTTCCTGGCATATAGCCAATTTCTTGGTTTGCTCCCTCATCTATACTATCTGGGAAAACAGTCATTTCATAATTTTTAAATAAGAACTCTGATTCATCAATATTTCCTGAAATTAATGCAGCTGGACCATGACAAAGTGTTATGATTTTTTTATTCTCTTTAATTGCCCATTTAAGAACCTCTTTTACTTCTCTACTTTCAGGCAAGTTAATCATTGCACCATGACCACCTGGTATGAAAACACCTGAATAAGGTGAATTTTCTGAAGTAATATTCTCCAAAATTCTATCTAATTTAAGAGGATTCTCAAATTTTTCTATATATTTATTATAAAGCTTCATAACATTTTCATCTTTTTCTGGCATTGCCCACATCTCTAATTTTACAGAGTTTCCTGATAAAGTAACAATATCTATCTCAAATCCAGCAGCATCCATATGTAACATTGGTAATAATGTTTCTACAGGGTGATTACCTGTCGAAAAATACTTTCCATTAGACATTTGTAAATATCTTTCATCTGTCGCTATCATTAAAATTTTATTCTTTTCACCACTATATGTGTTTTCAAATTTAAAACCATCAAAATTTGTCACAGGGCTTGTATATATACTCAAAGAATAGTCTGATGGAAAATATGCATTATGTTCTGCTCTATCTTTTACTGGTTGATTTGTTAATTTTGTCATTTTAATTCTCCTAACTTTTATTTGAAAATATTTGCTTGCACAAACAAGTACATTAGTAAAATATAAAAATCAAAATAATAAATTCTGATTTTATATTTTATCACTATTTCTATTTAATACATCTGTAACTATACTTGTAGTATTTTCTAGGTACTTTTTTCCTTTAGGTGTTAATTTTATACATACACCTCTCTTATCCTCAGCAGAAGAAAATCTTTCTATTACACCACACGTATTCTCAAATTTAGCTAACATTCTTGATGTTGCACTTAAACTTAATGAAATCTTAGTACTTAAATCTGTCATTCTTAATATATTTCCTTCGGTTTCATTCAAGTAATGTAAGCTATAGTATTCATTTAAAGTTATTGGATGCTCTCCTTTTGATAAGGCATCTTCTAATTCAGTACTTATTTGTTTCATATTACTATGAAATGCTATCCATTTATTTACTACTTCTTCATTATTCATTTGTCACCTCTTAATTTACTTGCGTTTGCAAGTAAATTAATATTACTACTTTTATTATTAATTGTCAATAAAACAATCTTTTCTTAATTACTACCAGATAAAAATATCCTTTTGAGCTAAATTCTCAATACACTCATCATAGTATGCTGCATCGTGTTCTTTATAAATCGGCTTATTTATTTTATACTCTTTTAGATCGTTGTGAGGAGCACAAATTTTTCCTCTATAATTTTTATCTAGCCATTCTTTACTAACATTATATCCTCTATTCTTCATTTCCTGCATGATTAATTCATGATACTTAAAAAGGAAAAATGGCTTATGTTCAAATACATAATCTACCGTTGCATGTTTCTTACCCCAACCATTTCCTCTTAATGCGCAGCATTCTCTATGTTGACCTAAAAGTTGTTGCCTTGGTAGTTTTGATATTAGTTCTTCATGCCAAAGTCTCATCTTGTCCTCCATTGATAAAAGTAGATTCTTCCAAATATCTATTTGGATATTTCTTTAGAAGATATTTTACTTCATTTATCAAACCTTCTTTTTTATATTTATTATTATGATATTCTTCAATCATTTCAAAAAAATGATCTTTTTCTTCTTTTGTTGCAAATTTTTTAAAATATCCCCAGACATGATGAAGTGCATTCGTTACTTGTCCTTTATCTTCTGGTAAACTTATTGCTTGATTTATAAGTTCACTCACTTTACTCAGTGATACTTCTTCTTGCTTTAAATACGTTCTAATTTCTAAGTATATTTTACTTGAGTGACTTAGAACTAAGTATTTATTATTTGCCCATAACTTTTGGCATTGAACTTTTTCTTCTTTATTATTCATTTTATCCTTTCGAAACTTATTATTTATAGTATTCTAATTATATTATATCCTTCACTTTTTTACTACAAATTAATATCACAATATATGTAAAAAAGTTCCTTATTAAGTTTTGTCTTAATAAGGAACCCCTATATTAGATTTTTGTTGTATTAAACCTATCCATGTTCTTTTGATTTGCTAAGTCCATACTATTTCTAAAGTACCAATGAAATATTTCCATATAATATTATTCTAAATATACCTATAATAGCTAAATGTATTGGATAATAGTAGTAGAAGAACCACTTAGAACCAATATGTTTTCCTCTAGTGCCATCATATCTCATTAATAATGGTAAAGAGAATAAAGTTGAAAACTGTAGTACTCCATAAAATACATCTATAAATATAATATAAATAGCTGCATAAACACTTATCCAGATAACATAGTCAAGTATTTGTTGTTTTTTATTATCTCTATGATTATATAAAAAGAATGGCATCATTAGAGCTATTGAAGACCAATCCGCTACAAACGTTAATAAACAGAAAACAATAATTGCTAAAATCTTTAATGTATTATTTATCTTCTCATTTCTAAAAATTGCGATTAATGCAACCGACATCGCCAATGGGAATAAGACACTAGTTTTATTAAATATACTTCCTGTTGTTATATCAAATGGTATACCTAAACCGAAACAAAAAGCAAAGTGACTGATAACAGCAAAACTCATAATCCTAAAGAAATATTTTTTAATATCTTTTGTATAATAACATCCTTCTGCAATAAAATACCACATAATCGGTGCTGTTAAACGTCCTACTATGTGCATAATTACTGGTATCGGTTCTTTAACTAAACCTGGATATAATAGCCATGCTAAATGATCAATTGTCATAGCAATTATAGCTATATATTTTAACTGGGTTCCATCAAACTTTAAATTCTTCATCTTCTTCCTTTCTATACTATTTTTGCGATAAAAATAGCATAAAAATCTAGTTATCCGCATAAAAACTGGACTTATCACACTTTA
>NZ_CAUTDQ010000008.1:0-51755 GCF_963537375.1 uncultured Gemella sp.
CCAGAATTCTGGGTACATATCATTTCTACGAAATCACGATTTTTGAGTCACTCCCATTTATATTTTATAATTGGTAGACCTAAGTTCTGTAATTTTTAATGGCTATCTATGGACTAATTCATGAAAATTTTATACAATAGTATTTGCATGAATTATTTTAATCATGATAGGAAATATATGGCTGTTAGACTTTAATTTTTAATAGTTTAATAGTATAATTATAGTTGGAAAAAATTGTATAGATGAATGATTCGAATTTTAATCGAAAGGAATTTGATAATGAAAATAGGAATAGATAAAATTGGTTTTGCAATGCCAAATTATTATTTAGATATTCGTGATTTAGCCGCAGCGCGTGGAATAGAACCAGATAAATTTACAAAAGGTTTATTACAACTTGAAATGAGTATTCCACCGGTATCTCAAGATATCGTAACTCTTGGGGCACAAGCTGCATATGAAATATTAGATAAAGATGATTTAGAAAAAATTGACATGATTATCGTAGGAACTGAGTCTGGAATCGACCAAAGTAAAGCTTCTGCGGTATTTATTCATGGTTTACTAGATATTCAGCCATTTGTACGTGCTATTGAAGTAAAAGAAGCATGTTACGGAGCTACGGCGGCATTAGACTTTGCAAAAAATCATGTTAGAAACAATCCAGAATCAAAAGTACTAGTTATAGCTAGCGACATAGCGAAATATGGAGTTAAATCATCTGGTGAATCGACACAAGGTGCAGGAAGTTGTGCGATGTTAGTTAGCAGCAATCCTAGAATATTAGAGCTTAACAACGATAATGTTTGTTTAACTCGCGATGTTATGGACTTCTGGCGTCCTAATTACTCGCACTATGCTTTTGTAGAAGGAAGATTCTCTACAGAACAATACCTTGATTGTTTAACAACTACATGGGGAAGATTCTCTGAAAAATCAAAACAGAATCTTAATGATTTTTCTGCAGTATGTCTACACTTACCATATCCTAAATTAGGATTAAAAGGTCTAAGTTTATTATTAGAACAAGCTGAAGAAGATAAAAAAGAAGAATTACTTGCTCGCTTTAATGAGTCTATTTTATATAGTCAACGTGTAGGTAACATTTATACAGGATCACTATTCTTGGGACTGTTATCTTTACTTGAGAACAATGCTACTTTAGAAGCGGGTAATAAGATTGCATTATATAGCTACGGAAGTGGTGCTGTTGCCGAAGTATTTAGTATGACTTTAGTTGATGGTTATAGAGAACAACTAAGAAATAATCGTTTTGACGATTTTGACAGTAGAACACGTATTTCAATTGATGAATATGAGAAAATGTTCTTTAGAGATACTACAGTTGATGAAGAAGGAAACCTAGATATTTCTGATATTCAAGATGAAAGCAGATTTGTTTTAGAAAAAATTGAAAATCATAAGAGAGTTTATAAAAAACAATTTTAATAGAGGGAACTATGGAAAAAATTTGGAGTGGATTTTATAAAAAAAATATTGATGAACGCTTAGGAGTTATTGAACAAGCTGATATTTTAAGTGAAGAGCATCTTGAACTTCTTAAAAATAATGAGGTTTTGGACTTTGATACGGCTAATAACATGGTAGAGAATGTAATAGGAACTTTCTCATTACCTTTTAGCGTTGTGCCAAATTTTACTGTTGATGGAAAACAGTATGTAGTACCATTTGTTACAGAGGAACCATCGGTTGTTGCAGCTTGTAGTAACGCTGGGAAGATAGTAGCGAAATCTGGTGGTTTCAAAACAGAAATTCTTGATAGAAAAATGATTGGTCATGTTGCGTTATACGACATAGCAGATACTGCCGTAGCTGTAGAACGTATTCTTCAGAGTAAAGAACTTCTTATAAAAACAGCTAACGAAGCATATCCATCTATCGTAGCTCGTGGTGGTGGAGCTTGTGATATTGATGTCAAAGTTTTATCAGAAGAAGGTGTAGATTTTGTAGTTGTTTACCTTATCGTTGATACTTTAGAAGCGATGGGAGCAAATATGCTAAATACAATGCTAGAGGCCCTTAAAGTTTCGTTAGAATCATTAACTGAGAGTGTAGCTCTTATGGCGATTTTATCGAATTATGCGACACGTTCACTAGTTACAGCGAAATGTTCTATTCCATTTGAAGACTTAGGAGAAAATGGAGAGTATCTAGCTAAAAGAATTGAGCTTGCGAGTAAATTTGCTAAAGCAGATGTTTATAGAGCTGCTACACATAACAAAGGTATCTTTAACGGAATTGATAGTGTTGTAATAGCGAGTGGTAATGACTGGAGAGCTATAGAAGCGGCATGTCAAAGCTATGCAACTAAAGATGGTAATTATAAAGGGTTATCTACTTGGCGTTGTGATAAAGAGGCTAAGGAACTTGTTGGAGAAATCACGTTACCGATGCCTGTTGCTAGTGTAGGTGGATCTATCGGAATCAACCCTACTGTAAAAGTAGCGAGAGGACTATTGAACAATCCAGATGCGAAAACATTAGCGAGTATACTCGTTTCAGTAGGTTTAGCTCAAAACTTAGCAGCACTAAAAGCGTTAGTAGGAGACGGAATTCAAAAAGGTCATATGAAGTTACATGCTAAATCTTTAGCGATTTTAGCAGGGGCGACTAATGAAAATATTGAATTAGTTGTAGAAGAGTTAAGAAAAGAAAAACATATGAATTTAGCTAGTGCTAAAAAAATAGTAGAAAAATATAGTAAGTAAAAAATAAAAAGTGATTAGGATGAAAAATTACCCTAGTCACTTTTTTAGTATTGTTGAAATATTAAATTAAAAAACATCGCCATATGAAATGACGATGTTCCTATGTTCTTTTAATATAATTCGAATCTTTCTACGTAGTACATTGTTCTATTAGCTCCGCTAGTATAATTTTTATTGTTCAAGCGAAGTATCATCATACCTACAGGTTTTCTTGTAGCAACATTTACGTATGGGATAAGAACTCTATCACCTTTAATATCCCATTTTTCTACTGGTATAAAGATTGCATCAGTAGCACCACCGTAGCCAATATCACTTTTTGCTAGGAATACTTGATCTTTTGCGAAGTATACTACTTTATTTTTGTGATTCATTAATTTTTCTAAGTTTTCTTTATTGTAATCAGCAATATGATTGTTTAATTGTACAAATTCAATTTCTTTGTCATTTTGTAATCTTTGCAACACATCTTGTTTTTGGAATGTTTGAGCATTATATGTATTTAGTAAATCTAATACTTTAGTTAAGTTTATTTGTTTTACTACATTGTCGCTACCATCATTACTAGCGATGTATCTTACAACATTTGCAGTGCTGCTTCCTTGTAAGTTTAACATGCCATAAGCCATAGGTTGTAAAATTTCCCCAGCTTTAGCTAAATCATGTTTATAAGCTTGAGTATTATTGTTTTGAATAGTTTGTTTAGAAGGAGTAGTTACTTTTGGTGTAATTTTTTTATTTATACCATTATTAGTATTGTTATTATCTTTAATATTATTGTTATTGTTAACTTGAGCAACATGTTCAACTTCTTTTTGTAAATTAGCTAAAGAAGCTGGACTTTCTTCAGTAGTTTTTACCTCAGTAGTAATATTATCATTAGTATCTACTTTTTTTGCTACTTTATCTGTGCATCCTGTTAATAATCCAATTCCTAAAATAAATATACCTGTTGTTTTTAGAAGTTTGTTCATGTTATTCACCTTCTTTTTTATATAACTTCTTTATATTTATATTATACATTTAAAAATTACAAAAATCAATATTTTATTACAAAAATATTACATTTATATTACAAATAAATTTAAGAAGTATTACAAAATTAAATTTTCGATAAATATAGTCTTGTGTAGACAATATTTGAACAACGTTAGTTTTTATAGTAAAATATACTAGAAAATCAAATTAGGAGATAAAATACATGAATAGAGTTGCTATTGTAAGTGCAAAAAGAACTGCTATAGGAAGTTTTGGAGGGAGTTTAAAAGATGTTTCTGCTGCAAAAATCGGTGGAGAGCTTGTGAAACAATCATTAGAAAGTATAAATCTTAATCCAAATCTAGTTGATGAAATAATATTCGGTAATGTTTTGCAGACTGGTTTAGGACAAAATGTAGCACGTCAAATCGCAGTTAATGCAGGTATTCCAAAAGAAAAAAGCGCCTTTGTTGTAAATAAAGTTTGTGGATCAGGACTGAAAAGTGTTGTTCTTGGGGTACAATCAATATTATTAGGGGATAATGATGTAGTAGTTTGTGGTGGTGTTGAGAACATGAGTGCGGCACCTCATTATACAAAGAATGCTCGTTTCGGACAAAAATTAGGCAGTTTAGAATTAGAAGATACTATAATAAATGATGGTCTTACAGATGCGTTTGAAAACTATCATATGGGTATTACTGCTGAAAATATCGCAGAACAATACAATATAACAAGAGAAGAGCAAGATGAATTTGCTCTTTCAAGTCAGAATAAAGCGGCAGCAGCTATTGAAAATAATCAGTTTGCTAACGAAATAGCATCGATAGTTATTAAAACTAGACGAGAAGAAATTATTTTTGATACAGATGAATTTGTTCGTCCGAATACAACGTTAGAAAGTTTAGCTAAATTACGACCAGCTTTCAAAAAAGATGGAACTGTAACAGCAGGAAACGCATCAGGAATAAATGATGGTGCAGCCTGTGTTGTTTTAATGAGTGAAACTCGTGCTAAAGAACTAGGATTAGAAGTTCTTGCTTATATTGATGGTTATGCTTCGGCAGGATTAGACAATACGGTAATGGGATTAGGTCCAGTTCCAGCAACGCAAAAAGTACTAGAAAAATTAAGTTTAAACATAGAAGATATAGATTTATTTGAAATGAATGAAGCTTTTGCTGCACAATCTATAGCTGTAACTCGTCTACTAAATCTAGATCAAAACAAAGTAAACACACGTGGAGGAGCTATTTCGCTAGGACATCCAATCGGAGCTAGTGGATGCCGAGTTTTAGTTACTTTAGTTCACGCACTAATCAATGATAATAAAGAAAAAGGTGTCTGTTCCCTTTGTATAGGAGGAGGACAAGGGATAGCTATGGTGATTTCTAGAAAATAGTTATATGATTTATATAAATATATATTTATAAGAAAAGCTGAATATCTTATTAAAATTAAAGTTATTTATGAAAATAATTGTCTATTAGTAAAGAAAGTGTTAAAATAGATAAGTGATTATTTTTAAGGAGAAATATTGTGAATAAATTCATAAAAGAACATGGACAAGTTATTTTGTGGTTTATCTTTTTAGTGTTTATGCTAATATCACTTAGTATGGTTTTTACACATGGCATTAGATATGCAGTAATAGTCTTTGTACTAAGTTTTATATTATTATGTCCACCTATTGTAAAATTAATTCAGCGCAAAACGCGATTGAAAAAAGTAGTATTAGGTGTTGTAAGTGGGCTTGTAATGATGTTAACTATGTTAATGACGAATCATTTCAGTGAAGCTAGAAAAGAAGAACAAAGAAAAACTTTCCAAGAGAAAAAAGAAGAACGTGATAAAAAATTAGAAGAACAGTCTTCAGAAGAGAAAAAAGAAGATAATTCTGATGAGGATAAAGAACAACAACAAGTTCTTCCCCCTCCTGCTTCTAAGAAAAAAATTGACGAACAGGATGGAACAAAAAATGAGACTGTTCAATTAACTCAAACTCAACAAAATAAACAGCAACAACAACCTAAAAAAGTAGTTGTAAGAGCTAGTAAAAAGAGTGGAGTTTATTACACACCGACACATCCTTCTTATAACAATGTTGCAGCGAGAAATCTACTAGTCTTTAGTTCAGAAGAAGCCGCTCAAAGAGCAGGTTATAGAAGAGCTGCATAAAAAATCTCAGACATTTATGTCTGGGATTTTTTGTTTAAACATAGAAATAATATAAAATAAAAAAACGTGTTTGGGGAACACGTTTTTTTAGTGAACTAAATTAAGTTCTAAGCAATTTCTTGCTTGTTTATATCTAATCTTATATACAAATAACAAAAGAGTCTCTCAACTCTTTAAAAGGGAGAATGGCTTGCCTAGGGAGCGACAAGCCACATTATGAAAAAAATTAAAAAGTTTTATTATCTGTTAATATCATAAAGAATTAACCGAAATATTGGTTTAAACAAAAATAATTTCAAACTTAAAAGGGAGAAACGACAAGTGTCGTTAAGAATGAAATATTATTACTTTTGTTTAGATAATTATTATATACCTTAAACTTAAAATATACTTAAAATTTTTCATGTTTTTTAAAAAATGAAATTTGCTCGTTTGTTTTCATTTTTAATTCAAAATTTATAGTTTCTCTATCATTTTCAGCTAAATAACTGTTGATTTGAGAGAAGACTTTGCTTCCAAAAAAGCCACGGTATGTGGATAGTGGACTTGGATGAGCTGATTCGATAATTTTGTGTTTTGAAGAATCAATTAGTTTATTTTTGCTTCTTGCATAGGTTCCCCATAAAACAAAAACTATGTTTTCATTTTTTTCTGAAATTTTTTCAATTATGTAATCCGTAAAATCCTCCCATCCCATTTTACTATGACTTGCTGGAGAATTTTTTTCTACCGTTAGTACAGCGTTAAGTAAAAATACACCTTGCTTGAACCAAGATTCTAGGTTTCCTGTTTTTGCTGGTTTAATACCTAGGTCATCGTGTAGTTCTTTATAGATATTTATTAAACTTTTAGGTAGTGGTATGCCATCATTTACTGAAAAACTTAACCCACATGCTTGATCAGGATTATGATAAGGATCTTGTCCTAAAATTACGACTTTAATATCTTTTAATGGTAAGTCGAAAACTCTAAAAACCTGTTCCTTTGGCGGATAGATAGTTTTAGTAAGACGTTGTTCATCAATTTCTTTTATCATGTTATTTAATTCATCTATTCTTGGATAATTATTGAATATTTCTTCCCAACTGCTGTGCATATAAAACTCCTTTGAATAACTACTTGTTATAAAAGTATAACATAGTTAAATTGTTATTAAAATAGTTCTGATTGAACTTATCTAGGACATAAGTGTTTTGAGTATGATATAATGTTATTAACAAATACTCAGGAGGAATATGTATGAAATTAGGTTTTATCGGTGTAGGAAATATGGGAAAAGCTATCTTAGAAGGGCTACTTCGAAGTGATAAAGTTAGTAATATTGATGTTTTTGTGAGAAATTCTTCGGATAAAAGTACTAGAAATGTTGCTGAAGAAACAGGTGCTGTATTCTGTAAGAGTCTAGAACAAGTCGTAGAAAACAGTGATATTGTATTTTTAGGGGTGAAGCCATATTTAGTAGGAACAGTACTGGATCAAGTGAGCCTTAGTTTGAAGAATAAGATTGTTATTTCAATGGCAGCAGCTGTTGAAATAAATGATTTAGAAAAGAAACTTCCAAGGACTAAAATAGTTAGAATTATGCCGAATACACCCGTAAAAATAGGGAGTGGTGTAATAGGTGTTGTATTTAATTCTTTAGTAAATGCTGAAGAAAAAATATTAGTATTAGACCTCTTAAATAATTTAGGTATTGCCGAGGAAATATTGGAAAAAGATATGGCTGCTTTAACAGCTTTAAGTGGTTCAGGTCCTGCGTATGGATATTTATTTATAGAAGCATTAGCTGACGGTGCCGTACTAAATGGATTAAAACGTGATATAGCTTATAGACTCGCTGCAAGTACAGTTTTAGGTGCTGCGAAGATGGTTTTAGAGACTAAAGAACACCCAGGTAAGTTAAAAGATGATGTATGTTCACCAAGTGGAAGTACTATCGAAGCTGTGAGAGTTTTAGAAGAAAAGAATTTCCGCAGCGCAGTTATAGAATGTGAAAAAGCCTGTTTCGATAAATTAGATAGAATGAAATAGAATATAAGATTAAAGCTTCAACCAAAGAAATTTAGCTGAAGCTTTAAAATTTTCTATTTATTTAATTCATCTGTTAAGTTATAAAGTTCGTCTACTAGGTGACCAACATAAGCGATAGCTTCTTTAAGTGGCTCATCAGTACTTACATCACAACCTGCAAGTTTAGAAAGATCTAGTGCTGACATGCTGCTTCCTTTAGAAAGAACATTTAACCAAGTGTCGGCATAAGAACTGTCATTATCGATCTTATTAGCAATAGCTGTACCGATTGTTAATCCTGCAGAGTAAGTGTATGGATATAGTCCCATGTAGTAGTGAGGTTGTCTCATCCAAGTAAGTTCCGCACCTTCATTAACTACTAAACTATCTCCGAAGAACTCTTCCATAACATTGCGTTTAACTTTAGAAAGAACGTCAGCGTTAAGCATTTCGTTGTTATCAACCATTTTGTAGATTCTATCTTGGTAAACAGCTTCTAAGTAGTGTGTTACCATATTGTGGAAGTATGTTCTACTAATCATGTTGCTGATAACCCAACGTTTGAAACGAGCATCAGTGTTAGTTTTTAGTAGGTAGTTAGATACGATAACCTCGTTACAAGTTGATGGAGCTTCAACGAAGTAAAGTGGGCAATCGTTGTTTAACATTGTTTGGTGTTTACCTGTACTCATGAAGTGATATGCATGTCCAAGCTCGTGAGCAAGAACGAAAACTTCATTCATTTTTCCAGTCCAAGAAAGTAGGATAAACCCTGCTACATTAGGAACTGTTGCGCAGAATCCACCAGTGCTTTTCCCGATATTTTGAGGGAAGTCAGTCCAACGTTTGTCATAACTTTCATCGATCATTTTAACGTAGTCTTCACCAAGAACACCAAGTGCTTTTTTAAGGTAAGAACGAGATTCGTCGATAGTCATATCAACTTCGAAATCTGGATCAAGGTTAATTTTACAGTCTGCAAACTGCATATCTTCAATTTTGTGCTCGCGCGCTAGAAGTTTGATGTAACGGCGAATATGAGGTGCTAAATCTGTCATAAGAGTACGGATTTGACGGTCATATAATTCACGGTTACCATCTTGAGCAGCTAGTAGGTAGTCGATAACACTATCATAACCACGCATTGTAGCAAGCATTTTTTCTTTTTTGATTTGTGAAATATATTCATTTGCTGAAGTATTTTTATAAGTATTTAGAGTTTTATAAAAACTTTTCGCAGCATTGCGGCGTACCTCAGTATCATTATCCATTTCATGTAAGTTTTCGTATAGTACGAAGCTATTTTCGAAAGTTTTTCCATTTGCTTCGAAGCTATCGAATTGCATATCTTCGTGCTTAGTTACCTCATATAGATTGTAGTAACCAGGAAGACTCTCGTAGTTTGCGATTACCTGTTCAGCTTCTTTTGATAATGTGTGTTTTTTCTCCTGAACGATTTTTTCGAAGTAGTATTCTAAATCAGGACGATAGTTTTTTACGAAATCTTTAATGAATTGTTCATCTAGTTCTACAAGCTCAGTATCGAAGAAACTTAAATTCCCCGCCCATAAAGTAGAAACATCTTCAAAAAGTGTTACATTTTGTACTACATTGTCATTAAATCTATCCACCGCCATTGGTAACTCAGCGTAGTGAGACAGTTTATAGTATTCTTCATAAAGTTCTTCGTATTTTTTAACGGCAGTATCTAAAGTAACGTGATCCGTTAATTCCCCTTCGTAAGTAGCCTTGAAATCTAAGATCTCTTTTTTAATATTATCAAGGCTCGCTTTAAAATCTTCATCAGTTTTGTATAGAAGAGTCATATCCCAAGTATATTTCTCTTCGACTTCATTTCTTGGTATTAATTTCATTTCAGTCATAGTTTACCTCCTGTGTAATTTAGTCGAATTATATCGATTGATAGTTGCCTATGAGCAACTTAGTAATAATTATAATACATAAATGTGGTTTGGTAAATATAAAAAAATGGATATATTGCTAAAAAATCTAGCCAACTCAAAAGGTAAGCTAGATTTTGTTATTAATTAAATTTTATTTGATCTATTTTATCGATTTTTCTAATGATTGAAATCTCACCTTGTGTGTCTTTTAAAATTGATTCCATTAATGTTTTGGCAGTAGTGTATTCGAGTTGACTCATAGAGTCTTTTTCTTTTTCTAGTTGTTTTTTAGCCATATCTTCTATAAATGATTTTAAATCAAGGGTAATTGTTAAGACTTCATTTGTAGTAGTATCTATTGTTGCGATAAATGATAGAGGCATGTTTGAAAGGTCACCAGCTTCTTCACTAGAAAAAGTACCTGGATTTAGGTAAAATTTATTTCCGATGTCCGATAGTTTTATTTTTCCACTAAAAGTTAGTTTATTATCTGATTTTTCATAGTTTTTATCAGTTATAGTGTTAAAAAGTGTATTTCCATTGAAAAATACTTGGATTGCAGATAAAACTTCTAAATCGTCTGTAATTATATCGGGAACTAATTTTCCATTTTCAACATTGAATTTATCGTATCCAGAATTGTTTTTCTTAAGGAAAATATGTTCTTCTATTGTTGTAGTTTTGCCTAGTTCAGTTTCTTGCTCTGAAAATTTCTTTAAAACATTGCCACTATCGTCTATTTTAATATTAGATAATACGTTAACTGAGTAACCCTCTACCATAAGGTTAGATTTAATGTTAACCTTAGTATCTAATTCTAAATTTTTTTCTTTTGAAAAGTTGCTAAGGGATGTTTTAACAATTTCTTCATTTGATAATTCTTTTTTCGCTTCTTGTGATGTAGGTTGATTTGCATTTTTATTTTGAGAGCAGCCTAGTGTCGTTCCGGCAAGAACAGCAATTGCGAAAGTTAGTAGTAGTTGTTTTTTCATTTTATACCTCTTTAAGTTATCTTAGTTAATAATTATAACTTAAAAAGATTTTTATGTAAATAAAAGATCTAGGAAAATTCAGTATATACTATAAGAAGTTTACTAGTATTTTTTTTTGATGTATAATTTTAATTAGTAGATTTATTAAAAAAAGCGAGGTATCTTATGAAAATAGCAGTAGTAGGTGGGGGAATAGTAGGAGCTACATGTGCTTATTATTTGTCAAAAGAACAACGAAATGAAATAGTAGTTTTCGATTATGGTGTAGGTCAGGCTACTAAAGCGTCGGCTGGAATTATAAGTCCGTGGTTTTCTAAAAGGCGTAATAAACCGTGGTACAAGATGGCAAGACTAGGTGCTGATTTTTATTTGAAATTAGTTAAAGACTTAGAAGTTGATGGTTATAATACTGATTTTTATTCACAATGTGGAGTATATTTACTGAAAAAAAATGAAGATAAGTTACCTGAATTAAAAGAACTTGCTGAAAGTCGTAAAGAATTATCGCCGATGATAGGGGATTTAGAGATAATCTCAAAAGAAGAGGTTCAAAAAATTATTCCTAGCTTCGATAATAATGGAGACGTACTGTATGCGAGTGGTGGTGGACGATTAGAAGGGGAACGATTCGTTAATACTTTACTTTCTGCTTCAAAAGCTAATGTCGTTAAAGAAAAAGTTAGTTTAAAGGTTGTGGGAGATAAGTATGAGATTAATGGAACGATTTTTGATGTAGTCGTACTTGCGACTGGTGCGTGGTTAAAAGATATACTAGAGCCCCTTGGATTTGATGTTGATGTTCGCCCACAAAAAGGTCAACTAAGGGATTATAAAGTTTCTGATGAAAATACGGGATCTTATCCAGTTATTATGCCTGAGGGCGAATTGGATATTATTCCATTTGAAAAAGGTGTTGTTAGTGTTGGAGCGACACACGAAAATGATATGGGCTTTGATTTAACTGTTGATAAACATCAACTTGATGCTTTTGGTGAAGAAGCAGAGTACTTCTTAGGTGAATTAAAAACTGCACAGACAATAAATGAACGTGTTGGAATTAGGGCTTATACTAGTGATTATTCTCCGTTCTTTGGAGAGGTTCCAACATTGAAAAATGTTTATGCGATTAGTGGTCTTGGTTCTTCAGGTTTAACTACAGGTCCGATAATTGGCTATAGTGTAGCGAATATAATTTTAGGAAACGATATAGAACTAGACCCGCAAGATTACAATATTGCAAACTATATAGAAATTAAAGATAATTAGAGCATTTTTTAGTAGTATATTATTGATTTTTATAAAATCTGTAAATTAAATATAAGATATTTTACAATAATGATATTGTAATTTTGATATAAATAAAAGACTATGTAAAATAATAGTTCTAAAATTTCAGGAGATATTTATTGAAAATATCTTCTTTTTCTTTTGTAAAAAATAGCACAACGTTTGTATTTTATGATATAATTGAATGTGGACTATTGTACGCATTAGATGTTGTTTTGCGTGCTGATGATATTAATCAAAGGAAGGAGATTATTTATGATAGCTGAATACTTATCAGGAGTAAGTACTCTTACACTAATTATTCATTTATTGGATATATTATTAGTTTGGTTCTTAGTTTATAAATTGCTAAGTTTATTAAAAGGTACTCGTGGTATGCAACTTGTTAAAGGTATATTAATCGTTATTGGATTGAAAATATTCTTTAACTTTATTGGATTTAAAACGATGACATATATATTTGAACAAGTGGTTACTTGGGGAGTTCTAGGAATAATGATTATATTCCAACCAGAATTAAGACGCGCTCTTGAATATATAGGAAGGGTACAGCTATCGAATATCTTCAATATTAATTATAAAGATGTACAAAAAAACTCTACTGAACATATAATCAAAGCTGTTGTTGCTTCATCAAGACATATGGCACGCCGAAGAATAGGTGCACTTATAGTTTTAGAAAATAATACAGGACTTGATGAATATGTAGAGAGTGGTATTACAGTTAATGCTGAGGTTACAAATGAACTTATAATTAATATATTTATTCCGAATACACCGTTACATGATGGTGCAATGATAATTGATGAAAATAAAATTCGTGCTGCCAGTTGTGTGCTTCCTCTATCGGATAATAGATCTATAGCTAGTAGCTATGGGACAAGGCACCGTGCAGCTCTAGGGTTATCTGAAGTGACAGATGCTATAGTAATTGCTGTGTCAGAAGAAACAGGAAAAATTAGTGTATGTCAAAATGGTGTTTTAACTTCAGATTTTTCTACAGAAGATTTAGCGAAATATTTAGCTAAAAACTGGAAACAGCAAGATAAAATAATTAAATAAGAGGTGATATTATGCAACTAAAAGAAAATAATAAGTTAAAGTTAATATCATTTTTAATAGCGATACTATTGTTCTTATCAGTTAATGAAAATTTCAAGAATTTCTCAGTTCTTGGAGGTGATACGAACGATAATGCTACTGCATGGGTTAGTGATATCCCACTTGAAGTTGATTATGATAAAGATAAATTGTATGTGGTAGGTATTCCTAATACAGTATCTGTTAAATTAACTGGATCACAGACGAAAGTCCAGAAAGAAAGTGTTGCTAAGAACTTCAAAGCGAAGTTGAATCTTAGAAATGCTCAAATTGGTGATGATCAAAAAGTTAAAATTGAAATAAATGGACTAGAAAAAGGTGTAGATGGAACTGCAGAACCTTCTACAATAACTATATCTATTAGGGAAAAAGCAACTAGAGAGTTTAGAGTTACGCCGATAGTTAAAAAAGAGCGACTATTGATTGGATATGAAGTAGATAAACTTAGCGTTACAAATGAGACTGTCAAAATTTCTGGAGCTATCGAAAGCCTTAATAGAATAAATGAAGTCCGAGCTGAGAGTGATACTCGTACGAAAATTAATAGAAACACTAGAGAAGAGGCTAAATTAGTAGCTTACGATAGTGATTATAATAAAATAGAGGATATTCAAATAGAGCCGAACTCAACTCTTATGAGTATTGAATTAAAAAACATTGAAAAAGAAGTGCCATTAGAAGTAAATACTATAGGTAGCCTACCTTCAGGATATGAGTTAGTTAGTGCTACTGCTGATGTTTCTAAGGTAACTATTAGGGCGGAAGATGCTAATGAATTAGCAAAAATTAATGAAATGTTCGTTGATGTTGACTTGAGCGATGTTAAAGAAGAAACAGAAGAGCGTAGTAATCTAAAAATATATCCAAAAGAAAATATAAGGATAGCGACAGATACGCCGATTGTTAAAGTAACGATCAAGATAAGGAAAAAATAAAGATGACAGACAAAAAATTGATGTTTTTAGCTATTAATATGCTTATAACGGTTTTTAGCTTAGCTATAATAATAGGAACCATGTTTATAGAAAACCAAAGTGTCAAAAAAACAGCTATTTTTGTGGCGATAACGATATTAATAGTTCAGAAGTTAGTAGAGATAAAAGTAATTGAAGAAACTCGAAAAGTCAGTATTGTTATATTACTTATAATTATTGCAGCTGCAGGGTACTTCGGTTATAGATTATATTAAAATATAAAGAGCTTGGGGGAAGATTTGGAAACCTAATTAGAATTCGTGTTTTCAAATCGCCCCCGCAAAGTTTATTAGATAAGTAAAAGCTATTACTTCGTAGTGTATTTATTTGTAAACTATTGCGACATAGTATGTAGACAAGTTTTATCTTGATTATATAAATTAACCCCTTTGCTCATTTAATGAATTTAGTAGGAGATGTTATGGATAAATTATTTTCATCAAAAATATATATAAATCATAGATTTAAGCTAATTATGGTATTGGATTTATTGACGGTAATATTTGGAGTAGTAGCATCTATATTTTTAGGTAAGGCTTCGGATCCATTTTCTATGTTGAATGACCATCACGTAGAAATAGCCGAATTTTTAGTGATTTCACTTGTGGTTTATACAATTAGTTTTTATTTATTTGGTACTAATAAATCACTATGGTCTTACTTAGGTGTAAATGAAATAGTAAATATCTGTTTTTCAGTAGTATTAGGGGATTTAATCACTAGTATTTTATACCAATATATGCTACCTGATACATTTTCAAATGTTAGATTTGCGATTTTTTCACCGTTATTAATAATCGCAGGAATGATGTTTACGAGAATGCTTTATCGTGCTTTAAGAGAAAGAGAAGCGGGTAAATATGGAGCTACTTCTTATAAGAATACATTTATAATAGGTGCAGGAGATGCTGGGTATATCTTGTTAAAAGAACTATCTAAAAATAATATTTTCCGTGCCAATGTAGTTGGGCTTATCGATGATAACAGAAAAAACTCTGTAATTAGTGGGGTTACTGTTGTTGGAACAACATATGATATGCTGAAACTTATTCCGAAATATGAAGTAGAACAAGTATTTTTAGCTATTCCTTCAATTGGAGCATATGATAAAAATAGAATATTAAACGTACTAAAAGAAGCGAATGTTACTGTTAAAGTAATGAGCTCAGGTATAGCTGTAGAGGATGGAGAAAGTATTTCTAAACACTTAAAAGACGTCTCTATTGAAGATTTATTAGGACGTGGTGAGGTGAAACTATCTCAAGGTGAAATTCGTTCATATATTAAAGGGAAAAGTATCCTTGTTACTGGTGCTGGTGGTTCAATCGGAAGCCAAATTGTTCGAGAAATATTCAAATTCAAACCTAGTCAACTTGTTTTAGTAGATGTTAACGAGAATGCATTATACATGTTAGAACGTGATTTAGATTTTGAAAAATCACATAGTAAAGAATATAACGATATACAATATATTTCAGAAATAGTAAGTATTCGTGAGAAAGCAGCTTTAGCTGAGGTGTTTGATAAGTATAAACCGGATGTAGTGTTCCATGCGGCAGCACATAAACACGTTCCTTTAATGGAACGCCGTCCACAAGAAGCTATAAAAAATAATGTTTTTGGAACGAAAAATGTTATGGATGTGGCGATTGAAAAAGAAGTAGAAAGATTTATTATGATTTCTACTGACAAGGCGGTAAATCCTACGAATGCGATGGGAGCTTCGAAACGTTTAACAGAGATTATCTTACAATCAAAAGGTAATAAGTATAAAACAAAATTTGCTGCGGTTAGATTTGGTAATGTATTAGGTTCTAGTGGTTCTGTAATTCCTATCTTTAAAGAACAGATTAAAAAAGGTGGACCTATCACAATTACTCATAGAAATATTATTCGTTACTTTATGACGATTCCAGAAGCGGCACAATTAGTACTACAAGCTGGGTATTACGCAAGTGAAGGGGAAATTTTCTTATTAGATATGGGAGAACCTGTAAAAATAATAGATCTAGCGACAAACTTAATCAAACTATCAGGATTAGAACCATATAAAGATATTGATATCGAAGAGATTGGTTTAAGACCTGGTGAGAAAATGTATGAAGAGTTATCACTTGATTACGAAAGTAGTGAAAAGACTGATAACCAAATGATTTATAAAAATACAACTTTAGACATTGATGTAGACGAATTAGATAGAAAACTAAACGAATTAAAATCAATGTTAGGACATTCAACAAATGAAGAAATACGTAGCAAGTTGTTTGAGATAATAAATTGTTATAATGGATAAAAAAAGAGAGCGATTCAAAGATGATTTTGAATCGCTCTTTTAGCTATGGGAGTGACGAAAAAATCGCGATTTCTAAGAAACAAGATTTTGTCGGATCACTCTCTAGCTAGTTTTAGAGAGTGTTATTTTTTATTTTTCTACGTTTTTAGTTTTTTTAGCTATATAGTTATTTATAACAAACGCTAACACTATAGGTAATTCCATATAGGTAAGTTTGAGTACAAATAATAAAGTTTTGTATTTTTGTTCAAAGTCTGGACTGACTGCATTATCTAAGATTAATAATAGTGCAGTACCAAATAACAGATAGAATACTAGAGATATGTAAAATCTTTTTTTAAGTTTTTCTGCGTTTAACATAGTAACCTCCTTGAAATCGAGTATTGCGTATTTACTATTAATATGGAGTGGCTCAAAAAGTATAATCTTTTAAGAAACAAGATTTTGTCGAGTCACTCGCTAGCTAGTTTTAGATAGTGTTATTTTTTATTTTTCTGCGGTTTTAGTTTTTTTATCTATATAGTTAGTTAGAATCCAAGCTAATACTATAGGTAAGATTGAACAAAAATATTTAAACACTGATATTATGGTTTTATATTTTTGTGTAAAATCTGAACTAACTACTTCATCAAGCAAGAAAATGATTATAGGAGCAAATAAAAAAACATGGAATACTACAAATATGTAAAATCTTTTTTTGAGTTTTTCTGTGTTTAACATAGTAACCTCCCTGAAATTGCGTATTGCGTATTTACTATTAATATGGAGTGACTCAAAAAGTATGATCTTTTAAGAAACAAGATTTTGTTGAGTCAGCTCCTTTAGTAACTTTAACATAACACAAAATATTAAAAAATAAAAGACTTATAAAATCATTGTTTTTATGGTATAATAAAAGTTAATGATGTTATTTTTAGAGATAGTTAACATAACATTACTTAAAAGAATATATAATGATTAAGTGCTGATTTCAAAAGAGTAAATTTTTTGAGGTTGGTATTTTTTAGTTATCAAAGTTTAGATTCTATTTGTTGGTGTATTATTATCTCGGATTATCTTTGATATTTCAATAGATGAATAGAGTGTGGTATAATATTTAAGTGAAACAAATAGGAATGATTTACGAGGTTTAAACTATTAAGATTATATAGTTTACATCTAAATTGATAGCGAGGTGATTGAATGAGTAAAGTTTCAGGTAAGGTAACAAAGGTTGAAAGTAAAGGGCTGTATATAAAACTAGAAAATGGTAAAGATGCATTTTTACCGAAGGAAAATATGTTTATAGGTAAAAAGAAGAAGCTAGAGGAAATTTTTTCAGTTGGTTTTGTTATTAAAGCTGAGGAAAAAAGTACAAAAGATTCTTTAGTGATCTTAACACAAAAAGAGTTAAAACAAGTCGAAGGTGAGAAGAAAAAAGTAGAGAAAAACTCAAAAGAAAAACAGAATAAAAAGAAAAATAAATCAAAGCCACCGATCAAAAAAGAAGTTAAAGAACAACCAGAGGTTCTGAAAAAACAAGAAGTACAGGAAGAAAATCAGGAACCTAAACAGGAGACAAAAACTTTAAAAGACTTGAAAAAACTTCAATTCATAGGAAACATGAAGATTTCTGTAGGAAAAGGTAAAAAGAGTAATATTACCGAACTGTCTGAGGAAAAAGAAGAGAAAAAAGAAATTTTACCAGCCCCAGAAGGGTTGCTAGAAAATATAATCTCAACGACGAAGCAAGCTGAGGATAAGTTTGAAAAAATAAAGAAAGGTCTTCAAGAGAGAGGTTATCTAGATGGACATTAATATTTTATGGCAAAAAACTGATAAAATAGCACTAGGTCTGTCAGGAGGGGTAGACTCTATTGTTCTGTTTCATCTACTTGTAACGAAGTATAAAGAAAGCTATAAGGAACTGGTAGTATTCCATATAAATCATGGTTTAAGAGAACAATCCTATGAAGAAGCTGAATTTGTAGAGAATTTTGTTAAAAACTATAACGTGAAGTTCTACAAAAAAGAGCTAAATATGAATGAACTGGCAAGAGATAGCCACACATCAGAGGAAATGCTCGCAAGAAAACTACGTTATGAAGCTTTTGAGGAGATGTCTTCATTAGAGGGTGGAGTGAAGTTAATAACTGCTCATCACAAAAATGATCAGGTAGAAAATATTCTTATGAGACTCCTTAGTGGGCGTAGTATGGATTATAACTTAATGATAGAAGAACAGACTACTATTGGAGAGTTAGAGGTTTATCGCCCATTATTAAGTGTTTTAAAGGTTGAACTTGAGCAGTACGCTGATGAAAATAACTTGAAATACTACGTTGATTCAACAAACTTCGATACAGACTACACTAGAAATAATATAAGGCACAACATCGTACCTCTATTAAAAGATGTGAATGCTGCAAGTTTTGATAATTTAATCAATTTTTCTAGTTATTATAAAAACGTTAATACTGAATTAAGAAATAAAGTATTAGAAGACAAAGCTAATTATGTAATTTCTGAAGAAGAAGGTAAAGTCGAATTAAACAAAGAAAAATTATTAAAAAATGCTAAAGAAGAAATTTACTTCTTGTTAAGAGATATATTAGCAAATAATTTTAGTATTTTCGATGTGAAACAAAGAACGCTATTTACAATAATAGAAGACTTAAAAAGTAGAAATAACAACAAAAGTTATGATTTAAAAAATAATTTAAAAATAATTAGCGAATATAATAGTATTTATATTCATAAAATCGAAAAAAAATGTTATAATGATAGGATAGAATTAATAATAGATGAAGTAGATATTAATAAAGTTTATACATTTCATCAGAGTAATTTTCTAATAACGACAACTAATAACTCATCAGAAGTAGGATTTAACAAGGAAGACTTGCCGCTCGTAGTTACGACTAAGAGAGATGGAGATAGGATTCAAAGAGGTAAGGTTAGTAAAAAACTTTCACGTCTTTTTATCGATGAAAAGATTCCTAAGGAACTTAGAGATAAACTTCCAGTAATTCGTAATAAAGATAAGGTGTTAGGAGTTTTAGGAATAAATACTAAAGTTAACAAAAATAAAAAATATGATTATTATATAAACATGAAAGGATAAAACAGTGGAAAATTTATTAAAAGATATCGAGAAAGTTCTATTTACACACGAGGAAATCGTAGTTGCTAGTAAAAGAATCGCTAAACAAATTGAAGAGGATTATAAAGATAAATGTCCTGTTCTAATTTGTACATTAAAAGGTGCATTACCTTTTATGGCAGAACTTATGAAACATATTGATATTCATGTAGTTACTGACTTCATGGATGTATCTAGTTATCACGGAGGAACTGAATCTTCTGGTGTAATTAAAATCAAAAAAGATTGTGGAATGGATATCGAAGGTCGTCACGTAATTATCGTTGAAGACATCGTAGATACAGGAAGAACTCTTAAAGCTCTTATTGAAAACCTAAAAGGAAGAAATGTTGCTTCTGTAGCATGTGCTTCACTAGTAGATAAACCTGAAACTCGTGTAGTTGATGTTGAAGCAGATTACATCGGAATAGTTTCACCAAATGAATTCCTAGTAGGGTTTGGTTTAGACTATGATGAGAGATATAGAAACTTACCTTATATCGGTGTTCTAAAAGAAGAAATTTACTCATAATAATATTTTAATCAAAAAAGGTCAAAATATTAGTCAAACTTTAGTTACATATGGTAAAATAAATTATGTTTAGAAAAATGATAGGAGGAAGATTGTCTATATGAATAATAAAAAAAGGCAGAACCCTATCCTTGGTATGCTTGCATTAATCGTAATCGCGATTGGATTATTTGCTTATTGGCAGCAAGATTTACCTGGGACAACTGAAAAAATAGACTATGCTAAACTTGTTCAGACTATTAAAGATGACAAGGTTAAAGAAATAAGTCTACAAAGAAAAGATGAGAACTACAATGTTAAAGGTACATACTCAGAAGGAAATAAAAACTTCGAGAGTGTAGTAGCGGCATCTGATTCTGAAGTACAAAAACAAATTAACGAAAAAGCTAAAGATGGAAAATTAAGTGTAGTAGAATATAAACCAGCTGAAAAAACTGGAGCAATTCTATCATTCTTAGGTAATATTATTCCATTTATCTTAATGATGGGGCTATTAGTTTTCTTTATGTCACAAATGCAAGGTGGCGGTGGAGGTAAAGTAATGAGCTTCCAGAAATCTAAAGCTAAAAAAATTGATGGTGGAGAAGCAAAAGTTACATTTAAAGATGTAGCTGGAGCTGATGAAGAAAAACAAGAACTTGCAGAAATGGTTGAGTTCTTAAAAGATCACCGTAAATTCACTAAAATGGGTGCTAGAATCCCTAAAGGTGTCCTACTTGAGGGTCCTCCAGGGACTGGTAAAACTTTACTAGCTCGTGCTGTAGCAGGTGAAGCAAAAGTACCATTCTTCTCAATCTCAGGATCTGACTTCGTTGAGATGTTCGTAGGGGTTGGGGCTAGTCGTGTTCGTGACCTATTCAAAGAAGCTGAAAAGAATGCGCCATGTATCATTTTCATCGATGAGATTGATGCTGTAGGACGTAAACGTGGAAGCGGAGTAGGTGGAGGAAATGACGAACGTGAACAAACTCTTAACCAACTTCTTGTTGAAATGGATGGATTCGATGGTGAAAAAGGTATTATCGTAATTGCAGCTACTAACCGTGCTGACGTATTAGATAACGCTCTTAGAAGACCAGGCCGTTTCGACAGACAAATTAAAGTTTCTACACCTGATGTAAAAGGTCGTGAGGCTATTCTTAAAGTACATGCTAAAAATAAACCACTTGCCAAAGGTGTTGAACTTCGTTCATTAGCAGAAAAAACTCCAGGATTCTCTGGTGCGGATCTTGCTAACATTCTTAACGAAGCGGCGTTATTAGCAGCTCGTGAAAACAAATCTAGTATTGATAAAGAAGATCTAGATGAAGCTATGGACAGAGTAATCGGTGGTCCAGCTAAACGTAGTAGAGTATACACTCCAAAAGAAAAACGTTTAGTAGCTTATCACGAAGCAGGTCACGCAATCGTAGGTATGGTACTTGATAGTGCTGATAAAGTGCAAAAAGTTACTATTATCCCACGTGGTGATGCTGGTGGATATAACTTAATGATTCCGGAAGAAGAAAAATACTTCCAAACTCGTACAGATTTAATCGACAAAATCTGTGGATTACTTGGTGGACGTGCTGCAGAGCAAATCTTCTTTAACGAAGTGTCTACAGGTGCTCACAATGACTTTGAACGTGTAACAGCTATTGCACGTGCGATGGTTACAGAATATGGTATGAGTGAAGCTGTAGGTCCAATGCAAGCACCATTCCACGATCCATATGGTGGACGTCAACTTTCAAGTATCGGTAACTATTCAGAAGAAATGCTGAAAGAAATCGATAAAGAAGTTCGTAAAATTATTAACGAATGTTACTCAAAAGTTCTTCACATTATTGAAACTCACAGAGAACAATTAGAACTTATTGCACAAACTCTTATCGAAGTTGAAACAATCGATAGAAAAGAAATCGTTGCTCTTTACCAATTTGGTAAAATGCCAAAAGACTTAGACGAAAGAGAAGCAGAACAACTAGATAAAGTAGTTAATAAGAAATATTACGAAGAACAAGCTCGTAAAGCTAAAGAAGAAGCTGAGAAAAAAGCTCAAGAAGAGGCTGAAGTAGAGAAAGAAAAAGCTGTCTCAAAAGAGGATAAATCTTCAGACGAAGAATAATAAAGAAACCCTAGATTTGGAACTAACCAAGTCTAGGGTTTTGTTATATTCTTTTGAAAAATTATTATATCAATGTTGATATTCATAATCCAAAGTGAGCGATAAAAGCTGCTGAGTTAACTCTATTTAAAACTTCAGGTAATGTTTACGTAAAAATCTTGACGCTGTCAAAAATTACAATAAAACATCTTATACACATTTACTCAAAAGATATTATTTTGAATAACTCGTATATGGAAGATTATTTTAAATTATATTACTTGATTATATAAAAGTTGTATTGTTGTACAGAACTATGCTTGTAATCTATATTGTATATATTGATTCTATTAATTTTTTATTCTGTTTAACGTTTCGAATACTCAACAGCTCGTGCTATTTTTGGTTTTGCTGGATTTTTATCTATATTATTTTCTTCTAATAGTTTCTCAAATGCGGCTAGTCCTGATTCGTAATCTTTTGTCTCGAATTCTAATTCATAATCGACGATATCATTGATAAATGTTGTTTTATCAAGAACTAGCAATCCTTCTTCTAATGTTACTTCGTGCCTTAATGTTTCTATTTTTTGAATTAGCATCGGAGTTTTAATTTTCACATTCATTCGCTCTAATTCTGCGATAATCTCATTTGGTAAAATCGGTAGTACCGTTGGTTCTTTTGGATATCTTTCATCAAGCGGTACGTTGATTTCGATATTTTGAGTTTCACCTTTTATTTTCAGAGTCATCTCCGTTTTTTTGTTAGTATATCGAATTCTTAGTGCAGCTCCAATTTTTTTGAAACTCTCATTTGCATCATCATAGTAGAAATTTTTGTTAATTATTTCTTCAAAATTACTTAGGTTATACTTTTCGTATAAATCCTCATATTGATCTTTTGCTAGTAAGTTTTTAAATTCTATTTCTATTTCTCGCATGAGATTTCCTTTCTTTTTTCAATCGCAATAATAAATGGAGCGTTATTTTTCTGATTTATAAATTGATAAATTAGAACTTCGGCTTCTTTTTGGTCAAGATTTTGAAGTTCATTTAACAATGCTTCTTTTTCTAGTTTGCCATTTTTATGTCCCCAGTAGACAACGATAACGATTCTACCACCGACTTCTAGATGTAGTAAGAATTTTTTAATAGTCGCAAGTGTTGTTTCAGCCATTGTTGTAATCTCGTGATCAGCATTTGGTAGGTATCCTAGATTAAAGACAACAGCACGAATTTTCTCATCTATATATTTATCGAATTTGAAGTGAGAATCAAGAATAATCTCACATTTATCGCTTAAGTCTGCTTCTTTAATGAGGTTTGTAGTATTTTCTATTGCCAATTGTTGAATGTCAAATGCATAGACCTTTTTAGCTGAAGTTTTTGCCAGAAACAATGTATCATTTCCATTTCCAGCAGTAGCGTCAACAACGATTGAATTTTTATCTATAACTTCTTTTAATAATTTTTTGCTAAAAGCTAATACCTTATCCATATTATTATCCTTATTATAAAATTATTTTTGTCTATGTACTTTCATTTCTGAAAGAATGTCGCTAAGTTCGTAGTAGTTGTCGCTTGCGATTGTAAAATCAAGTGATGTGTTGATAATTTCGGCTAGTAGTTTTGAATTATCGCTTGTATAGTCTTCTTCTCTATCTAAGTTTGCTTTAAGACCAGCCACAAGTTTTTCTAATTTTTCTACTAAATCTGCCTCTGTAGTATCATCATTTTCATCGAAATCTTTAGTGTAATCTTTAATATTAAAGCTAAGGCCGCCTTTTAATGGTACGATATATAAAGCACGTAGGTTATTTATGTCTTCGCCAACTGCAGCTGAAAGTTCATGTAGAGGCGCTGTGTAAATTTTCTCATCTTCAGCACCAGCTTGTTCGATAACTTTAACCTCATGGTCGTAAGGATAGAAAGACATAAGCTCATCCGATACATTCGCCGCAGTCAAATCGTCATAACATTGTGTAATAAGTAGATGTTGTAGAGGATTAACCTGTCTTAATGTTTCTAATGCAGTAGCATCTACAAGAGAAAATCCTTCTACAGGATCGAACTGTGCAGCATTGAAGCAAGAATCTAAAAAGCTCTCTCCACCAACAATTTTAACATCTTTTCCGCTATTTATAAGAAGTTGAGTAGTTAACTCGGCAACCATCGGATGCCCTGGAACAAGATACATTACATCGCTATTTTCAGAAAGTTCAAGAACATAATTTGCAATACCGTTATAAGTATTCTCGAAATTTTCGCTTTCTGTATAAAATCTATCACAAGTTTCAAATGTGATGTTGTTTTCTTCTAGGAAAGAAATCGCAGGATGCTCCTTAGTACGCGCAATAACCTTTGCATTCGTGTTATTTAGTAAAAGTTGTTTGATATTTTCTTTAATGTTTGAACTATCATTTGGTCCAAGTCCGATAATATAAATCATAAGTTTCTCCTTATTATAGATTTAGTCTATTTTTCTAATCTTAAAGAGGGTAGCTTGAAAATCGTGATTTCTGAGAAATCGATTTTGCCTAATTACCCTCATTCTTTAACATAGTTATTATAACATAAATAGCCTATCGATTGATTAAAAACATTTCTAACATAAAATAAGAAGAGAGAGAACTGAACTTTTAATGTTAAAAAAAGATAGAAAATATAAATAATAATTATATGTTTTACATTGATGAACAACTATGTTTACTACAGTATAGAGAAGAAAAATTCCCGTGGTGAGCAAAGTTGCCTAAGGAAATGTTAGAAAATAGATAATTTTAGAGTTAAATTGTATAAAGAAAAAGATAAATATGTGCCTAAATACTGTAAAAACAAGGGTTGTAAAATTATCGGCAAAAAAACAAAACATTAAATTTTTGACTATACAAGAATAATGAAAAGTGAAAATATTTTTGAGTTAAATGGTTTTGGAAATATTAAAAATAAGAGGTGAAAGCTTGATATGTTTAGATTTACATATAATTAGCAAAGTGATATAATTGAATTATAATAATTTATTTATAAGGAGGAATTGAATATGTCAATAAAAGCGTTAAAAGTTGCTAAAGCAGCACTTAAAACACCAGGGGTATTTGCAGGAGGAGTAGCATTCGGAACTTTCGGTCTTAAACTTTTATCAAGCAAAGATGCTAAGAAAGGTTACTCAGTTGTTTTATCAAAATTATATAAAGCAAAAGATGGAGTAGAAGGAACTGTTTCAAACATCAAGCAACATGCTGATGATGTAGTGGCAGATGCTAAAGACTTATACGAAAAAGAAAAAAGAGAAAGCAATCTTCAAGAATTAGAGGCGAAATAAGATGGATTTTAAAATACTGCATCTGTCAAGTGCCAGAGCTAGGGTTAGAGCTGATTTTCGCTTAACACCAGATGTGAAAGTATATTTAAAAAAACGAGCAGCCAAAATCGAAAACATACAAAAAGTGGACTTTTATCAAGATGAGTACACTTTTGTTGTTATTTTTAAAGAAGGAAGTAGCAGTTGTTTACAAGAATTCTTTAAATTAATTGATAAAGAAAAAGTAAAAAACTGTTATGAGAATCCAGTAGCTAAAGCTGAGGAAAGTCCTTATTCGATAATAATGGATGCTATGTTTTGGCGTGCAATGTCGAAATTATTCGTACCACTTCCACTAAGAGCGATTCATACATGGTGGAAAGCTTCAGGATATTTGAAAGACACATTAAAACTACTAGCACGTAAGCAAGTTACTATGGAAACACTTGACTCCGCGGCAATTCTTGTATCATTAGCGACGGGGGCTCGTGAAACGGCAAGTTCTATTATGTTTATTTTAGAACTAGGAGAATCACTTAACAATTGGTCTGAGAAAAAATCTGTAAAAGTTCTTGAACAAAGTTTGACTTCTATGGATAAAGAAGTATGGCTTGTTGAAGAAGAAGGAAATAGAAAAGTAACTTGTTCAGAAGTTAGGAAAGATGATGTAATACTAGTTTCAGAAGGAAATGAGATTCTATTCGATGGTATTGTGATGACTGAGGGCGCTAGTGTTGATGAAAGTTCATTAACAGGAGAAAGTTTCCCAATTGTCAAAAATATCGGAGATAAAGTTTATTCTAATACGATAGTTGTTAACGGTGAAGTTAAGATTAGAGTCGAAAACCCACAGGTTAATGGTCGTATTCATCACCTTATCCAATTGATGAAAGATTCTGAAAGTAGAGAAGATACATATCACTACAAATATATAAAATTAGCGGATAGTATTGTAAAATATAACTTCTTAGCGATGGGACTAACGTATTTATTTACTAGATCATTTGCTAAGGCGATTTCGTTCTTGTTAGTAGATTATTCATGCGCATTGAAATTATCAACACCGGTGGCATATCTAACTACTATTAAAAACTTAATCGATAAGAAAATCGTAGTTAAGAACTCTGTAACACTTGATAAATATGAGGATATCGATACATTTGTTTTTGATAAAACAGGAACAATAACGGTGTCTAAACCATATATTCAAGAAGTGCTACCATTTTATGGATATTCTTATGAAGAAGTACTAAAAATCGGAGCGTGTTTAGAAGAACATATCTATCATCCGATTGCTAGCGCTGTTGTGAGTAAGGCAGAGGAAGATGGAATTGAGCATGAAGAAATGCATACAGAGTTATATCACATTGCCTCAAAAGGTATAGTTTCTCATATTGATGGAGAAAAAGTTGTTATCGGAAGCAGACAATTATTAAAAGATGAAAATGTAGTCGTCACAGATGAACAAGAACAACTAATTGCTGAAAAACAAGAACAGTATAACCTATTATTCTTAGGGTATAAAGGGAAATTGATTTCAATTTTCTGTGTAGATATACCGCTAAGAGATGAAGCGAATGAGGTATTAACTGAACTTAGAAATAATGGTAAAAAAGTTGTCTTATTAACAGGGGATAACGAAGTAAGAACGAAGAAAATTTTAAATGATGTAACTTTTGATGAAGTACATACAAGTATGACTCCAGTTACGAAATTTGAGTACATTAAGAGTGAAAAAGAAAAAGGACGTCGTGTACTTATGATAGGTGACGGTCTAAATGATTCGGCTGCACTATCGGAAAGTGATGTAAGTATCGTTATGAGTGAAAGTGCTGATCTTTCGAAACAAATCAGTGATGTCGTTTTAAAATCAGATTCACTTAACTCGTTATTACTATTATCGGATGTTTCTAAAAAATTACGTGCGCAAATGAGTAACAATGTTAAGAGTACGGTATCTATTAATAGTTCATTAATATTCCTAGGACTGATAAACGTATTGCCATCTAACTTACTAGCGTTACTGCATAATTTAACTACATTTAGTATTGTACTGAAAAACTTTAATATTAAGTAGAGAAAGTCAAAAGATGCTGAGATAATTATGAAAGAAGGTACCTATCTCTTTTACTTTTGAATATGTAAACTAAATAACAATAAAACTCGAGTCTGGGATAATCTGGATTCGAGTTTTTTGTATAGATAACCCGGTTTTGAAAATACATATTACTAATTTGAAATTTCCTTTATTATTAAATTTGAAAATGTATATAATATATAGTGCTATATCAATATAATGAAACAAAGGAGAGTGTATTAATGAATGAAAAAGAAAATTGTTAAGTATTGTGGAGGTTGCGTCATTAGTAGAAGGTATAGGAGTAGTAGCAAGTTCACAGGCACAAGCAATTATATTTCATAGCTGAAAAGAAACGTGGAGATATAAGAGTAGGCCAAGATGTTTATTCAAGACATCTAGATAGAGATGGTGATGGAATAGCATGTGAAATCAGTAAATCAAATGGACAATATAAACCACGTGCTCAACACGCTCAACATGGTCAAAATGGTTGGGTAAAAAGCGGTGGATCTTGGTACTACTATAAAAATGGTTCAGTAGTAAGAAATACGTGGGCGGGAAATTACTGACTAGGATCAGATGGAAGAATGGTAACAAACAGCTAGGTAGATAACAATCGTTACTACGTAGGAAATGACGGATCATGGGTCCCAGGTAAATAGATTCATGTCTGTAATTTAGTTATCAGTCGCGATAGGTAATATAATAATAAAAGCTTTAGTTCACAGGTGAGATGAGCTAAAGCTTTTTGTGTATGATATGAAAATATGATGATAAGAATCTTGAAATCTTGAAGTATAGTAAGTGTATATTTATGTATTTAAATAGAGTTTGAATCTATAGTGATTCTGCGTGGAATTTTTATAGTAGTAATATGTAAATAAGAAATTATTATTTCAACTGAAAAATGTTTGAATATATGTTATACTAGTGAGTAAATGAATACATTCTTTAAGGAGAGAATAAGTGAAATTAACTTTTTTTGAAAAACTAGAACAGTATAGAAATAGTTCTAAAGAAGTATATATTAATAATATATATCAGAATGAAAATTTAACATATAAAAATTTAATAGAGTATTCGGATAAACTTGCGTTTTATCTAGAAGAAAAACTAGGGGAAGATAAAAACCCTATAGTAGTATATGGACATAAACATCCGTTTATGTTAGTGTACTTTTTAGCGTGTGTAAAATCGGGAAGAGCATTTTGTCCAGTAGATATAAACACACCTAAAGACAGAGTGGAAGAAATAGTAGAAACAGTAGAATCAAAACTAGTACTTGTCACAGAAGAAATAGAACTGACTAGAAAAATGCTAGATGTAGAATCTGCTAAAGAAATACTATCAACTACACAAAATACAATATCAAAAGAACACTACGTAAAAGATGAAGATTTATTCTATATTATATTTACATCAGGAAGTACAGGAAAGCCAAAAGGTGTGTGTATTACATATAACAACTTGAATAATTTTTTACATTGGTATACAGGATATTATGATGAAAAAGAAGAACTAGTATTTTTAGGACATCCACCATTCTCATTTGATCTATCGGTAATGTCATTATGGCCAAGTATTTATCTAGGGGCATCTTTAGTACAAATAGATAAAAAACATCAAGAAAACTTCAAATTAATGTTCGAGGAATTGAATAAATCAAATGCTACAATATGGATTTCAACACCATCATTTATTGAAATGTGCTTTATAGATAAAAACTTCAATCAAAGCTTAATGCCAAAAGTAAAACAATTTGTATTTTGTGGAGAAAAACTTTTTAGTACTACTGTAGCCAAAATCCACGAAAACTTTGAAAATGCTCAAGTAATAAATACATATGGACCAACAGAATCTACAGTAATGGTCACATGGGTGGAAGTAACAAAAGAATTAAACCAAAAATACTATGAGAACCTACCAGTAGGAGAAGTGAAGTGGGGTACTAAAGTATACCTAGAGAATCCTGATGAAGATGGTAAAGGTGAGATAGTAATTACAGGAAATACTGTCGCAAAAGGCTATTTCAAAAATGATGCTATAACAAATGAAAAATTTGGATTAGGCGAAGTAGACGGAAAAGAAGATAGAAGCTATCTTACTGGTGACTTAGGATATTTCAAAGATGGCATGTTGTTTTGTGAAGGGCGCATAGACTTTCAAGTGAAACTTCACGGGCATAGAATCGAACTTGAGGATATAGATAACAATCTACTTAAAAACAAAAAAATACGACAAGCGGCAACAGTTCCAAGTTATGAAGATGGAAAAGTAAAATCACTAACATCGTTCATAGTATACAATGGTGAAATAGAAAAACGCTTCGAAGTTACTAAACAGATAAAACATGAACTTAAGAAATTAGTACCGGAATATATGATACCTAAGAAGATTGTCTTTATAGATGAGATGCCATTAAATAATAACGGTAAAATAGATAAGAAGAAGTTAAAGGAGTTAGTATAAGATGAGCTACTTTGAAGGAATAGAATTCTTCTTTTTCTTAGCTATAGCACTAATTATAGGATTTATAATAAACTATTTAGGTAGGAGAATCGAGTATTACATCTTAGCGTTGTCGATAATTTTTGCCGTAGTTATATATGGAAAAAGTACGATAATGCTAGTGTACCTAATAGGTTTTATCCTATATGAATATATATTGGTATTAATAGCACAAAAAACAGAAAACAAAAAATCCTTAAAAATATTAGTAGTATTATCAATATTACCATTAGTAATAAATAAAATATTCGCGATAACGCATTTTCATTTATTAGCCTTTATAGGAATATCGTATATGTCATTTAAAACGATACAAATTATGATAGAAATATCAGATGGTTTAATAAAAGAAAAAATCAGTGCTGTAGAATATGTACAATTTTTACTATTTTTCCCAACAGTAAGCTCAGGTCCGATAGATAGAAGTAGAAGATTCATGAGTGATATAAAAGAAAAAATGCCGAGAGCCGAGTACTTAGAACTAGCAGGAGAAGGAATATACAGATTAATATTGGGATTATTATATAAAGTAGTATTCTCAACACTAAGTTATCATTACCTAGTTGGTTTAACAAACCATGGAGCCTTTATGTATTCGATAAAATACATGTATCTATATACACTATATCTATTTTTTGACTTTGCAGGATACAGTTTAATGGCAGTAGGAAGTAGTAATATCTTAGGAATAAAAACACCTATGAACTTCGATAAACCATTTTTAAGTATAGACATAAAAGACTTCTGGAATAGATGGCACATGACGCTATCAACATGGTTAAGAGACTTCGTATTCTCAAGAGTCTTTATGGAAGCAACAAAGAAGAAAAGATTTAAGAAGAGATTAAATACAGCGATGTATGCCTATATGGTGAATATGGTGCTTATGGGATTCTGGCATGGTTTAACTATAAGTTATATAGTCTACGGATTCTACCACGGTTTATTAATGGCGGGATTTGAATATTACCAGAAGAAAAGTAAATTTTACAAGAGGAATAAAAATGAAACATGGTATAAAGTTCTTAGTTGGTTCATAACGATAAACCTAGTAATAATAGGTTTATATATTTTTTCAGGAGAACCATATAAACTAATAAGCCATGTACTAAAAAAATAATATAGCGTTAGGAGAATAAACATGATAAAAGAACAGATATTAGAAATGTTAGAAGAAATCTGTGAAGATGAAGTTGTAAGAGAAGATTTAGACATAAATATGAAAGAAGAAGGTCTAATGGACTCATTAGCTTTCGTAGAAATGTTAGTGAAAATCGAAGAAATATTTGGACTAAGTATAGCACCAACAGAAGTAACATATGAAGAAATAGACACACCTAATAAAGTAATTGCATACATAGAAAATAGGAAGTAAAGATGATAAGATTAAAAGCATTTTTAATATCAATAGTATTGGTATTAATTACACTTGTAATTTTAAATAAGACGTATATAAAAAAAATAGAAGACTATTATAAAGTAAATGATAATAGTGTCAGATATAGTACTGCTTATGAGAAATATAAGAGTAAAGACATAATAACAGAAAATATAACGCCAAATACTTTGGTGTTGTTAGGATCTTCAGAGTTGACTGCAACAATTAATGAGAAATATCATCCTAATAAAATATTTAATTATGAAGACTTTAATATTATGCAGATTGGAACAGGATATTCGCAAAATATTATTCAAGCTTCGACGTTGGGTTCTATAGAAGGTTCGATGGAAAATAAAAAAGTTGCAATAGTAGAATCTGTCCAATGGTTTGCTAAGGGCGGTTTGCAAAAGGATGCCTTTCTAAATAAAGCTTCGCAAGAACATATATATAATACTATGACTAATGATAAAATCAGTAAAGAAACAAAAGAAAAACTTATTAATAGAGTAATTGAACTAACAAGTAATAACAAGGGACAGAACGATATATATAAAAAGTATAAAGAGTACTTTATTGAAAATAAAGGGAGCTTTATAGGAAAGAAAGTTTTAGAGTTAGATAAGGATATATATTCATTTAAGAATAAGATTCAGTTTTATACAAATAAAGGAAAAATAGATTATCCTCTTTTTGGACAAAATACTCCTAATTATGATTGGGATTCTCTTACAAATGATTTTGTGGAAAAAATTAAGGGAACTACAAATAATAATGATTACGTAGTGGATAATAAATATTATGATACATATTTAGCTAAAAATTATCCTTCTTTTAAAAATTCAAATAAGGAATTAAGTTACTTAGATTCACCAGAATACACTGATTATGAAATATTTCTTGATGTTGCGAAAGAATTAGGAATGGAAGTCGAAATAATAATTTTCCCTGTAAATGGAAAATGGAATGATTATACTGGAGTCTCTAGGGAAATGCGAGAGCAAACGTATAGAAAAATTGAAGAAGTAGCGAAAAAATATGTTAATGTTAAAGTTTTAAACTATGGTAATCGTGAATATGATGACTATTTCCTATTTGATGTAATGCATGTGGGTGTGAAAGGATGGATGGAAGTTGAAAGAGAGCTTTACAAATTTGCAAAACAAAATTAGTGATAACTTAAAATTAATTTTATGGGTGATATTCTTTTATGTGTTAATTATGGGAATAATTATTTATTGTTTTGTAACTGATTTTTCAAATGTTCAAGAATATGTTTATAGTGAATTTTAGTTAAGTACTAGGTAGTTTCATAGATAGTAATACTGGGTTGTATCATACATCATATGTATGGTGCAATCTACCTATATTTGGAAATTAAGGAGAAGTCATGGATATTTTTATATTGTTATTGATAGGAATATTAGTATATCTATTACCGATAAATAATGATTATCTAAGTGTGAAATCCACAACAGGATTAAAAGGATTTTTATCTTTAGGAATAGTGTTTCATCATTTATCACAGTCGGTAAGTACAGGGGGAGAATTTATTAACTTTAAATATATGGGAACATATATAGTTTCGATTTTTTTCTTTTTGTCTGCATATGGATTGTATACACAAAATGAAAGGAAAGAGAATTATTTAAATAATTTTTTAAGAAAACGGCTATCTAGAATTATTATTCCAGCTTTATTTGTTTCAGGGATATATGTAGTTTATTTTATATTTAATAATCAAACTTTACCGATTAGTTATTTTGTTGACCTATTTGTAAAAGGGGGGACGATAATAGCGAATGGTTGGTTTGTGGATGTAATCATTTTATTGTATATATTCTTTTATATGTCGTTTAAAGTTTTCAATGACAGAAGAAGAGCGATATTTTGTAATATACTTTTAATAATAATTTATATTATTTTAGCTATAATTTTAAAATATGATTTTTGGTGGTATAACAGCACTTTACCTTTCATGGTAGGTTTAGTTTGGGGGAAATATAAAGCAGAAATCGATGATTTGTTAAATAATAAGTATTTTATCCTGTTAATGATATCAACAGTATTATTATTTATATCTCATCATTATGATTTTTTACTGAGAAAAATGTATATATTGAATAAATATAGTTTGGCGTTAGCATCAAATTTAGATAATGTTATTTTCACTATTTTCTTTGTTCTGATAGTAAGGAAAATAGATTTCACCAACAAGTACTTATTGTTTTTAGGTAAAATATCATTTGAGTTATATATGATTCATGGACTGGTGATATCAATATTTGGAAAATATTTCGTGACATCTAGATTAAATGATGTTATATTTACAACTTCAGTTTTAATTGTTAGTATTTTCCTTGCGTGGTTAATCAATGTAATAATTAATAAAATTAGTATTAAGACAACCTAATTTGGTTGTCTTTTTTACTGGGTTTTCTTCTGTTATATCTAGAAATATGTTATAATAAAAAGATGGAATAAATTTGAAAACTGTTTATAAATATTCAGTTAAATAAGTAAGGTGAAAGATGAACATTGATAATAGATTTGAAACAGAAGCGGTAAAAAAGTATAGAGCTTCGATAGAAAAGAAGAAGATATCGTTATTTCTGAAATTACTTTTTGATAAGGTGCTGGCATTAATTTTGCTTATTCCTTTATCACCGATAATTTTAGGAATAGCTATCTGGATAAAACTTGATAGTGAAGGCCCTGTATTTTACAGGCAAGAACGTATTACAACCTATGGCAGAACTTTTAGAATCTTTAAGTTCAGAACTATGGTTAAAGATGCGGATAAGCTTGGAACAGCTGTAACTCAGCAAAATGATCCTCGTATAAGTAAGGTAGGACACAAGCTTCGTAAACTGCGTCTTGACGAACTGCCGCAACTTATCAACGTACTTGTAGGTGATATGAGTTTTGTTGGAGTAAGACCTGAAGTAGCGAAGTATGTAAATAAATACACAGATGAAATGAATGCTACATTGCTACTTCCTGCTGGTATAACTTCTCCAGCGAGTATTGAATACAAAGACGAAGATGAAGTTATCGAGAAATTCAAAGGAAGCGGACGAAGTGTAGATGAAATCTATGTGGAGGAAATTCTTCCGGATAAGATGAAATTTAACTTAAAGTACATTGAAGAATTCAGTGTTATAAATGATATTAAGATAATGATAAAAACTGCTATAGCGGTTGTTAAATAAAATTGAAGTATTAATTGAAAGTAATTAAAAATAATTAGGAGTTTGAGATGAAAAAATATAATATACCATTTTCTCCACCAGATATTAGTGATGGAGAAATTAATGAAGTAATAGACACTTTAAAATCAGGTTGGATTACAACTGGACCTAAGACAAAAGAATTAGAAAGAAGATTGTCAGAATTTACGAATACACCGAAAACTGTTTGTCTAAATTCTGCAACTGCAGCGTTAGAATTAACATTACGTGTTCTAGGTATTGGTGAAAGTGATGAAGTTGTCGTTCCTGCGATGACTTACACAGCTTCTTGTAGTGTGATTTACCATGTTGGAGCGAAGGCTGTTATCGTTGATATCGCTGAAGATAGTCACGAGATGGATTATGATGCTTTAGCTGATGCTATTACTGAGAATACTAAAGCTGTTATTCCTGTTGATTTAGCAGGTATTCCATGTGATTATGACAAAATTTTCGAAGTTGTTGAAAGCAAGAAACACTTATTCAAAGCTAATAGCGAATATCAAGAAAAACTTGGTAGAGTAGCTGTTGTAGCCGATGGAGCACATGCTTTAGGAAGTACTTATAAAGGTAAGAAAATTGGTTCTGTGGCTGACTTTACTACATTCTCATTCCACGCTGTGAAAAACTTCACTACTGCTGAAGGTGGAAGTGTAACTTGGAAAGAAAATGAAAACTTTGATAATGAAGAGTTATATAAAGAATACCAAATATATTCTCTTCATGGGCAAACTAAAGATGCTTTAGCAAAAACAAAAGCTGGATCTTGGGAATATGATATAGTTATTCCTGGATATAAATGTAACTTAACTGATATTGCGGCCTCAATTGGATTAGTTCAATTGGATCGTTATCCTAAACTTTTAGAACGTCGTGATAATATTATTAGTCAGTATAATAAAGGATTCGAAGGGACTAGAATTAAAGCTCTAAGTCACAGTTTAGAAGACTATAAATCTTGTGGACACCTGTATATAACTCATGTTGAAGGTGCAACATTTGAACAACGTGGTGAAATAATTGTAAAAATGGCAGAGCGCGGAATTAGCTGTAATGTTCACTATAAACCACTACCATTACTAACTGCGTACAAGAATTTAGGATTTGATATTGAAAACTATCCTAATGCGTATAATTATTATGTAAAAGAAATAACATTACCTTTACACACTAGACTTAGTGATGAAGATGTCGCTGTTATTATTGAAAACTTCAAGGAAATAGTTGAGGAGGTAGTAGGTGAGTAGTTGTGGGAATGAATTAATAAGCATAATAGTACCTGTATATAATGTTGAACAATACTTGAGAAAATGTGTAAATTCAATAATTAATCAAACATATAAAAATTTAGAAATAATTTTAGTGGATGATGGAGCTACTGATAATAGTGGTAAAATGTGTGATGAACTAGCTAAAACTGATAATAGAATAAAAGTCTATCATAAAGGAAATGGTGGTTTATCGGATGCAAGAAACTACGGTGTAGAAAGGGCGACTGGAGAATATATAGGATTTGTAGACAGTGACGATTATATAGATGAAGAAATGTATGACAAATTATATGAAGCTATAAAAAAAGAGGATACTGACGTAGCTGAATGTAATTTTAGATTTATTTATTCTAATAGAATTGCAAATTATACAGAGGGTAACTATTATTTAGTATTGAATAGAGATGAGTATACAAAAGAATATGTAAATATGAATAGAATTTTTGGAGCTGCGTGGACAAAATTGATAAGGAGCAGTTTAGCTAAAGAAATTAAATTTCCAAAAGGTAAGTTGTTTGAGGATGGTTTTTATTCGTTAGAGTTAATGAAAAAAGCTAGAAATTTTGTTATATTTGATAGCCCTTATTATAATTATGTAATGAGAGAAAATAGTATTACAAATTCAAAATTTAATGAGAAAAACTTAGATTTAATAGAAATTGCTGATGATATTTACGATTATGTTGTATCGACATATCCTTATCTAAAAAAAGAGGCTGCCAGACGAAAAATGTATTCTTATTTTAATACATTAGATGCAATAATTGTGAGCCCGGATTATAGAAATAAAGATTATTATAATAATATAAAATCATATTTTCATAAAAATTTTTTACAGTTACTTATAAATAATAAAATTTCGATTAATAGGAAGATAAGATTATTGATAATGTTAATAAATAAAAAAATGTATAAAAAAATATTACTTAAACATCATAGAAAGCTGATGGGGAAATAAATTATGTTAAATAAGGAAACATTGTACATTTTTAATACTCAATATCAATTTTTAGTAGCGTTGATAAAAGTAAAAGAGGATGGAACAGATTCATTAGCGATTGTTAATAGAAGATTAGATGAACGTACACAAAGAATATTGATTACAGAAAAAGTTGTAAAAGACATTATACATATAGATGAGAGTATTTTTGCTTTTTGTAAATCTATACCTAAAAGGCGTGAATTGAAAAAAAAATTAAAAAAATTTGATACAGTAAATATATTTATTGATCATTTTACAATAGGTGCTTATTTAGATAAATATAAGATTTCATATAATACAATTGAAGATGGCTATAATTTTTTTATGTATGAATATAGAGATTTTAGGGACAAACTTTTCACAAAAGAAGCAACTATTCAAGATTATAAAGAATTTATTAAACATAAGATTTTTCTCAAAAAATATAAACCCGGTTTTGGTAAGTATTGTCAATCAATAGAGATAAATGATATCTCGGTCGTCCCAAAAGATGAAAGATATCATAAGTTTAAAGAAGTTCCAAGAAAAAACTTATTTAATAATATAAGTGAAGAAAGAAAACAATTAATATTAAAAGTTTTTGGTGTAGAAGAACTTTCTGGAGTAACTGATAAATCAGTATTGATTTTAACACAACCACTTAGTATGGATGGTCTTTTGAATAGTAGTGAGAAACAATATGGATTTTATAAGAAGATTTGTGATAAATATTTATCTGAAGGTTATGGAGTATACTTAAAACCACATCCAAGAGACACTATTACTTATGAGAAAACGAATGGAGTAAAATTAATTGCACAGACTGTGCCTATGGAACTAATTGAGATGGTGAGTGATGTTAAATTTGAACGAATAATAACACATTCATCAACAGCCATAAACTTCTTAACATGTGGTAGAGAAAAAGAAATATTTTTTGATTTCAATACGAGAGAGTATGATGAAAAATTATTAGAAAAATACAATATAAATAAGGATGAACTGTAATGAAGAAGAACAAACTATTAAGTTCTAGTTTGGCTTATACAATAGGTAATTTATTAATACAAGGATTAAGTTTCATAACACTTCCAATATATACAAGAGTAATGACTCAAGAAGACTATGGTAATTATAATTTATATAGTTCTTGGGTGGGAATATTTTCTATATTCATTGGACTTCAAATAACAGGAAGTTTCAGTATAGCGAAAATAAAATATGAAAATAGGTTTAAAGAATATATTGCCACAAGTACAAGTGTAGCCACAATATTTTTTGTATTATTTTCTTCAGTTTGTTTGATGCTTAGTACTTACTTAGAAAAGATATTAGGATTTTCTACGGGAATATTACTATTTATATTAATCCAAGGATACTTCAGTCATTTACAAGGAAGTTTATCACAATATTATATTCAAACACAAGAAACAAAAAAACAACTTATATTGTCATTCTTTATGTCATTCGGAAATGTAGTATTATCACTTTTATTCCTATTCACATTAAAAAATGATTTTCTAGCTAGAGTACTAGGTGGAGTAATACCTGGGATAATTGTAGGTGCAATTTTCTTAATATTCATTTACAAGAATAGTAGTGTGATATTGGATAAGATATATGTTAGATTTATATTGATTACATCAATTCCTCTAGTATTCCACATTTTAGGACACAACTTACTAAGTCAATTAGATAGAATAATGATAGGAAGCTATATGACAGCTAAGGAAGTTGCGATATATAGTTTCGGGTATTCACTAGGAAGTATAGTGTCGATAGCGTTAATGAGTATGAATACTGCATGGATTCCATGGTTTTTTGAGGAAAAGAAAAAAGGAAATGTTGATCTGATTAATAAATATAAGGAAAGATATCTATTAATAGGGGTATTTTTAACAATAGGATTTTTATCTGTCTTTCCAGAATTAGTGTCAATAATGGGTAGTGCGGATTATAAAAGTAGTAGAGATTTTGTGGTATTAATAGTGATAAGTTGTTTTATAGTATTTTTATATACATTCCCTGTTAATATTCAATTTTATCATGAAAATACAAAATTTATCCCAATAGGAACTCTTTTGGCTGCCGGTATAAACTATATATTAAACTATATATTAATCCCGAAAAGTGGCATATATGGAGCTGCGATAGCTACAGTAGCTTCGTATGTATTATTATTGGTGTTTCATCATCTAATAGCTAAAATAAAATACAGATACAATGAGATAAGCTTTATCCAATATATAATTCTGACAGGAGTAGTGAGTATTTATGGTATATTTGCAAATATATTTATTGATAATTTACTAATAAGATGGGGTGGATGTTTAGTTGTATTTATAGTACTAGTTTTATACTATAAAGAAGATGTAGAAGAGTTAATGAAAAAAGTAAAAAATAGGAGAAAATAATGGTATATATAATAGCGGAAATAGGATGTAATCACAATGGAGATTTTAGCCTAGCAAAAAAAATGGTAGATGTTGCAGTTGAATGCGGAGTAGATGCCGTTAAATTTCAAACATTTAAGGCTGATTTATTAATATCTAAATACGCACCAAAGGCAGAATATCAAAAGAAAACAACAGGAACAGAAGATAGTCAACTTGAGATGACAAGAAGATTAGAACTTAGTTTTGAAGAATATCTAGAGCTTAGAGATTATTGTTTAGAAAAAGGGGTAGATGTATTTTCTACACCATTTGACGAAGAATCATTAGATTTTCTAATTAGTACTGATATGCCAGTATATAAAATACCGTCTGGAGAAATTACAAATCTACCATATTTAGAAAAAATAGGAAAACAAAATAAAAAAGTAATTTTATCAACAGGTATGGCAACTTTAGAAGAGATACATGCAGCAGTAAAAATATTAGAAGATAATGGAACAGAGGATATTTCAATCCTACATTGTACTACAGAGTATCCAACAAAATATCCAGACTTAAATTTAAACGTAATTTCAACGTTGAAAAAAGAATTTCCAAATCAAAAAATTGGATATTCAGATCACAGTATAGGATATGAAGTACCTATAGCGGCAGCGACTTTAGGAGCTGAAATAATAGAAAAACACTTTACATTGGATAATGATATGCCAGGTCCAGATCATAAGGCTAGTGCGACACCTAATATATTAGAAAGACTAGTAAAAGGTGTAAGAATAGTAGAAATGTCACTTGGAAAATATGAAAAAGAGCCAGTAGAGGCTGAAATAAAAAATAAAATAGTGGCGAGAAAATCAATAATAGCTAAAAAGGCTATAAAAAAAGGAGAAGTATTTACAGAAGAGAATATCATAACAAAACGCCCAGGAAATGGGATAAGTCCGATGAACTGGTATGATATTCTAGGAAAAGTTAGTGAATATGATTTCGAAGAAGATATGTTAATTAAACATAGCGAATTTAAAAATCAAGATTAAGAGGTAAAATATATGAAAAATGCATGTGTAGTAACTGGTTCACGAGCAGAATATGGAATAATGAGAGAGTTACTTTTAAAACTAAATAAAGAACAAAACATAAGACTTGATGTAGTAGTTACTGCTATGCATTTAGAAGAAAAGTATGGTAATACATACAGACAGATAGAAGAGGACGGATTAAGTATTATAAAAAAAATCCCGTTAAACTTAGAAAACACATCAAAAAAATGCGTAAGCAGATCGCTAGCTATTTTAACAGCAGGGTTATCAGAGTTATTTGAAGAAGTTAAGTATGATTTAATTATTATACTTGGAGATAGATATGAGATGCTTCCAGTAGTTAATGTAGCATTAATATATAATATACCAGTATGTCACTTACATGGTGGAGAAAAAACATTAGGTAACTTTGATGAATCGATTAGGCATGCGATAACAAAGATGAGTCACCTTCATTTGGTAGCTAGCGAAGAATTTAAAAAAAGGGTAATACAACTAGGTGAGGAAGAACATAACGTACACAACATAGGGGCTATGGGTGTAGAGAATGTAATAAAGCAAGATTTTCTAACAAGGAAGGAATTAGAAGAAACTTTAAAAATAGAGTTAGAAGAAGAGTATTATGTAGTACTCTTTCATCCAGTGACGTTAGAGGATGGAGGAGCATTAAAACAAATCCAAACGCTTCTAGAAGTATTATCAGAACAGACAAAGCAAGTAGTATTCATAGGATCAAACTCAGATACTGATTCAGATAAAATAATGAGCGAGATAGAAGAATATACTGAAAAACACAACAGTTCAAAAATATTCATTTCCTTAAAACCAAGGGAATATCATTCATTGGTGAAATATTCAAAAGGATTAGTAGGGAATTCATCTTCAGGTTTAATAGAAATTCCATCGTTAAAAGTTCCAACATTAAATATTGGAAATAGACAATTAGGAAGATTACGAGGACCAAGTGTAGTAGATGTAGATACGACAAAAGAAGGTATACAAAAAGGATTAAAAGAATTATCAAATATAAGAGATTTCTATAATCCATATGAACAAGAAAATTCAATAGGAAAAGCCAAATTAGCAATATTAGATTATTTATCAAAAGACAAAAGTATAATTAAAGAATTTAATGATATGGAGGGGAGATAATGAAGCAAAGAGTAGCATTTATAGGAGCAGGAAGCCATTCAGATGCAGTAAAACCCCATTTAGATATATATAACTATGAATTTGTAGGATATTTTGATGATAAGGATATCGAAGAATATAAAGGATATCCAATACTAGGAAAAACAAACGATGTATTAAAATGTCTTCATGAGAAAAAAATAGATAAAGTCTTCATAACAATAGGTGATAATAAAAAAAGAAAAGAATTGTTTGACTTAGTGAATGGAAAATATCCAGATGCATTTATAAACATAGTAAGTAGAGAAGCAACTATACTAACGGATTCAAGTATAAAAGGAAAAGGAATATTTATAAGCAGGTGTTTTATAGGATCTGAAGTAGAAATTTATGATAATTCAATAGTAAATACAGGAGCAATAGTAGAACATCATACAATAATAGCCCCACATTGTAACATCACCCCGGGAGCGATACTTAATTTTTGTAAATTAGGAGAAGGAGTTTATGTAGGTAGTGGAAGCACAATAATACAATTAGTAGAAATAGCACCATATACAATAATAGGAGCAGGGGCAACGGTAGTAAAAACAATAAAAGAAAGTGGAACCTATGTAGGAGTACCTGCGAGAAGGATCAAATAAGGAGAAGGATCAAATAAGGAGAAGAGAAATGAGAGCAGTATGTTTAATACCAGCACGAAGTGGATCAAAAGGATTAAAAAATAAAAATATGTTATTTTTTGATGGCAAACCATTAATATTCCATACAATAGATGCAGCAATAGAATCAGGATGCTTTGCCAAAGAAGATATATATGTAAGTTCAGATTCACAACTATACTTAGATATATGTAGAACAAGAGGAATAAGCACAATATTAAGAGATCCAGAGCTATCAAAAGATACGACACCGTCAAATTCAGTAGGATTAGATTTTCTAAGTAGGTTTGATGAAGATGTAGTATACGTACTATTACAGTTAACATCACCATTAAGAAGTGCAAAACAAATTAAAGAAGCGATGAAACTATTTGAAGAATCAAGAGAAGAAGGTGTGGAGAATGTAGTAAGTTATGTAGAATTAGATAAATCACCAAGGTTATTTACAAGTTTAGATGATAACAATTATATCCAAGAAAGTTTCGCTGCAGACAGAGGATATAGAAGACAAGATGAGAAGAAGTTATACAGAACCAATGGAGCGATTTATATAACTACTAAAAACTTCTATGAAAAAAATATAAGTTATTTAACACCAAAAACAAAAGCTTATATAATGGATAAAGAAAGTTCATATGATATTGACGATAGAAGTGATTTTATAGGAGCAATAGGAAGTAGATACTTTAACTATGAACTAAGAGAACAAAGAAATAAGAAATTTTATAAAGAAAAATATAAAGAATTCAAAAATACTGAATTAAAAGAGAATATAATTTTTGGTGATTCAAGACTAGTTAATTTAGAGTTAGATGGATATAGCAACTTAAGCTTAGGTGGAGTAACATTAGCTACTCTATTAGAAAACCTAGAGCAGTATAATGATGTGAAAATTAAGAAGATGTTAGTATCATTAGGTGTTAATGATATAATATCAAATTATAATAAAGAGATAATAAAAGAGAATTACAAAAAATTATTATTAGAAACAAATAAAAGAAATATAGAACTAGTTCTAACAACAATTGGGTATGCACTATTTAGAGATAGTGTGGATAATGAAATAGTAAGAGAGTTAAATGAATGGTTAGAAGACTTTACAAGAGAGAACAAAATAAAGTTAATAGATATAAATAAAGATCTTTCTGAAGATTATCATTTGAAGTATAAATACACAAATGATGGGTTACATTATAATGATGAAGGTGAGAAAGTGTTGTTTGAAGAAATCAAGAAGAGAGCAATAAAGTAATGAATATTTTATTAAGTAAAGAGAAATTTGTAGAAGTAATATTTAAATATCCAATAGCTTATTTTTCTATATTTTTCTTATATTCTACAAGATCGCAATATTACGTAATAGACAATATAGCAACTTATGATTCTATCATTCATAATCTTTTAATTTTTTGGGGATTGGCGATAATTTTTTATTGGTTTAAAGCTAATAGAAGGGTATTTAATTATAATAAAAGATTCATATTCTTTTGGATAGTATCAAGTGTTATAACGATTATTGTAAATATATTTCAAATTCGTTTTGATTCTATTAGATCAGCGATATTAACTATTATAGTTATTGTAACTTTTTTATATGGCTATAATATACTTAGAGAACGATATACAGATGCTGAAGTGTTTAAGTATGTTTTTTATCCAAGTATTTTTTTAAAATTTATAAGTAGTCTAATTTCATTGAGTATGTATTTTTATAATATGAGTATATTTGTAATTTCAGAGTTGCCAAATCCGTATACATATGGATTACGTTATGTATCGCTGGGAAATGGTACTTATAATTTATTATTATACGGAACATTTTTTAGTCCGAATAAAGAAGTAATGCAGGCAATACCACTAATGTTGGTTACTACGTATATACTATTAAGTAAAAAAATAGCAGTAAATAAATTTGAAAAAATAATATTATATGTATTTTTTGTTCTTGAGTATATTGTTGTAGCTTTGTGCAATTCTAGAGGAGCTTTATACTCAATAACTGTAGTTATAATACTATTTATCGTTATTGTTATAATTAGGAAGAATAGAGGAAATAGTAATATATCAATAAAAAAAGTTTTATTATTGGTAGCCTCACTGTGTATTATGTTGCTAGGATATAGTGAAGTGAAAGTAATTTCGGCAACTATAGTTAGTAAAATAGATTATAAACGTCATATTTATGAAAATCATAAAGGAAGTATTATTAAAATTAGTGAAGAAGATATAAGAAACAATGTTGACTACGATAAATATAGGGGGAAAATATTTGAATATAATCCGGAAGATAAAAAAGATAAAACAGAGAAAGAAATAAAGGATAAAATTGTAATAGATAAGGAGGATTCTGGAGAGGAACTAGGGAATGGAAGGGTTTCAATTTGGAAAGAAACGTTAAGAATGTTTATAAAAAAACCTATTTTTGGGATAGGACAAGGGATGAATACCGAATTTGCCAAAAAATTTGAATCAAGTAAATTTCCTATATTATATAATGGGGTAGCTATTCATAATAGTTACTTAGCATTATTGCTATTTCAAGGTGTGGTAGGAGCATTAGTAGTATTTTTATGGTTGTTTAAAGTATTAATTAGTTTTTTAAAATTTGAGTTGAAAAATAATAATAATATTGAATTTTCAATAATGCATATGAACTTATATTTTATTTTGATTGTATCTTTATTTTTAGATGTTATTTTTATACGTGATGAATTTACACAATTAATGATGTTATTTAGTATAGGATATTTAATGCAGATAAAAGGAGATTAAAATGTCAGAGATGTTAAGTATAATAGTACCAGTCTATAATGTTGAACAATATTTGGAGAGGTGTGTAAATTCAATAATTAATCAAACATATAAAAATTTAGAAATAATTTTAGTGGATGATGGAGCTACTGATAATAGTGGTAAAATGTGTGATGAACTAGCTAAAACTGATAATAGAATAAAAGTCTATCATAAAGGAAATGGTGGTTTATCGGATGCAAGAAACTACGGTGTAGAAAGGGCGACTGGAGAATATATAGGATTTGTAGACAGTGATGATTATATAGACGAAGAAATGTATGAAAAACTATATGAAGCTATAAAAAAAGAAGATGTAGATGTAGCTGAATGTAATTTAAAGATAATATATCCAGATAGGATAGAATTATTTACTGAAAAAGATTATCATAAGGTGTGTTCAAAGAAGGAGTATTTAGAAGAATATTTAAAAATAGAGAATATATTTGGTTCAGCATGTGTAAGATTAATTAAATCGGATGTTGCGAAAAAAATTAAGTTCCCAGTTGGAAAGCTATATGAGGATACTTATTATGCTTATGATTTAATAGAAAAAGTTGATAGGTATGCTATAATGAATAACCCATATTATAACTATCTTATGAGAGAAAATAGTATAACAAATGCAAAATTTAATCCTAGAATTTTTGATCTTATTGAAATAGTTGACAAATTTCATGGTACTGTTTATAAAGATTATTTTAGTTTGAAGGAAGCTGCAGATTGTCGTAAAATGTATGCATATTTTTCAGTTTTAAATAGTGTATTGTTAGAAGAAAAATTCAAGAATAATAGTTACTATCAATTAGTAATGAATTATTTTAAAGAAAATTATAAGGAATTATTGAAAAACAAATACATAAATCGTAACAGAAAATTAAGTATATTATTAATTAAAATGAATATTAATCTTTATAAAAAAGTATTGATGAGATATAAAGCAGTTTTAGCAGGAAATTAGGTGGTTTTTTATGAATAATGAATTAATAAGTATAATAGTTCCAGTATATAAAGTAGAGAAGTATTTGGAAAAATGTGTAAAGTCCATTTTGAATCAAACTTATACGAATTTAGAGATTATTTTGGTGAATGATGGATCTCCTGATGAATGTGGACGATTATGTGATGAACTTGCCAAAGTAGATGATAGAATAAGAGTTTTCCACAAAGAAAATGGTGGATTATCTGATGCACGAAACTATGGAGTAGAAAGAGCAAGTGGCGAGTATATAGGTTTTGTTGATAGTGATGATTATATTCATGAAAGTATGTACGAAAAATTATATGAGGCGATAAAGAAATCAGGAACAGAAATCTCTGAATGTGGAGTTACAAGGGTTTATAAAAATATGTTAAGACCACATTATGAGGGAGAAGATTATTTCTTAATTTTAGACAAACAAGAATACTTAGAAGAATATTTGGAGAATAGACGTTTGTATGGATCAGCATGGTGTAAATTAATTCAAAGGGATTTAGCAAAAAAAATAAAATTCCCAACTGGGAAAATTTATGAGGATGCATTTTATACTCTCGAGCTATTGGGAAATGTTAATAAATTTACTATTATAAGTGGTAATTATTATTATTACTATATTAGAGAGAATAGTATAACAACAAGACCATTTAGTTCAAAGGATATGGATTATGTTGAAATAATGGATCGAATACGTGATTATACTTTATCTAACTTTCCGAAATATAAAGACCAATTACTTGTTAGGTTAACATATGCTTATCTATCTATATTTAACCAATTAATAGAATTGGATAATTATAAAACAAAAAAAGAGTATAAAGTATTGAAAAATAAGTTGAAAGATAGTTACTTTAAAGTTTTAGCTAATAAAAAAGCACCTAAAAATTTAAAGTTAGCATTAGTGTTATTAAGTATTAATGAAAGATTATATAAATTTATATTATCAAAATATAAGAAATATGAGAGTAATGAATAAAATGAGAAGGGGAAGTCAATGAAAAAAGTACTAATAGTCATTCCATCTTATTCTAAGGGTGGAGGGGCTGAAAAAATCTTATCAAATATCTTGAATAATGGTGATTTCTCTGAATACCAAATAGATATAGTGGAAATTGATAGAGGATATAATGGACTAGAAGATTTGCCTGAAAATATAAAGGTGATTAAAAGTTATTATTATGAAAAGTACCCAACTGTAATACGTCTTATTTTAGAACAATTTGGAAAAAGGTTCCCAAGAGTACTGAGGAAATATCTGGTGAAAAAAGACGATTATGACGTAGAAATAATGTTTGAAGTTATGTACCCAGATATTCCATTTTCAAAGAGAGATATAAAAAAAATATATTGGGTTCATGGAAGTATAGAAGGATTTTCTAATACTTGGAGAGAATCTAGATTTGGGAAATATTTTCGAGATGCAACAAGAATTGTATCAATCTCTAATAAAACAGAGAAATCTATAATAGATTTGTATCCAAATCAAAAAGAAAAGTTAATTCGTATATACAATGGGTATAATTTTAAGAATATACTAGAAAAATCAAAAGAAGAAATTTTTGATAACATACCTGAAAATTCTATTTGTTCTATAGGTAGAATTGAAGAACAGAAGGGTTCAGATAGAACGTTAGAATTGATTAAAATTTTACATGAAAAAGGATATAAATATCACATGTATTATATAGGAACAGGCAAATTAGAAAAGAGTTTGAAGGTAAAAGCAAAAGAGTATGGTTTATCTGAGTATGTTCATTTTTTAGGGTATCAACATAATCCATATAAATATTTAAAATATATGAAATGTCTTGTTTCAATGTCGAAACAAGAAGGTTTTCCAGGTGTTTATGTAGAGTCTTTATCATTAAGTGTCCCTTTTGTTTCGACTGATGTAGGTGGAGCAGAGGAGCTTTCTCGAGATGGGGAATTTGGTAAGATAGTAAAAGATAATATGGAAGCGATAAGAGCTATAGTTGCCTATGTAGAAAATTCATCGGAAATAAAAACAAGTGATTTTCTAATGGATTTTAGTTTGGAGAAACAAGTGAAAAGGTTTCAAGAAATAATAAACTAGTAGTAGGAGTTTGTAAATAGAAACTAGCTTATTAATTTTGCAAAAGTAGTTGTTAATACAACTTTGGAAAAGGATACGAAGATTTATAAATCATACGAGTTAAGGATATTTATTGATATTTTTCTTACTTCTAATTTTGTCAATAAGAGAATTATTTATTCATAATTATAATCTAAAAGTTTTAAATTATTATTATTATTATTTAGCAAGAGAAAAAATATTATATATGGAGATAATTTCTTAAAAGAAAATATTAGAAGTTCATTTTTGAGATAATTTTATAGAGACTGTATGAAATTACCTACATAGGAAGAAAGATATTATACTCATGAATTCAGTGATTATAAATTACTTTAATATTATTGTAATAAAATAGTGCTATTTATTACTAGATTGTAATTTTAATAATCTCTAGTGGCTATTAATGTTTTAATAATTCCTGAGTTTTTATTTGACTTGTATGAATATAACTTTTATTAATAATACCTCTGTATTTACCATATTTTGTGTTACAATGATAAATGCTGAAGAATTAAAAGAATATTTTTATGGAATTCCAAAGAATATGAATTTTAATTCAAATGATATTTTTAAGATGTTAAAAAGGAGAATATAGTGGATATTTTTATATTACTATTAATTTCATTATTTGTTTATCTTATACCGAGAACAGATGTCGACTATTTAAGTAATAAATCAACGAAATCCCTAAAAGGTCTATTAGCTTTACTAATAATTTTCCATCATGTCTCTCAAAAAATTACTACTGGTGAAAATTTTTCGAATTTTGAATACATGGGTCGATATATCGTTGCATTGTTTTTCTTTCTGTCTGGTTATGGACTGTATTTCCAGTATAGTAACAATGAAAATTACATGGGAAATTTTTTAAGAAAAAGATTAGCTAGAATACTTATACCATTTTATGTTTTTATACTTATTTATGTATTTTATAGAGCGACATTAGGCGAAGTTGTTAATGTAGACTTTTTCATATCTTTTTGGAAAGACCACAGCAATATAATTTATAATGGTTGGTTTGTCAACAGTATAATAGTTTTATATGTTATTTTCTACGTTTCTTTCAAAAAGAAAGATTCAAAAACTTCGTTTTATATGCTAACAGTTTTAACATTAGTTTATATTTTTTGGAAAGTGTATCAGAATCATGGGGACTGGGAATATGTTAGTATAATGGCGTTCTTATTAGGTGTATTTTGGATGAAAAATAGGATTTCTATAGATAAATATATAGAGGAAAATTATTTTGTTTTTCTCATTTCATTTAGTATACTGATGTACGTATTTCGTCATTATGAAGCTATTATGAAAAATATAGGTATTACAAATAAATATGTTTATTACGGAATAGTTGGAAATCTGTGTACAATGATCTTTGTAGTTTATTTTTTATTATTAACAAATAAACTCAATTTCTCAAATAGATATCTGGATTTTTTAGGAGATATATCATTTGAAATATATATGATTCATGGTTTAGTTATGCATTATTTTGGTAAGTTTTTGTTTCATCACGAGTTAATGATGTAATCTATACTATTGTTGTATTCCTTGCTAGTATTATTTCTGCATACTATATAAAAAAATTAATAATTGTTATTGAAAAGAAGCTTATAAAAGCTGTTTAATATATTTTATAGTTTATGTTTAGGATAGAATGTTTATTTTATCCTAATTTTCAGGTTGTTGACAAATGCAAAATATGGATGAGTCAACAGCCTATTTTTAATGAGAAAAAACGCTAAAAATGTTATAACTTAAGTATATAGAGGAGGTTTTTAGTATGTTTAATAGAGAAGAAAATATAAAAGATGAAATAATATTAATGACATTATCAGAAATAGTTCCTAAAAATCATTTTTTGAAAAAAGTAGCCGAAGCAATTGATTTTAAATTTATTTATGATTTAACAGAAAAATACTATAGTCTCATATCAGGTAGAAATAGTTTAGACCCTGTTGTGCTATTCAAATTGGTATTTTTAAAAGATTTTTACGGAATAAAATCTATGAGAGAAATAATAAAAAGAATAGAAACAGATGCTGCATTTAGATGGTTTTTAGGGATACCATTCTCTAAAACAGTTCCTCACTACTTTACATTTTCACAAAATTATATCCGACGATTTCAAGGAACTGACGTATTCGAGCAAATATTTATAAATATAGTAAACCAAGCAATTGATAAAAAATTAGTAGGTGGTACAGAGTTATTTACTGATTCAACACATATAAAAGCCAACGCAAACAAAAGAAAATTCAACATAGAAGTAACTACAAAAGTAAAAGAAAGAAAATTAGACTTAGAAAAAGAAATAAACGAAGAGAGAGAAAAAATAGGAAAAAAGCCTTTTGAATATAAAGAAAAAGAAGAACTAAAAAGACAACGAGTTAACACAACTGATCCGGATAGCGGTTATTATCACAGAGATCATAAAGAAGAAGGTTTTATGTATTTAGACCATAGAACAGTAGATGGGAAAAATAATATAATCATGGATTGTCACATAACTCCAGGAAACGTTCATGATAGTGGTCCATATATAGATAGATTAAATCAGATAGAAAAAAATTTCGGATTAACCTCAGGGAAAGTTGTGTTAGATAGCGGATATTATTCTCTAGACATACTAAAACAATTAGATAAAAAAACATATTTTCAGTAATAGGATATAGAAGATTCTCAAAATTAAAAGATAAAAAATATTTCAAATACTTACCAGAAAAAGATATATTTGTAGATAAGAGAATAGGAGAAATATTTAGATACAGAAATATCGATAGAAATGGATATAAACAATATAAAAGTGATGATAAAAATGAAAAAAAATAATAAGACGTCATATAAACGCAAATTATTATGATGAATCCAGATTGAGACGTTTATCTAAAGAAGGAAAGATACTGTATAAAAGAAGAAAAGAAACAGTAGAACGTAGTTTTGCAGATTAAAAATAAAATTATGTATGTAGATATTCGCAATATAGAAGGGAAACCAAAGTACAGTCGTACGCTTGGTTGTCTTGTTGCGTTCAAAGTATGAAAACAATAGCACTAAGAGAGGTATAATCTTTCCTTAATACTAATGATACTTGGTTATATGGCTTATTTTTTTGAAAAATGACCAAAACATCAATATTTCAATTGATATTTTGGCTATTTTGTCAACAATCTGTGAATTAGGATAGAATGTTTATTTTATCCTAATTTTATTAATTTTGTCATTAACTTGTAATGAAGTTTATTGGAGGGAAGTGGTATAATAAAATAGTGAACATTAATTATTAGGAGATTATAAAAACATGGGATATAAATTAAAATGGGGGTTAGGAATACTGGTGGTATTGGCAACACCAATTACAGTAAGTACTGTAACTAGTAATGATGTGCATGCTGAATATAAAGGATCAACTTTTTATCACAACAATAAACAAGCCAATTGGTGGTATAATGATGGGACAGGTTGGTATTTCTTCCAAAATGGTAAGAAATATACAGGATATGGAAGAGATAATGCAGGAACACATTACTTTGTAAATGGGAAATATGCAGAAGAGAAAAAAGCTCCAACAAGAGGATATGTGAATGGAGTATTCTATGTAAATGGGAAAGCAGCAAACTGGTGGTATGATGATGGAACAAACTGGTATTTCTTCCAAAATGGTAAGAAATATACAGGGTATGGAAGAGATAATGCGGGAACACATTACTTTGTAAATGGGAAATATGCAGAAGAGAAAAAAGCTCCAACAA